>JBMFOB010000008.1:0-54396 GCA_049969855.1 Bathyarchaeia archaeon | reverse complement strand
TTGCTACTTCCTGCCAACCTTTTGAGCCGTTTGGGACTTCCACCTCGATGATGCATCGATATTTTTTGTTCATGCTTAAACCTCAACAACACCTTCACTTTAAATTTGTTAAGTGTGGAGTATTTAATGGGTGTGAATTTTGAGTATGGATTTTCTATATTTGAAAGTCGGATTCTGAATCCACTTTCGCCAAATTGCGATGAAAAAGCCCACGTTTTAGAAAGCTTTAATTAAATCAGCCTTCGTCATTTGAACAGTATGGGAATGTTATGGCGAGACTTGGCGAGTTAAAGCTTGCAATGGGAACGTCAATATTTTTTGTAGCCCTAATCTTCGCCTTATTCCTATCAGCAATAATGTTCATTGTTCAGCTTTCTCTGGTTTACGCTGTGATAGGCACAATACTCTTTATACTACTCCAATACCTCATAGGACCAGCGATAGTCAGCGCTTCCACACGCTTGCAATATCTGAAACCTGGCGAAAATCCATGGCTTGAATCCACGGTGAAAGAATTGGCAGACAAAAGCGGCATACCAATGCCAAAACTAGCAGTTGTGCCAGATGAAACGCCTAACGCTTTCGTTTTTGGAAGAACAGCCAACAGCGCCACCCTAGCAGTTCATGAAGGACTTTTAAAGAAATTAAACGAAGCAGAAATCAAAGGCGTAATTGGTCATGAGTTAGGCCATATTAAACATAAGGATTACATAGTAATGACTATTGTTTCGGCACTTCCATTACTTGCCTATTTGATTGCACGGGGAACATGGGAAGCAGCAATATGGGCGCCTGCATCATCAAAGAAGAAGGAAGAAAGCAGCATAAAAGCAGCTTTTTTCGCTATTGCAATAATCTCTTACGTGGTTTACATAATTTCGCTTTTATGCGTTATGAGACTTAGCAGACTCAGAGAACATTATGCAGATGCATACTCAGCCTATGTTACTGGTTCGCCTCGAAACTTGGAAAGTGCATTAACAAAGATTACTTATGGATTGTCGCTTTCGCCGAAGCCAACATCAGGAGCCAGAGCCTTCTATATTGAAGACCCGGCGATGGCGAAACAGGAGATTCAACCGATAATAGAGAAAAAAGAGGAATATGACTTAGACAAGGATGGAGTGCTTGACGAGAGAGAATTGGAAATTGCCATGGAGAAAGAAGCCAAATCTACATGGGTGAAAATTAACACGTGGTTTGCGACACACCCGCCCACGTTTAAGCGAATACTTTTGTTGCGTGAGATAGAGAGGGAAATGGAAAGTGGAAGATACACGGCAGACCGCATATACGCACACATTTAACATTAACTGAAACATTTAGCAACATAATCAAGCAAAGCCCTTGTCTCATCCTTTTCAAGGCTTAAACGAAAAACTCCATCAATCCAATGATTGGCTAATTCTAAGAGAGCAGAATCCACATTTTTAACCACGTAAACTAGGAGACATTTAACATCAGAATTCCAACGCTTTAAGATGACGAAGGATGCTAGAGCTGTTTTTAACCTTGCAGAGTCAAGTTCCACTTTAGCATCAAAAACAATTGTTGGCTCAACTAAACCGTTCATTTTCTTGCCTATGGAAACATCAAACTCCATAGCATAGCTCTCATCTTCCTTTCGCCAAACCAGACACTTTTCTCCCCAAAAAATCTTCAAACGCTTGGGAAGGCGAATTTTGGCTTGGAGTAAATGGTAAATGTACTCTTCGAAGGCGTAGGCGCGAAATTTCCCGAAAAATTGTGCAACGCCTATTTCAGCCTTATTTTCTTGTATAAATTTGGTGAAATCTAAGAAGTCTTGCAAGTTAAGCGTCTTTGTCCACTTTGCGTATTGAACTGCAAGTTTATTCCCAAGCAATCTTTTCTCTTCGTTATCGCTTAAACGTAATTCGTTTATGTAGTCAACAGTTTTCTTTACCCTCAACAATCAATGCCTCCATAGGCTTTTGCACAAAACAAATTTATTACTTTCATGCTAAAGTGAAGTGAGGTCAAAAAATTGAAGGTTAAGCTTCTTCGCTATACTGCGGACGCAGAACTTCTATGCGGAACTGCAGCCTTAACATCATCAAAAAGCGGAAGCCCCTCAGAAATCTTTGAGAAAATGGATGAAGAAACAGCTAAGCGCATTATAAAGCGGGTTACAGGCTATGGTCATGTTTCAGTAATTGAACATGCGTCTTTCACTTTCAGCATTGAAGGCGTTTCCAGAGCCATGACCCATCAGCTTGTTAGGCATAGGATTGCATCATACACGCAGCAAAGCCAACGCTATGTAACCTATGACACTTTGGAAAAGTATGTAACGCCGCAAAGCATAGCAAACAAAGCCGAAGCAAAAAAAATCTTCGATGAAACCTTAGAGAAAATTTCTGAAACATACACGAAACTTTTAACATTGGGAGTCCCAAAAGAGGATGCAAGGTTTATTCTTCCAAACGCTGCCAAAACAAACATAATTGTAACCATGAACGCCCGTGAACTTCGCCATTTTTTCAATTTGCGATGTTGCATGCGTTCCCAATGGGAAATAAGAGAAGTGGCAATTGAAATGCTTAAACAAGCAAAAAAGGCTGCGCCAATATTGTTTGAAAATGCTGGACCATCCTGCGTTGAATTAGGCTACTGTCCAGAGGGAAAAATGAAACCGCCAGAATGCAATATTGAAGAAATAAAGAAACAATTCAGAACCTTGTGAGCGCCCCCCAGCGTTTAAAATTAGTGCGTTAGTATGGTTAAATACAAAGTTTTAGCTATAACTACAAAATATTGGAGACCTGGAGAAAATTACATAGAAGAGATTAGAAAAGGCGTTAGGGGCAGAATAAGCGACGGAGATTTTGTTGTAGTATCAGAAAAGGCGATTTCAACTGCATCAAGAAACATCGTTGACGAAAGCAATGTTAAACCAAAATTAAGCGCAAGATTGATTTCTAAATATTGGATGCGAATAGTCTGGGGTTATTTTCTTGGACCATTATGCCATTTCCGCGGAAAACTGCTCCATTATATGCGAGAGTACCCATTAGAAATGGGAAGTCGCCACAAACAAGTTGCCTTACATTATGCTGGTTTTTTGCAGGCTTTAATGTTCGGCTCTGAGGGCGGCATAGATGGAAGCAATTTAGCTTATTCTTATGTGAGTTTGCCTTTAAACGATGCTTTTGGCATAGCTGAAGAGATACGCAAGCAAATGTGGCTGCGATTAGGAAAAAAAGTTTCTGTGATAATTGTGGATACTGATAAAACTTTTTCATTCAGAAATTTTCATTTCACACCTCGCCCAAAACCGATTAAAGGCATCCATTCCTTTGGAGGGTTTATCGCTTATGTTATTGGGCGCATGTTTAAATTTAAGAAAAGAGCAACGCCCATAGCAGTGGTTGGATGTAAAATGCCGGCTGAAAATGCATTGGAAATAGCTGAAATTGCAAATCGTTCGAGAGGTTTTGGAGCTGGAAGAACAGTTTGGGATATGGCGGAAAAATTTAAAGTTGGATTGAATGAAGTAAGCTGGGAGATGCTTGAAACGGTAAAACATAAACCAGTAGTTATTGTAAGAGCTAAAAGGTGAAAACAAATATGGAATCAGCCACAGAAAATCTTCATGCATTTTTTGCTCCAAAATCAGTCGCCATCGTAGGAGCAACCAAAAAGATAAGCAAGGCAGGACATGTAATTTTCAAAAATTTCGCCGAAAATAAGAGAAGAGGAGTTTTCAAAGGAGAGGTTTTTCCAGTAAACCCTCATGAAGATTTTATTTTAGGATTCCAATGTTATCCTTCATTAACCCAGATTCCTGTAGAATTGGAATCGGTTGTGGTGGTTGTTCCAGCAGAAGTTGTGCCAGAAATAATGGAGGATGCTGCATCTAAAAAGGTGAAAGCAGTTGTTATAATCAGTTCTGGCTTCAGCGAAATAGGAAAACATGACCTTGAAAACGAAGTTTTATCAATAGCCAAGAAGGCTGGAATACGCATTTTGGGACCAAACTGCTTAGGCGTTTATGATTCAAGAACAGGCGTTGACATGCTCTTTCTCCCAGAAACAAAAGTTTTGACAACAGGAGAAGAAGTTATCGCGACGCCCCGTCCAATGCCTGGAAGCATAGCCATGGTAACGCAAAGCGGTGCATTCGGCGTTTCAGCACTTGACTATTTGGCTGGTCGACAAATTGGAGTTAGCAAATTCGTAAGTTTTGGAAACAAATGTGATGTGGATGAGGCTGAAATGCTGCATTATCTACTCCATGATAAGGAAACCAGAGTAATATTACTATACATCGAAGACATAAAATCTGGAAGAAAATTCATAAAAATAGCAAAAGAAGTCTCAAAGAAAAAACCCATAGTGGCTCTAAAATCTGGCAGAACAGAAGCAGGAGCAAGAGCAGCCGCTTCTCACACTGGAGCCTTAGCTGGCTCAGACCAAATATACGACGCTGTTTTTGTACAGACTGGCATTTTAAGGGCAAAGGACATGGAGGAATTTTTTGACGCTGGAAAAGCCTTGGCTATGCAGCCGCCCGCCGCTGGTAAAAACATTGGAATAGTTACAGATGCTGGTGGTCCAGGCATAATGGCTGTTGACGAATGCGAATTGAGAGGACTAGCTGTTAAACGCTTTTCAGAAGACACTATTAAAAAATTTGAGAAACTCAAGGAAGAGGGTACGCTTCCAAAATTTGCAACAAATCTCAATCCAGTTGACATAACAGGCTCAGGAACATCTGAAATGTTTGAAACAGCTGTTGAAATTCTCTTCCAAGACCCGGAAATTCACGGCATAATATTGCTCGGTTTACATCATACTCCAGCCTTGCAAGAAGACTACATTGACAGAGTGGCTAAGGTTGCAAGCAAATATGACAAGCCAATAGTTGCATGCGACATCGGCGAAACTGAAATGGCTTTGCACACACGTTTCAGATTTGACAAGCTTGGAATACCAGCATATGCTTCACCAGAAGACTCCGCCAGAGCCATGAACGCCCTTGTGAAATATGGCGATTATTTGAAAAAGTATAACTTGCTAGAAAATTACATAAGCGAGTTCTTCAAGTTTAAGCCAAGACAAGGATAAGTTAAAGGATTATTTTAACCTTGACCAAGTCGCCATCTTTAAGATTGAATTCTTTCCTCAAATTTATTGGCGCTATGACTTCTACGATGTCTACTGGATAATTTGCAACATCAGGCATTACAATAGCGCATTTGAGCGCATCCATAAAATATGCTTCAAAACATTTTCCACGACAAAAACCTTCAGATGGCGAAATTTCTATTGCTTTTGCTTTTTTTAACAATTCTTTGAAGTTTAGGCTATCTTCTGTTAGTTTTATGTTTAATGTGCCTGGATATGGAGTGAAACCGAGTTTTTTGGTTATTTGCCTTTTTACCCATGGAAGACTAACGAATTTTGCACCTTCGCCTGTTCCTGAGAAAATTTTGCCTTCAAACTGTATTGCGGCTATTTTTGTTCTTTTAGCCAATTTGCAACCTTTCGGAACAGAGGGTTAGAAGACATGTCAATGACTGGAACAATAATTTTCTCCCTAGTTTCAATAGTCGACTGATATTTTGGCATAAAAGCGTAACCGACAAAAGTCCAATAAACTCGGCTGTTCTCAATTAACTCTTTCGCAGCTATTTCAGTGGATGCTGGAAGAGGAAAATAAAGGAATGCTACGCCTTCAGCCCAGTATAAACCTGCGGGTTTTCCTCCAGCAATTATGGAGGTGAACCTTGCTATTTCGTCTGGTGTTGAAAAAAAGTTGCGTTCCATAACCACAATTTCTTTGAAAGGCTCATATTTTATGTCCACTTCACTTTTGCCCATAAATGTGCACTCCGAAAATTGTATATAACTGAAGGTTCCCTTTTAATTTTGCTATGTTTCCAGAAAAAGTTATAGAGCAGACAAGTTCTAAAGCCTTAACAAAGCCTGAAAGGAGAAAACTGAGTTGCCAGAAATTCGTGTAGCAATAGCCGGCGTGGGCAACAGTGCATCCGCTTTGATTCAAGGAGTGGAATATTACAAAGACGCTGAAGAGAAGGAGAATGTGCCGGGGCTCATGCATGTAAATTTCGGCGGATACCATATAAAGGATATAAAATTTGTCGCCGCCTTTGATGTCAACAAAAATAAAATTGGAAAGGATTTGTCCGAAGCCATATTCACCGAACCAAATTGCGCCACTAAATTCGCAGATGTCCCCCCATTGGGCGTGAAAGTTTCGCCCGCTCCAATTTTGGACGGTGTGGCTGAACACATGAAAAAACCCTTCAAAGTTTACAACGGTGATGAAGTTAAGACTATGGATGTAATGGAAACTCTGAAACAAGCCAAAGCAGACATTCTTGTTAACTATCTACCAGTAGGCAGCCGAAACGCCACCAGATTTTATGCTCAAACAGCCTTAGACACTGGATGCGCCTTCATAAATTGCATACCAGAATTTATAGCCTCAGACCCAGCGTGGAGCAAAAAATTTGAGGAAAAAGGTTTGCCAGTAGCTGGAGATGATGTTAAAAGCCAGTTGGGCGCAACAATTCTGCATCGAAACTTGGTTAGGTTATGCGTTGACAGAGGAGTGATTGTGGACGAAACTTACCAGTTAAACCTTGGCGGAGACACAGACTTTTTAAATATGACAGTTGAGGAGCGTTTAAAAACCAAGCGCATAAGCAAGACAGAAGCCGTGAAAAGCCTCGTCCCATATGATTTGCCCACAAGAATAGGTCCTTCAGATTATGTCCATTTTCTGGGAAACAAGAAGATTTGTTACTTGTGGCTTAAAGGTAGAAAATTCGGCGACAGACCATTAACCATAAGCGTTAAACTTGAAGTTGAGGATTCACCGAACAGCGCCGGAGTTGTGATTGACGTTATAAGGGCTGTAAAAATCGCATTAGACCGCAAAATAGCAGGACCACTCATAAGCATGTCTTCATACGCTTTTAAGCATCCACCATTGCAGGTGCCAGATTCCACCGCAAAAGAGTGGGTGGAAGAATATATACAAGGAAAAAGAAAAGTGTAAGGCTTAACACTTTTGCTTCTTACTTTAGGTCAAACTTAGCGCACAAATCTCTATCTTTCTCGCTTCACCATGATAGATAATCCTTTCTTTGACAGTTAATTTTAAAGGCTAAAACATAAGAGAATAAGCACCAATCAGAGGTGGAAAATATGGTGAAAGTAGACGGATATGAAGTGCCAGAAGGATTATACTACACAAAAGAGTTTGAATGGCTGAAAATTGAAGGAGACAAAGTTAGAGTAGGCATTACAGACTACGCTCAAAAACAACTCAGAGAAATTGTCTATGCAGAGTTGCCAAGCCCCGGAACAACAACAAAACAGAACGAACCATACGGAACAGTGGAATCCGTAAAAGCCGTTTCAGATTTGGTTGCACCAATAAGCGGAGAAGTATTAGAAGTAAACGCAGAAGTTCAATCAAAACCTGAAGTGTTAAACGAAGACCCATATGGAAAAGGCTGGCTGCTCATTATAAAACCGTCAAATTTGCAAGGCGAACTGGCTAACCTAATGAACTTTAACCAAGCGGTGGAGTGGCATAAAACGTTAACAAAATAAAGATGAAAATTATGCCGAGACGTATAGTCATAATAGGCGCCCACGCTGCTGGAGTGGACGCAGCAGCAGCCGCAAGAAAAACAGACCGCACAGCAGAAATCACCTTAATAACTGAGGAAAAAAATGCGGGCTACTCACGCTGTGGACTCCCCTTCGTGATAGGCGGACAAATACCAAACTTCCAAAACCTCATTGTTTTTCCACCAGCATACTTCCAAATGATGAAACTAAACCTCAAAACCGAAACAGAAGTAACAGCCATAAATGCCCAAAACAAAACCATTGAAACAGTAGATAAAACTGGAAAAACAGAAACCATCCCCTACGACAGCCTAATATTAGCTACAGGCGCAAGCTCCTTCATGCCACCAATAAAAGGCAAAGAAAAACAAGGAATACATTCACTTCGAACACTGGAAGACGGCGAAAAAATTGAACAAGCCATCAGAAACGGAGCAAAAACAGCCGTAATTATGGGAGCCGGCTTAATAGGCTTAGAGATGGCTGTAGCCCTCACTGAAAGAGGCTTAAAAACAACGGTTGTGGAGCTTCTGCCACAAATATTGCCAATGATGCTTGACGCTGACATGGCGAAAATGGTTCAGGAAATGCTGCAAGAGAAGGGAATAAATATCCTAACGGGAAAAGGCGTTGAAGAATTTCTTGGAACAGAAAAAGTGACTGGAATAATGGCTGGAGGCGAACAAATCAACGCTGACTTATTCATAAGCGCCTTTGGCGTGAGAGCCAACACCCAACTTGCTGCTAACGCTGGCGTAGCATTGGGAGAAACAAAGGCTATAAAAACAAACGCTAGAATGGAAACAAACCTTAAAGACATTTACGCAGTAGGCGACTGCGCAGAAGCCACACACATTGTCACTCAAAAACCAGCCTTGCCACAATTAGGCACGGTGGCTGTGAGACAAGGGAAAGTTGCTGGAATAAACGCCGCTGGCGGTTATGCGCTCTTCACGGGAGTTTTAGGCTCTGCTGTAACAAGGCTTTTTGACATGGACGTAGGTGTGACGGGTTTGACTGAAAATGCTGCCCAAAGGGCAAGAATTGAAACTGTAACTGGAATAATTGCTTCTAAAACAAAAGCTGACTATTACCCTGGCGCCTTGCCAATAAAAGTGAAGCTTGTTGTTGAAAAAGAGTCGCAAAGAATAATTGGCGCCCAAATCATCGGCGGAGAAGAAGTAACCCAACGCATAAACGCCATATCATTCGCCATACAAAAACAGATGACAGTGAGAGAACTGGCAAAGGCGGACACTGCTTATGCGCCGCCGCTTTGCGAAACTTGGGAACCAATGGTTTTGGCTGCAGAAATGGTTCTAATGAAACTACGCTAAACCTAATTCATACTTCCTCTAAAAAGGACAGTCGGAAAATTAATTAGGAGAAAACATCGATTAGATAATTCAAAGCCAAAGTAGGTGAAAAAGTAAATGGCAATAAGAGTAGCCATAAACGGGTTCGGCAGAATTGGACGCCTTCTGTACAGAGCAGCCATAGAAAGAAACGCCAACATAGACTTTGTAGCCATAAACGACGTAACCGATGCAAAAACGCTAGCCCACCTCTTAAAATATGATTCAGTGCATGGTAGATTCAACGCCGATGTACAAGTTAAAGACAACAACCTAATTGTCAACGGAAAAGAGCTTAAGGTTTTGATGCAAAAAGACCCGGCGATGCTGCCCTGGAAAGACTTGGATGTTTATTTAGCCGTAGAATCCACAGGATTATTCACAAAAAGAGAAGACGCTTCAAAACACTTGCAAGCGGGAGCAAAAAAAGTTTTGATATCAGCCCCAGCTGAAAACCCAGACATAACAATAGTTTTAGGCGTAAACCACGACAAATACGACCACAAAAACCACAACATACTCTCAAACGCCTCATGCACCACAAACTGCGTAGTACCATGCGTCAAAGTATTACATGAAAGTTTTGGAGTAAAAGCTGGACTCATGACAACAGCCCACGCCTACACAAACGACCAAAGAATACAAGACTTAGTACACAGAGACCTACGCCGTGCAAGAGCCGGAGCAGTAAACATAATACCCACAACAACTGGCGCAGCCAGAGCCTCAGCCTTAGTTTTTCCAGAACTTAAAGGGAAAATTGACGGAATAGCCCTACGGGTTCCAGTTCCAAACGTTTCAATAGTGGATTTGACGGCAGTATTAGAGAAAGACGCAACAAAGGATGAAGTGAACGCTGCATTCAAAAAAGCAGCTCAAGGACCACTAAAGGGAATAATGGAATATACTGAAGAGCCTATTGTCTCGACAGATGTGAACCACACGTCATATTCCGCTGTTGTCGATGGACTTTCAACGATGGTTGTCGCCGGAAACCTTGCTAAAGTGCTTGCATGGTACGACAACGAATGGGGCTTCTCATGCCGAATGGTTGAACTAATAGAGTTAATCGGGAAAAAGGCTGGATTCTAGCCTTCACCTTCCCTAATTTTTCTTTTCAATATGAGGTGAGAAAAATGGTAAAGTTTCTAACCCTTGATGACGTGCAAGTTAAAGGCAAAGTTGTGCTTTTACGAGTAGACTTCAACTCTCCAGTAGATCCAGAAACCAAAAAAGTCTTGGAAGATGTGAGAATCCGAGCCCATGGTGAAACAACAATAAAAGAGTTGGCAAATAAAGGCGCAAGGGTTGTGGTTTTGGCGCATCAAGGACGGAAAGGCGACCCGGATTTTATACCGTTAAAACAGCATGCGGAAATTCTTGGCAGAATTTTGGGCAAACCAGTCAAATATGTGGATGATGTTTTCGGTGAAAAAGCCAAAAATGCAATCAAAAATTTGAAAGATGGCGAAATCCTTGTCCTAGAAAATGTTAGAACATATGCGAATGAAACAAAAGAGGGAACCCCAGAAGAACATGCAAAAACAGAACTTGTTAAAAATTTGGCTCCACTAGCCCAATTATTTGTGAATGATGCTTTTGCAGCAGCCCACAGAGCGCATGTTTCAATAATAGGTTTTACGGCAGTTTTGCCAAGCGTTGCAGGACGCATAATGGAAAGAGAACTGAAATCCCTAAGCAAAGTCTTGGAGAACCCAGAAAAACCATGCGTATTCATTCTCGGAGGAGCAAAAGCTGACGACTCTCTGGAAATATCAAGATATGTATTAAACAATAAAATAGCGGATTACATTTTAACAGGCGGCGTCGTCGGACATGTCTTCTTAGCGGCAAAGGGCGTAAACCTTGGCAAACCAAACATGGAATTTTTAGAGAAGAAAGAGCTTATGGGTTTAGTGCCAGGCATAAAAGAGCTAATGCAAAAGTATCCAGACAAGATTAAAACGCCCAAGGATGTGGCTGTAGAGGTTAATGGAAAAAGGAAAGAAGTTTCAATCAATGAGTTGCCAGTAGATTATCAAATATTTGACATTGGCGCAAAAACAGTGGAGGATTATGCTACTACGATAAGGGCTGCAAAATCAATTGTAGTAAGCGGACCCATGGGAGTTTTCGAAAACAGCAATTTCATCTTCGGAACCAAGAGGGTTTTTGAAGAAATAGTCAAATCAAAAGCATTCTCACTAGCTGGAGGCGGACACACAATCTCAGCCCTAGAGAAGTTTGGATTATCAAAAAAGATTTCCTATGTTAGCACCGCTGGCGGTGCGCTAATAGAATTTCTCATGGGCAAAAAGTTGCCCGGCGTAGTAGCTCTAGAAAAAGCAGCAGCTAAAAGAACTTAACTTTCCCGTTTTTATGTCCTTGTCAACTTCTCCATCAAATCTACTATTTTGGATTCTCCTTCTTCTTGTGGATGTTGAAGCATATCATATATTTGCAAAGTTTGTTCTGCAACTTTTTTCCATGTAAAATATTGCAGCACCCGTTTTCTACCGTTTTCTCCCCATTTTTTAGCCCTTTCATAATCGCTTAAGACTTCTTTTATGCCCCATGCAATGTCAGCCGCATTTCCGCCGTTTACGTGCACGCCGTTTTGGTCTGGTCCGCATGAGATGACTTGTTCTCTGAAGCCGACGACGCCTTGGGCTCCTACAACTAATGGTTTAGCCATGGACATGGCTTCTAAGCTAACTATTCCAAAAGGCTCGTACGTTGATGGGAAAATGCAAACGTCAGCCGCTGCATAGTGTAAAATGCGTTCTTTTTCTGGCACAAAGTCGAATCTGTAGGCAACTTTGCTGCTTATTCCAAGCCTATTTGCAGTTTCAATTATGTCGTTTTGCTGTTCACCTTTTCCCAAAACCACAAGCTTAGTTTTTGGATACTCCTCCAGAACCATTGGCATCGCTTGAATCAAGTTTCCAACACCCTTCACCCACGTCAGCCTTCCAAGAAAAAGAAGCATTTTCTCGTCAGGTTTAATGCCATACCTACTTCGGATAGCCTCTATTTCTTCGGGCTTGCAGTTTTTAGGATTGTAACGTGCTGGGTCCACTCCATTCCAGACAACACTTATTTTTGATTTTGGCCATCCATGCCTCACCAAGTCTTCTTGCATGGCATGGCTTACCGTTATTATTTTGTCAGCTCTTTGGGCTGTTGCCCATTCAAGATATGAGACAACTTCGGAGCCTGTTCCTCCGCTTCTACCCCATTCGGTGCTGTGAACATGAAATGCCATTGGAACTTTTGTTTCATTTTTCACTATGATGCCGGCTATACTGCTAAGCCAGTCATGCACGCAAACCACGTCGTAGTTGCATCCTTCCTTTTTGAGCATGCTGTTTATGAATTTGGTTGCGCTCAATATGTTATAAATGAAAATGTCATTGAACAAGCGAATGTTTGTTCCCCACTTTTTCAAGTCGTCAATGACGAACATTGGAAAAACATTGCTTGCATCTGCAATTAAGGGTCTGTGAACCTCAACGCCTTTTATTATTTCTCTGGTTTTCAGGTTTCCAGGGTTAAGCGTAAAAACGGTTACATCATTTCCCATAGAAACAAATTCACGAGTTATATATTCTGCATAAGTGCCTAAGCCGCCCACAAGCGCAGGTGGATATTCCCAAACAAAAAATCCAATTCTCAAAAAATCACCAGTAACATTTCTTAGGAGAATTCTTAAGAAGCGAATGATATTATAGGCTTTGGCGTTTTTAGAATAGTTTTAGCTTCCTCTTTGGCTCTTCCTTGTGCAGCATAGGGGCTTCTTCTTTTGGTTTGTCTTCTGGTGGAGGTGCTGGAAACTCTTCCTTTGGCGGTTCTGGCTCTTCCTTCTTTTCGCTTGGCTCAGGTTCCTTTTTCTTCAAAGGTTTTACTTCACGCTTCTTCTCAGCAGGCTTTTCTTCCTTCGGTTTTTCCATAGGCTTCCAAGTAAAAATGGGTTGGAGACGGAGGCCCTTATGGTCTCCAAGTTTTAAGTATTCCCACTCGTACAAGTCGATGCGTATACCCTTCATGCTTTCAACTGCACGTCGCACCGCATCTGAAAAGCTTGGCGCAATCAAAATTAGCCTTGGCTTTTCTTTGTCATCTATTTTGTGTTTGTTGTAGGTGGCTTTTAGAAATGATTTGAACTTGTCAACGTAATCTAAGCTTTGTATTCCATGCAAAAGCATAATGTCGTCTTCGTTTACGTCCAGTTGAAGAATAACAAGTTGCCCGTTGCTGTCGTGGCATAAAATGTCTAAAGCTGCCCGTTCGTTTATTGGAACGTTGCTGCAAATAACAGTCAAACCCTTTTCTATCTGGCTTATCTCATTAGTTATCATTTGCTCCAGTTCTTGATGACTTTCTACCCTAATTTTTTCGATGGACACACGAGTTCACCTTTGCTTTAAAAGAGTTGGTGTAATGGATAAATAGATTATGAATTCAAAATTCGAATCCGACCTAAACTTTCCGCCGCCAATTTTCGCATAGCAAATTAGAAATAAACACTTAAATGATAAATAAAGAGAAGAGGCTAAAAATTTGACTGATATCGTACTCGTATTCGAAGTCCATCAACCCCACAGATTAAAAAGAAGCTTCTTTTGGGAAAACAAAATTTTTAAACGCCTAAGAAAGAAGGAACTCTTCGATTATTATTTTGACCTTGCAGTAAACAGGGATGTCTTCGAAAGAGCATGCAAAAAATGTTATTTCCCATCAAACAACATACTGCTTGAACTGATTGATAAACATAAAAGGGAGAAAAAACGAGTAAAGGTTTCGTTCAGCATTTCAGGAATATTTTTAGAACAGTGCGAAATGTTTAACAAAGATCTTTTAGAATCCTTCAAGCAACTCGCTGAAACTGGCTGCGTGGAATTTTTAAGCCAAACATATTATCACTCGCTGGCAAGCCTTTACCCACAAAAAGAAGAATTTATAGAACAAGTAGAAATGCATCAACAAATAACGAAAGACCTCCTTGGATTTGCACCTAAAGTTTTCGAAAACACCGAGTTACTATACAACAATGCCGTTGCAAGAACCATAGAAAAAATGGGGTTCAAAGGAATATTCACAGAAGGCGCCGAAAGAATACTGCACGAAAAATCGCCAAACCATCTTTATACACCAAAAGGATGCACAAAAATCAAAATATTACTACGAAATTACAAACTAACCGACGACATAGGCTTCAGATTTTCAGCAAGATGGTGGAGCGAATGGCCACTAACAGCAGACAAATACGCAAGCTGGCTGGCAGCAACCCCAGGCCACTGCATTAACATCTTCCCAGACTACGAAACCTTTGGTGAACATCACTGGCCAGAAACTGGCATACATGACTTTCTAAGACATTTGCCCGAGGAGATTCTGAAGTGGTGGCATCTACACATGGCTACACCTTCGGAGGTTGTGGAAAAATATCAGCCCATTGGAGAAATTGATGTTCCCGAACTTGGTGGAACTGTTTCTTGGGCTGATTTGGAGAGGGATGCAAGCTGTTGGCTTGGAAACACCATGCAGTGGGCTTACTACACGAATGTGAGAAAACTTGAACCCCTCGTTAAGGAAGCTGAAGATGGAGATTTTCTGAAAATTTGGAGATACTTCCAGACAAGCGACCACCTTTACTACATGTTCACTGCAGGCGGAGCACCAGGAGAAGTTCACTCTTATTTCAGCCCATTCAACTCGCCAATGGATGCCTTCGTAACCGCACAAGCCGCCATACTTGACTTTGAAAATAGAGTGCGACTTGCATCGATTGCTGCGGATGAACCATTCCTATTTTACACGGGTGTTGGCGAAGAAAATTTCACAGGAACTATGGCATGGAGTTTGAAAGGTTTCATAAAAGCGCTTCAAAAAATCAACACGAAATCTTTAGAATTCCATGGCAATCGTGGAGATTTTGAGCGTTGGGCAGAAAAATCGCTTCATGACAGAAAATTGACGGAACAACTGAAGAAAATGAGGCTCACAAAAATGAAGGGGGAAACATTAAGGAAAGCGCTGATAAAGATTGCGAAAGAAAGATTCAACAAATTGAACAGGCAAGTGCAAACGGCTACAAAATACTTTTGATTACGCTGCCTATTCCTTTATAAGAAAACATCTACTAAACTATGTTAAGACTAGTCAAAGTGAACGCCTATGAGAGAAGAATTGCCTCTCTCCGAAAAAATCTTACAAACGTTACATAACCTTTGCGCCACCGCTCCAGACCTCGCCAGAAGAAGCGAAGAAGTAGCACAAATTCTGCAAATTAGTATGGATGATGTGGAAAAAACCTTAGACAATTACAAACTTGAAGGCTTTGTTGAAAGCTTCGCTGACAACGAGGGTAAAAGGCGGTATTACCTAACTGGAAGAGGAATAATAAAAGTGTGTGCACTTTTCACGTAGTGAAAGCAATGCATGTTATAATTTTCTCTTGGGAATACCCTCCGAGAGTGGTTGGAGAACTTGCAAATTACGTTAGAGAAGTTGCAGTGCAATTGGCAAAAAATAATGTGAAAACCACCGTGGTTACTTATCATGATTTTTTGACTGGACAACATGAGGAACAAGAAGGCATTATAACTTACAGAGTAACGAATCCGGTGCGCACACACATAGGCGTTCTCACATGGGTCCTCACATTAAATCAAGAGGTTGAAAGAACAGCCGCAAATATCTATTACAACACACATAAACAAGTAGATTTGATAGATGTTCATGATTGGCATTTCACACCGGCCGCAGTCACATTAAAGAAGGCGCTCAGTTTGCCGTTCATTTTTTCAGTTGAAAGCCTAGAAGAACATCGCTCCCATGGGGCAAATTCGCCTTTTAACATGGCTATCAAAAGTCTTGAATGGCTGGGAATGTACGAAGCAGAAAAATTAGTGGTTAAGTCTGAGTGGATGCGAGATGAAATTTATCGACTGTATAAAGTTCCATTAGAAAAGATAAAGGTGATCCCGCCAAAATCTGCCAACTGGATAAAAAACATTTTAGAAACCTACAAGAGCGTTGCAGGAGGAACGGTTTCCAAATGACTAAAGAATTAACTGTTATGATGCTTACATGGGAGTTCCCACCAAGAATTATTGGCGGAATATCTCCTCACGTCTATTATTTATCGAGAAATCTAGCCAAAAATGGTGTCAAAGTTTATGTGGTTACATGCGATTTTCCAGAAGCGCCACAACACGAGGTTGTCGACGGCGTTGAAGTTTTTAGAGTTGACTCCTACAAGAACCCTTCGCCGGATTTTGCAACATGGGTTTATTTGATGAATGTGAACATGCAGAAGGAAGCAGCAGCCCTCGTCAACAGCATCGGTGGAAATGTTGACATTTTTCACGCCCACGATTGGCTTGTTGCAAACGCTGGAATAGGCTTAAAACATGTCTTTAGGAAACCCCTTCTAACAACAATACATTCAACTGAAATTGGAAGGCGAAACGGAATTCATTTTGATTATGAAAGAATGATTCATGAAACAGAAGCGTGGCTTACATACGAAGCATGGAGAGTAATATGCTGCAGCGACTACATGGTTTCGCATGTTAAATGGGCATTTGGACTTCCAGCAGACAAATTAGTCATGATTCCAAACGGCGTAGACGCTGAAGTCTACACAAGAATGGAACAGGAGGATTTAAGCAGTTTCAGAGGCAAGTTTGCATTGCCAGAAGAAAAAATCGTCCTTTTCGTAGGAAGACTGGTGTATGAAAAAGGGGTTCACGTGCTTGTTAATGCTGTGCCAAAAGTTTTGGAAAAAGTCAATGCAAAATTTATAATAGTTGGCAACGGCTACATGAAAGAACAACTCTCAAACATTGTTAAAAACATGGGACTATCCCATAAGGTTCAATTCACAGGATTTGTTGACGATGAAACCTTGAGGAAACTGCAAAAATGCGCAGATGTCTCCGTTGTGCCATCCCTTTTCGAACCCTTCGGAATAGTTGCCCTCGAAGCCATGGCTGCAAAAAGTCCAGTTGTAGTTTCAGACACTGGTGGCCTATCAGAAATAGTTGAACATTATGTTACTGGAGTTAAAGTTTATGCAAACAATCCCGAATCGTTAGCTTGGGGAATAACAAAGGTGTTACTTGACGAAAACTTTGCAAACTTGATAAAAACGAATGCATACAAAAAGGTTCAAGAAAAATACAACTGGAATAAGATAGCCCAGCAAACAAAAGCCAATTACGAAACAGTTTTAAGCGAATACTCAAAAAGCTTCTGGGCTTAAAACATCTACACAACTATGGATATTTCAGTTTAATAGCCTTATTTGGACAAGCGTCCACACATTTTAGGCAGTAAATACATTCTGGGTCGCTGAACTTTTCCCATGGCAAATCCAAAATTCTGACCCGCATAGGACACACTTCAACGCATCGACGACATTCAGCCTTTGCACACTTTGTCAAATCCCTTTTTAAACCAAGAAAACTGAACCTGTTTAATATAGCCATAATAGCTCCATGGGGACAGAAATATTTACACCAACTTCTCGGAACATATGCTGCAAAAATAAGAACGCCCACCAAAATGAATAGTTGTACCCAAAATAGCGGAGGCAAACTTACAATCCCAGATAAAACATCCAATGTGGGATTTTCTGCTATTGCATTTTTAAAGTTTAAAATTCCATTAGGCAAAGTTGCAAACAAGGTTTCCGCAGGACTCAAAGTTGTAAATGGCGCCTTCACGAAAATGCCCAACGCACTTTCATAGCTGCTATGAACTCCGAAAACTTTGGCAACAGAAAAGGTTACGCTGATGAAAAGGACAATGCCTGAAATAGCGTATTTAATATAGACCATGCTTTCATGGGTTCTAGGTGAGATTTCAATTTTTTTACGTTTTGCGAAATCAATCAAATCTTGAATGAAACCGAAGGGACAAACCCAACCGCACAAGGATTTACCAACCAGTATGCCAGTAATTAAGAATGATGCTAAAGCAAGCCATGGAAAAACAACATCATAGAACATCAGTTGCAACGCAGTGAAGGCATCACCAACTATGTTTGACTGAAAACCCCAAGTCCACAGAATCGGCAGCAGAAGAGGTTGCGAAACCAAATTGAAAACCATTGCACAGAAGAATATGAATGAAAGAAATTGAATTATTCTGCGGAGCGTATTAAATTTGAACAGACTTTGCTTAATCTTTGCTTTCAACTTTTTCGCCTCTTTCATTAAACGCATAACAGCCTTAGTTATTTATTTTCCTATGACCCTAACATCTTCCACAAGAACCCAAGGCGCCACCAACTGCCCAATTTTCCTTTCATTATCTGCCAGCTCTGAAACATTTTTTAGTAATTGAAAGATGTTGCCAGCCACCATGGTTCCTCTAGTGGCATAGGCAATTTTTCCATTTTCAATTTTCCAAGCTGGAGTTGCAACAACAGAGAAATCTCCGCTGGCTGGATTACTGCTGTGGGCACCTTGCAAGGAATAGACCAGCAAGCCATCATTCACTCCACCGATTAGTTCTTCAGGCGATTTTCTTCCGGGCATTAAGCGAAAGTTTGTGGCTTCTAATTCTGGTGTGGATAGATATCCAGCCCTCGATGCGTTTCCAGTGCTTTCTTTATTCTCTTTTTTGGCAGTGTAATTGTCATAGAGAAAGTTTCGTAAAACCCCTTTCTCTATTACGAGGGTTTTTTGTTGAGGAACCCCTTCTCCATCAAACTCCCAAGTGCGAATGCCGCCTTCAAGTAATCCATCATCATAAATTGTCACATTTTCAGAAGCAACCTTTTCCCCTATTTTGCCCTTAAATGCAGATTGATTTCTCTGTACATAGTCGGCTTTAACTGCACTAATAAGGGTGAAATACAAGAGTTCTTGCAGTGCAAACTGAGAAAATATCACATTCATGTTTTTCGTTTTTGTTCTTTTGGCTTTCAACGCCGAAACCGCAAGTCGAGCAGCTTCTTTGCCAACCCATTCCGGGTCGATGGCGTAATTTCTCTCAACATTAAATTCGAAGCATACTGGCGTTACTTCGCCCGCTTCTTGTCCTATTGTTGCTAAGCTGCATTCAATGATTGTTCCATGGTCAAAGGCTACAACTCCATTAGAGTTGGCAATTGCTCTAGAAAGATAGGAGGCGCCTACTCCACCCTCTATGGGAAAAACACGTTTACCCACTTTTTCAGCCGCATCCAACATTAAAGAGGCTGCATCAACTAAATCTTCAGAGTGAAGCTCAACAATTTTGCTGTCATAAGTGTTTTTTACAGTTTTTAACGATTTTTTGGCTGGAAGCCCACGCCAATCTTCGTCTGGCTTGCTCGCTTTAGCAGAGCCCAAAGCTTTTAGAATCGTCTCCTCGATTGCACCTTTGTTTCCTAACACATTAGTGTAAGAAAAGCCTACAGCCCTTTTTATTACAGTTCGAATTCCCAATCCTCTATCAATTATTCTGGTACATCTGGCAATCTGTCCTCTCTCAATAACAACGTTTGTTGTTAGACCTTGATATGCAAAAGCCTCAGCCTCGTCGGCTCCCTTTTTCAGAGCAAAATCCACTGCATTTTCAGCTAAATCTAACATTTGCTCTTTCCTAAGCGCTACCACCAACAAGCACCTCCTTCACCTTAACATGGGGACCGCCATCACATACGAAGGCTGTTTGTCCTTTTCCGCATCTTCCAGGCCACAGTTCAAAGTCTTTTCCAACAGCATCTACCTTAAACAGTGTTTCAAGTGTGTTACCACTTATAGAAGCGTTCCGCACAGGCTCGCCTAATTCACCGTTAACTATTTCATAAGCTTCTTGGATGCCAACTTGGAAGGTGCCATCTAGGTTAGCTTGTCCGCCTCTGAAGCTTTTAAAGTAATAGCCGAATTTTACGTCTTCAATAAGCTCTTCAAAGGAATAGTCTTTTGGTTCCATGAATGTGTTGCGCATGCGAATTATAGGTTCCACTCTGAAGTCTTCAGCACGCATGTTTCCAGTAGGTTTAGTGTTGAATTTTTGCGCTGTTTCACGGCTATGCATCAAACCAACAACAACGCCATCTTTTATCAGAAGGGTTTTCTGCGCTGGAACCCCTTCATCGTCATATTTGAAAGAACCGAAGGCTCCATCAACTGTTCCATCATCATAGAAAGTCACAACGCCAGAAGCAATTTTCTTTCCAAGCTTATCCAAAAGCACAGAACCAGACAATGTCAAGTCTGCCTCAGCCAAGTGTCCGAAAGCTTCATGAACGAAGACGCCGACAACGTTTGGTCCTAAAATTACTGGGAATGTTCCGCCTTTTGGTGGCTTTGCCCTCAATTGCTCCACCGCTCGCTTCGCAACTCTTTCACCTACAATTTCTGGGGTTTCTACATCGAAGATTTCGTAGCCAGAAGTGGAGCCTATTTCTTCACGGCTGAAGGTGAAGATGTCTTCTTCTTTTGCTGTGGCAAGTATTCTTGACCAAACATAAAGCTTGTCCTGTTCGATGTAGGAACCTTCGTTGTTTATGAAATAGTTTGTTCCAGTTAGGTCAAGATAGTCTATTGTGCAGCTTTTTACACGGTTGTCATAACCCAAAATTTGATTGTTCATGGTTAACATCGTATTAATCTTGTCTTCAATGGAAATTTTTGATGGATCCTTGCGTGGTTTCGCAGCAATCTTGTCCTCAAAGGCTTTTGTTGGAACAAGTTTTATCGGCTTTTTAAGTTTTGAACTTGCAGCCTTCGCCATTTTGCATGCATCCGAAACAGCCATGGTCAAAGTTTCAACATCAAATGTTCCAACTGATGCAAAACCCCATGCGCCATTTACAAGCACCCGCAAGGCAGCGCCATTTTCAATTCCCTGCCTTGCCGCCTCAACACGACCCTCTTTAAGCGTGAGCATTGTCTTAAAGAGTCTTTGACCGCGAACTTCGGCGTATTCAGCTCCAAACTTTTGAACAGCTACATTTACAGCCTTAATTAGAATGTCTTTCAAGGACTGTGCTCCTTTAGCATTGAGTTAGAAGGGATTAATCTGGGGTGCTTTTATAAAATTGTTATGGTTTTTGGTTATATGTTATTCAAAAGAACGACAAACATAAACGGTTAAGAACTAACAAAATCTAAAATGTTAGGCTTTCTGTTTAAGCGATTTCATTTGACTAACAAAATCGCATTCTTCTTGCATTCGCTCTAATTCCAATCTGCGAAGCAAGCCGTAAGTTGAGTAAATGTCCTCCAAAATTTTCTTTTCAATGACGTATGCGCCGCTGCTCAAAAACTCTTCAAGCCCCTTAGCAAAAACCTCTATCTTTTCAGATATCTCATTTGGCTTGACGCCGTGATTCTTCTCTAAATGCTTATAAATTAGAGAAGTTGCTTCTTCTCCGAAGACTTGCTTCAAGACTCTGTCGACGATTTTTGATATTTTGTCTTCTTTTTCCATTAGTGTCATGCCTCGTAGGAATTATCGTGCGTATTACGACTTAATAAACCTTGTCGTATACCTGTTTAACACACATACAAATCAAACCCCATAAAACAAACATCACATAAAATCCGTAAGATTCAATTGTTGAACCCTTTGACCAACAGACTTTTGAGCAAAATGCTCCCCAGAAAATACAAGTTGCCCATAAACGCCATCATAGCCAGGCACCACTCTAACTTGTCCTTCCCTAACCTTGACTATTGCCTCTGCAACTTTTTCGTCAACTACGCCTAAAGCTTCTTTTGAAGCGTCAATAAGCACACTGTATTCGTCGCCAAATTTCTCGACGAAGGAATTGTAAATGCTCCACACTTGCTGAGCAGGCGGAGAGTCTACACCTAAGACGGTTGCAATAATTTCAGAAAGCGGAAGCAAATGCATAAAACCTATAGCATCCTGAGGTCTAAAGCCCAGTGGACGATCAGCCAACTCTTCCACACGCTGCTCAACACCTTTCGTAAGTTTCTTGCGGCAGACAGGACAAATGTTTCCAATTTTAATGGCCTCCGCCGCCGGAAGGGACACGTGGCAGTTTCTGTGACCAGTCCAATGATACTTTCCATAAGCAGGGTCAGTTTCAATAGTGAATTTGAACCGCTCCTTATCTTTAAAGCGAATAGCATCCACAACTTCATAATAACTTGGCATTTTAAGCTCAAAAACATTAGCTTCCCTTCCAATACGCCAAGGCCAAAAACTGTGGCTGTCACTGTTAGAAACTAAGGCAAATTTGTCAAGTTTGCTTAAGCGCCAATTCATTGGAGGATCTGAAGAGAGACCCGTTTCTAGGGCGTAAATATGTTTGCTCATGTCTTGATAGCATTCTTCTATGCTGTTAAAGCCGCTGAAGGCGCCGAAAATGCTGAACCATGGCGTCCAAGCGTGGGCTGGAAATATCATATTTTCATTTGAAACTTCCATAACCTCTTCAACCAAATGCGGAGCATCCATGTTCAGCGTTGGTCTACCATCTATGGCTAGATTACCATATTTTGCTAATCTGTCATTAATTTGAACTGCAGTTTCTATGTTAGGAGTCAAAATTACATGATGAATTTTTTTAACTTCATTTTCAAAGGTGAAAACTGTGCTAACTTCGGTGGTTATCATAAAATAGACTGGCAACTCTGGATTTTTTGCAACCTTATACAAACCCGTATTTGACTCTTGAACCAAAGTTTCTTGAAGTTCTTTAAGCCATTTCGGATGGGTAAAATCGCCAGTTCCTACAAGGTTTAAACCTTTAATTTTTGCGAAGCGAGCGATCTCTTCAATATGCATTTTATCGCTTGTTGCTCGACTGTAACGTCCGTGAATGTGTAAATCGGCTATAAGTCTCATGTTTTAGGCCTAATTTCATATTGTTTAATCCGCTAATTTCATTTGCGCTTTATGGAATACTCTTACGGAAACTTCCTTTTAACTACCGCTTCAGCCCAGTTCCCATACTTTATCCAGAAAGCGGAGATTGTTCCCCCTACAATATTGCTTAATGCAATAGCTAGCCAAACTCCAAAAGAACCCATTCCAAAAACAAAAGCCAACAAATAACCCAAGGCCAATCTAACTCCCCAAAGCCTCAGTATTCCAACAGCCGTGGGAAACATTGTGTGGCCTGACCCTCTCCCAGTAGACATGCCAACTATGAACAGCCCAAAAAACGGAAGCGTTGGCAATAATATTTGGAGGAACATGTCAGTTTCATTCAGTATGTTCAAGTCTTCTGTGAATGCGTCAGCTATATACCTTCTAGTTGGGTAGGTAAAAATTGATCCAATCACTATGAGAGCGAAAATCAGAAGAGCCGACTTGTAAGCGACTTCCCTAGCCCTCTTAGGGTTGTCTGCTCCTAAGCTTTGTCCCACCATTATGGCTGTCGCTCCGCTCAGTCCCCAAAGGGCTGCATCCACTATGTCCATTATTACAAAGCCTATGGAAAAAGCCGTGGCCACCACTATGCCAAGGGCATTAACTATTCTAAGTTGCATGAGAAAAGCGAAACCATTCATTAAACCTAACGCAAGAATAGGTAAGCCTATGCGAAGAACCAAGCGAACCCACCCCGCATCTATTTCTTTGGTGAACTTCACCTTGAGCTCGGGATAATTCCGCTTAAGTATGTAGAATAGGGCGCCTATCGATATTATCTTCCCCATAACATCTGTGACGGAAGCGCCAACCACGCCAAGCCTTGGAAAAGGTCCTATGCCCAATACTAAAAATGGATCTAACAGCGCGTTAACGCCGACAGCTATCCCGTTCACGATTGCTGGTCTTTTGGTATCTCCTATACTTTGCAGTAGCGTTGTATATGTGAGGGATATGTAATTAAAGAAAATGTCAAATGCGATTATGCCAGAATATTTCATTAAATCCTCAAAAATTTCCGGTGGAGTAGATATAACAAACGTGAAAATAGAGTTTCTAAGGGCCAAAAGTAAAAGACTCAAAGAGGCACCAGCTGCAAAGGATAAAGTGAAAAAGCGCGAGGCAGCTTTGCTGGCATCCTCATAAGCCCTAAGTCCAATATGCTGAGAAACAATGCCTAAACAAGCAGCTGTCAGAGCCATTAAAAGCGCCTGAAAAAGAACTATGACAGGCCACATTTGTCTAGGAACAGCCACGGTTACATCGCTGTATACGCTTAGCCAGTAAGCATCCGCTAGGTTATAGGCTACAATTATAAGTTGATTTAGAAGAGGAGGAACACCCAACCAAAAGAACGTGCGGACAATGGGTCCATTAACAATCTTGTCTCTGTATTTGCTTAGTGAAGGAAGCTCTGGCAACCCTTCGGATTCTTCAGCCATAGCCTTCTGACTTAATTTTAATCTTAAAAGTTTTTCTTGCAAGCGAAGGCGTTTATAATGAAACATAGCCTTCTTAAGACTTTCTTTTAACAACTTTCCGTGCAATTTCACTTATGTCAACTTTTAACAAAACCACAGTTACAACTATAGTAAGAATTATTGAAGCTACCATCAGAATTTCTTGACCCACCCAAGGCATCAGAAATTCTTGACCTGCTTTTCCCAAGTAAGCGCCAACTATTGTGATTGAAAGTTTTCCAATAAAGTATGATGCAAAAAACTTCGCCGGGTTGTATTTTATGAGGCCTAATGGCACCACTACTGGTTCGTCAGGAAGCGGCGTCGCCGCTACAACAAAAAGCGCCAAAAAAGCCCAACGTTTAAGTTTTAATCCTGCCGTGTCAATGCGTTTTCTTCGTTCTTCGCTTAGAAAGGCGCCGACGAAGAAGGTGACAGCATAATGGATGGACTTTGCCAAGGCTGAACCCAAAGCTACAAGAAAACCTATTGTGAATGGATCAGCGTTTACGAGCAAAGCAGCGCTTGTGGCAATTAGCATGTTGGACGGTCCCATGAAGGGTATAATGTTTAAAACGAAGGATGTGACTAGAATGCCTAAGAGTTCATACAGAGTAGCCAATCGTTATAGCCTCTTCTCAACAGAAATTAGAAACTATCATTTAAAGATGTTATCATAACCCGAAACACACTTAAATGGGAAACCATCCTTAAAGAAATTTACAACATTCAAGGGATGGCTTCAATTTGCCAACAAAAAAGGAACCCATTTGGATTGCGAGAGACTTGGCGAAATGTAGCGGTTGTAGAAAATGCGAAATTGCATGTTCACTTTTCCATGAAAAACGCATATGGCCAGAAGCCTCAAGAATAAGGGTTTTCATGCTGGTTCCAGGCTTGGATTTCCCGCATTTTTGCACTCAATGTGAAGATTATCCATGCGTAGAAGCGTGTCCAGTTAAAGCTTTATCAATAAGCAAAGAAACGGGCGCAGTTTTGGTGGATGAGGATAAGTGTGTTGGTTGCGGACAGTGCATTGACGCTTGTCCTGGCAGAATCCCCCACATGCACCCCACTGAAAATTACATTTTAATCTGCGACTTGTGCAATGGGAACCCACAATGCGTAAAAGTGTGCCAAGAAGGCGGATGGAACGTTCTAAAAAAGGTTTCTAGAAAGGATCAGGCTTACAAGCTTTACGCCCGAAAGCCAGAAGAAATCACGCGGGATTTGGCTGTCAAAATTTATGGAGAACAAGGAGAGAAGCTGTTATGATTTTGGGTTATGCGGGAAAGTTTCTTGAAGTTGACCTTTCAACAAAAAATGTAAAGGAGACAAAGTTCAGTGACGACGTTTTAAGAGAATACGTTGGTGGCAGAGGCTTAGCAGCAAAAATTCTCTGGGATAGATTAGGCAGCAAATGGAGCGAAACAAACCCGTTAGAATCAGAAAACATACTCCTCTTCTTAACAGGTCCGCTTACAGGATTTTTCCCAGGCGGAAGAATATGCGTTTCTGGAAAATCACCGCAAAGCAATGGCGTTGTAGGTTCCACTGTGGCAGGCGAATTTGGCGTAGAGTTGAAATGTGCTGGTTATGATGGCATAATAGTAACTGGCGCATCTGAAGAACCAGTTTACTTGTTTGTTAAGGATTCCGAAGTTGAAATCAGAAAAGCCAACAACATTTGGGGCGAAGACGCTAAACAAACAGTTTCAAAAATAACAAAAGAATGCAGAGAACTCTTGAAAAAGCGGTTTCCAAGAAAAGGCGAATGGAAAGAACCAGCGATACTATACATTGGTCCAGCAGGAGAAAACAAAGTGCGCACTGCAGTTGTTGCAGCAAAGTGGACGCATGCTGCTGGTTATGGCGGCTACGGCGCAGTTATGGGTTCAAAAAAGCTTAAGGCAATAGCAGTAAAAGGCACTGGACCGCTTCCAGAAGTTGCTGACATCCAGAACATGAAAAAGCTGATGCAAAGCGTATGTAAAGATGTTTATGAAAACGAATTGTGGAGGCGATGGGGAACCGGAGCAGCTGGTTACGAAGTTGGTGCGAAGACAAGCTCTGAACCCATTAGGAATTGGCAGGAGGAGTGGCATGACGAGAAAAACTTCGGCGTCGACCAATTCGAGAATAGGGTTTGGGTAAAGCCCTATTGGGGTGATTTTGGCTGCCCAACAACATGCCTGAAAATTGCCGTAGTCAAAGCTGGACAGTTTAAGGGAGCGATAACTGATAACCCAGACTATGAATTGCAAGCCTATTTGGGTACAAACCTTGGAATATTCACTCCAGAAGAAAATGTTTTCCTCGCATCACTAATTGATGATTTAGGCTTATGCGGAATACAAACTGGAAACGTGCTTGGTTTTGCAGCAGAACTTTTCCAGAGAGGAATTCTGACGAAAGAGGATTTAGACGGTTTAGAGCTTCGTTGGGGCAACACAGAAGCCTTTGCAACACTAGCAAGAAAAATTGCCTTCAGAGAAGGTATAGGCAATTTGCTGGCAGAAGGAACCTATCGTGCTGCATTAAAAATTGGAGAAATGAAGAAAATGGATGTTTTAGCTTATGCGGTTCAAAGCAAAGGCATAGGCATAGGCGCCCACGGAATCCGCAGCGGCAAAGACTACCCAGAACCTTACTCTTACGCTTGCTCAGTCCAAGGAGGAGACCACACATCAACCGCATGCCTTCCGCTGCATGATTTCAGAAGCGAATTAATAATGACGTTTAACGATTCAGCAGCATACTGCTACTTCAACATTTTCGGAATTCCACGCAACTTAAAATTTGAATTTTACAAGGCAGTCACTGGCATAGAATTAACGCAAGAAGAATGGCTTAACACGAAAGCTTTAAGAATACTTCAACTGCAAAGGGCAATGCTGCTCTTGGGCGGTCCAGACTTAAAATGGAACCCAAAAATCCACGACGCTAACCCGCCAAGATTCTACGAGCCACTACCTTCAGGACCATACAAAGGAAAAACTGTTGATAAGGCTGAGGTTGAAAAGGAAATTTTAAATTACTATGAGGCTGTTGGCTGGGACGAAAATGGCATTCCAAAAACAGAAACCCTCAAAAAACTTGGATTAGACGATGTTGACAAGGCTTTGGAAAAACTGCGCTGAAAACAACATACTTTTGGCTTAAAAATCAACCAATACGGACCCTCCCCTCTAGGTTTTTCTGCCCTGTAAAAGCTAGGCGACTATGCGAATAACTCTTGTTGGCGTAACAATTAGCGAAACTTCCTTGTCTTTTTCTTCAAATGGAACAGCTTCAACCACTTGCATGTCATGAACGGTTGTTGCTATTGGGATTTCGCCGAACATCCTTTTCAAAATGTCTATCTCCACATCCCCATAACCATGTCCTTTCCCAAGTCTGTGTCCATGCAAATCCACAGCCACAGAACCTTCAACTATCAAATCTGGTTTTGGAAAAGAATGCGTTTCAGTCCCAAATTTAAATGCACCTTTAATTGTTGAGGCAAAATGCTCTTTACCCTTAACTGTTGCTGGGTTTATTAAAATGAAGCCTCTTTTGAGCCGCGGAGAAGCCATTACAAGGACTTTTCCATCTAACAATGCGTTTTCTCTAACTTTTTGCTGTGGCGAATCTGGATTAGCAAATATCACCTTTGCTTTTCGCCATTCATCCAACTTGCGCAGTTTTTCAGCAGCAGCAGATGCCCCAGAAAAGTTTGGTATTCTACCCTCGCATGGAAGCGGAAAAATGGCTATTCCAGACCGTTCCATTTCGCTCCAAATTTTTTCTCTTAACTGCTGCTTTTTCAAAGCTATACTCATAACTCTCTAAAAATAAAATGGAAAAGGGAACGTTTAAATTATTCCGAGTTTTTTGCCGCCTTCCTTGAAAGCATCTAATGCTCTGTCTAACTGTTCTCGTGTGTGTTTGGTGCAAACTTGGACGCGTATTCTGGCTTTGTCCCTTGCCACCATGGGATAGAATATTGGCAAAACGAATATTCCCTTTGACCAAAGATAGTCAGCCAAATCCTTTGCAGCCTTGCTTTTGCCACACATTACTGGAATTATCGGCGTCTCAGTGTTTCCAGTATCAAAACCAGCATCCTGCAAACCCTCAAGAAGATGATTGCGGTTCTCCCAAACTTTCCTAACATGTTGGGGTTCTGTTTCCAAGACGTCTATGGCTGCAATGCAAGCAGCTGCAACGCCGGGCGGAACAGCGCCGCTTAAAAGCCAACTTCGCGCTTTGTTGTAGGTGAAGTTGCGCAGGTCTTCTCCGCCAGTTATGTGTCCGCCTATTACGCCGAAAGCTTTGGAGAATGTTCCCATTTCAACGTGAACTTCGTCGCGTGTAAGTTTGTAGTGGTTGACTATTCCTCTTCCGCCTTCGCCTAATACGCCTTCACCGTGGGCGTCATCAACATATACGCCTGCGCCGTGTTCTTTGGCGATTTTTGCAATTTCTCGCAGTGGAGCTGTGTCGCCGTCCATGCTGAAAACTCCGTCTGTGAGAATCCATATGTGATTGTAGGGTGGGTCATGTTTTTCAGCTTCATCCATAACCCGCGCCAAATCTTCCACGTCTTTGTGTTTGAAGATTGCCCTGTCAGCGCGGCTTAGTCTTACACCGTCAATTATGGAACCATGGTTTAGCTCATCTGAAACGAACAAGTCGCCCTTGTCAGCAAGTTGGGGAATGACGCCTTCATTAGCCATAAAACCTGTTTGGAATGTTAGTGATGCTGGAGCGTTTTTGAATTTTGCAAGACGCCTGTCTAATTCCTCGTGAAGGGTCATGTTGCCAGAAATTGACCTGTCGCTGCCAGCGCCTGCCCCGTATTTTTGGGTTGCTTCTATCATTGCCTTAACAACTTTTGGGTGTGTTGCAAGGTTCAAGTAGTTGTTTGCGCAGAGCATTAGAACCTCTTTTCCATTCACTCTGCAGATGGGTTCGCTTGCAGTTTCTAAAACCTTAAGTTCCCAGTTGAGATTTTCACGAACCAAACGTTGATACTCTTCACCTAAATACTTGGTTGGATGACGCTTAACAGCCAAATTAATCACCTTTTAAAAACTTATTTTCACTTTCTTTTAACATTTCCTATGCCATTTTCCACAAAAAAGTTTATAGATTACCCTCAGCAAAACGTTTCGTCAGTTTTTCTATCATATCCCTCGTCATAGAAGCCAAATCATACTTAGGATTCCATCCCCACTCCCTACGGGCTACACTGTCATCTATTGACATAGGCCAAGAATCCGCAATCTTTTGCCGAAAATCAGGTTTATATTCACATTTAAACTCGGGAATATACTTCCTTATTTCCGTAGCCAACTCTCCAGCCGAAAAACTCATAGCATTCACATTGTAACTTGTGCGATGCCTTATCTGCGAAGAATCAGCCTCCATAATTTTCACAGCAGCATAAATACAGTCAGGCATATACATCATCGGCAGAACAGTGTCCTCCCTCACAAAACACGTATAACGCTTATTCTTAATCGCCTCGTAAAAAATCTCCACAGCATAATCCGTTGTGCCTCCGCCTGGAGGCGTCTCACTACTTATAATGCCTGGATAGCGAACGCTTCGAACATCCAAGCCAAAACGCGTAAAATAATAATTGCATAATAGTTCGCCAGTAACTTTTGTAACACCATACATTGTCCTTGGAATTAGGATTGTATCTTGCGGCGTGTTCACGCGGGGTGCTTCCGGACCAAAAACAGCAATGGAACTAGGCCAAAAAACTCTAACTAGATTGTGTTCTCTTGCGACTTCAAGCACATTGTAAAGTCCATTTATGTTTACATTCCAAGCAAGATGCGGATTTTCTTCACCAGTGGCGGAGAGAACAGCCGCCAAATGATAAATGGTGTCAATATCATACTTTTCCACAACTTTCTCAACATTCTCCTTAGATGTTGTGTCAACATACTCGAAAGGCCCAGACTCTAACAATTTTCCGCTTGGTTTTCGTTTATGCCCTGCTGCGATAACGTTGTCTCCATCATACTTTTTACGAAGTTCCATTGTTAATTCAGACCCGATTTGTCCAGTGGCTCCAGTCACGAGAATTCTTTTCATGGCTTTTCTCGACATGGAATAACCTCATTATTGTGGGGAAAGGGATGTTTAATTTTAAAAGATATAAGAATTTTCAGACGGAAAACCGTTTTTAACATAATATCTTTAATTTATAACTTCAGCCTACGAGATAACTCTTCGATGGGACGCTCATGCACATCAACTTTTATTCCAATTTCCACCTTCTCATCACTGACCACTATTAAAGCTGCTGAGCGCTCACCACGCTTATCCCCACCACATTTGCTTCCAGCCTGCAACGCATTCACCATTCTCAAGGCTAAGCTTCCTTTTGAAACTTCAAACTCCTTCGCCATATTGCTAACAACATCTTTTGTAGAAAGCAAATTTCCAATAACAACATAATCCTCTCCTACAAATTCTGCAAAATATTCTGGAACGTCGCTACCTGTGAAAACCGCTTTTCTCTCTTTGAAATCCATCATCGCCACTTGCCTCATGTTTCGTTCCATATCTTCATTCAAAAGTTTGTTTAACGCTTCCTCCGGAGACAAGCCTCCTTGAAGCAATTCCAAACCTTTAATCCCATAAGCGACGTTTGTGTAGGCTTGAGTGGCTATTACGCCTATTCCCGGTTTTGCATGAGGAACTCTGTCACCTACGTTTGTGGAACCGGAAGCGGTGGCAACGCCCATGAGATTGGAGTTTTGTGATATGGCTAATATGGAGAAAGTGCCGGGAGATGCTTGCGCTTTTGATTCTTTCGTGTGCAATGTTTAGACCCCGTTATTCTAATTAACGAAGACGCTGAAATAGTTTATAACATGCTTAACAAATCATTCACCAGATGAATGGTTATGAAGTTAGGTTTCATCGTTAATCCAATAGCTGGAATGGGAGGAAGAGTTGGACTAAAAGGGACAGATGGAGTTTTAAAAGAAGCAATTAAAAGGGGCGCCAAACCAGTAGCACCCCAAAGGGCAGTAGAATTTCTGCAAAGACTCAAAGAAAACTTCACCCAAACAGAAATTGAAGTCATCACTTGCCCAGGAATTATGGGCGAAAAAGAAGCAAAAACTGCAAATTTTCCAGTGCAAATATTACCAATGAAAATTGGAAGGGAAACAAGCGTTGAAGACACAAAAACCGCCGTCAAACTCTTAACAGCAGAAAAAGTTGATTTGATAGTTTTTGTTGGTGGAGACGGCACTGCAAAAGACATTTTTGACGCCGTGCAAGGCTGTACGGAAACTCCAGTTTTAGGCGTACCTGCGGGGGTAAAAATGTATAGTGGCATTTTCGCCGTAAACCCTTCAGATGCTGCTGATATTGTTTTGGCTTTTGCTGAAAACCAAGCGGAGATTACAGAATTTGAAATTATGGATGCTGACGAAAGCGCAATTAGAAGCGACACCTTCGCAGTGAAACTTCACGGTTTCCTAAAAGGACCGTTTGTTGCCATGCGAATTCAAGGAAGCAAACAAGTAAGCCCAGAAACAGCCGACGAAAAAGAAAACCAAACAGCTATTGCAAAGTTTATAATAGAAGAAATGCAGCCAGACGCCACATACATATTAGGTCCAGGAACAACCGTCAAGTGCATAGCGGAACTTTTGGGTGTTGAAAAAACAGTGTTGGGCGTAGACATCTACAAAAATGGCAAAATCATACTTGACGTGGACGAGAAAAAAATTTTGGAAGAAATAAAAGACTGGCAGAAAACTTGGATTATCCTTTCACCAATTGGACACCAAGGAATACTTCTTGGAAGAGGAAACCAGCAAATAAGCCCAGAAATTATTAAACGAGTTGGAAAACAGCGAATAATTGTGGCAGCAACAAAAAGCAAACTCCAAAACATTGAAGGAAACGTATTGAGAGTTGACACGGGTGATGCTGAAGCCGATGCAATGCTTAAAGGATACATTAAAGTCATAACGGACTATAGAGAATGGCGACTCATGCCAGTCAAATAACTAAGCGCAATGGCGTTGTTAAGTTAAAACACTTACGCACGTTTTGACAACAAGAAAATGTTTAATAGCCACTTTTCATATTTTTGTAAGGCGTGGTTGAAATGGGCGATTGCGTTCCACATTGCTAAATTCTCGCAACCTTTAGCCCACATCAGAATCTGTTCTCCACTAGAATTATATTCAACAAAAAAGAACAAAAAGGAGAGATGAAAATGTCAGAGATGGGATTGACAGTTAAAAAAACCGAGGACTTCTCAGAGTGGTATACACAAGTTGTCGTAAAGTCTGGACTAGCAGACTACGCTCCAGTCAAGGGTTGCATGATATTCCGCGAACTTTCCTACGCCATATGGGAAAAAATCCAAGAAATCTTCAACGAAAAAATAAAGGCAACCGGCCACAGAAACGTTTACTTTCCATTGTTTATACCTGAAAGTTTCTTGAAAAAAGAGGCTGAACACTTCAAAGGTTTTGTTCCGCAAGTTGCATGGGTCACTATTGGCGGAGAAACACCATTAGAGGAAAGACTTGCCATTAGACCAACATCAGAAACAATAATGTACGCCACATACGCAAAGTGGATTAGAAGCTGGAGAGACTTGCCACTAAAGCTTAATCAGTGGAACAGTGTCGTGCGGTGGGAAACAGAGGCAACCAAACTTTTCCTGCGGACAAGAGAATTCCTCTGGCAAGAGGGACATACTGCCCACGCAACTAAGGAAGAAGCAGACAAGGAAGTTATGGAAATCCTAAACTTTTACAGGGAAATCATAGAAAACTACTTAGCCATTCCAGTCTTGGCTGGGAAGAAAACAGAAAACGAAAAGTTCAAAGGAGCCCTATACACAACAACCCTAGAAGCGTTAATGCCAGACGGCAAAGCACTACAAATGGGAACATCCCATCACCTTGGTCAAAATTTCTCCAAAGCCTTCAACATAAAATTCCTCGACAAAGACGAAAAAGAAAGATACGTTTGGCAAACATCATGGGGCTTCTCAACAAGAATGATAGGCGCCATGGTGATGATGCACAGCGACGACAATGGACTAGTATTACCCCCAAAAGTTGCGCCAATCCAAGCAGTTATAGTTCCAATACCCTACAAAAACGCTGATTCCACAGCAATACTAGCAAAAGCTAAGGAAATTTACGAGAAACTGAAAAAACATGGCATATTAGCGGTTCTTGACGACAGAAGCGAATACACTCCTGGATGGAAATTTAACGAATGGGAACTAAAAGGCGTGCCAATAAGAATAGAGATTGGTCCAAAAGATTTGAAACAAAAACAGGCAACATTAGCCAGACGAGACACTTTTGAAAGAATTGCCATAAAAGAAGAAGAAATAATTGATGCTGTAGCGAAAATGCTGGAAGAAATCCAGAAAAACCTCTTCAACAAAGCTAAAAAATTCTTAGAAGAAAACATAACCACAGTAAACACTTACGAAGAATTCAAAAAGACATTAAAAGAAAAAGGCGGATTTATCAGAGCTTGCTGGTGCGAAAATTCTGAATGCGAAGAAAGGATAAAGGAAGAGACTGGAGCAACCATCAGGATAGTGCCCTTCGAAAAGGAAGAAATCTTCTCAAAATGCGTGTATTGCGGAAAAGAAGCAAAAGAAGTGGTTTACTTCGCAAAGGCCTATTAGCATCAGCCTAAATCAATCAACAAGTTTGACATACTTTTGAAGTTGCTTGGCAACATCCTCTAATCCCAACTTTTTCAACGTTGTCTTTGTTGGAATCCCTCTTTCATCCCATCCCCGTTTTTTGTAGTATCTCCGCAACATGATGTCATACTTTGTTCTATCAAGCTTTACACCTTTAAATGAACCTTTAGTTAATGGTTCTTCGAACCATCTTGCTGGTGGAACATCCATCTCCACGCTCCATTTTTTGCCGTATTCACGAACCCAGAAAGCACGAATCAGATTGAAAACCCTGTCAGCAACCGTATTCAAATCTTCCCAACTCATTTCCACGCCTGTTGCTGCATGCAAAAACTTCGTGTACCATTCAAGTTCGAAGCCAAGCTCAACCCATGGAAGCCTACATACAGTTAAAGACTCAAAAACTCCGCCTCTAATGCGTTGAAACTCGATGACCTTGTCAACTTTTTCTTCGCTGTACTTGTCACGTCCAAATTTAACTTCCCAAGAAATAACCCACGCATCCTTATGGTGGGCACCAATGGAACTTGTTGCATAAGCCAAAGCCATAGCTGGGGTAGTATGACAGTCATAAGCAGAAATCTCCAAGCCTTTAACATGCATAGCCCAACGATTTGAGTTACTGCCAATTTTTTCTGCTGCAAATCGAACACCTTCGGCTAAAAGGTTGCCCAAACCACGTCTATAGGCGATATCTTCAATCAAATTTTTAGTTTCCTTAAACTTTCCCCAAGAAATTTTCTCTTCAATCAACCTTTTCTCAGAGGCTTCCATAGCAAAGCCAATAACATTGCCCAATGATATTGTGTCTAAGCCCAATTCGTCAGCAACACGGTTAAGGGCTGCGACTTGTCTTAGGTTGCCCAATCCAATGTTTGACCCTAGCATCGCACCATTTTCATAATCAAGTTCGCATTCTCTTTTATCTGAACCCTTAACAACATTGCCGCATGTCATATTGCACTGAGGGCACCCACGATTTGACGTTTTAATTTTCTCCATGGCAAAACCGCCTATGGCTTCTGCCTTTTCAAAAACACCTTCACTGTAATTGTATGTTGGAAGAACACAGTTTTCTTGGCTCCACTCAATAGTCATCATTGTACCCTGTCTTTTCCAAAAAGCATAGTTCGGCTTAGTTAAAACCTCTCTATAAGCGTCTGCGCCTAACTCCTTCATTTCCTTCGGATAAACAGAAGACAACTCGCCAGAACCCACAAAAACCACAGCCTTCAAATTTTTTGAACCCATAACCGCACCAATCCCAGGCCTTCCACCAGCACGTCCTTCTTGGCAAACCACATTTGCAAACTTGACTAGATTTTCTCCGCCAGGACCGATGCATAAGATTCCAGCGGTAGGTCCATAAATTTCTCTAAGTTTTCTTTCAGCCTCGAAGGAAGTTATACCCCAAAGGTCTCCTGCATCAAGAAACTCCGCTTGACCATCTTGAACCAGCAGAACCGTTGGCTTTTTAGCTCTACCTCCAATGACAGCAACATCATAACCAGCTTTTCGAATTTGAACAGCAGCGTAGGTTCCGACATTCCCATCCCCATAACCACCAGTCAAGGGACTCTTCGAAGCCACAACCATTTTACCACTGCTGGGCAAGGAAAAACCAGTTAACGGACCAACAGCAAAAACCAGTTTATTTTCAGGAGACAACGGATCGATTCCAGGTTTCAGCTCATCCCACAAAATCTTAGCCGCAAACCCTCTCCCGCCCAAAAAATTTTTTGCAAAAATGGCATCATAGGGTTTTGCGACAGCCTTACTTTTACTCAAGTCCACATACAAAAGCTTACCGTTCCAACCATACATAGAGTTAACCACCATAAAATACTCTATAATTCCTTTTGAAAGTAAATAAAATTAATTATGAAAAAGGCTAAATTACCAGCTTTTCTGGCTCCACACGCCTATTTTTCAAACCCAAATCGCTAATCTTAAACTTTCTATCTCCATAGAGCAAAGCATACTCTTCGCCATTATAAAGTGCAGCAGCAATCCTACCTATTGCATCAGCCTTCATAATACCGCTCCCGCTGGCACCACCGACAACCATTAAACCATTCTCCTCAAAAATCAAAGGCTGCCCATCAATAGTGTTAATCTCATATAAACCAGCAAAAGCCGAAAACGGCTGACACCCCACAAACTGCGGAAAATATTTCACCGTAACCTGATACAACCCATATCGGTAAAAGTTTTCTTCAGGCTCAGGATTGTCTTCAACCTTGAAGGCTCTTGGAAAATCATCAGCGTACGCCAACCAAAAAGCCTCTTCTTCAGGGGCAGGTCGAATATAAGATGAAGGCTTTGGAAAAATTGTGAACGGCAAACAACCAGCACTTGTAAATTCTTTTGTGTAAAGAAGCTTCTTAAGAGCATCAGTTTTTGCTTTAACCGAAAAAACCTGCCTTTTTTTGGCTTTAATAAAACATTCAATTCCAATAGGATCAAGCAACTTAGAAGCCCAAGGTCCAGCCGCAATTATCGTCTTCTCAGCCCTTACAACGCCCTTAGTGGTTTTCACGCCCACAACTGCTGCATCTTGCCAAAAATAGGGTTCACCAGGCATACCAAGAGGTTTACATGGCTCCACAATAATATCTGTAACTTCACTGCAATACCGAATCTTGCCACCCAACCTAAGAAATTCAGACTCATAAAATTTCACAAGAGAATCAACATCAATTAAACCAGCTTTCGGAATCAATATTCCTCTGTAAACATTTCCCAAACCCATCAATTGTGCTTCTTCATCACCAGCAAAATTCGTCTGCATGCCAAGCTTTTTAGCTAACTCTTCCGCCTCATACTCCTTATACTGAAATCCTCTGCCAGCCAAATCCTTCAGAACGGGATGCATTCTGCCATATCGCTCCTCATCAAAAAGCCACAAATAACCAATCCACCTCATCTTCAAATCAAAACCCAAATCCTTCTCCACATGCTTATAAAATTCAACAGAAGAATCAGCCAAATCAAAATTCGTACGAGAATAAAACAAACACCGAAAAGCTGCAGCACTTTTGGCTGTACTCCCCTGCCCAGCAGCACCCAACTTATCAACAACCAAAACATTCGCATTAGGATTTCTAACTTTAACATGATAAGCCGTTGACAAACCGAGAATTCCAGCACCAACTATTAGCACATCATATTCAGACACGCTGTTTCCTCCAAGGTTTAGGAAGCAAATAATCAGCAGAAAACAGATTTAAGCCTAACGTTTGCGAGAGAACACTTATTTATTGCTTAGGATATGAGATACAACAACATATATGAAAATAGAGGGAGTAGCAGCATGTGGGTGTTACATAATACAAAGGCAGTTTCAACCATTACCCTCATAATTCTCATGATAATATCCGCAATAATAGGCGGAGTAATCTCATACCTCTTCACAATAGCCTACTACACGGAAATACCCGCCGGCACAACAATTACCATAACAGGAGTTTATCTCGACGAAAAAAACGCAACAGCGTTCAAAGTTGGTGTCTTGAATCCATCTTATTCGCCAACAGATGCAACGATAACGAGTATCGCTGTTAGTCTAAAGGGGGAAACAAAACTCTATGAAGTTTTAGAAGCCGAACCATCGCTTGAAAATGGAACCATAATTCAAAAGGGAACAGCCCTAAACATCACATGCTCTATGATTCGGGTAGAAAACCAAAACATGACTTGGGGAGAGTTCGCTACCAAATTTGCTGGCGAAAGCATTATTGTGCATGTTTTCTCTTCTGACGCCCCAGCTGCCAACATGGAAGCAATAATGCCGCTGGTGAAACTTCACGTTACCGATACTGACTTCGACTCTACATTTTCGTTTAGAAAATTCAATATCACAGTGATGAACGATGCTGATTCCGTTGTCAATTTAACGATAAACGAGATAATGGTTGGTTTAATTACGCTAGAAGGAACATCACCCGAGCTTCCTCAATGCATCGAAAACGGGACTTCAGTTCATTTTGAATTTAACGGAAACTGGCACGGATACACGAGTATTCCCCTCGTAATCTCTACAAAAGAAGGATACAGATTCCTTACAGACATCAACCTAACACAAGCCTACGCAACAATTCAAGACGTAACGTTCAATGAAGATTATACTGACCACTTTAATGTGACTGTTTTTAATCTTGCGGAATCAGCCAGTTATGTAAATGTCACAAGAATTGATTGCACGCTAGAAAATGAGACATCCATAGAAAAAAGTTATGATCCACCAGTAGGGATAATGCCGAACTCCACATACACGTTCATGTTTAATGAGTCTTGGAGAGAGTACAGAGGAAAAACTCTTAGCGTAAAAGTTTATTTCTTGCAAGATTTCGAAACTGACGCCTACATTGCCACAACACCATCACCAATAATAATCAAAACCTTACATGAAAATGAAACTTTTAGTTTGCAAGACAGAACCCACTTCAACATAACACTACAGAATCATCAGTCCTCACTTGACGCTGTCAACATAACAAAGATTGTGATAAAAGAAACCGGAGAAATAATAAATGAGACAAAATCAGATCCGCAACTACCTTACGGACCAATTAATCCTGGTCAAGATAAAACATTTCACTGCAATATCAGTGATTGGAATACATATCCTCTAGGATCGGGCAAAAATATAACTCTGACCGTATACGTCATGGCAAATAAAACTTCAGAAGAATATTCATTTGATTTTGTTTTTGATCTTCCCAAAGCAGAGCTTAACATAACAGAAGTTACTAACATCGAGTTTGGTGCGACTAAATATTTGAACATAACAGTTGAAAGCTCGAGCTATTCAATATGGAATCTTACAATGTCAAAAGTGACTATAGCGTTTGAAAACCAAACAATTCTAGCGGAGTACATTGTTCCCGAAAATCAAGTAATCATAAAGCCAGGAGAAACAGCTGTTGTTCTATGCTTATTTGATTGGGGAAAGTATCAAAACACGGACATTGCTGTGACAATTATCACTGAAGAAGGAGTAGAAGCCCAAACAACATTTCACATTCCATAATTCACCCCACAAGCTTTATTTTCGTAGGAAACAGAAGCGTTAATTCTGGAAGGATGATCCCCTTTGCCTAATGTAAAGGTTACCGAGAGAGTTCGCACCATTGAATATGCTATTCGCGATGTTATTGTTTATGCAAAGGAGTTGGCGAAGGCTGGCAAAAAAATTTGCTACTTAAATATTGGAGACCCGGTTGCGTTTGATTTTGACACGCCGCAGCATATTAAGCAAGCTTTGATAAAGGCTGTTGAGGATGGCGCGAATGCTTATTCTGCTTCTGAAGGTTTGCCTGAGCTTAGGGAAGCCATAAGTCAGAAGGAAAAGAGAGTTAATGGCGTTGATGTTTCTGCTGATGATGTTATTGTTACTTCTGGAATTTCTGAGGGTATTCAAATGGTTATGGCGGCGCTTATCGATGCTGGGGATGAGGTTCTTCTTCCGGGACCTACTTATCCGCCTTATATTTCGTATGCGAAATTTTTTGGTGGAAAGCCTATTACCTATGAGACTGTGGAGGATAAGGGTTGGCAGCCGAATATTGATGATTTGAGGAGGAAAATTTCGGAGAAAACTCGGGGAATTGTTGTTATTAATCCGAATAATCCTTGTGGAGCCCTTTATGAGGAGAAAGTTGTAAAGAAAATTTTAGATTTGGCTGGAGAATATGGGATTCCAGTTTTGTCTGACGAAATTTACGACCAAATAGTTTATGAGAAAAAATTTGTCAGCACTGCACGTTTAGCCAAAGATGTTCCAGTTATAGGGTTTAATGGTTTTTCAAAGGCTTATTTGATGACTGGTTGGAGGCTTGGCTATGTGTATTTCCATGACCAAAAAGGTGAGCTTAAAGAATTGAAGCAGTGCGTAGAAAAAGAGGCTAGGATAAGGCTTTGCGCAAATACGCCTGTTCAAAAAGCTGGGGTTGCGGCTCTAAATGGACCGCAAGATCACATAAAGGACATGGTTAAGAAACTTAGGGAAAGAAGGGATTATTCGTTAAAGAGATTGAATGAGATTGAAGGGATTAGTTGTGCAAAGCCCGAAGGAGCATTTTATGTTTTTCCAAAAATTCATGATGTTGGGCGAAGATGGAAAACTGATTTGAATTTTGTTTTGGAGCTTTTGAAGGAGGCTGGAGTGCTTCTTGTTCATGGTTCAGGGTTTGACCAAAATTATGGAACCGGACATGTTAGGGGTGTTTTTCTTCCACCGCTTGAAATACTTGAAGAGGCTTTTGATAGAATTGAAGAGTTTATGGAGAGGAGTAAAATAGGGGATTGAATTTTGTGTTACTGGTAGATTGGTGTTCCTTCTTTTGGGTCTTGGACTAGTTTTGTGAATTCAGCCATTAACTTCTTAGTTATTGGACCAGGGTTTCCATTTCCTATTGTTCTTTTGTTTATTTCTCTTACTGGCACAATTTCAGCAGCAGTTCCAGTGAAGAAGACTTCGTCAGCGGTGAACAATTCATATGGCGTTATATTCTTCTCTATAACTTCGTATCCAAGTTTTCTTGCAAGTTTTGCAACGGCTTCGGCTGTTATTCCTGGTAATGCGCCTGTATAGCTTGGTGGTGTGAATATTTTTCCGTTTTTGACTATGAATACATTTTCAGCTACGCCTTCGCATATGAAGCCGTTTTTGTCGAGGCATATGGCTTCGTCGACGCCGTTTATGTTTGCTTCGATTTTTGCCATTATGCTGTTGAGGTAGTTTAGCGATTTTATTTCATGTGTTGTCGCGTCTACTGGGTCTCTTTTAACCCATGAAATCATGGCGGTTACGCCTTGTTCTTTGGCTTCGCTTTTAAGCAGCTTTATGGTGTCTGTTATCACGATAATTGTTGGTTTTGAGCATTTTCTTGGGTCTAATCCTAGGTCGCCGATGCCTCTTGTTACTACTAGGCGAATATAAGCGTCTTTTAGGTTGTTTTTTCGGAGGGTTTCTAGAACTGTTTTTGTCATTTCTTCTTTTGTTAGTGGAATTTGTAGCATGATAGTGTGAGCTGAGCGGTATAATCGGTCAATGTGCTCTTTAAGTTTGAATACTACGCCGTTGTAGGCGCGGATTCCTTCGAAAACCCCATCTCCATATAGGAGTCCGTGGTCGTAAACGGAAATTTTTGCTTTTGATTTTGGATAGTATTCGCCGTCGATAAACACAAGTAGTTCTTTTTCCAAGAACTTTCCCCTCAAATTGGAGAGCTTAGTTTATTTGTTAAGGTTTGATATAGTTTTTGCCCAGAATTGACCACTTTTTATATTGTTAACCGTAGAATTGAGGGCGTTTTGAAAGGTGTTTTGGTAATGGTAAAGGTTTGAAAGGTTTGTCTTTGGTTATTTCTTTAATTTCGCTTATTAGTTCTTCAAGTTTTATTTTGCGAATTTTTTCGGCTTTTCTGTCTCTCACGGCTAGAATGTTTGATTCAGCTTCCTTTTCTCCAACAACAATTATGTAGGGAATCCATTCCATTTCTGCTTCTCTAACCCGTTTTTGCAAGGTTAATGTTCGGTCATCTATGTCCACACGTATGCAATGTTCATCCATTTTTTTGGCTAGTTCTTCGGAGAAAGTGAGGTATTTGTCGGACAATGGGATTATGCGGACTTGTGTTGGGGAAAGCCATAATGGAAGGGTTGGAGGCTTGCCAGTTTGTTGTTCTTTGTAGGCTTTTTCTAATAATGCATATATACATCTTTCTATTGCTCCGCTTGGAGAACAATGCAGAATTAAGGGATGCCTTTTCTCGCCTTTCTCGTCAACGTATGTTATGTCATATCTTTTTGCGTTTTCAACGTCTATTTGGTCTGTGGATAGGGCTGCAGCCTTGTTTTGATTGTCTACATAGTTAAAGTCCCATTTCAGTCTAAAATAGAAAAACCGTTCCTTCCACATTTCAACCAAGAAAGGTTTGCCGAAGATTTTCGCCAGTTCAGAGATGAAGTCTTTATTTTCTTCATAGAAGTCTTTTGTGAACCGCAATGCTGCTTCATAATCATTTTTTGATAAACCTATTTCCTCAAGAATTTTCATGCTCAGCTTGAACCTTGTTATGAATTCTTTTTTTGCTTGTTCCATGCCCGTGCAGAAAGCGTGACAATCAGGCATGGTGAAGGCTCTTAGGCGCCTTAAACCCACAACTTCCCCGCTTTTCTCTCTTCTGAAGCTGTAACGGGTTAGCTCATAAACTTTTAGGGGCATATGCTTGTAAGAGAATTGTGCGTCATGAACCATCAAGAATTGTCCGAAGCATGCTGCAAACCGCAGAAAAAGTTCTTTATCCTCTGATTTTAGCAAGTATTGCCTTGCAGGAAAACGATTCATGTAATCTGCTAAGCTTGGATGATGGAAATCGTACATGACTGGGGTTTCAACTTCCATAGCGCCATACTCCGTCATTTTAGCTGTGACAAACTGTTCAAGCAGGGATTTTATTAGGCGCCCTTTTGGATACCAGCGGATGTTTCCAGGGTCGCTTCCAAGCTCATAATCAGCTATTTCCAATCTTTTCATTAAAGGCACGTGAGGAGGCATTTGTTGGCTTGCCCTTACTTTATGTATTTCGTAGTTTGCAAATTTTTCGAGATTTTCATAACCCTCAAAATTGAATTTTTCAACGGGAACCATTTTTCCATCAGGTTGAAGAACATACCAGAAGGATTCCAGTTTTTCTTCTACTTTCACAGCTTCAGATACTTTTTCTTCTTTTTCCTCTTTCACTTCAGCGGGAAGAATCACGCGGGATTGCTCTGCAAGAGGATGCCCCTTAATGGATATTGTAAACTGCTTGTTCCAGCCGAAGGGGGCCCTATAAATTTCTAAGCCCCTTCCCCTAGCTTTTTCTTCCATTGCCTTAATTATTTTGAGGGCTTCTGGGGGTTTTGCCAGTTTATTGCTTAGGTGAGCGTATGGATAGATTAGGATTCTTTTTACTTTCAATTTTTCCAGAAAAGCAGAAACTTCGTCTATGGCTTTTTCTGCTACTGTTAAATCGTCGCCATCTTCAACAGCCGTGAATAATACGACAATTTCTTCTAGGCGAACTGGTTTCTTTTCGGCTTTTTCAGCCGTCTCTATCTCTTTTTGAATGGGTGTATATTCAATGAAGTTTGAGTGTAACTGTAATATTCTCATTTGGAATCACCTTCCTTTTAGCCCATGTGTCGCCATTTTTCAAGCATTTTATCCTTCTTTGTTCTCTTCTTGTATTCTTTGTAATGTTCCTTGCATAGATAAGCACGTCTTTCGCTGCTGCCAACATTCAAACCAGCAGACCTAACTTTTTCTGCTGAAAGCGAACGAACCGCTTCACCCTTACAGCCCGAAACGCTGCATTTAACACCCTTATCAACTCTTCCCAATTAATGCGCCTCTTAAACAGTGTAACCTTAAGGGAATAAAATATGCATTATTCCTTAATTTCTTTTTCATAAAGGAAATGAGCTCTTTGGTGAATTTCTGTTTCACCTTCCATAAATGTGGGACCAAACGCTTCAACAACAAAGGAGGAAGCAGCAGAACCAACACATGCACACCATAAAGAGTCTTCGCCGCGAACGTATTCAGCGAGAAAACCGCCAATAAAAGCGTCTCCAGCCCCTGTTGGGTCGACGATTTTTTCACATTGGTAGGCTGGAATGTTATATTTGGTTCCTTCGATGGAAAGCAAAGCACCTTTAGCTCCAATAGTTACGATAACTGTTTCTATGCCATAATCATGAACTGCCTTCACCGCAGAGTTTACGTCAGATAAGCCTGTTACAGCTTTAATTTCTTCTAATGAGGACTTGTAAATGTTAGCAAGCTCCAATATACGCTTGTCCAGAAGCGAAGAATAAGTGACGTATCCTTCATTGTCGAAGTTTCGCACAAGCCCTTGCGGATCTATGGATAAAACTTCAGTGCCTCTTCTCAATTTTTCAGCCACTTCATAGGCTATTTCGCCAGCTATAGGAGCTATGTGAACTGCTTTGCTTTTTATGGATTCTGGCAAATCTTCCACGGTGATGGATGGTGCTCTGCTCTTTAGCTGTAATGTTCTATTTGAAAAATCATTAGCATATTTCAGTTCAAAGCGTGTTGTCTGTGCACCTTTAACCTTTACTACGCCGCTTAAGTCTATGCCTTCTTCTCTGAACCACCACATATAAGCCTCTGGAAAATCACCACCCACTTTAGAAAAAACAGAAGCCTTCACATTCAAACGTCTAACAGTAAGCGAAGCATAGGCGGCAGAACCGCCCAAAACCACATAAGGCATCTGCCTGCCTGGAAGAAAAATAGAATCTATGGCGAAATGACCAACAACGACAATATCAAACATTTTAAAACACATTAAACTTTTGATTGAAGTAAGAGAATTGCTTTAGCTAAGTCTCCGCCACATTCTTCTAGGGCTTTTTTTGCTTCTTCTGGGCTTTTGCCAGTCTGGTCTGCAACAAGTCTCACGTCCTCTTCGGGTATTGTTAATTTGCGTTCTATGGCTTTTTCGCTGATTTTTCCACCAGTTACTTGAAAGATTTTCTGTCCTTGCATTTCCATGATGGCTACTTCTGGCGCTTCTATGGTGATTTCTTTGCTGTTTGTTTTAATTATTACTTGTTCAACATCTGGAACAGCATCCATGCTGAGACCCATGCGTTGCATCATACGTCTTGCTTCGCGGGGACTGATGCGTCTATGCATGAAAACCGCCTTCCACTAAATATTTACTATTAAGCTTCATATACTTAACCTTCTTCTAGACGCCCGCGTCTAACTTTAACTGCAACGCCCGTTTTGAAGGCTTTCATTTCTTCACTTGATAGAGCAGCGCGCCCAACTGCTAAAACTTCACCACTTTCGTTAACCACTATAACTTCGTCTTTTGGACGAATTTCATCATCAGCCTTCACCACATGAACAGCAAAAACGTCGCCGCCTTCGGCAATAAACTTTGAAACATCATCCTTAACTGTGACGAAACATTTCGCAGAATTCGCATTTTTAGCTATTCTTTTTGCACCGGTAATGCTTAGAGAGAATAAGCCGTCAGTTGGGCGTAGAGTTGCAAGTCGCTTGCCATCTAAATAGACATAACGGATTCTGCCAGTTCTTTTAGAATATTCTATTTTCACATTTTCGGGAAAAAGCATGATGCCAACGCCTTTTCCAAATTGGTAATCTGCTACGCTTCGAATTCTCTTTAGAGGATCCTCCAAGATTTTGCACCATTAACTAGCTATTTTAATTCGACAACTATAAACACAACCAAACTAATAAAAACAGTTTAGGTGTATCGACAATTGCGATGCGAAGTCTGCGGTGCAAAAATTCACGGCAAACCATACAAAGTGATAATTGAAGGAGCAAAACTTACAGTGTGCAGCCAATGTTCAAAACATGGAAAAATAGTTTGGGAAGAAGAACCAAAACCCAAAAGCGCAGTATTAAAAACCAAAGCAACTGCGCATCCAGCACAAATAAAAAGCAAAAAAGTGCCGGAAACAACTGTTGAAACAGGTTTTGAGCTTGTGGAAAATTTTCATGTACAAATAAGGCAAGCACGAGAAAAGCTTGGGCTTTCCCATGAAGAATTGGGCAAAAAAATAAACGAAAAAGTTTCGCTCCTCAAAAAAATAGAAACTGGAAAAATGACGCCCGACAATAGGCTTGCAACAAAACTTGAACATGTATTGAAGGTTAAATTGCTTGTTCCCGCATCAGAAGAGAAAAATGCTCCAACAAAAATCCCACAACCAACGAGCCGTGAACTAACATTAGGAGACATAATCCAACTGGACAAGAAGGAAAAAGAGACGGAGGAGCCGCCCAAACGAAAGCAATCATAGTTCAGCGACGGCAGCAATTTGAAAGCTCAAGCTTAGAAGAACTTAGGAGCTTGGCTGAATCAGCAGGATACACTGTTGTAGGTAAAATAGAACAAGTTCGAGAACCAGACGCCCGCTATCAGATAGGCACCGGAAAAGTGGAAGAACTTGCCAAACTGGTGAAAGAAACAGGCGCCCAAAAAATAATTTTTGACAATCCCCTAAAATCAGTCCAAGCTTACAACATTGCAAAAGCCACAGGCGTAGAAGCAATCGACCGCTTTCAACTAATCCTCGAAATATTCACCAGAAGAGCCACCACAACAGAAGCCAAACTACAAATCCAACTCGCAAGATTAGGATATGAGTTGGCACATGCAAAGGAAAGGGTAAGGCTTGCCAAGATGGGTGAACAGCCAGGATTCATGGGTCTTGGAGCCTATGAAGTGGACGTTTACTATGAGGCAGTGAAGAAACAGGTGCACACGGTTCGCAAGAAGTTAAGGAAGATTCGTGGAAAAAGGCAGCTGCACCGCGAAAGAAGGGAAGAACTTGGCTTCTCATCAATTTCCTTAGCTGGATACACAAATGCTGGAAAAAGCTCACTGTTTAACGCCTTAACAGAAGAAGAGGTTCCAGTGGATACATCCCTATTCACGACACTGTCTACCACAACAAGGCTTGTGGAAATTTCAAAAAAGAAATTTCTTTTAACAGACACTGTGGGCTTTATAGACCGTTTACCATTAACATTGATAGAGGCTTTCCATTCAACCCTCGAAGAAACAATCTACTCAGACCTTATACTTTTAGTTGTGGATGTAAGCGAGCCATTAACTATTATTGAAAAGAAACTAAACGTTTGCCTAGAAACCATAGAACGCATAGGCGCTGCTGGCATCCCAATAATAACAGCACTAAACAAAATTGACTTACTAACAGAAAAGGAAACCGCCCAGAAACTTGAAAACTTAAAGGAAAAAACGCCGAACCCCGTGCCAATATCAGCCCTTTACAAGACTAATATTGACTTGCTAAAGCAGAATATGCTAAAAATGCTAAAAAACTATGTTCAAGCCTCATTCACCATCCCATTAACAAACGAGACCATGCCATTCATATCATGGCTCTTCAAAAGGGCAGATGTGCAAACAATAAAATACGCCGACAACAACGCACATGTGGTTTTTGAAGCAATTCCATGGTTCGCAGAAAAAGTCAGAAAACGCGTGGAAGAATTTGACGGAAAATTCGAAAAAAGCATCTCAACAAAACGGGCAAAGTGAAAAGTATGCCTAAAATTGTAGTGTTAAGGTGGGGTCACCGACCACTCAGGGATGCCAGACTTACAACTCATGTTGCTTTAACGGCAAGAGCACTTGGAGCTTCAGGCGTCATATTATCAGACATAGAAGATGAAAAAATAAGAGAAACAATTGAAAAAGTCACAAAAAATTGGGGAGGACCCTTCTTTTTTGAAATGGGAAAGCCTTGGAAAAATGTTGTGAAAGAATGGAAAACAAAAGGCGGAATAGTTGTGCACCTAACGGCTTATGGAGAAAACATCCAAACAACCGATGTGTTAACGCGGATTAAAGCGTCTGGAAAAGATATATTAGTCATCGTGGGCAGTCAAAAGGTTCCAAGCGAATTCTTCTCAGAAGAATTTTCAGACTTTAATGTTGCAATCGGAAACCAACCCCACTCAGAATGCGCAAGCCTAGCCGTTTTTCTAGACCGTCTATTTGAGGGGGAGGAGCTGAAAAGGAAATTTGAGAATGCTAAGGTTAGGATAATCCCTCAGAAGAGGGGGAAGAAAATAGTTAAAAAATGTTAGTTCTGATTCAGATTTCGTAAAGAGATTTAAATGAAAGTTTACTAATATATATTTTAAAAGAGGTGCAGTGTTCAACAGTTGAGCAAAAGGGTCATTACGTTGTCAACGATAGATGATGCAACTTTGATGAAAGTCGCTGAAGCCTTAGGCGAAGAAGATGCAGTTAAATTAATTGAAATTCTGAAAAACTCAGATGAAATAACAGACGACGAAATAGCCAACAAAACAGGCATAAGACTGAATTCTGTCAGAAAAATCCTATACAAACTTTACGACCATTCCCTCGTAAGCCTCAGAAGAACCCGAGACCCAAAAACCGGATGGTTCATATTCCACTGGAAACTCCAACCAGACCAACTTGAAGGCTTCATATTAAGCCAAAAAAGGCGAGTAATGGAAAAACTCAACATCAGACTTGAATACGAGAAAAACCATGACTTTTATTATTGCTACACGCCGGGATGCAAGCGAATCCCATTCGAAGAAGCAGTGGAACTTGTATTCCGATGCCCAACATGCGGAAAACCCCTAGTCCATTATGACAATGCCAAAATTGTTGAGGTACTGTCAAAGAAAATTGAACAATTAAGGAAGGAACTGGGTGAGTGAAAGGCTTCCATCAAGAGAAGAGGCATTATACTTTCTCCATAAAAGTGGATGCTCTGCAAATGTTATAAGACATTGTGAAACTGTAGCTGATCTTGCTCTGGAAATAGCAAAAGCATGCAAAGAAAAAGGATTAGATGTTAACTTGGAACTTGTGGAAGTAGGCGCTCTCCTACATGACATAGGACGCTCAAAAACCCACAGCGTCCACCACGCAATTATAGGAGCAGAAATCGCAGAATCATTAGGTTTACCTAAACAAGTTGTCTCAATAATAAAAAGGCATGTTGGGGGCGGAATAACAGCAAGAGAAGCAAAGAAACTAGGATGGCCTAAAGACGTTTACGTTCCAATATCCATGGAGGAGAAAATTGTTTCCTACGCAGACAAGCTAGTTGAAGGTTCAAGACGAGTGCCTATAGAAAGAACCATTGAAAACCTTTCCAAAGAGTTGCCGCCATCAGCCATTGCAAGAATACAAAAAATGCATAAAGAAATGCTTGCTTTAATTGGCGACTGCAAATGCCTACCGTAACCCTTCTTACAAAAATCTACCACGAAAATCAACTAAAATTCATTGACAAATCCTTAAAATCCATCTTAAAAGGGTTAAAGGTTGAGACAAAAATTTGTGAAATTACTCCCCGCGGAATGGTTCAAGTAGATGTTTCCGGAGAAGACGAAAACGTAGCACTCAATTATTTAGATAAGGAAATAGGAATCTGCCCAACACATTTTGAACACTTAAAAAAATACTCGGAAGTTAAAGGACGCATAATACTCTTAAACAAAAGCAAAACCGAACTTTATGTAGATGTAGGAATAGTCTCACCTAACATTATCGACGCCACAATTCCAATACAACATTTACAAGCACAACTTGTTGACGGAAGGAAAATCGCCCTAAAAAAGCTCGTTGAACTTTATGGTTTCTGCGAAAATCTACCATTAACAATCAAAGTTTTAGATATAAACAAAGAGAAAAAGCACATAGAAGCCATGCTTTCAGAAAGCCAAATTTATCGTTACAAAAACTGGACAAAATCATTTTTAGACAGACTAATAATTTTGGGTTCTTCTCTTTTAGAGATAAGGTTAGCTTTAAAAAAGGCGAGGATTAGCCGCGACGCATTGAACATCGAGCCTTTAGGGTTATTTGAGAATGCGGTTGCGTGCAAACTTGGAACTGACGCCATTGGGCTTATTCCAAAAATCGGTAAAATTCTACGCAACTCCACTTTTTCTGTTTTCAGTCCAAAAAATATCATGGAATTTATGGATTACTCAACAGCACTTACTTCTTGGTAACCAAGTATACCCCTATGAAAATTAGACAGCCTCCCACAATAACAAAAGGACTTAACTCTTCTCCAACAAAAGCAATTGCAAATAAAGCTGTAATTAATGGCTCAGCAAACATGAAAGAACTAGTAACAGCGGCTCCAACCTTTTTTATTACATAAAACCAAATGTAATAGCCAAAAAATGAACAAGTAACCGCCAAAAACATGATTGCCATCCATCCATGAACACTCATGGTAAAAATTTGACTAAAAGAACCCTCAGCCAAAGAGATAGGAATGAGGAATAAGCCTCCAAGCATGTTAACATAAGCCACAACAATAAAAGGACTGTACTTTTCCATCATACTTTTTCCAAGAAGACTGTAAGTAGCCCAAAGAATAGGTGTAGAAAGCAAAATTAGGCTTCCTAGAAAGAATTGCTGATTAGTTTGAAGACTTACGCTTCCACCCATAATAACAATAAAAGTGCCCACGGCAGCCATTCCAACACCAAAAACTTGCCTTTTCACCAAACGTTCCTTAAAGAGTTTGGCGGAAAGGATGGTTATAAAAATTGGCGCAAGTAGACACACAAAGATTGCTGCAATGGATGCCCCAGCCATTTTTATGCCAGTATACTGAGCCGTAAAGAAAAAAGTCACACCAGTGAAAGCCAAAAGAATCAGCCTCGGAAAATCTTTCTTCTCAACAAAAAGCCCATAATCTTTCACCCTTTTTCTTTCAAGCAAAATTGCAACAAGAAAAAGCCCACCAGCAACAAGAAAACGAAAAGTGGCAATAGCAATTGGAGTTAACCCTTCCATCAAAACCATTCTAACAACAACAAACGAACTTCCCCAAAAAAGAATCAAAACAAACATTAGAAAGGCGTTAAAGCGGCTTACGGCTCCGGTTTCCATGATGGAGAATGTTCCATTCCAATTTATAAAGAATTACACCGAAAAAGGAAAAAAGAAACAATAGCAAGTGGGCCGGGCCGGAGTTGAACCGGCGACCTCAGCCTCGTAAGGGCTGCTTCAGGCTTGCTTTGAAGGCAAATGTCCTAACCAAGCTAGACGACCGGCCCTCTTCGGTGAGTTAATTAAAACTGCACTAATAAATTTTGACGTGTACAAACAAATATTAAAAGCAGTTAGTGGTTCTACTAATGCACTAAGCGTTTAATGGTGATGCGGTATGAGGCGAATTGTTGCCACGGGTGCTGGCGGACCAGCAGGCATAAACTTTGTTTTATCACTTCGTCTTGCTCCAGAGAAAATTTTTATTGTGGGGACAGAGGCTAACGAGCACTTCATTTATTTGGCTTCAACGGACAGGAAATACAGAGTTCCAAAAGCCGAGGAAACTGGCTACATAGATGCATTGAACGAGATTATCCGCAAAGAAAGAGCTGACTTTTTACATGCACAAACTGATGTTGAGGTGTCGGTTGTTTCGGAAAATCGTGAAAAAATAGAGGCAAACTTGTTTCTGCCATCAAAAAAGGCAATAGCCGCATGTCAAGATAAGTTCGAATCTGCGAAGATTTGGATGAAGAAGGGGGTTCCAGTCGCTAAAACAGTGGAGGTGCGTAATGAACGGGACGTAGATAAAGCGTTTGAAGAGCTTAGAAACCCCATTTGGATAAGAGCCACGCATGGCGCTGGAGGGAGAGGAAGCACTTTGGCAACGAACAAGGAAACGGCGCTTTCATGGATTAACTATTGGAAGGCACGTGGTATGAACTGGAATTTTATCGCTCAAGAGCATCTGCCTGGCAGAAACACGGCTTTTCACAGTTTGTGGAAAGATGGAGAATTGGTAACGTCAATGGCTAGAGAACGACTAGAATACATCTACCCACACCTTGCGCCGTCCGGAGTGACGGGCACGCCGGCGGTTCAAAGGACGATACATGACGAAAATGTAAACAAAATCGCAACCGAGGCTGTGCTTTCGATTGACTCCAACTTTAATGGGATTGCATGTGTGGATCTTAAAGAGAATAGAGATGGTGTTCCATGCGTTACCGAAATTAACGCCGCTAGAATGTTTACAACTTCGTTTTTCTTCTCATACGCAAGCGAGGTTCTTCGCAAAGACTATTACGCGAATATTCCATACTTGTACGTTAAGCTAGCGTTTAAAGAAAGCATCCCAGAAATACCAAAATATAACATTCTGCCAGAAAATGTTTACTGGATACGCCACATAGACGCGCGGGCAAAACTCGTTAAAGATGGGAAAATCATTGGAGAAATGTACTGCTGGTGTAAGTAATGCTCGTATGGTATGACGCTTGCACGGGAAAGCATGTACGCTACGGAGTTGCCATAGCGGAAAAACTCAGAGCGGCTGGACATGAAGTAATTTTAACTACGCGTAAGCATCCTGACACGGTGCCTCTCGCCAGTTTTCTCGGCGAAAAATTCATTGTTGTTGGACGGTATAATCCTAAATCTTTGCTCTCTAGGCTTAGAGAAGGCGTCCGCCGCCAACTCTTGTTTTGCAAAATTTTTGGGAAAGCTGTTCCGGATGTTGTTGTTTCCCACTGTTCTGTCGACCAGATTCGGGTAGCGTTTGGTTTAGGAATCCCGATAATAGCGACCGTTGATACTCCTTATGCTGAGGCTGTGAATAGGCTTACGTTGCCGCTTTCCGATTACATAGTTGCCTCGAAAGCAATCCCAGAAAAGATGCTGCAAGTCTACAATGTTAATGGCAAGATAATTCATTTTGATGGCGTGGACGAAGTTGCCTGGATTAAAGGTTTTAAACCGCAAGTGAAGTATGAATTTGGAAGCCCGCTTATAGTTGTAAGAGAAGTGGAAGAAAAAGCCGCTTACGCCAAGGGCAAGTTATCATCCATTAACTTGGCGAAGAAATTGACAAGCTTAGGAAAAGTCGTTTTCCTCCCTAGATACGATAGGAAAACCATTAAAGGCTTGATAATTCCAAAGGGATTTGTTGACTCCGCAAGTTTAGTGGCACAGGCAGACCTATTCGTCGGTGTTGGCGGAACAATTACACGAGAGGCAGCGCTACAGGGGACTCCCGCGATAATAATCAACTTTTTCCAAGAGCAACACGTAAACGATTATTTGGCGGATAAGGGCTTTCCCATATTCAGAACTGAGGTAGCATCGGTTTTCGAGCTCGCCAAAAAATTGCTTGGCAACAAAAAAGATGTTAGAGACCTGTTGGATAAACTTGAAAATCCAGTTGACGTAATATCTAAAACCTTGGAGAAATTATCATGAGAAAGTGTACTTTTTCGCACCTGCGTTCAAATTCAGGTTTATATGTAACTTTTGATATCTAAATTTTCTGTTGGGGTTGAAGTGATAAAAGAGAAGGTTATTGTTGTTGGTTTGGGAGAGGTTGGTAGAGCGCTTTTTGAATTGCTTGAAGAAAGCAGTAAATTTGACGTTTATGGTTTTGATTTAGATAAGGAGAAGATGAAATCGATTGTAGGCTACGCTGAATTGCCTGACGCTTTTGATGTTATGCACATATGTTATCCCTGTATAGGTCAAGAGCAATTTGTTAAGACGACACTGGATTATATACGAATGTTTAAACCCAAAATTACCATAATCAATAGCACTATACAACCGGGCACCACGCAAAAAATCTATGAAGCGTCAAAATCCTTGGTTGTTCATTCGCCTGTGCGGGGTATGCATAGGACTTTAGAGACCATGAAGAGAGATATTAAGTTCTGGGGCAAGTATGTTGGAGGAGCAACGGAAGAAGCAGCGGAGCTTGCAAAAAGACATTTCGAAAAACTTGGTCTAAAAGTCAAAGTTCTAAAAAGCCCCATGGAAACAGAACTTGCAAAGCTTTTTGAAACCGTTTATAGAGCTTGGATGATTGCATGTTTTCAGGAGATGCATCGCATTTCAAGATATTTTGGTGCAGATTTTAATGAAGTTGTGGATATGATTGAGGATATCCACAAAGTTCGCTTCAATAAGCCGCTACATTATCCTGGGGTTATTGGTGGGCATTGTTTGATTCCGAATACGGAGTTGCTGTTGAAAAGTTATGATTCCGAGTTTTTGAAGTTGATTTTGAAGTCCAATGAGAAACGTAAGCAAGAAATCGCAGATAAGCAAGTAAGGGAGGAGATTGAAAAGGTTAGATTGAGGGTTGAAGCCCTAGAGCGGGATGTTGCAAAGCTGAAGCCCTTGCTTGAAAAGAGGCTGGAATAGGTGCTGAAATGAAGCTTGTTATGATAAATGATTGTGCCTTTGTTGGAGAAACATTGCTTAAGTATATGCCATTAAATGTTGAAAAACAGCATATCAAGCGTTCTAGGGGTTTTTGGAGTAAAACGTTTGGTTTAGCCTATAAGATTTTGAGGGTGAAGGGTGACGTGTATCATGTCCATTATCTACTGCAAGATTGTTATATTGCGTCTAGGCTTGGGAAGAAACCATTAATAGGGCATGCGCATGGCAGCGACTTGAGGGCAAGCCTAAAACATCCTTTGTGGGGTAGAATAGTTAGGCATAACTTACGCAGTTGTGATAAGGTTTTGGTGAGCACTCCTGATGTTCTCAGCATAGCAAAACAGTTTCGGGAAGACGCGGAATACCTGCCAAATCCTGTTGACACGGAGATTTTTTATCCAAAACCAATCGTGGAACATGGCGGAAAGAAGAGGGTTCTCATTGCAAGTGATTCGAACTGGAGTGCGAAGGGGACGGACATCGCCATAAGGGCTTTAAGCAAGATTAAGGACGATGTGGACGTTAGCATTATCGCTTACGGCGTTGATTTTGAAAGAACATTGTCTTTAGCTCATTCTCTTGGCTTGCATTTGAACGTGTTG
>JBMFOB010000007.1:0-57984 GCA_049969855.1 Bathyarchaeia archaeon | reverse complement strand
AACAGAAGTCGTCACAGTAGTTCCAACAGTCGCTAGCCTAACCGTTATCTCCAAAACTTTACTTGTATTCAGATAAGGATCCAAAACAGTCTTTAAAGTGGCATTTCCAACATACGGATAATTTTCTATAAATAGCGGAACATCCACCTTCTGCGTCACAGTCCCAGCAGATATCGAATCATGATTTAAAGCGGAATAAACTTGTTGTATACTACTTCCCAAATGGCTTGCAGCCTCCTGAAGCGCAAGCGTCCTACGCGAATCAACCCAAATATTCATAAGCCAACTCGCCGCCAAAGGAAAGAGAAAAATCTGCAAAATCAAAACTGGAACCATAATAACATACTCAATAGTCACATGCGGCACCCATAACCCTCCCTAACTATGCATTCCTAAAGAAACAACCACCTCACCAGTGTAAAACTCAATAATGGAGCCGCTTGGAACATTCAATATTTCCACCGTTTTATCAAAATTGAAAAAGCCTTGACCAAAGCCTAAACTGCTCTTCGGAAAAGAAACACTGATATTAACCGAATTAACGCCATCTATAGTTTTAACTGAAACGTTCCTTCCCGTAAGCGTTACAGACTGAGAAAAACGAGGATTCTCCCCAGCAGAAAGAATAGGCAAATAAAATTTGAAATAGTTCTTCACAGTCCCACCAGCAGATATCGTTGAATTCAACACTCTAATTATTGGAACAACAACAACCCTTACGTAATCGCCATCATTCATAGGCAATTTCTCAACAACATAAACATAACTTACAGGCGCCGAAGACCCAACCTGAAGAAAAGACTTGTTGGAGGGAAATATGCTTTCATAATAGTTATTTCCAACAGAATATTTGCTTATAGGCATATTGAACAAAAGAATACCCGTAGTATAGTTAACAAAGTAAACAGTTCCATTCACATAAACAGTATAATTCAAAGCAGCACTTTCAAAATTAACCTCCCCATACTTACTCGCATAACGAACTGTCTGCGTCCGCCCAATAATCCAAGCCACATCATCAATTTGAAGCCCAACAGTCTGCATAAACTGCTTCACAGCACTAAACTCGTTCTCCGCCATCCTCGCAGTCAAAAAGTTATTCGCAAAAACAACAGCCACAAGAAGAAGCACAACTACAGCACTTGTTAATATAACAGTGGAAATTGCTGGACTAATCCCTCTCCCATCTTTTCTTAACCTGAACCCTACGGTTTTCTTAATTGTTTCCCCCTCCTAACCGAAACTTATAAACATAGGCACCAACTTCGCTGCCAAAACAGCAATAATCACCAGAACAGAAGCATGCTTAAAGCCAGCAGCAACAGATTCCTCGCTAATTTTGCCAGCCACAATACCAATCAAATAGCTGTGGAAAATGCATGAAGTAGTAAAAGTCATCACAAGCGAACTTAAGTCCTTCTTCTGACCGCCAGCTTCAGCCACTCCAAGAGTTCCTGACGTAAAACCTATCATCATCGTTGTTGTTGCCACAAGGAGAATAGCAGCAAAATATGGCATTAAAATGTATGGACGCACTGCCATCTTCTTCTCTTTTTCAACTTCCTGCGTCAAATTGTTAAATCTTGCCAGAGACTCTATCATCGCTATTGTTCCACCACCAACATCTATTGTTTCAACAAGTAGAAACATGACAATCTGAGCCATCCAGCTTCGCATTCGCTTAACAAAATCCAGTATTACCTTTCTTACCGGGACTCCCCAACTGATTTCGGAGCTTATTTTGCGCAGTTCTTTGCTGAATTCGCCGTAATCTCGGTTGGAAAGGCTTTCAATGCATTTTTCAGGGGATAAACCAGTCTTTCTTACTTCTGTTAAATCTCTTAGGAAGCTGTTGATGCCTTGTTCTATGCTTGCCTTCTTCTTTGAAAGTCTGCTATTAACCACGGCGGCGGGCGCTGTAGCTACGAAGAGACATATGGCAATGGCAACGGGCAAGTCAATAATGGTCTGGAAAGCGCTGAAAAGTGGTACTTCTATTAAGCCCATAAAGTTTGTCAACAGCATAAATAATATTATGGCTATGACGCCGCAAACTCCATAAACCTTGTATGGACGCATTTCCACCACTGGCGTTTTAGGTTGCATGCTATGCGCCAAATAGATGAACATGAAAGAAAGCATAGGCGTAAACAAATAAGTGTACAAAATTATGCCTGAATACATGGATATGCCAACGCTGTAAATGGATTCTACGCTGAATAGGATGTAGAAACAGAGGGACATTAGAACCATCACAATTATGAAAGTTTCCAATAGCATTCCAAGCCTTTCAGCCGCAGCCTTAACACGCAGGGCTCTTGTCTTGAAAATATCTTCAGCTTTCCTTTCAAGAAAATGTCCAATGTCTCCGCCTATGATTACTGTTGAGGCATAACCGGATAGGAAATCTTTGAAAACATCAAGGGGATTTTTCTTTGCCGCATTCTCTATAGCTGATAGTGGGTCTATTCCAAAAATCTCCACATCTTTTATTATTTCCTTTGCCTCGCTTTTCATGGCAGGCATTAATTCGACTTCTGCAAGGCGCTTAAAACTTGTGTATGGGGCTATGCCGCCAGAAGCCATAACGCTGATGTAAGCGGCTGCGAAGGGCATTTCCCTTTCAAGGTTGCTTGCCCTTTCGCCAGCCCTTGAGATTGGTATTAGAAGAAAGCCTATCATCACATAAAATGGAAGCGGCACAAGGAAAATTATTGGAATGAAACCGTAGAGATACAGAATAACTACGGACACTATTGATATTGGAAGCGTCAAAAAGGCAATGAAAAACATTAAGGAAACATAAGTTGGAGGGTAAATCTTGATTTTTGCCCTTTCAAGATAATCCTTAAACTCGATTACATGCTTTAGAAATGAAGGCGCACTCCTACCGAAAATGCGGAAGGACCAAGCCTCAAGGGTTTCTAGAAACGGCAATCGCTTTTACCTCCTCCCCTGCAACAATTTTTTCGTAAATTTGCTTTGGTCTAGCGTAATATTCTGCAATGATGGCAGCTACGTCTTTGTAGCTTCTTATATTACGTTCACGCATCCAACGAAGAATTTCCTTGCGCCTATTTATCTCCTCAATTAACTCCTTTTTGGTAGCACCTATACGCTCAGAAATTGAAGACAACATTAAACTTTTATCGAAGGCGGGTATGTGAGCATCCTTCGTCGGATTCCATTTGAAAGCGCATCTATAATCTTCGTAATCTGCAATTTCATTAACATTAAGTACACGCCTATACGCCTTCTTCTCAGCGCCTTTTATCAAGTGAACTCTTTGAACTGATAATACAATGTTCATCAATGGAATATATGCGGGCGAAATGTCCATAGGTTTCGAAGTTAAACGCTTAATTGCTGAATCCAAGTTTTCAGCGTGCATTGTGCACATGCCACCGTGTCCTGTGGCTAAGGCTTGGAAAAGCACATAGGCTTCTTGACCCCTCACCTCACCCACAATCAGTATGTCTGGACGATGCCTCATGGAAGTCTTCACCAGATCAAAGAGAGTTACCTCGCCAACACTGCTTCCACCTAAGCCATAGCTTTGTCTAGCAATGAGCGAAACCCAGTTGTCATGGGGCAGGTTAAGCTCTGCTGTCTCTTCTATTGTTACTATTTTGCTTCCAGGCTTAATTAGGCAAGCTAAAGCGTTTAGGGCTGTGGTTTTTCCAGCAGCAGTTCCACCCAAAACCATTATGGAAGCCCTATTTTCAAGACAAAGCCAGAAGTAGGCTGCCATCTCCTCCGAAAATGTTCTCAAGTTTATTAAGTCAATTATTGAGTATGGGTCTTCTCTGAATTTCCTAATTGTGAAGGCTGTTCCAAAAGGCGTAACCTCACGTCTATAACATACTGCAAGTCTATGCTTGCCCGGCAGTGAAGCGTCTACTATGGGGAAGGCTGAGCTTACATGCTTTCCAGCCATGTGCACAAGCTTAACAACCATGTTGTCAAGTTCTTCGTCATTTTCAAATTCCAAGTTTGTCTCAATACTCTCATAGTTTCTGTGCCAAACATAGACTGGCTTGTTAACTCCGTCGCATGAAATATCTTCTATGTTTGGGTCCCGCATTAATGGGTCAATTTTGCCGAAACCTACAAGGTCTCTTTCGGCGTGGTAGAGAATTTTGTACCATGAAACGTCGGGCAGCCATCCTAGGCTTATGCGGTATTTGTCAACAATTTTTTTGGCTTCTTCTGCGAAGAATTTTCTTGGGTCAAGGATTTCCTCTTTTGGAGACTCTATTTCCGCTAATAAAATTTCTAATATGCGGTTGTAAACGCTTCTTTCGAGAGGGTCAAGTTGTAGCTCATCTAATATGTATTTGTATTCGCCAGTTTTTGGGTATTGTACTATGGCAACGTGAGCGAAGGGTTCATAGAGGGGATATTTCTCGACAACCTTATATCCTCTGGGTATGGGTTTTGGTGGTGGTGGAGGAATGGCTACTTGTTGCTTCTTTTTGATGTTAAGTTTGATTCTTACTCTTTTGAGTTTAGTTAACGTTTCTTTGAGCTTCAGTCGCGCCATTGTGTTTTCTCCTACTCATTTATTATGATATGTACGGTCTATTAAATATTACGTCTTACGAAACATTACTTTTTAACTCTCTTCCTCACCCGCAGAAACTTCAATAATCTTCAACTTAATGAGAACAACAACCACCACAGCAATAATTATTGGAATAAGAACAATCAGAAGTATCGTCGTCAAAGGCCAACCTTCGCTAGGCGCTGCTTCCGGATTAACAGTTATTGAAACTTGTTTTTCACCGCTTACATATCCGTATTTGGTTGCGTTAGCCGTAATGTTGACGGAGATGGATGTTGTTGTTTGAGGAGCGACGTAAACAAAGGTGCAGTAACCATTAATGTCGGTTAAGTTTGTCATAATAGGGATATTTCCGTCGCTACATGAGAGACTAACTGACGCATTAAAAACTGGAGCTTGATTGCAACTAACATAAACAGTTACGGTTGTGGATTCTCCTGAAACAATTTGGGATTGCTCAACTATAACATTGACATCAATTATTCCTGGGCTAAGAGATATGTTAAGCCAATTTTCTCCATCAATATATCCATCTTTGGTTGCCTTCGCTAAAAGTGTGATGTTGCATGGAGCCTCAACTTGTGGTGCCGTGAAAGTGAAGAGCGCATTGCCATCATCGCCGCTTAAGGCAGAAGTTGGAAGGAAAATTCCACCGCTTTCAGATGTTAATGTGATGTTTGCTTCTGCAATTGGTTTTTCTTCGTATATCACATGAACTGTCACGTTTATTTTTCCTTCAGAAACCGTAGCATTAGGCTCAGCAGAAACCTGAACAGAAAGTATCTTTGGCAGGATAGTTATCAACGTATATCCTTCACCATCAACGTATCCACTTTTAACTGCGCTTACAGTAATAGTGGCATTAAGCCCATCCCTAACAGTTGTTTGCGGCGCTGTAAAAAGAAATGCTGCATCGCCGTTTGAATCTGTAATTTCTGATGTTGAAGAAAAGTTTCCACCAGCGTTGGACGAAACTGTAACCGTAACGTTTGAAATTGGAATTGAATCACATGTTATGTGAGTAGTTATGGTGGATGACGTTTCAGAAATGATGATGGACGGTTCAGCTGCGACTTCCACAGCAAGCACTTTAGGTTCTATGGATATTATACACACGCCTTGTCCCATTCCATAACCAGCTTTCGTGGCATTAACCAAAACAGTAGCATTCAATTCAGTTAAAGTCTGGTAAGCTGTGAAATTGAAAACTGCCATGCCGTTCAAATCTGTAACGCCAGTTGTTGCCGAAAGCTCACCATTCTCAGCAGACAAGGCAAGCGAAACATTTGCAACTGGCATTTCAAAACTGTCCAATACTTGAACAGTTACAGATGCCGTTTCCTCTGACTTAACTGTCGGCGGTTCAGCACTCACTTTAACAGTAAGCGGTGGAAGAACCTTCAAATAATCATGGGCTGAACCGTCTGCGTAATAAAGTTTTGAGGCCCTTGCAATAATTCTAACATCGGTTATGTCAGTGACATTTGGCGCCTTAAATATAGCAGTAAAGTATCCCGTGGAATTTGTCAAACCTGATTTAGGCGTGAAAATTCCACCCCTCACCGAGAATAACGTGACATTTGCGTTTGCCACAGCACTCACACCATCTGAAACATAAACGGTCACCGAAACTTCCTCGTTATACTCTACAGTGTAATTACTAAGAGTGAAGGATACATCCAAAGATCGTAAGTCTATAACGTTTATTTCTACAGAAGCAGCATTACTAGTAGTGTTAAAATCGTCTATAACCTTTAAGCTGGCAGAATAAGTTCCTTCGGAAGAATAGCTGTGAGTGAAAAGGGATAATGTTGTCCAATTGCTGCTGTTTCCATCTCCAAAATCAAAAAGGTAATAGTCAACTTTTCCATCATCATATGAATCGGTGCCAACAAAAGTAACCATTTGATTTGACGCAACCAAAACTTTGTCTGTCCAAAGGATTGCCGTTGGAGGAGCATTATTGTAATCTATGGGATGGGTTAAGAAGAAGATGAAATCAAGATTAACCCCGTCTCCGCCCACGGGGTTTCCTTTCCCACGAGGGTTCAATGTTTCATGATAAGGTCCGCTGCTGCTGCCCCAATAGTTGTATGTTGCATCAACAGAAGCCCCAGACGAAACATCCATGCCAATGCTGTTGCCAATTATGTCGTTAAAGTGGGCTATGTGACCCGTTCCGCTCTCGTAGAAGATTCCAATGCTGTTGTTCAGAATGTAATTTCTTGTAATGTTGGTAACTGCATCGCTTGACACATAGAAGCCATAGTAGTTTTGGGAAATTGTGTTGTTCAGGATTTTAGTGTTGCCATAAGTGTTTGCTTCGCATAGTATTCCGCTGTGCTGGTTAAATGATATTTCGTTTTGAGTTATGTTTATTTCGGATGTTAAATCTCCATTCAGGATTATGCCGTCGCCATTGCCACTTATAACGTTGTTTTGAACATTAACTTGGCCACCGCCGCTTACGAAAATTCCGCCCATAGTGTTGTTTAAAACTTCGCAATCTTCAACACGCACATAACCGTCTGAAATTGTAACTCCATTTTCAGAATTATGCCTTATCGTGCTGTTTTGAATGTTTACCTGACCATTTTCTATGGTTATTCCATTCAGTCCATATTCTACAACGCAATTAGACAAAGAAGATTCTTGTGTAGAATTAAATCTGATTGTTCCCCAAGCTCCAGCTTTCGGTTTAAGCTCGTTTGAAGTAAACCGTATAGTTTTATTCTTTGCGCCATCTGCAATGAGTCTTCCTTCAACTGTTATGTTGAAAAATCCTCCGAACCGAACTTCAACCTCTGGCTCAATGGTTAATGTGGCATTAGAGCAAACAATGGTTTCGTTTGAAATTACGAAGGGACTATCAACAAGCGTCCATATAGTGTCTTGCGTAATAAAACCTCCAACATAAGTTGCCTTTACAACAGGAAATAACGTTATATTTGCAAAACCGAAAACGCTGAAAATCATAGTTAGTAAAATAAAGGATAATCTAAGTTGTCGCTTCATGTTTCTACATCTCTCAGTTAATCAGTATCGCTATGCCAGTAACAGTTTAAGCATTATGAATCTTGAATAAAATTTCAAAATCTGTAAGATAATTCATTAGCAAGAGATTTAACGCCGTAAGAGAACAACCATAAAACGACAAGGGAGGAAAACAATGAAAACTTTCACAGCCTTTGCATTAAATGATTTTCCATTAATAAAACTAGGAGACAACATAGCGAAAATAATTGTGGAGTCTGCTGAAAGAAATGGTTTGAACATCGAGGATGGCGACATAATAGTTGTCGCCCAAAAAATTTTTTCAAAAACCGAAGGAAGAATTGTTAGGCTAAAAGAGGTTGTTCCCTCAAAGAAAGCTAAAGAAATTGCAAAGATAACGGGTAAAGGACCAAAATTTGTTGAACTTGTTCTGAGAGAAACGAAAAAAATAGTTAAGGCTTCCCGTGAGGTTCTATTGGTGGAAGACAAACGAGGTTTAATATGCATAAACGCTGGAATAGATAAATCAAACGTGGAAGGAACAGAAAACTTCGCATTATTGCCAGAAAACCCCGACGAATCAGCACAAAAATGCCGCAGAGAAATCAAAAGACTAACCGGCAAAACAGTTGCCATAATAATATGCGACACATACAGCCGCCCCTTCAAACGAGGACAAGTAAACTTCGCCATTGGCTTGGCAGGCATCAAACCCTTCAAAGATTACCGTGGGAAAAAAGACCTTTTCGGACAAATTTTGAAGGTGAAAAATGTTGCAGTTGCTGATGAAATTGCCGCTGCGGCAGAATTGCTTATGGGACAAGGAGATGAGGCAACACCCGTCGTTATTTTCAAAGGTTTAAGTAACATCGTACAATTTTGTGAAAACTGCAGTGCAAACGAACTTCAAATCTCGAGAGAAGAAGACCTTTTTAAAAAAGCATTATAAGTCTTGCAAAAAGGGATTACTACGCTTCTCTTCGCCAATAGTTGTTATAGGTCCATGCCCAGGATAAACAACAAAATGGTCAGGCAATGTTGCCAACCTCCTTAAAGACGCCCTCATGTCTGGTTCGGAACTCTCTGGAAAGTCTGTTCTTCCAATAGAACCAAAAAACAATGTGTCACCAGTGAAAACCTCCTTATCACCAATAAGTGATATACCTCCACGAGTGTGACCCGGAGTATGCATAACCCTTAACGTTACTTTTCCAAATTTGACAATGTCCTCATCATGCAGCAGTATGTCTGGTTTTGGAGGAGAAATTCTAAAACCGAGAAAATCGGCAACCCTTTTACCCTTTTCACTAAGCATAGGAGCGTCAAACTCGTGAATCAAGATTGGCACATTAAATTTTTCCTTAACAATTCCGTTTCCGCAAGTATGATCTGGATGCCCATGCGTGTTCAAAATAAACTTCAATGAGAAGGATTTCTCTTTTATGAAACTGAAGATTTTTTCTGCTTCACCGCCATCGTCAAAACCTGGATCTATGATTAATGCTTCCTTGGTCTGTTCGCAGCCTAAAACATAACAGTTTGTAAGTAATCCGCCGACTGTAAACATTTGCACCTTCATTGGCATCCACCAGTGAAATGTCTTTGCCTACAAATAAAGGCTTACCGAAATCATTAAGTTTTTCAGAGAAATATATTATTATGGAGATTGGAGAACATTTGAAACTACAAGAGCTTGAAGAAGCCTTTAGCCACTTCAAAACATGCCCTAAATGCAAATCTACACAGGGATTTTGGCTTGGAATAAGACGTGATATTGGTTATGTTCAATGTAAAGAATGTGGAGCAAAATTTGAACTGCATGAAGTCTACGCTTTTGGCGAAAAAAGTAAAACTCCAGAAAAGTTGAAGTTTCTTAGGAAGTAATATTCGAGTTCGGAAACTGAATGTTATTCAATTTTTGAAAGAAGATTCATAAACAAATTTTCTGCATGGGCTAACGAGGAGGCCTCAGTGGAAAAGCTAAAAACGGCGCCGCTTGTTTCTATAATCATACCAACTTTCAATTCCCAGAAAACCATAAAACAATGCTTAGAATCCATTGTGAAGCAAACTTACAAAAGAATTGAAATTTTAGTAGTGGACCGTTACAGCACAGATGATACCATACGAATAGCTAGACAATCTAAAGCGAAAGTGTTTCTTTTAAAATGCGAAAGAAGCGAAGCCAAAAATTACGCAGCGAGAAAGGCGAAGGGCGAGTTTCTGCTTTTCATAGATTCTGACATGCAACTTAACCCAAAAATCGTCGAAGAATGCGTTAGAGAATGCATGGAAAGCAATATTCAAGCCATAATAATACCTGAGGAAGATGCGAATTTCGGAATCATTGGTGAACTGCGGAAAAGTGAAAGGAAACTTCTCTCTGATTTAAAAGAATTGATGGAAATTCCCCGCTTCTTTAAAAAAGATGTTTTTTTAAAACTTGAAGGATTTGATGAAAAACTAGTTTGCGGAGAAGACTTTCACTTTTTTCAAAAGTTCACCGCCTCCAGATATAAGGTTGGAAAAATTAAATTTAAAATCCTACATTTTGAGAATTTACCATCAATCTACAATGTTGGCGTGAAAGCATACAAATATGGCAAAACACTTCCCAATCTAATTGAGAAAGCCTCAAAAGACGCTCTAAAAAGATACGCAGTTTTACGTTTAACATCCATTCAGAAAATTGGGGCCTACGTTGGGAATCTAAAGGGTTTGTTAACTTTTTCTTTTATGAAGGGGTTGGAGTTTTTAGGTTATTTCCTTGGAGTATGTGTTGGAGTTGTAGGTAAGTGGTTTCCGAAGGAGAATCTAATAAAAATTGCTGCGAAGATTCGTGAAAAAAGGAGCATGCTAATGACTGCCGCTCTCTTCACACTAATTGCGTTAATCATATTTAGAAACTTTCTTTTCACAAACGAAGCTCCAGCTGGAAACGACATTTTTGGGTGGATATCCAGAGAATACATTTTCGCTAGGGATTATAGGTGGCTTTACATTTGGCGTCCATACTCTTTTGGCTTCGTTGAAGGAATAAATCTCATTGACTTATTCTTTATGCTTATTCATTTCGTGTTTGTAGACGCCGTCCTCACAATCAAAGTTTTCGCTTTCCTTTCATTTCTGCTGGCTGGATTTTCCATGTACACCTTCGCATACAGCCACACTCATAATAACATTGCCGCTTTCTTCGCCGTAATGGTCTACACTTTGAACCCATTGCTTTTCTCTCAGTTGACAGAGGGACATGTTGACATGGTTTTCAGCTATGCTCTTGCTCCATTGATTTTCTTATTTATTGACCGAGCTTTGAGAACAGGAAAACTTAAGGATATATTATATTCAACTATAGCTTTGTCAATTTTTCTTGCTGGTTTCCACGCAAACTGCGTCGTAATATATGGCGTTTTTATGATACTTTTTCTGTTAATATTTCTCATATTTCCGGCTCAAGACATAAAATTCATCACAAGGAGCAAAAATCTTCTTAAGTTTTTAGCCGTCTGTGCGATAACGGTGTTTCTTCTAACAGCTTTTTTCACAATTCCATTTTTTATGAATGTCAAAGCGCATTTCCTATCTGAGGAGTACAAATACCAGATTGAAGAGGCTGAATACTTTAGCGCGGCAAATCTCACGGAAGCCTTCACATTAGGGGCAACAGAAGAGGGGGGATACATAAAAATTGTTAATATCCGAGGTTTTGGCTTGCCTGATTTTCCAGTTCAAACTTTCCTATTTTGCATTTTTCTAATCTCTTATTCTGCTATATTAGTTCGGAGAGATAGGTATACGGTTTTCTTTTTGATGGCTTCTGTAATTTCAGTTTTTATATCCAAGGGTCCTAATCCTCCCGTCGGCGATTTCTTCACTTGGGCATGGTTAAACATACCCTATTTTGCTGTTTTCCGCAGACCAAGCAGGTGGGAGATGATGACAGCCTTTTCTAACGCTTTTTTTGTAGCATTATTCGTCACCTTTCTACTTAACTACATCGTTAAAAAACCAGAAAAATCGAAAAACAATGTTTTAAGCGTTAAAATGGAAAATTTCAGACATAAGCATGTTAAAGAATTTTATGTATCCATCAACTTTTTAAGCAAGTGGTTCAGTGCGTTTAGAAAGATTTTCCGTTTTGCTGGCATAGCTATTATGATTTTAATAATTTTAAGCGGACCAATATCATGTTGGTTTTTCTTCTATAACGGTTTACTCACGTATAAAATTCCTAAAGATTACGTGGAGCCATTTCAATGGATGGCTGAACAACCTGGACAGTATAAGATTATAACAGTTAACAAAAGTCCTGGAGAATGGGAAAATGACCCGAACGCTGGAACAGACTTTGCTTTTTGTCGCATGCTTAACGAGATAGGTTGGGTTCATGATATAGGTTTTGACAGTTCTATTTTCCATGATAAACCCGTACTACAAGATGGCGGATGGGAACCAGCGTCAAAAGCTTTTGTCGACTATTTGAGGCAAGGTCTCGTCTACAGCAATGCAACTGATGATTTCCTTAAAATTCTCGGGTTATTCGATTATAAATACGTTGTAATACCATCTTACAGCAGCGAAAAAGTGAAAAACTTTATTCTGAACCAAGAAGGCAGCAGCATAATTTACAATGAGAGCAATTCCTTAATAGTTGAAAATGGCTATTTCACCCAGGAAATTTTTTCTCCAAAAGATTTTGTGATTGTAACTGGCGGATTAGAAACTTTTCCATCTCTATGCAAAATAGACTCATTTAACCTTAATGAAACCGCACTTTTTTTCATAAATCCTAACAGTGCCGAACAAATTCTTTCTAATGGAAAAATTGATTTTTCAAAAGCTTTGGTTCTCACCAGCGGTGCAAATCTGACAGACATCGTCATACCACTCCTTGGCGATTCTGCAAAATTCATTAAGACTAAAGATTATGCTGTTCCAAGCTCGGACAAAAAAAAATATTGGATAAGCACCTCTTTCTGGAGAGACATGGGCAAACTGGCTCCCGGCGAAGAAACTCTAACAACATGTGGAAAGAATAAGGTGCAAATTCCATTCGCAGTGAATTCGGATGGAGAGTACGAACTTTGGATTAGAATAGCCTTCGCACCAGACAGAGGAAAATTGAACTTATACATTGACGACGAGTTTCTTACAGAAATCGCTCCAACCGCTGATTACTGGGTCGCAGTTAAGTGGGTTAAAGTGGCTAATTTAAACATCAAAAACGGCAGTCACATTTTGACTTTACAAAATGACGGAAGCGGATACAACGATGTAGAAGCAATCTGCATAGTTGAAAAATCTATATTTCAAGCAAAGCTTAACGAGTTTATAGAAAAAATACAATCTTCCGAAAACAAAATAATACATGTGATCCAGCCTGAAGACTTCCTTGAAGAAAACAAGATTCAAAAATGGACGATCAAAGTTGAACCTTATGAAGGACATGCGCTTAGTGGTGAAGATGCCCTCCTCAACATTTCTCCCGAAGGAACCATTTCAGCCAGTTCAACACAGATTCTTCAAAATGTTGAGTACGAAGCAAAATATGCTGCTGATGGAAACTTAACCACAAGATGGGCTTCAGCCCTAAACCAAACCGCCCCTCAATGGCTTCAAATAAACTGGACAAATCCGCAAGAGATAGTTGCCGTTAAAGTGCTTTTCGAAACTGCATACGCAAAAGATTATCTAATACAAGCTTGGGACGATGAAAAATCCGAATGGCTAACCCTCGTCAACATGAGCGAAGTTGATGGAACTAGTTGTCCACAAATTAACAATGGCATTTCCTGCCTCCACATTTTTGAAAAACCAATAAACACCACAAAGTTGCGAATTTATATAACTGCTTTTTCCACATGGCCCTTAGTAAGCATATGGGAACTTGAAACGTACAAAATTGCAACTTCAACAACTTTATCTATTTTAAGGGATGGAAACTATCGATGCTTCATACGTGTAAATTCAACATCTGAAAATGGAAAAATATACTTGAAATTAGGCGAAAAAACCTCTGAAATTTCCCTTTCCAACAGCTCAAACAAATATGAATGGTTTGATGCGGGAACTTTCCGTTTGAATGCTGGCGAGCAAAGGTTAAGCATAGGCACTATTGGAAAAGTGGGGATAGGACAAATACTTCTTTATTCGCTATCAGAAAATGAAAACCTAAACCTTTCAGAATTATTCACATGCAAAACGAACGCTCCCGCAGTGGAATATGAAAAGGTAAACCCATGCACCTATAAGGTGCGGGTCAATGCGAGCGAGCCATTTCTGCTTGTGCTTTCCGAATCTTATAATCCTTTATGGAAAGCTTTAGTAGGTGATGAAGAAATTTCTCCGGTTCCAATTTATTCTATTGTAAACGGTTTCTTCGTAAACAAAACTGGAAACTTAACCATGACAATACAGTTTACGGGCCAAACATACGTAGATGTTGGGTTAAAGATTGCATTAACAAGCCTCATTTTTATTGCAGCTGTAATTCTTACACCATCCAAATTTTTCAATAAACTAATTTCCAAAACTAAAGCTCTCAAGAGGAAGTTGAAGCCTTGAAAGAGAAAGTATTAGAGGAATATTGGGACCATGTGGCTTTAGAGGCTGAAGAGCATGAAAAGAAGGTTCGTCTGGAGAAATGGAGAAAAGCCGCAAGGAACTGGCTTGCCGATTATGCTGATAAAAGAGCTAGAGACTTTGTCATGAATGTAGTTGAAAACGTCATTAAACTTGAGCGTCCCGCAAAAGTTTTGGATGTAGGCTGCGGCCCCGGCAAATGGACAGAAACTTTTGCAAAAATGGGTTGCACGGTAACAGCCATAGATATAAGTTCAAAAATGATCGAACTTGCCAGAAAGCGACTGCAAAAGGGAAAATTGGAAAACGTGAATTTTCACTTAATGAACGTTTCAGAGCTTAACTTTCCAGATAATGTTTATGACATGGTTAATTGCGTAACGGTTCTTCAGCACATTTTTGATGAAGAAAAATGGGAAAAAGCGGTATATGAAATGGTTCGTGTCACAAAACCTGGTAGATGCATTTTGCTCTTTGAAATGGCGCCTCATTTTACGTTAAAAAGGAATACGAGTCACCTTCGCATTAGGACTATGAAGAAGTATATTCAAGAGTTTCAAAAAGCTGGCGCAAATCTTGTTTATTGGCGTGCTGTAGACTTGTCCTTTCCAATAACCTTTCTTGGTTTAAGGAAATATGCAAGTTCATTCAGTAGAGACGTTTATTATTTTCTAACCAGAAAAAACGCCTTTATTTCAGCTGATTTCCTCTCTTTTCTTTCAAGGATTACAGTTTTTCTTGCAAGACCATTGGATTACAAGTTGGGTGAAACTCCTTTTGCTTTTCTTTCTATAGGAAAAATATTGCTTTTTAAAAAATTAGAACACATAGCCTATAGGAAGTAGTACCAATTAACAAAAAGTGCCGTTCCCAAAGTCATGAGGCAAGTGTAAAATGAAAGCAGCATATGTGTTCTTAATTGGCGTTTGTTAATCCATATGGTGTTGCCCCACAAAATTGGGAATAAGGTAGAAGCAAACCTTGGAAGTCCAGCATAGCCTCCTTGAAAAAGGAGGGCGCCTAAAAGTGAAATTGCCCAAGCATAGTAAGGCATCTTTTTATCACGCCAAATCAGCATCAATTTAGCCCACAAAGAATCTTTTAGATTTCGGAATTTCGGCAACAATATTAGAATGGAAAAAATGGCGATTATTAAAATGATTGTAGAGATAAAGTATGCAGCTAGCCTATCAACACTTTCATTCACCAATTCCTCGCGGTAAGCACAGGTTAACAAGTTATAAAGTGTTGCTTTAGGCCACTGGGTTTCAGCTTTAAAAGGTATGTATGGATCATCCGTTATAATGTATCCGTAAAGCATGAAGGCGGGAAGCGTGTAAACTATAATGGCTGAACCTATTAGCAGCTCGAGTTTTTTGCTACCTTTTAGATTTAGAGCCTTTAACAGGAATGGAATAAATATTAGTAAGCCTTCAGGTCTTGTGAAGCCTGCGAGTGCAGCCAATATTATGGCTCGGAAAAATTTGTCCTTTTCAAGATAATAAAAAGATGCAACGGTTAGGAGAAGGTATGTTGATTCTGGGTAAATTGCTGTGAAGAAGACGCTGCTTGGAAATAAAGATAATAGCAAAATGGTTTGGTACGCATGTTCTTCGCTTAGAATCAGCGTAGTAAGTTTGTAAAGGTAAACGACTGCCAGAACAAAGGCGAACATGTTCCAAATTAAGCCCGCTATGAGAAAAGATTCCCATTTGCCCAGATACCATGTAAAAGGAGAACCAATTAACCACAACATTATGGGATAAAAAGGGCGGAAGGCCCATAGGTCGGTTTTTAAACTATAGCCATGGGTTGCAATGTCAAGGTAATAGAAAGAATCCCATTTGGCAAAGAGTCCAAAAACGGGAATATCAACGTGTGGAGTTTGAAAGGGAAACTGACAGTCCGCTATCATGCAATCGCTTAACACTGCTATCAAAAAAATTAGTAACCGCGAAAATATGACTATAATCACTACCTCTTTTATTCTGTTTGGGTTGAGGTTCATGTTACCGTTTCGCTTTATTGTGTCCGTTTATCTTCTTAATGTATTATTTTGATTTTGAATCCGAACTCTCCTTAAAGCCTATTTTAATGCTTCATCGAGTTTCATTGGAAATTTCAAGTGAAAATCATGAAATGTTTTGTTGTTCTTCCATGCTTCAATGAAGAGCGAAACCTTAAGCCCCTCATTCATTCGATTAATGAAGCCTTAGGTCCAAACTTATCTTATCAAATTATTGCGGTAAACGATGGAAGCTATGACAGAACAGGCGAGATACTGAAAGATCTCTCTGCCGAGTTTCCAGTGAAGGTTTTGGAGCATCCTAAAAATTGTGGTTTAGCCGCTGCTTTAAAGACTGGTTTGATTGCAGCTGTTGATGAGGCTTTTGATGATGATTTTGTTGTTACAATGGATTCTGATAATACTCATGATCCCAAATATGTTTTAGACATGTTGACAGCTGCAGAACACGCTGATGTGATTGTGGGCTCCCGCTATGTGGATGGCGGTGCACAGTTGAATGTTCCTTTGCATAGGGTGATTTTAAGCAGAATGGTTAACCTTTTGATTGAGAAGTTATTTCGGTTGCGTTTGAAAGATGCTACCAGTGGTTTTCGTTGTTTTAGGGCTAGTTTTCTTAAGCGACTATGTAATGTGTTTCAAGACTCTATTATAGAATCGAGCGGTTTCACGGCTTCCTTAGAGTTGCTGTTAAAGGCTGTGGCTTCTGGAGGCGTGGTGGACGAGGTTCCAATTTTTCTTGATTATGGAAAGAAGGGGGGTGCTAGTAAAATGCGCTTGTTTTCAACTGTGGTCGGTTATTTGGTTTTGGTTTTTAGATATAGAATTTTGAATGGTTTAAAACGTTCTGGTTAGTTTTGTTTTTTGTTTGAGCAATTTTTTGGTTTTTGTTCTAAATCTGAATCAGAACCACTAAAAAAATTTTTAATAAACGTGCCACGCTTTCATACATGACCCATAAAGAGGAATGAAAATGGAAAGAAGAAAGAAAATACTTGCAATACTAATAGCCGCAGTTATTGCAACAGCAATCTTCTCACCGCTAATGCTATTAAAGCCTGTAGTTGCAGATGAAAATAGTTGGTATACAAACGTTTCAGGCGTCTTGGCAGACGATTATTATTCGCTTTACCCCTTTGAAAAGAAAAACTTGAAATTTGGTTTTTCAAAGTTTGGAGAGTTAATCGACAGCAGAGCATCATACAATATAGGTCTGGAATATGATACAAGAGATCCCTTTGCACCCCCAGCAGGTTCATCCGTTCCTGATGCAATACCAAAGCACAAGTGGAGTCAAGGATGGTTAATAAATATAACATACTATCATGTGCCGACTGGTACAATTAGAAATGTTTGGGCATGTGCATTGCATGCAGATCTCACAAGCTATGGAAACGACTGGTTGAGGGTAGACAACGACTGGTATGGTGGAGTTTCAGGTGGACCAACTTATGAATGGGAAGAAGATCCGAGGGATCCTGGACGCTTAATAAGTAATCCAACTTCTACGACTTATACTGGTGGAAGAAAAACCAATGGAACCGTGACAACAGATGACATTCGTGTTTTGTATAATGGACCAAGAATGTATATTGCTAGAACTGTCAATCACGTTAAAGACTGGATACAAACAAGTAACACCACTGGAACAGATGAGCCATTAGTTGATGTAGTCTTCACCTACATTTTCAACAAAGTCAGTAAAGAAGTGATTATCCTAAAGGATATCAAAATTACAACAACAAAATTCGTGGTAGGCCCAATTACAGTACCAGGAACACAGACAAGCGCCTCCGGTCTTATTATCCAGTTTAGCAACAGAGGCGAATGGGATCTTGGTCCAAGTTCAGGCGCAAGTGCCTTTCAAAGCTACGTTCACCTTTATCGAGGCGACGAAGCATTAAGTACAGTATACAACAATGAATATCATTTAAACCCAACCCTTGCAGCCAACACTTACTCCTCTTACGGCACTCAACCAGGCAGCAGTGGAACCTATGATTTGGCTCAAATAATATCTGCAGATCAAGCCTATGTAGGCTGGGCTGCCTTTTGGCCTTCGCTTTCTGATTGGAGCGTTGATGCTGGCAGATTAGATCAGTGGTGGAAGTCTTTGATGGCTGGAGATACGCATACTACAGATGGACAGGGCGGAGAACCATTCCGTTCGCCTTACTTAATTGGCGAATGGGACTTCTTCTTAATGGAAACGAGAACCAGTGTTGGCAGCCGCTACTATGACAGACAATTCAGGGGTGTAACAGTTTACGGCGTTACTGATCTTTGGGATGGAAACGATCACGATTACACGGGCGCTAATCATATCGATATGGAAGTGCAATATCAGCTTGAAGAGATTTTCAACCCATGGGACTTGTACAGTGCAATACACAAGGATACGAGAAGGTGGGTGGAATTTCATACAGTAACAGCCGCTGAAAACGCTTCAGCAGCCAGCGGAACAAACCTAAACATAACACTCACATATAGACCAGTAAGATATTCGCCGGTTTGGGAAGACTACTGCAACTTCAGCGAACGCGTCATATGGGGAGGCGAACTAAAGTATCCAGCGAGATCCGTCTACTATTCAGGTTCAAGTTTGTCAGCGTATGAACCCTACGAACTCTACGTCAACGAAACAGGTTATGGAACCATTACGATCCGTGCAGCCTCTGTTCCCTCTGCTGGAACTGTAATAAAAATATTGTACTCAACAAACTGCACAATCTCCTATACGGAAGATGAAATTGCAAACTACTACGGCGGAACACTCCGATTCGGAAACGCTAGCAGAACACAGATTACGTATAATACTCCGGTACAAATAATCCCGAATAATGTTATAAACTCCACGCAATGGCAAGACCCGCTCAACATAATTCAAAACATAACGGTGCTATACGACGAATTCATAGTTAACATGACAGGCACTCCTTCACAAGGCCAACTGTTGACAGGCTTAGACGACTTTAACATAACAGTTGACATAAAGGTTCCGCCAGACGGAGGCTACGTTACAGCTTACAACTCAACATACTACGCAAGCGAACTTGGTGCTCGTTACAATATTACCTACAGCGGAAACATGACCATACGGTATAGCATTACACCGCCAGAACATGAATGGGTTCACGTAACAGGAAGCATCTTACTTAGAACAAACCACACAGTAATCTATACGGATGGCTACACTAGCGTGATAGCCAATTATACAATTGCAGATGCTTCCTTAACAAAAAGCTTGATGGGACGCTACGAATGGATAGTTGTTGGCAACCACTCACGCGCTATTGACTCGATTGGTGCAGCAATGGTTGCGGAAGCCTTCAAAGAAAAACAAGTAATAGCGGACAATGGCGGTTTAGACATGCCAGACACAGCGTGGGGTCCACGTATTCCAAGCATGTTAACAAGCATGGGATACACAACATGGCGTCCTTCAGGACCCGCATGGTGCAACTACTATGACAGCATAGGCAGACTCGCATTAAAAGATGACTGGTGCACTAGATATCCAGTAGCCTCATCAAACATCATAACAGTGGCAGGACCCTCAGCGAACCTCGTCAGCGAATACTTCAACGAGTTCTCACAAGCCATCCAAATATACGGTGGAATGACAAACATCCTCTTAAGCGACGTAATCTTTGCAACAACATGCTGGAACACAACGGCACTAAGCAACTACTTGGGACAATACTACTACAGCGACGGACAATTCTACACTGGCAACACTACCACTGGAATAGGAGTAATAACAACATATAAAGACTTGAACGGCACCGTGGGCTTCCTCATCCACGGATGGAGCGGCGACGACACCTACTACACATGCAAATGGTTCCAAGAATACGGCATATACTACCTACAAACAATAAACAGAGGAGTAACAACACTTGTAATCAGATTAAACTATCAGAACGTCACTGCACGCACAACCAATCCAATGCCACCATACTATACTTATGACCCCCACTTACCATACGTCGAAATTATTGAACGTCTAGGAACAATAAGCGAAAAAACACCACACGACCCATAAAATAACCAAAACCCCATTTTCCTTTTTTTATTATAATTTTTTATAATTTCTAAACGTTAAGACGTTCACTACTCATAGAGAATATTTTCTAAGAAGGCTAAATCCTTCTTTGCAACTTCTTCCCAAACAAACTGCCTAGAAAAATTTTCTGAAAAATTGCCAAGTTTACACAAATCCTTCTCGCGCATGTTTAAGATATTTAGAATCTTTGAAGACATTCCTTCAAAGTCCTTAACCGCAACCAAGAAAACGCTTTCGCAATCTCCAAAATTTTCCTTTAAAGCTGGAATATCATAAGCGACAACAGGCAACCCGCAGGCTAAAGCTTCTGCAACAGCAATCCCCCAACCCTCGAAAAGGCTTGGAAATATGAAGATTTTACTCGACTTCAACAAACTGTATAGTTCTCTGTCACTGCAATGTCCTCTAAGAAAAACCTTGTTTTCCAAACCTAAAGTGCCAATTTTCTCTTTAACAGCAGCTAACTCCAATCCTGTTCCAACAATCAAAAGTTTCGCTTCATTCTTCTTTTCCACAACTTTTTTCCATACGTTCAAAATGTCGAATACCCCTTTTTCTTTGGCTATTCTGCCAACAAAAACTCCATCATAACATTTTTTGGCACTTAGAGGCTCAACATTACTTATGTATTTGGCATTAACAGCGTTGCCGCTTACAAAAATCTTAACATTTGAAACGCCATGAACCCTTAAAGCCTTAGCAGTAAAATTTGAAACAGAAATTATCGCCCTTGCCCTTTTTAAAAGAGAAAGCGTCACATAAAAAGTGAAAGTCTTAATTAACGAAACAAGCCTGCCGTATCCTATGATTCGATAACAATGATAAAGCGAACAATTCGGCTTTCCACAGAAAAAAGGAACATCAATGTGGTGGACAATAACAACCAAAGGCAAACGCAAAACAGAACAAACGACATAACCTAAAAAAAGATTCGGCAATGTATTATTTGGAACAAAAAGGAAATTCGGCTTTTCACGACGAACAAGAGGAAAACTTTTCAAAAAAGCCTTAGCAACCCACAAACCCCACGCAACATAATTGCTCAACCACCCCTTTCCAAAAAAAGTAGAAGACAACAAATGTTTTTGACAGCTAATTTCAGGCATTGCCAAAAGACTTGGCGAAGACTCCAAAACAGTAATCTTCAGGCTTTCACTCTTGCAAAGAAATTTCATGGTTTCAACAAATCTTTTCTCAGCCCCTCCTAGGGCAGTTACTGAAACGCTGGGATGAAAAAAAATGACAAAAACTTTCTTCTGCCACGACCTAAAAGCTTCGGTGCAATAAGCCATTTTTATTCCTTAAAATTCGCCTATTCCCTACTTTAGTTTTCGAATTGTTTCTTCCAAGATTTTCATATGTTTTTGGCAAGAGAAATTTTCCTCTACAAAGCTTCGTGTTGCTTTAGAGGTTTCCGCCTTATCCATATCCACAGCCTTCAAAGTTTTCTCAGCAAAATCTTCAACATCGTAAGGCTTAGCCTTGAATCCAGTTTTGCCGTCAATCACGGTTTCGCATGGACCGCCACCATCATCCCAAACAACGGACGGTGTTCCACATGCCATGGCTTCCACTGGACCTAATCCAAAATCTTCTCTTGGAACGGAATAAACGTAAACATCGGCAGCATTGTAAAGTTTCACAAGTTCCGTTTGAGATTTAAAACCTAAAAATTTCACCCTCCCATCTATTTTAAGTTTCTTAGCAAGCTTCAAGAGTTCCTTTATGTATTTGGCGTTTTCCTCTGAAATTTCACCAGTAACGGCTAATTTTGCCAATGGAAAATCTTTCACTATATAAGTCATTATTTCCAGAAGCCACTCCCAACGCTTCACCGCAACTATCCTTCCAGTTGAAAGAATGAAGGGCCAACCAAAACCCTTGCGAACTTCTTTAACGATTTTTTCATCGAGAATTCTGAAAGTTTCAATGTCAACGGGTGGATAGCAAACTTTTGCTGACACGCCATAAATATTTTTAATTCTTTTTGCCGTGAAATAGCTGTTTGCCAAAACAACATCAGAATTTACAACGCTAAGATAATCCAATTCTCTCAAGAATGGACTGGCAACTTTGCTTAACCTAAAAATTATTTCACGAACATCATTAAATCTCCATAACGCTCTTTCTCCATGGTTTAAATAGAGAAATCTTGGAGGCGAATGAATATAGCTAACATATTTTAAGCCTCTAAATTTTTTATTCAAATATCCAATCCAAGGAGCAGGACCATAGCCATGACAGATTAGAACATCTTCCTTTTTAAATGTTGGCAATGTTAGTGGTGCAAAAGGCATAGATAATATTATTCTTACTGCTGGAGTATTAGGGATTAATGGTGAAAAAAAACTTTTAGTATAGCAATGGGGATTCGAAGACTCTTTATGCATATTCTTATCCACATACGCGAAAAAACATTCAGCATCGTAACCTTTTTTGTGGAATAAGTCAACCTGTTTTAGAATTACTCTTTCAGCTCCTCCAAATTCTTTTAAGTGGCTATAAAGTATTGCTATTTTCAAGGAAGCCCCATCCTTTAGGCAGTTGAGTTTTGTGGTGGCTTTGGTTTTCCATTTATTTTGCCATGTTTGTGTTTGTTTCAGCACGGTAGGGTTTTTTGTCTTTAAACAATTATTAAAAAGTTTTTAGGAGTTCAGATTCCGAACAAGAACAACATGGAATCCAATAAACTTTTCTACTTCCACGCATCCTAATACAGCAACAAAACCCGAAAGGAAATTAAAATGAGCGAAATACCAACCGAAGGCGAAACACAAATAACCCAAACAAACTTTGAAGAAATAACCAAAACTGTTTCCGCAGAATTTCAAATAGAAGAAGCCCTCATAGAACACAACATTCCAACATACTATCTGAAACATCCTCAAGAAACAAAACAAGCCTTTCTAAAACTGCTGAAAAACTTGGAACCACTAAATTTGATAGCAATTCTACGAAGAGTGAACGGAAGAATAGTTCTAAGGGTCATTCCAAAACCGCCAGTAAAGCCAAGCAATGTTATGGTGAATTGGATACTGTTTTTCGCAACTATAGCAACAACATTCCTGACTGGTTACATTCTTTCCCAAGGGATTACTGAGTTGGCTGGACCCGTAATTAATCCATTAATTGGAGGTACAGCTTTTACGGTTGCAATAATGTCCGTACTTGGTTCCCATGAGATGGGACATAAATTGACAGCGGACAAGAGGGATGTAAAGGCGACACCTCCATATTTCATACCTGGTCCACCTCCAATTTTTGGTATTTTCGGGATTGGGACCTTTGGGGCGGTCATAATGCAGAAGTCCCTTCCTCCTAACAAGGATTCCCTTTTTGACGTAGGCTCAAGTGGTCCAATTATAGGTTTCATAATAGCCACTATTGTGACTTCTTTAGGGTTAACATTGTCGATTCCATCACCTCCATCGGAGAGTGTAAGCGAATTACCACCAACAATTCTTTTTATTCTACTTTACCGATTTTTGTCCAATTTTGGACTCATACCTCAAACTTCTCAAAAAGAAATCTTGCTAGTGCATCCCATCGCTTTGGCTGGATGGGTTGGCATGGTAGTTACTATGCTTAACCTTTTGCCCGCAGCCATGCTTGATGGTGGTCACGTAGCCAGATCTATGGTCGGCGAAAAAACAAGAAGCATTCTAACTTTGTTGTCAATTTTGTTGTTGATTTTTGAAGGATTTTGGCCAATGGCTTTCTTTGTGCTTTTCATGTCTATGTATAGGCATCCCGGTCCATTGGATGATGTTTCCAGTTTATCTTTAAGCAGAAAGCTTTTGACAGTTCTTCTTGTGGCGATTTTTGTTTTGTGTTCGTTTCCTATTTGGATTTTCTAGGAATGTTTGTTTTGTATTTTTGTTGTGCGGGTAGACAGTAATGTTTATTAAATATTGCTATATTCGATATTCTCGAAGAGAGACCTATCCAAACCCAACCATAAAGTGTAAAGGGGAAAATTGCAATGAGGGGATTAGCAATCTTGACAGCATTTTTCTTACTTTTCACGGCAGCGTCGCTGCTGATTCCTTCGCCGATGTTTCCTGGAAACTTCTTTTGTGCATTAATTGGAGGAAGCATAAGCAAATACTCTGAATTTTTAAGCGCAGTTTTTAATGGCGTTTTCTATGGCGTCATCTTATGGTTAGTTTTTGTCCTGATAAGCAGAAGGTTTGAAGAAAAGTAATAGCCCATTTTAGCTTTCTGACTGTGATAGAAAGCCTACAAGCCTAATGGTGCTTTTACACTTGTTACACATTAAAACCAGTTCTGCCAGCTCGTCACCCTTAACCCTAGTTTCCAGAATTTGGTAGACCTCCTCAGTTTCATCGTCTGGAGATATTATGGTTCCGCATTTGGGACATGGGAAAGCTCCATCACCATCAATTTTTGTCAAATCAACCGTGTAAACCACATCTTTCTTCGCAGCTGTTTTCTTCATCATTTTAATGCACCTTTTCCAATGAAAGGCATGGTTAGCCAAGAATATAATTAACGATTATGAATCAGTAATATGAATGCAAAATTCAGTTTAACATTTACACATTCAGCACTATTTACAAATCGTAGACTAGACCGGGAATTCTTGGAAACGGCTGGGTTTCCCCTATATGCCTTGCCCCCACTATCCATGCAACCAGCCTTTCGATTCCTATCCCAGCGCCAGCTGACGGTTTAAGTCTTCCCTCTTTAGCCAGTTGCAGTAGTATTTTATAGTTTTCTTTTTTAACTTTGTCTCTTCCCATTTTCTTGATTATTTTTTCGTATTCCCATTCTCTTCTGCCACCAGATAATACTTCTCCATATTTTGGAAGCAGCAAATCGTAATTGTCCCATATGCCACTTTCAAAGTCTTCAAAGTCATAGAATTCTCTTGGAATGTTCGTTATCCAAACTGGATGGTTGATCTCATTTAATAGCCATTTTTCACATGCATGACCATAGCTTTTTTCAAGTTCTCTTCTGTCATAAACTTTGAAGGGTGTTTCTGGAACCGTCAAGCCGTTGTATCTATGGAGATACTTTAACTCATCTCGCATATTAGCCCTTAAATGCTGCAGCAATCCAACTAATACTCTTTCAACAAAACATCTAACATCATCTGATTTAGCATCTCTCATTTCAAAGTCCAATTGTGTGAACTCGTATGCATGAATCCCGCTGTTTGCCCTTTCCGCTTTTTCTATTCTTATGTTCGGGGATAGTGTGAACAATTTAGGATGAACCAGAGAGGACGCAACCATTTTTTGAACTATCATACTCAAATTTGCCCTAACCGTTTCTCCATAAATTTCAATTTCGACACGTTTGTCAATCGAGGCTTCGGGATCTGGCCATAAAGGGTCTGTTGATTTGGAAAATATCACTGGCAACAGCCATTCAAATCCATCTTTCACAAATTCCTTGGTAAGATATTTCAGGACATGCGTTAACACTTTGCCGATACACTGTTTTCTTTGCAATTCGCTTTTGGAGAGTTGCTCCAAAGGCTTTGGAATTTCCATGAGCTTTTCTTCGGCTACTGTTAGAAGCTTTTGTCTCTTTGCCATGTGCTCGCCCCTTGAACCTTAACATTATAGAGTTTTCTAAGCAGATTCAAATTGTAGGTTACTATTATAAACTTTTTATAAAAAATGTTGCAATTTTTCCATAAAGTTAAGTTTTTATATTATATTTTTGTAATAATTACAATTATGGAACAGAAACTTGATGAGAAAGATTTGGCTATTCTCTCGTTAATTCAAAGTGATTGTAAGCTTACCGCTAGAGAAATTGCAAGAAAAATAGATTCGCCTATTACAACTGTTTTTGCAAAAATAAAACGCATGGAAGAGATGGGTATAATAAAAAGTTATAGAGCGATTCTGAATGCGCAGAAGCTTAATAGCGGAACAACAGCCTTCATTCTAGCATCAGTTTCCTACAGAACAAAAGACAATGCCACGCTGATTTCACAGAGAGAAATCGCCAATGAAATAGCAAAGTTTCCAGAAGTTCAAGAAGTTCACATAATAACTGGAGACTGGGACCTACTGATAAAACTTAAAGCTGAAAATGTTGATGTGATAGGAAAGTTTGTCATTGATAGGTTAAGGCTTGTTAGGGGTATAGAGAAAACTTTGACTTGTATGGTTTTTGAAACTTGTAAAGAAACAACAGAAATACCAATAGTGTTAAGGAAGAAAACAAGTAAAAATCATATCTTAGAAGGAATAAAACAACGCAAATAAAAAGCGAAAAATGATCCTTGGTCATTTTTGGATGGCTTACTTAGGATTTATAAAGGTTTACTTATACAACAAGGTATAGAAAGTATATCTAATCCAAGGAGATGGAAGACCTTGGAAAAATTTGACGTAATTGTTGTTGGTGCTGGTACAGCTGGATGTTTAGCTGCAAAAACGACTGCTGAAGCTGGCTTAAAGGTTTGTTTAATGGAAAGAAAGAGAAGAGAGGAGATTGGAGAGAAAATATGTGGAGACGCCCTTGGAGAACACCATTTGAAAAGTGTGGGTTTAGAAAAGCCTCAGAGCGGCGAACTGGAGAAGAAGATAGAGGGCATTAAAATTTATTCGCCAGATTTGGAAACCATCTTCACAGTTAGACATGAGGATTTTGTTGGTTACTTATTAAACAGGCGGCTCTTTGGACAATGGCTTTTAAAAAAGGCTCTTGATAAAGGCGCCGTCCTTTTAGATTCAACCCAGTGTTTGGAACCGATAATTGAGAAGAATTTTGTAGCTGGAGTTTTAGCTAAGGACTTGAAGACTGGCAGGAAAATCGAGTTAAGAGGGAAAGCAGTTGTTGACGCAAGCGGTTTTGTTGGTGTAGTTAGGCGGAAGCTTCCAAAAGAAATGGGAATAGAAAATGAAGTTGCAAACGAAGATGTGGAAGCTTGCTACAGAGAAATAAGACAGCTCAAACAAGAAACTGACGAAGTGAATTACTGCGAAATCTACCTAAACCAAAAGGTAACTCCAGGCGGCTACACATGGATTTTCTACAAAAGCAGCGCAAAAGTTAACGCTGGACTTGGAGTTTGCATGAGAGACAAGTTTCCAAACCCAAAAAACCAATTTTACAAACATGTTTTAACAAAACCACTTTTTGACGGCTCTTTGCTTCTAAATGGAGGCGCATGGTATGACCCAACACGCAGACCCTTAGACAACATGGTTGGAAATGGAGTTGCCATAACAGGCGACGCAGCATGCCTCGTAAACCCAATCCACGGCGGCGGAATAGGCCCGTCAATGCTAAGCGGTTACTTGGCTGGAAAAACAATAACAAAAGCCTTGGAAAAGGGTGATGCTAACCAAAAGTCCTTATGGTCATACAACCTTGAGTATATGAAGAATTACGGGACAAAGCAGGCTGGACTGGACGTTTTCCGTATACTTCTTTTAACTTCTCATGATGAGGATCTAAGCTATGGAATGAAATATAAACTGTTGACGGAAGAGGATGTTTTGAAGGCAGGTTTAGGCGAGGATTTCCACCTTAAAATAACCGAAACCGCTAAGCGTGTTTTCAGAGGATTGAAGAGAATACGTTTCCTAAATAAGCTCAGACTTACAGTTAACTTTATGAAACAAGTCAAAACCCACTATCAAGATTATCCAGAAACGCCGGAAAACTTCAAAGAATGGCAAATGAAAACAGAAGCCTTGTTCAATGAGGCTAAATCTAAACTCATGGAGTAAAACGCTGGGCTAGTATGCAAGTTGCAGTTTTAGCCACTGGCGGAAAGGACTCCACCTTAGCACTTCAAAAGGTATTGGATGAAGGCCATGAAGTGAAGTGTTTAGTGAGTATGATTCCATTAAGAGAAGACAGTTGGATGTTCCACTATCCAAACATCCGCTTGGTAGACCTATTTTCAGAAGCTGTGGGAATTCCACTTGTAAAGGCTGAAACGTTAGGGGTTAAAGAAAGAGAAGTCGAAGACCTGAAAAGAGTGATTGAAAAAATTGATGTTGACGCAGTAGTTTCAGGAGCAATAGCCTCCAATTACCAAAAAACGAGAATTGAAAAAATCTGTGAAGAGTTGGGACTAAAATGTTTAACGCCTCTTTGGCAAAAAAATCCCATAGAAATTTTAGAGGAACTCGTGAATCTCAAATTTCATGTCATCATAACTGGAGTTTACGCCCTTGGCTTTAACAAAGAGTGGCTTGGAAGAAAAATTGATGAAGAAACCATAGAAGCCCTAAAGGAATTGAATAGGCAATATGGCGTTTCAGTTGTTGGCGAGGGAGGAGAATACGAAACCCTCCTGCTTGACGCACCATTCTTCAAGAAAAGAATAAAGGTTATTGCGGCAGAAAAAGTTTGGAAAAACCAAAGCGGCTATTTGCTAATCACAAAAGTGGAACTTGAAAACAAACGAGTTAGGCGTTAAAAGCGTGAACTTTATAGTTTTCAAGTTGCATTTAATTTTGGGAGTCTTATGGTTGAAGAAAATGACGTAATAGAATTTCTCAAAGTTCATGATGGTAAGGCATCTCTGAACGATATTGCAGAAGATTTGGGTATACCAAAGTATGGACCAAACTCTGCTTACGCTCTTTTGCAATCCTTAAAAACTAAAGGTATCGTAGAACGCCGCGGCGAACTCTGGACACTAATTATTGAGGAAGTTAAGCCTAAAGAAAAAGCTGCAGCGGTTCCTTCTCCCACACAACCATCAACAGCAGAAAGGGAAACTGCCATGCCAGAAGTTGAAAAGCTTATGAAAGCCATGGCGAAAACCATAGCAGAAGCAATGAAAGGCGCCCAAGTTCCACCAGACGAGTGGGAATTGGCAACAAAACCAATGACAACAAAAATCGAAAGGAAAGAGGAAAAACTAAGCTCTCTCGTATTAAGACCAGATGAGGCTGTTGAAGCCAAAAAACCCTTAATAGGATTTCCAACAGGAACATACATAGACTATTTCTTCTTAACGCCTGAAGGAAAATCTCTCAACGGATTGCCAATATGTGGACAATTCGCCATAACAGGCTTGCCGGGCGCTGGAAAATCAATTCTTGTGGAAGAAATAGCCGTGAGAGTTGCAGCGTCTGGGAGAAAAGTGCTTTACGCAACAGCAGAAGACACTTGGAAAAGCGCAACCCCACGCTTTGACTTGCAATCACGCCTTAAACAGAAAGCTGAAATTTTGGGTTTAGATTGGGACAAAATCCGCGAAAACCTTTTTGTGCTTGACACTGTGGCTTATCCTGAACTTCGTGACTGGAGCACCTTCGCAGAAACATATCGTTATGTTGCAGAAACGGAGAAAATTGAACTAGCCATAATTGATTCCGTAACTGTTCTCGAAGCCTATCGTGGAGCATTAAAATATCGTGTCATGGAACTAGCCAGATACAACCAAGTTCACGGCATAACAGCGCTATATGTTAACCAGCGAAGTTCAGAAGTTTGGGACAGCTATGACATGGCGGGTGGAATAGGCTTAGCTCACAACCTAGACGGAACAATATTAGTAGATTACGGGCGTGTGTATTGGCAGGACCAGCAGGTTGACTTAGCCGTTAACCGAGGCGAATTCGTGCGCATTTCCAGAGTTTTAGACTGCAGAATGTGCAACTTCGAAAGAAGAAGAATTAGGGTTGACATAACATCCGACGGCTTTCTAAGAGCATTAGAACCAATACCGAAGGCTGAAGGAACAAAACAACAGTGAAATGGCAAAATGTCAATAGTTAAACCACCATCCTTTGAAGAACTTGTTAAGGCTTATGGCTCTCAGCGAGAAGCGGTGCTTCGCTTAATAGAAACTGGATTTTCGCCAGAAGAGATAACGTGGAAAATTGGAATACCATACCATCGCATACGCCTTTACATGGAAGGAATAGAACCAAAAATAGAAACGCCATTTTCAAAAATCGTTGAAGTTTACGAGCGCCTTGCAGTCTTGCGTGGAAAGAAGGGAAAAGAAACGGAGCTGACAAAATTCTTCCAAAATCAAGACCTGCCATTAGGAATTAAAGCCCGATTCGCCTTGGGAATAATAACAGAAGAGAATCTGAAGATTGGACCTGGCTTAATTGAAAGAAGCATAAGCCTAGCCACTGATACTCCAATAAGTGATGTTAGGAAACTTTTGATAGATTATGGAGAACACGGCGAAGTCGCTTATTTACTCAAAAAGCCTAAAAATCAAGAATTGACTGTTGGAGAAGTTTATGAAGCCATTAAGTTTTTGCCAAAACTTGAAAGAATTATGGAACGCGAACTATACATTTCAAGCCTTCTGCGGGTAAGCACACCAGTAGAAGCAAAATACATGGTCAGACTTTTACTGGGAGACTTAAAACTTGGCTATTACGCCAGCACAGTTGTTAGAGCCGTGGCAAAAGCCTATGAAGTACCGCCCCAACTAATCGAAAACGCCTCAGCCATACTGGGCTTACCAGAAGCCATGACGATGGCATCGGAAGGCATGCTCAAACTTTCAGAGGTTAAAATGCGTCCAGGTCAGTTCATAAAACCCCAACTTGCCCACCTTTACGAGCCCGACAAAGTGGTTTATCCAGCTAGAGCAGAGTACAAATTGGATGGGAGCAGACTTCAAATCCATAAGTGGGGCACCCAAATTTGGCTTTACTCAAGAAGAGGCGTTGAAAAATCCCAAACGCTACCGGAAATAGTGCAAATAGCTGAAAATTTCAAGGCGCAAAGCTGTATTGTTGACAGCGAAGTAATAGCCACAGATGATTCTGGGAATCCACTTCCATTTCAGACGTTGCTTGAAAGAACAGTTCCAAGAGAACTTACACCACAAGAATTGGAAGAGAGAAAAAGAAAGGTTAGGGTTACAATAAAGGCTTTTGACATACTATTCCTAAACGGTCAAGAACTCGTCAGCCTACCCCTTTCAAGCAGGCGAAAATACCTCTTAGAAGTTGTCCCAGCTGAATACATTGTGGATGGTGTGGACTGCCAAAGTGATGTGGAGCTTATGCGCTTCTATGAGGAAGCCTTAAAGAAAAAGTTTGAGGGAATAGTTGTAAAAAACTTGAATGCACCCTATGAAATTGGACAACGCACATACACATGGCTTAAACTGAAACCAGAACGCGACACGATAGACTGCACAATAGTAAAAGCCCTCTACGGAAAAGGCAAACGCGCAGGGCTATACTCATCATTTCTGCTTGCCATCCGCGACCCAACGGAAAAGAAACTTTACACAATTGGCAAAGTTTCAAACCTACCAGAAGAAGCCATGGATGCCATAAGAACAATAGTTGAAAATACTAAAACAGGCGAAGATGAGGAAGGAGTTTTTGTAAAGCCTTCATTAGTTGCGGAAGTCACATACCAAGAAATTCAAGAAACAGACGAGTACACAAGCGGATTTGCCTTAAGAGTGCCAAAAATAGTTAGGTTCAGAACAGATAAAACAGTTAATGAGACTGACAGCATTGAAAAATTAAAAAAACTTTACGAATTACAATATGACCGTTATCCATCCAACATCTTGTAAGAATTAACCTTTAGATTTCTCGCCATCTTGCCTTAGCTACTGTTATAATTGCAAAAACTATCGTACTCACCATCAGAATTAACCATCTGACAATAATCATTTCGAAAGGCAAACTTAAGGAACCAGAATACACTCTGATTAGACTGGCAGCATTAGATGTTGGAAATATTACGGATATCCAGCTGAAATTTCCCAGGATTTCTTCTGGGTAGTATACTGGCAGTATAAACCCCAAAGCTATACCGAGAATATTTGAAAGGTTGTTTAGAGTATATGTGCTTGCTTTCTGAAGGTATGTGGAAATTAGGAAACCAGCGCTGCTAACAGTTGCCCAACATAAAATTAACGCTATCACAGTCCATAATAGAGAATAGAATGTTAATGCGCCTAGCCATAAAGCTATGGCTCCAAAAAAGATTAAGCTTGGTATGGAAAGGATTAGAGGGGCTAAGGCTATGCCTAAAGCATATGATAAAGGATGAACGGGCATAGCAACAATCATTTCCCTTATTTTTACATACCTATCCCATGACATTTCTTGGATTGCAGCATTCATTCCAATGAAACTAACTGTGGAAACCATTGCACCAATTAACCCAAATGTTATTTGTCCGCCGAAAATTACAATGAAATACAAAGGAAGCGAACTTATGAGCCCGATGACAAAAATGATTAATGGTTGCCTCTTCAAGTCAGGTATGGATTTTAGGGCGGTGATGACGAATATGTCTTTTAATATTTTTAGGTTCAATTCATTTCGCCTCCTGCAAGACTTACAAAAACATCTTCAAGCGTAACCGGTGCAGTTTCAGCCTTCAAACCCTTTTTAATGGCTTTTCTAACAAGTTCTATGGCTTCATCCTCATTTTTCACGTAGATTATGTGTTTACTGCCAAATCTTACTATGTGATTGCTTTTTTCTGTTAAGCCTAAATCTTTCAAGTTTCCTTCTATGACAACTCTGAATCTTTCTTTTGCTAGACTCTTTATTTGTTCTGGTGTTCCTTCAGCCACCACAACGCCTTTATGGATTATGACAAGTCTATCTGAAACCATTTCAGCCTCTTCCATAATATGCGTTGTCAAAACTATGGTTTTACCCTGTTCAACCATCTCCCTTAAAACAGCCCAGACATTTCTTCTTGCCACAGCATCTAAACCGCTTGTTGGCTCGTCAAGCATCAGAACCTCAGCATCTGAAGCCAGAACTGAAGCAATTATCGCACGCCTCCTCTCTCCCCCAGAAAGCGTTACGCAGGTTCGATTTCTCAAATCCCAAAGTTCAACAGCTTTTAAAGCCCTTTCAGCCTTTTCTGGAACTTTGTTTTTTGGTATTCCACGAAGAAGCGAAAAATAATAGCAATATTCCCAGGGGGTGAAATTACCATAAGTAGCCACATCCTGCGGAACAACCGCTATGTGCTTACGTACTTCTTCGGGCTGTCTCACTACGTCATAATCCAAAACATAGGCTTCTCCTTTTGTCGGCAAAAGCTGAGTGGAAACAATTCTGAGGAAAGTTGTTTTGCCAGCGCCGTTTGGACCCAACAATGTGAAAAGTTCGCCTTTCTTCATGGAAAGGGATACGTTTTTTAAAGCCTCAACTTCTTCCCTGCTGTGATAAACCTTGTGAAGGTTTATGGATTTTACAACTTCCATCGGGCTTCACCGTATCTTTGACATAGGATTTGGTTGGACACAAAAGTTAAGGTCTGTTTGCAAAAGTGAACACAAACTTGGTCACTTTCAACTTGATTTTTCTGGAGGGTTAGCAAGCTTTGCTTCTGGATGAACCGAAATTGAACCAGAATACTTTACTTTCCCTTTAATAATACATCCTTTGCCTATAGTCACGTCTCTTCCATAAACATTTTCACAGCAAACATTTTCCAGATACACCGTTTCCTTCGCCATAATATTCGTTGTATAGAGCTTTCCATCGTGGAAGATTTTTCCAACGATTGGTATGCCAAAAATCACCAAACCTTCTGCTCCTTTGCTTTTTACGCTAACATTAATAGATTCGATACCATCTCTTACATGGGATTCACGCCTACTTAATTCTGCTTCAAATTTATTGGTAACAATCTTTCCATCTACCGAAAATACCCCATGAAGCTCAACCAAATTTTTTGTTTCCACATCCCCCAAGACTTTAAATGAACCATGCACTTGTAAAGCGTCTTCCAATTTTACTCCTTTGCCCACTTTGCATGAGCCAGCAATCTTCACTAAAGAACCATTTACTTCCCCGCCAACTGAAAGACTTCCAGAAGCAGACAAACTTTTAGCATTTACATTGCCAACTATAGATGAAGATCCAGAAAAGCTCATTTCTTCGGTTTCAACATCTCCTTCGATGGAGACGCTGCCAGCGCAGCTTACCCTTCTAACCTTCAATCCTCCAGGTAGGCTTCCACTTCCGCTGATCTTTATTTCTTCAGGGGAGACAATGCCAGAACCCGAAATGCGGATGTCACCTATTCCTTCAAGGTGCACTTTTCCAGAACCACTTACACGTGTTGTTGGAATGGCTGTCTCGCGAAGTTTTTTCTCATATTCCTTCATTCTTTCTTCTCCGCTCACATTTTTCCCTCCCTTACTCAAATCCTCCAGCAGTTTTCAACAAATCCCTTATTTCAATCAGCAATCTTTTCATTTCCTTCAAGCGCTTTTCCGTTTCTTTGACCACATCTTCGTCGGAAAACTTTAGGTATTTCAACTCTTTCACCATAAAACCCACCTTGTTATTCTTGCGCTGATTTTAACACATCCTTAATTTCTTTGAGAACTTCAATTATGTCATCAAGCTCTTCGAGGGTTGCCCTCTGATGCGCCCTCAGAAGGTTTAGCTTTTCTCTCTCTGACGGTTTAAGCGTTTCAGATGGTACTTCTTCGCTTCCTATAGCCATACCAATAATAGCTAAGATGCCAGCAACTATTAAGGCTAGTAGCGCTATAAGTACAGCCACAATAACGTTAAATTCATAAAATACTGAGAAGTATATGCAAATTGTGGGCACTCCAAAGCCTATTAGGATTATGCATAAAGCAGTTAAAAGAGAAGTTCTGACCATTATTTCATCTCCTCCCTCTTTCTGAAAATCTTGTGGATTTCTGCTGGAGTTAGAACAACCTTGAAATCAGAAGGTGCATAGTATTTCACTGTTGGAAGCCCTTCCACTTTTTTCTCCTCTCTTATTTCTTTCACCAAACCAAGTTTTTTCAAACCGTCAAGGTGAAGATAAGCCAGCGGATAGGGAAGATTAAGCTCTTTTGCCAAAACATAAACATTTTTTGGTTTTTCATAAAGCGAAGCAACCATCTTCAGTCTTATTGGGTTTGCTAAGGCTTTCAATATTTTCACCATTTCTCTGCTTTCGTTTTCATTCAAAGAGTTCTCCTCAACGGCAAACATATATCAATAATTCCTTATATATAAACTTTTTCTGATATATACTAAACATAACTTCTTCTCATGCCTAAAATTCTAAATCCAACATAAGGTTGAAGGAAGTTAACATCTGCCGTGGTTTTGTATTGTTGGCTGCGAAGTCCCAACGAGATTTCTATAAACTCTTTTAGAGTTTGATTAGCGAACTCCCATGTAGGTCTTCCATAAGTAAGCCCGTTGCAAGTGGAATCAGCATATACGAAGACGGTTCTTTCGCCGAAGTCATATGCTGCTTCTCTTGCGTATCCAAAATCTGGTTTACCTAAAATTTTGAAGGGCCAAAGCTTGCATGCTTTAGGTTTCATGTGTTGCAGTCCACATATGTGTATGTCGGAGATATTGTATAGGAAGACGCATGAGCCATCGCTTCTTCTCTTGATAAACAGCTTATTCAAGCCTGAGACTGTTTTGTCTGCGCCGTAATTGTTTACAATTTTTAACCATTCCTGAAAGTTTAGAACGACACTGTAGGCTTTACAACATAATCCGCACGCTTTACATTTCCAGTCTGCAATGTACTGCCATGGAACAAACAGCATTTTCTGTCGACGCGCCTCTTCTTGTAAAATTTCAAAAATGGTTTTCTCTTAAAATTATTTTGCAAAATTTTTTAGTTTTTCAGCGAATTCCATGGGAATTTCTGTGGCTTTCCAGGTTTGCTTGTTCAAGGCTACAATTACCACGTAGCCGTTTGCTAATAAAGCTCTAGACTCTTTATTGAACACTTTAAAACCGTACTTAACAGATTTCTCCTTAATTTCCTCCACTGTTAACTCCACTTCAAGCAAATCGTTAAATTTTGCTGGTTTCTTAAACTGACAGAAGGCTTCAACCCTTGGAAATAAAAGTCCCTTCTTTGCTGCGTCCTCAAAGCCGAAGCCTAAATGTCTATAAAATTCTTCCTCTGTCCTTTCGAAGAATCTGAAATAGTTGGAATAATGCACAATTTGGGCTGAATCCGTGTCCACCCAAGTGACCCTGAAAGAAGCCCTAAATGTTGAAGGTGACATGGCTTTCACTTATGGACGAAACCTAAACTTTTTTGTACAAATAAATAGTGTGGGAAGGATACCCCAAGGTTTGGTTCTCGCAGAAGTTCACAACTTTAACTGGTTTCCACCCAACAATTTCATAATCATGAGAAACCACACGGACTCCAGGTTTAAGTTCAGACTCAAGTTTTGGCTTAATCTTCTCATTGGCGCTAGTTGTCAAATAGAGGAAAACAACATCAGCTGATGTCAAGTCTACATGGAACATGTCGCCATTCACTATGGTCACTTTGTCTTGAAGCCCTTGTTCATAAACAGCGCTTAAAGCCCTTTTCACAAGGTCTTCTCTTAATTCTACGCCGACAGCTCTTGCTCCAAAGTCTTTTGCAGCCATTATGACTGCTCTGCCGTCTCCGGCGCCTAAGTCGAAGAAAACTTCTCTTGGTTTTAATTCTGCTAGGATAAGCATTTGACGGATTACTTGTGGTGGGCTTGGAACGTAAGGTGCTATATACATTCACTAAACCTCTTTTAAGCGTGACTTATTGTTTTCTGTCTAATCAAAATGTTTCGGTTCTTTTAAAGACTTTTGCTTTTCAAGCGACGTATGTGGCCTTCTTAGGTGTTGGTCTTCTGGCTTCTCCACATTTCATGCAGCTTTGGGTGCACAATTCAAGATATTTTTCTTCATCTCCGGAGCCGATGCTTTCCGAAGCCTTGCGGCATAGTTCACTTGCCTCTTCACATCCACGTTCCCGACAGAGTTTTGATACGTAAAGGCAGATTTCTTGCACATCTTTTGGCTCCAATACAGCTCTGTTTGTACGAACAAGTAAGCATATTTCCCTTGCCAAAACGCATGTTTGAATATATTTAATTCTTTCAAGAACCTCTTCCCGCAGTCTTTTACGGCTTATCTCCAAATTGCCATTCTCCTTTAACAATTGACAAACGAGCGTTTAGGCAAAATAAAGCAGCCCTTCATTTAAAAGTTGCTATAACCTTTTAAGTTACCAGAACCTTTTGCTAAGGGCTTTGCGTTCTGCTTCGAGAACAAGTTCATAAAATCTGTCATTGAGTTTTTTCTCTTCTTCAAGAATTTCTTTCACGTCTGACGGTTGAACTTTTCTGGCGCAAAGTGCAACTGCAGCGGCTTTTCCATACTTTGCTATCAATTGGGCTGTTTGCAATGCTTGTTTCTGCAATTTCTCTTCGCCTTTTGTAAGTTTTTCACCCTTCTTTTCCATGAGCGGTAGCGCCTTCTCTTCTTCCACTTTCAGAAGCCCAATTGCTTGAGAACCGCACCTTGGACATTTGGGCTTGTCTGGTAAGTCTTTAGCCCGTATCATTTCCATGTAATTCCAACAGTTTGTGCATATGAAATTGCATGTTTCATTAAGTAATCGGGCTTTAACTGATTCTATGAGCACGGCTCGCATCCTTTCAGGTGGAATCAAATCGGTTTTCATGCTTACCCTTTCAATGCCAACACGAGCAACAGGGGTTGCATTTCCGCCAGTTTCGATTTTCTGTAGTTGAATTTCGCCTTCTCGAATTTTTTTAAGCACAAAAACAAGCCTTTCCAAATCCAAATCCTTAGTGAAAACTTCCTTGAGGGCTTCTTCAAAAATGGGTGTATCTTCAAAACTTTTTATCAGCCTCTGAAGGCTGACATTGCTGAAGTCAGCCCACTTCTGGAGGGCTCCGAAACGTCTTGCCACATGAATCATTCTTCTTTTGAAAAGTCCAGTTTTCACAGTTGCCCTTTTTAGAGCGTCTCTAACTGCTTGATCTGACATGGCTCGCATTTCATCGAAAAGCATGATTATTTGATCAGCGTTTACGGCGCCCATGGTCTGCACAAAAATGCGGTATGGGTCATGTTGAACAACTACGGCATAGCCTATCTTTTCAGACAACAATTGACCTATCAACTGGGCAAGGGCTCTGTTCGTAAGGGAGCCGAAGTTGGCGTGGATTATTACGAATTCCTCCCAATCTTCGATTACTATTCGTTTGTCAGTTGGAACTGGAATTCCAGCATTTACCTGTTCAGTTGTTTCGGCTAAAGCACGCAAAATCGTATTCTTATCTGAAGGATAATTTTCACTCAATTTAGCGGCTGTTTCTTCTGGAGAAAACCCTTTAAGCATTTGCTCTTCAACAAAACCCCTAATTGCACCCACTTCCTGCGCCACTTCAAACGGCACTGGAATTTCTTCACCTATCCAGCTTGGTATAGCACCCGTTGGGTCGTCAACGGGTCTAACGTAAACCTTCTCTTCTGAGATATGGAAAATCCGCCATGGGCTTCCCCTAATTATGAATTTTGTTCCAGGCTTGCCATATTCTGCCATGAAAGCTTCGTCTAAAACGCCTATAGCCGAGTCGCTTGATTCGTCAACAACCAAGAACTGTTTCTCTTCAGGTATCATGGACAAATTGTCAAAATAGTATTCAAAAAGCGCCTTTGTCCTTCGGGGTTTTAGAACAACTTTGTCCTCAAAGGAAACCCAAGCCAAACGTGGAAAACGCTGGTGCATGTATCTAAGGATTTTTTCAATGTCTTCTAATGTTAAATCTTCATAGGGATACGCATTTTTGAACATTTCTAAAATCTCGCCGAATTCAAGCCTCCTATTTTTTAGAAGCAAACCAGCTATCTGATGGGCTAGGGCATCGTAGGGTTTTGGAGGAATGTCAACGGGTTCCAAATCTTCTTTTAAGGCTTTCCTTGCAATGGCTAATGCTTCAAGCGTGTCGTCAGAGTCCATGGCAACGATTAATCCTTCAGCTATGTGTCCAATTCTGTGGCCGCTTCTGCCCACGCGCTGGATAAGCCTTGTAACTTGTCTCGGACTCATGTATTGTATGACTAGGTCTATTCTGCCCACATCTATGCCCAGTTCGAGGCTGCTTGTGCAGACGAGTCCCTTTAATTCGCCTGATTTTAAGCCTCTTTCGGCCGCTATGCGGGATGGCTTGGCAAGGGAACCGTGGTGTATGGAAACTGGGAAGTCTATATCCCAAACTTTGAATCTGCTAGCTAAAACTTCTGATATGGCTCGGGTGTTTGTGAATAAAAGAACAGACTTATGTTTGCTTATGTATTCTCGGATTATCCGCAGCCTCGCTGCAACCTCGGGATGCGTATAAATTTGTTCAGCGAGCTTAAAGTCTAAGTCTTCTGGTTTTGGAAAAACAATTTTCAATCGCATTGTTCTTGCAACTGGAACACGAACAATTTCAACACTTCTACCATTGCCAACAAGAAATTGCGCCACTTTTTCTGGACTACCAATAGTTGCTGATAAACCTATTATTTGGAAGTCTCTGCCAATCATAGTTCTAAGCCTTTCCAAGGCTAGGGAAAGCTGACTTCCCCTTTTGCTGTCAGCCATCTCATGCACTTCATCAATTATTACCCAACGCACTTGCTGCAGGTGCTGGCGCATAATCCAGCCAGACAATAGGGCTTGCAAAGTTTCAGGAGTTGTTATTAAAACGTCTGGAGGACTTCTGGCTTGTCTTGTCCGCTCCTTAGTTTCAGTGTCGCCGTGCCTAACAGCCAATTTTATGTCTAAATTGTTACACCACCACTCAAGCCTCTCCAACATGTCTCGGTTTAAAGCCCGAAGAGGCGTAATGTACAAGACTTTGATGCCTGGAGTTCCCTGTAGCCCCTGAAGAAGCATGCTTAAAACTGGAAGAAAAGCAGCTTCAGTCTTGCCAGTAGCCGTAGGCGAAATAAGAAGAACATTTTTACCCTCAAGAATTTTTGGTATGGTTTTTTCTTGAGGCTCCGTAGGCTTAGAGAAACCCCTCTGCTCAATAAGCCTTCGAATGGGCTTAACAAGCAAGTTAAAAGCATTTTTGGACTGGTCTTTCAAGTTTGGTTGAACCTCGAATGCTAAAGAATAAGCATGAAGCCATAAGTAAAAGCATTTTGGAAACTACTCAAATAGCTTATATCCACTTCTTATAATGATAAAGAAGGAAAGAAATGTCATCCACTAAAAGAAAGAGAAAAAGCAGAAAAAGAGTTAGGAAAAGTACAATGCAAATTGAAATTCGACAGATGACTCTGGAAGACCTATCAGAAGTTTGGCACCTAGGTGAGAAAATATTTACACCATCAAGTTTACAATTCACATATAGAACATGGAACATCGACGAACTATTATCATACTTCTACAGCGACCAAGAACTATGCTTAGTGGCTGAAAACACACGCTCAAAGAAAATAGTCGGATTCGCCCTAGGAACTATTTTGAAACGTCCCTTCAGCCCATGGACATACGGATACTTTGTATGGGCGGGAGTGCAAAAAATGAAGCAGAGAAGCGGAGTTGGAAGAAGATTGTATAAGGAATTGGAGAAACGGTTTAAGGAAAAGGGCGCACGTATTGTTATAGTGGATGTGGAAAGCAACAATCTTGCTGGAATTCATTTTATCAAAAAATTAGGGTTTAAGGAAGCACAAACCTACATTTGGTACTCAAAAAACCTTGAACAATAAAAAAGAAAGGAAAAGTCAATTTGATTCATGTGTTTTTAGAATGCAAATTAAGATGTAACATCTTGCTTGATGTTTTTGCCATTTTTGATGTAATTTCGGAGATTATTTTAAATGTTTTTTTGTTAAATTTGTTATTGACCTAAGTTTCACGCTCCATTAAACAATGCTCTGGTGCCTACTTTGTGTTGAACCTTGTAGCGAACGGCAGTTATAAGCTCGTCTTAACGAACCTTAAGCCTTGCGTCAACATAGTTTGCGCCAAATTTAGAAGCTAATCTGCTGTAGATAAAACCAATGTTCCTCTATAACGCGCATCATCTCAATTGCATTCTTATTTTTAGGCTCCAAACATGAAAGTTTTTACAGAATATTTCTCTTTCCTTTGCAAGGAACATGTTTAAACTTAATGTCTAATCTGAGGTTTTCTATTCGAAAACAATGGAAAGTTTTTTATGTATCATCATATGAAACCATGGATATCGAGGATATTGGAGGAAATTAAATGGCTAAATGTCCAAAATGCGGAACCGTTGTTAACACGCCTAAGAAGAAGTGGACGATGGCTGGACGCCCAGACAAGTCTGGAAAAAGAATGCAGTTGGAAATTGGACTTTTCGACTGTCCAAAATGCAAGAAACCATTCCGAGAAGTCTTGAGCAAAAAGAAAATCTAAACAGCTTAAAAACTACGGCGACTTCCCATGCCTAAAAGCCAAGCAAAAGACCACGTCTGCCCCGAATGTGGAACACAAGTAAAAGAACCGTACAAAACATGGGAGCTCATAGCCCCATTTCCAGACAAAAAAATGAGAATAACCCTAACAATCTTCGGCATGTACGAATGCCCAAAATGTGGCAAAAAATTCAAGGACATAGTGAGTAAAGCCAAGCTGGGCACGGAAGGCATAGAACTTTAGGCTTACGCTTATCTCCTCTCCCCCTATTTTTTCAATTCTAACGCCTTAAGTTTTAAAAAGCAAAAGCCTAAATTAAACGAAGACTCATCACAATAGAAGGTTAAAAATTGGGAACAGCAACACTTAAAAGATTATGGAAAAACGAGTATGTCAAAACAGCAGTAATGATTGCCTTAATCATAACAATAGTTTTTGGTTTTTGGTATGGCATCCAGATAGTCTTAAACACGCCATACCCTGCACTAGCCGTGGCATCAGGAAGCATGTGCACTTTGCCAGGTCCATACTGTGACGGTTGGTCCCATCCATTCGAACATACATTACACGTTGGAGACTTAATCATCGTTCAAGGAGTAAATCCCAAAGACATCAAAACGGGACCTTACCCTTATGGTGACATAATCGTATTTCGCAAACCAGGCTCCACGGACGAGTTAATAGTTCATAGAGCAATAGACAATGCAACGGGACCAGACGGTAAAATATATTTCAGAACGCAAGGTGACGGAAACCCGGGTCCAGATTCCCATACAGGCGAAGGTTCATGGAATTTTATGGTTTCTCAAGACCTTGTAATTGGCAAAGTTATTATGCGCATTCCTTGGGTTGGGCATCTTGCACTTTTTATGCATAATTCTTCAGGAGTATTCCTAATAGCCATCATCATAATTATTCTGTTGGTTATCGAGATTATTATTCCAATTTTTACAGGAAAAGAAAAAGAAACTGAGCAAGTCGAAGGTGCGGAAAAAGCTTTTGAAGCCTAAGGCTTTATAAAGGTATTTAAAATACTCAGTATGAGAAGTGATGTTTATGCCAAAAGTTAAAGCCATAATAAACATCGAAAACGTTGTTGCTTCTGCAACATTGAACCAGAAAGTTGACTTAAACGCTGTTGTTAAGGGTTACCCAGGCGTAGAGTATCGTCCAGAACAGTTTCCAGGGCTGGTTTTTAGGCTTAAGAGACCAAAGACAGCCACTTTGATTTTCAATTCTGGAAAAATGGTTTGCACTGGTGCAAAATCAGAGAAGGAAGCGCGAAGGGCAGTTATGAAAGTGATTAAGGAGTTGAAGAGGGGTGGAATCATCATCATCAGCAAGCCGGAGCTAAAAATACAAAACATCGTGGCTTCTGCAGGCTTAGGTGGAATGATAGACTTGGAAAAGGCAGCGTCCACCCTTGGAAAAACAATGTATGAGCCTGAACAGTTTCCAGGTTTAATTTACAGAATGGATGAGCCAAAAGTGGTTATACTATTGTTTGCCAGCGGAAAACTTGTCTGCACTGGAGCCAAAAAAGAACAAGACGTTTACGACGCCGTCCACAAACTTCACGGAATATTAGAGGAACAAGAGCTTATATTCTACGAGTAAGCGTTCAGCGCATTCAGTCACTTTATCCCTTTTTAATTTGCCTCAAAATAGTCTTCAACTGCTCTTCATCTATCGCTCCAATTTCACACAGTTTAGTTGCTATCTCGCTAACCTTAAGCAAAGCATGAAGCCTTATCCCATTTTTTTCAAGTTTTTCTTTTCCGCCCTCTTCCCTGTCTAAGAGCACAACAGCTTCATTAACAACTCCACCTTCAGTTCTTATGGCTCTTGCTGCCCTTCTCAAAGACAAACCCGTCGTAATCAAGTCGTCAACCAACAGAACGCGGTTCCCAGGTGCAATTATTCCTTCTATTCTTCTCTGTCTACCATGTAGGCGGATGTCTTTACGGATGTAGAGGAAGGGCTTCTGTAAATGGTAGGCAATTAAAGATGCAAACGGTATTCCAGCTACTGGAATTCCAGCTATTCTCTCAAAGTTTTCTGTGCCAATTTCAGTTTTTATGAAGCTTAAATAAAAATCGCAGACTCTATGGAAGGCGTCTGGGAAGCTTGGTATAATCCTCAAGTCTATGTAGTAAGGGCTTATTTTTCCGCTGGTGAGCCTAAAGACTCCGAATTGGAGGGCATCTATCTTCTTTAATATTCTGCATATTTCAACCTTAACTGCATTATTGCTTTCTTCCATGGGCAACATTTCACGTCCGCTTAGAAATCTGATATATCTTACCAACTTCTGGAACAAGGCATGTAACTTTTGGCATTTCCCTCTTCAAAATTTCAGCGAACCTTTTTTGGTCTGCCACTGAACCAGTATGGTATGGAACAGCAACCTTAGGTTTTGTTAACCTTGCAATTTCAACGCCCGTTTCTGGAGAGGTCCCAGGCGCTATTCCAACAGTGCAGAAAACAACATCAAATTTTTCTCTTTCGCCGATGGATGCCATTTCTGGAAATGGTAGGCTGTCTGCAGTGTGAAAGATTTTCACTCCATCCTCGCTTGTAATTATGAAGGACACAGGCGTAGCTGCTGGCGGATGATTACTTTTTTCACCCCTTATTGTAACTCCGCCAAGCTTCACTTCCGAGCCGGGCTGAATTTCTTGCAATTTTTCAGGAGCAACAACATTCCGCAATCGTCTCGCAGATGTCGGGTCAGCAACAACAACGCATAATGTATTCTTGTGGATTTCTGAGACAAGAGATTGATCTAAATGGTCATAATGTTCGTGGCTGATTAGAATTGCATCAACACTTTTGAAGTTGCGGGATTTAACTTCCACGGGATCTATTACAAGGGTTTTGGATGGAGTTTTGATGGTTACTCCAGCATAATGATTAAACCATACAAAGAAGATTTCATTTTTTGCGGGAGTTTTTTCAATAGCCATTCTCGATTCCTCCAGCTAATAATTATACGTTTCAGTTTTAAAGAACTTGCGCTGCCCCTTGCACTTTCATAAAAACGAAACGACCAGTTATAGGGTTTACATTCATTTAATTCCCACTTTCCTCGCTTTATATTTAATTACTTCAACAAACAGCTTGTAGAAGGAGTGCATGAACTTCGCATACCACTTTCCCGCGAATGCCAAATCAATTAAGTTGTCTATCCAGTAAAGATCATGTCTTAAACATTTAATTAGAAGCTCTTGATGCACGCTATTCATTTCAGTATCATTGAACCAATTCTCATCTTTTAGCTTACCCATTGGAACAAAAAATAAGGGTACAATTAAGCTTCTTATTCCTTTAAGATCGTCCATCAACTCTATTGTTTTAACAATGTCATCTTCGGTTTCTTCTGGAACTCCAACTATCAGCGTGCATGCTGGAATAAGCTTATTGTCATGCATTAAACCCATGCCTGTTCTGACAACTTCTGGCCATTCTTCTGGCTTGAATGGATGAGCCTTTGCAGGCATTATTTTCTTTGCAAGTTCTGCTGAACCTGTTTCTATGCCAACTTCAGCGCCCAACCATGATTGTTTCTGAAGTATAATCTCAGAAATTTTCGAAAAAAGCTTTGGTTTTGATGCAACCGCCGCCAGTGAACAGTGACTCCATCCGACCCACTCACATTTCTCCAAAACAGTTTCATGAAGTTTAAGGAGTTTCTCGTCGTCTGGAATGGTGTTTCTTGAACCGTAGAGCATAACATCTTCAGCGTGGAGGCATACGCCATTCCTTACCTTCATGTTTACTTCTATTTCTCGCAGTATTTTTTCATAAGGATACCACCTTAATGGCCTCAATGTTACGCTGCAGAATTTGCACCCTCTGCAGCATCCGCGACCGATTTCTACTAAGTTATTAATAGAAGGCGCAATGATATCCGGTATCTCTTCTAGGCTTGGAGTTTCCTCAATAGGCACTTCATAATATTGCGGAAGATCTTCATTGTTTAAGGCGGCTTGAACAATTTTCCCAATAACTTTCTCGGCTTCTCCTTCAATTATACAGTCTATTCCATGCTCCTCAACGAATTCCCGTCTATACTTAAATTGCCAAACACCAGGGCCACCTATTATGATTTTTAAGCCATGCCTCTTTGCTCTTCTCATTTCTGGCTTTTCCATTAACACACGGAAGTATTGCGCCAAAAACGGCTCCTTCTTCAGAATAGAGGCGAAAGTGCTTGACGCTGGACCCAAGCCGAACGGATCCATAACATGGATGCCTAAAACCTTTGCTTCATCAATGTATTCTCCTAAATGGTCTGGGTCAACCGTCATTACATTAAATCCATCCTTCAACAGTTGAGCTTCAACCTTTCTTAATCCATATGGCGCGGCAACTGGCACTCCACTGTTTGTTTTAATGGGCGGAAAGAAGAGCCAACTGTAAAGCCAGTCTGGAATGACGTTTGGTGGAGCGCACGTTCCAAAACCTATGAATTCATTACGGTGATAATCACTCATAAGAGTTCGATCGGCAGTCAAAACAATTTTACAGCCTTGGCCCGCTTTCTCCACCAAATTTCGTTCGCCCCTACAGTCTTACATTGGATTTGGAACCTTGTTAATATATTTTATTTTCCAAAACATTTAAATTTTGATATAATTCTAGCTTTAAGAGAACAACATTGGACTCTCGAGAAGCGGAAGCAAAAGCTAAACAATTCATAGAGTAAAAGCACTCCAGAGCAGAACGGATCTTTTTCAGAACCATGTATAGAGAGGAAAATACTTGGATATTACTTGGAGAATTGAGGTTTAAGCGGGCATATTTCTTCGCTGCTGCTAGATCTTTTAATGTAAAAGTAGACGCAGATACAGGAAAGATCGTGTTCTACGAAGAAACTAAAGCGCCGCAAATCAAAGAGGCAAAAAGGAAAGTGATTCATCACCTATTCTCACTTAGCAAATCAGCAATTATTCCTCTAATGGATTCGCCGAAGAGACTGCGCACTTTCATAAGAAGATCTTTTCCTTTTTCGGTTAGGCTGTAGTACTTTAGGTCTCGGCGACCCTTTTTTATCCATTCACTAGCCACAAATCCCTCGTCTTCTAGGCGATAAAGAAGAGGATACAACGCGCCGGGCTTCAACTTCTGTCCAGTCAATCTCTTAAATTCCTTAATTAGTTCATATCCATGTTTAGGCCCTTGGGATATTAGCCAAAGTATAAGCGGTTTTTCAAGCCCGCGCATGAATGCGTTAATAACATCAACCATGTTTGCTGTTGCCTCGATATCATAGTTTAAATTTTGATATATCAACCTTTTTATGACTTTCGCGAAGTTAATAGGAATGTAAAGCCAAATGAAAATCATTTGATAGGTGATGTTTAATGGCTGAAGAAGAAAGGGATATTGTTAGAGCCATCGTAAGGGGCTTTAGCAGAGCCATCATTTTATGGCTTATAAACCAAAAGCCAATGTCAGGATACTCAATTGTCAAGGAAATAGAAAGGTTGACTGGACAAAAATTCCATGCAGGGATAGTATACCCTCTCCTTTACGAGTTAGAAAAAGACGGGTTCATATCTGGGGGGTGGACACAAAAGGGGAGACGGCACATCAAATACTACTCAATCACTGAAAAAGGAACAAAAATGCTGAACCAATTACGTCAACGATTTGAGATGCCCGTAAAAGAAGTTCTAAAAGACTTCATCAGAGAAAACGCTTCATGAAAATGTCGGTTTTAATTGTTCTTTTAAATGCGTGTATGCAAATTCATTAGTTATGCTTTGGTAAGGCTTAATAGTTGCTGCTTCCGTGTTTTCATACTTAAAAGTGATGCTTGATGGTTGACGTTTGGCTTCCTTACGGAAAAACAGAAGTTTGCGCCAGAATTCCAACCAGAAACTTTCTAGGCTCAATAGAGCCAAAGGAAAAGCCAGGAGTGCCAGACGCTAAAGCGGAGATTGAGAGGGCTTTAAGAGAACCTGTTGGTTCTAAAAGGTTAAGCGATATTGTTAAACCCGAAAGTCGGGTAGCAATTGTTGTTGATGACGCAACCAGACCTGCGCCGAGTCACTTGATGGTTCCACCTTTGCTGGATGAATTAAATGCGGCTGGCGTTAAAGATGAGAACATAACAATTATTTTCGGCTGCGGAGGACATAGGGCTGTTACGCGGGAAGAAGCCGTCAGCCTATTAGGCGAAGCCGTTCTTAACCGTGTGAAAACTGTAAGCCACAACTCTAAGGCTCAAGACCTAGTTTATGTTGGCACAACCCAAAAGTATGGAACAAAAGTTTATCTAAACCGCATCTTCGCAGAAGCTGACGTAAAAATCCTAACGGGCGACGTTTGTTTCCATTATTATGCTGGTTACGGTGGAGGACGAAAAAGCGTTTTGCCAGCAGTTTCAGGAGAAGAAACAATAAAACACAATCACGCCATGCTTTTGCATCCAAACGCAAAAACTGGAGTTTTAAACGATAATCCAGTCCACGAGGATATGATTGAGGCTGCAAAATTAGCCAAAGTGGATTTCATTTTAAACGTTGTGATGAATAGTAAAAGAGAAATTGTGAAGGCTTTTGCAGGCGATTTGGAACAAGCCTTTTATGAAGGCGTTAAGGTTGTGGATGAGATGTATCGCATACCAGTAGACCGTAAAGCAGATATTGTTGTCGTCAGCCCAGGTGGACATCCAGTTGACATGAACCTTTTCCAAGCCTACAAGGGCGTGGACAGCGCCCTCGAGGTTGTTAAACGTGGCGGCGTGATAGTTTTGGTTGCTGAATGCCCAGAAGGACATGGAAGCCAAGTGTTTTATGATTGGATGGTTAAGTTTAAGGATTTGAAGGCTATTGAGAGGGAAATCAGGAACAACTTTGTTTTGGGCGGACATAAAGCCTATTACTTGTTAAAGGCTTTGCAAAAGGTTCAGATAATTTTGGTTTCAGCAATGCCAGATTACTATGTCACAAATATTTTCAAGTTAAAAGCAACAAGAGCAGTGAACGATGCGTTAAATGAAGCCTTCAACATTGTTGGAAAAAATGCAAGGGTTTGGGTGATGCCTTACGGAAACTTCACATTGCCAGAAGTCAAAACAAGCGAAGAGTAAAGCTCAAAAGGGAATTAGATTTATGGATTAAAACATATGGAGAAGAAAACTTGCAACAGACATTTAGACTGCGAAAATTCAACATGAACGACCTGCAAACAGTAATGCATATAAACCGCACTTGCCTGCCAGAAAATTACACAGACTACTTTTTCATAGAGCTTCATCAAAGATTCCCAGAAACCTTCATTGTAGCAGAGGAAAACGGCGAAGTTGTTGGCTACATAATGTGCCGCATTGAACTTGGCTTATCAAACTTTGGTTTCAGCGGATTACTAAAAAAGGGACACATTGTTTCAGTGGCTGTTCTGCAACAGCATAGGCGTAAAGGAATAGGGAAAGCCTTAGTTTCCCAAGCCCTAGAAAACATGCGCATATACAACGCAAAACAATGCTTCTTAGAGGTTAGAGTAACAAATACTCCAGCAATAGAGCTTTACAAAAAATTGGGATTTGAAGTAACCCGCACAATCCACGGATACTATTCAGACGGAGAAGACGCCTACGTCATGACAAGAAAACTTTAGATTTGCAGCCTTTCCGCCTTTTCATTTAGGAAGTTTATTGCTTGAAGTATGGATTTTGCAAATCCCAACAAGCTTAGAAGCGTAACAATCGCAATTAATGGGCGGAGGTCAACAACCAAACTCAAATTTTGATACGATAAGCTAAAAATCCCGCCTTTCAAAGAGAGAATTAAATAACAAATAATAAACAAAGCTTTTGCTGCATCAAAAAAATGTTTAAAAACCGTTCCCGATGTGAGGTCTCCAACAATCATCAAAATAATGTATACTATAACAAAAGTTTCAACCATTTGCTGAAAACTTGGAATTAATTGTGAAAGGGGAGCTAGAAACATCCATAGAAAAAGGTATGCTGCATAAAAGAGAATCCCCTTCACTGTCGCCTTTAAGGCTTTGAATGTTATTTGCCTAAGCTTGGTTTTGTTATCCGCCATAGGGAATCACCAAGTTTTCATAATTGAAAAGAGAGGTTAAAATGGAAACGCTAAGGTATCCATTATTAGTCACGGCGCTTTTTGAAATATAAAATTCGACAAATCCATCATAGAAAGATTGCTGCGGAACATTTATGGAAAGTTGTCCTTCGCCTAATAAGCCGTTAGTATTGTTATACATTTTTATTTGGATGTCCCCAGTCACATTAAAGAATGCATGATTCTCAAAACTTATGGGTAAATTGACTAGAAAATGGGTTGAGTTAGCCATTACATATTGGGGTTGTCCCAAAGCAAAATTGTACAGCGGTGCACCCCAAGGCATAGAATAGTTTGCTGAAGCTTGAATTGGAATCATCTCTGCAATTTTCATGCCAACAATTTCACAAACGTTCAATTCAGTATCGTTAAACAAGAAGTGCATATCATGCTGCAGAAGTTCGTTGAAATCAATTGTAACGTTATGCGTAACAGTTGCTGTTTCATCCCGATTTATAATGGGCATGAACGTTGTTCCATTTGCGATAATGAAGTTTTCTGCGTCTGAGATTTTGGTTGTTAGGTTAAAATCGTCTATGCTGTAAAATCCATTGTTTGTAATTGTCAGTGGGAGGAAGAAGACTATTTTATTATCAGCTGTCACATTCAGTTGCGGTTCGTTGAAGTCTATGTGTAAGTCTTTAACTGAGTAGACTGCGGAAACGAAAAATGCGATTAGGAAAATCCAGAAGAATGTTGTAGTTATTCCTATCATTCGAATTGGTATTTGCATATTGCTCCTTTTCCGGGCATGTTGAATTCGGTATTGGTCAGGTTTACTGTGGAGAATCGTTTTTCTGCGGTTGTTTCGGTTCTTGTTGCTGTTGTGAGATTTGTTCTGGCGGTATAACCACTATTTCTGGTTCTTGAGGCTTAACCTCTTCTTTTGGTTTTTCGGCTTTTGGTTTTTCAGCTTTAGCCTTTTGAGGCGGTGGTTGTGATTTCTGTTCTGGGATGGCTTCTTTTTGCGGAGTTGCTGGCGTTATTTGCGGAGCATGAGCTATTATTGTGACGCCTCTTATTGTCAAAAGTGAACCCACCCAACCCATAACGCCAAGATACATTATGCGTATGCAAGTTGCAATTAAAGGAGCCAATGCATCGCCAAAGGTTTTCACCAAATCTTCAGAAGCCATAATGGATAGGCTCTGGGTTAGGAATCCATATGCGCTTATGAAAGTGAATACTAGAAGAGCTACGCCTATCATGAGAACTGTGATTCCGGAAAGGGCGATTTTTTCTCTAAAGGTTTTGAACATGACTCTGGCCCCATTTTTAACGAGTGGAAAATGAATATTAAATCTTCCGATATAGTAAACAGAATCTATGCTCGCTATCAAAAATCAAAAACAAAAATACAAAAATAATGGATAAGATTATTGCGTTAAGCCAAGTTTCTGATAAATTTTCTGCTTGTTCTCTTCAACCTTCTTGGCTACGTCTAAGAATAAATTGTTTCCATGAGAGTCTATGGCAACAGCCAAAGGACCAAAATTCTCAACCTCGAAAATCCATAGGGCTTCAGGTGTTCCCAAATCAAGCCATTCAACACTCTTAACATTTTTAACAGCCTTCGCAGCTAATATCGCCGCTCCTCCAGTGAAGGCTCCATAAACAGCACCATATTTCGCCATGGCATCAGTTGTTCGTTTACCCATTCCACCCTTTCCAATAACCACTCGCACCTTAAAGTTTTTTATAAACTCATCCTCGAAAATGTCCATTCTTGTGCTTGTTGTTGGTCCAGCAGCAACTGCAACCCACTTATCGCCTTCCTTGTCCACAACTGGACCACAGTGGAAAACAGCTAAGCCTTCAAGATTTATTGGTAAAGCCTTTCCCTGTTTAAAATATTCCAAGGCTCTTCTGTGGGCTTGGTCTCTTGCTGTTACAATCGTTCCAGTTATGTAAATTACATCGTTCACTTTCACTTTACGAATCTCTTCTTCCGAAATTGGCGTTTTAAGTTTGTAAACAGCCATACCTTTTCACCTCACCATTTCATTTTATGCGTTAAATACTCAACGGTTCCATCCGCATCAATTCGCGCAGAGGCTCTTCTGGCAGCCCAACAGTTGAAGGCAACAGCTGCTGGAAATGATGCCGGATGCCTATAAGCGTAGTCAATGTGCACGCCGAGCACTGTGGTTTTTCCACCCAAACCCATGGGGCCTATTCCAGTCATGTTTGCAGCTTCAAAAATTTCCCTTTCAAGCTTGGCAATTTCCGGATTCGGGTTAGGCTCGTTTAAAGGTCTGAGGAGAGCCTTTTTTGCAATTTTCATAGCTATGTCACTTCCGCCTCCCATAGCAACACCGAGAATTGTGGGCGGGCAAGGTTGCGCTCCAGCTTTTATAAGCGATTCGATAACGAACTTTTTTAGTCCGTTTATGCCTTCGCCTGGAACCAGCATGCCAGTCAAACAAACGTTTTCTGAACCGCCCCCTTTGGGCATGACTGTTAATTCTATGCTGTCTCCGGGCACGATTTCCCAGTTTACGTATGGTATGAAGCGTCCAGTGTTGTCTCCACTGTTCTTTTGTGTGAAGGGGTCCACGGCGTTTGGGCGAAGAGGGATTTCTTTTGTGGCTCTGCGCACAGCTTTTATTAGTGGCTCTTCCAGTTTGTCAAGGTTTTTTGTTTCGGCGCCTGCTTTAACATAGAATATTATTGTGCCTGTGTCTTGGCATATTGGCGCCTGATATTTCTCGGCTAAATCGATATTGTCAAGGATTGCTTTCAGCTGTGTCTTGCCAGTTTCGCTTGTTTCTTCTGCATACGCCTTTTTTAACGCTTGTTTCACGTCTTCAGGCAAATATATGACCGCTTGTTTTAATATGTTAAAGGCAACATCTTCCACAACCTTCGCCATATCCATATTTTTCCCTTCTTTTGTCGGTTTTATGAAATATTCATGTACTTATATCTTGTCTTGCATTATTCTCAAAAGTTAACATCTGCATCGAAGCTTTCACTTTAACCCAACTCTCCACGGAAAAGACACTGATACACTTCGCTTGTTTTAAATATGGCTTAACCTAACTCTCTGATAAGCCACAAAAGAGAGTGAACCGTTTGATGACAGAGGAAGAAGAGAAGAAAGAAGAAAGCGTACTCAAAAAGAAATATGAGTTTTTGGAGGACCTTCCAGGCATAGGTCCAGCCACAGCACAAAAACTAAGAGAGTTAGGATTCCACACTGTTGAATCCTTGGCAATGGCTACAGCCCACGAGTTGGAACCAGCAGGCATAAGCGAGAAAAAGGCTTTTGCCATCATTGAAGCTGCCCGCTCGTCTATTAGCGTCTCTTTTATTAGGGCTGATGAACTTTTAAAGATGCGCCAAACCGTTTTGCGTTTAACAACTGGAAGCAAAGCTTTGGACAGGATTCTTGACGGCGGATTGGAAACTCAGACCATAACGGAATTTTATGGCGAGTATGGTAGTGGAAAAAGCCAGTTATGCCACCAATTCTGCGTTAATGTCCAGTTGCCGCCTGAAAGGGGTGGCTTATCTGGCGCCGCATTGTATATAGACACTGAGAATACTTTTAGAACTGAAAGAATTGTGCAGATGTCCCGCCACTTGGGACTCGACCCAGAACAAGTGGTTAAAAACATCATCTACGCCGAAGCATACACATCTGACCACCAAATGTTCTTGTTAGATAACGTTGACGACGTTATAAAACAAAATAACGTAAAACTCATAATCGTCGACTCCTTAACCGCCCATTTCAGAAGCGAATACCTCGGACGCGAAATGCTAGCTTCAAGACAACAGAAACTAAACAAACACATGCATAAACTAATTCGTTTAGCAAGAGCCTTCAACCTCGTGGCTGTTGTGACAAATCAGGTTATGGCTAAACCAGACGTGTTTTTCGGCGATGCCGTGTATCCCGTCGGCGGCCACATTGTGGGGCACACAAGCCACACACGCGTGTATCTTCGAAGGTCTGCCCATGGACCTGTAAGAATTGCCCGCCTAGTTTCAAGCCCATATTTGCCAGAAGGGGAAGAAATATTTAAAATAACTGAGAACGGCATAGAGGATGTTTCCGAAGAAGAGAAGTCCAAGTCTCGTGGGCGTTGAAAATGCCGGTTCCAAGGGTTCTGGTGACACGATACTTCCAACTTTTAGTTAATAGACAGTTTACCGAAGCAGAACGAGAATTGGAAAAAATTAAGCAGAAAATGCATAAAACAGAATGGAATAGGGGCTATTTTAGAGGATTGTATGGAATGATGCTTGCCAGACGCTCAAACAACAATGACTCCTATGCATTTTTCTCAAAACTGGATTTAAACGATAAAACCCTATTACACAGTTGCAGACGGGAGTTCTTAAACCATGTTAAGAGTAGGCTTCACGGAGACTTTGACCGCGGATTCTTCTCAGCTTGGGCTGACTGCATGCAAATACTCAGCAGAATGAACCTTACAAATAATTCAAACGTTAATTCTGCAGCTTCAGAAAAGGGAAAACTTGAAACTTTAAAAGATGATGAGGGCCAAGCCACCATTGAAAACTTTCTTAAAAAGAAGACCTAAGCAGGTGGTGGCGCAGCAATTATAGTGTAGAAGAGAACCCAAAAAACCAGCCATGCAATAAAGTATATGCCTACGCCAGTAGTGAAGATTTTTTGCGGCTTTTCAACTTTAGATGCCCACTTGAACTTCATTAGGTAATAGGATATCACATAAACGATTATTGCTATGCTTATGCCGTTCAGAAAAACACTATAGTTCACGCCCTCTGTAGAGACAAACCCCATTGTTTCTCCATATTCGGTGTATCCTGTGGATGCTAACGCTGCAACTATACCCAGAATAAGCCTAATCCAGTAAATTTTCTCTATGATTGTCATAGCCTTTTCAACGCCTTTGCATCTTATATTTAAGATTAAGATTTAAAAGTTGCCTATTTAACGAAACGGTTCTTGGAGAAAATTTTCGCAAGTTTTATTTTTGAAACAAACATCTTATGGTTTTAAGAAGCGGAATAAAATGGCACAAATCGACAGAGAAAAGGAAGCCCTTTACGCCCAGCTACGCTCCATTGAGTCTGACCTTTCCGGTGCTTCTGGAGCAATAAGTGATGTGGAAAGCAAATTATCATATGTGGAAGCTTCTATGGGTTCTCTTCCAAGCAGACTCATGACTGTTCGAGGACGGGGTTATGCAGCAATGGGTCACCTTGAGAAAAGCATTGACCTACTAACCAAAAAATGGACAGAAACTGCGCCCACACTTAAACAAACATTTCTTAACAGCGTCCAACCACTAACCACTCAAATTCGAAGTTTAGAGGTGAAAGCTCGGAGGCTAAGAACAGAGATAGACAGCGGCAACATCGGTTTCAGTCGTTCTTTGGCAAGCAGCCTTTCAATAGACGCTTCCTCTTTAAAGATGAGAGCCATAACGGAAACAGGCAAAGTCAGCACACCCCTTAACGAGTTCGTTTCAAGCGTCAACGCCATAGACAGAGACTTGAAAGTGGCTGAAAAAACCATGGAACTGTTCTCCATGGCAACTTTCCCGCTAAAACAAGAAGAAAGCCCAGTTTTGGCAATTGAAGGAAAAATTATGAGCGGCGAAAAAAGCGAGGGAACCCTATACTTCACTAATCAAAGGTTCATTTTTGAAGGAAAGAAAGAAGTCGTTTTGGAGAGGAAATTTTTCATAACCACAAAAAAGAAGGTTGAAAGAACAGTCTTAATAGAACAACCCATTGGCGCCCTACAAGAAATATCTAAGGGCAGAGTAGGCTTAATAGCTTGGACTGGAATTTACATTCGCTTCAAACCCGAACGGGGTTTACCAGAGACACCTTTCGACGTTAAGGGATGGGAAGCCGACATAATAACAAGATTCTTCAGCTACATAATTGGCGGAGAAGCAGATAGGGACATAGCATCCATAAGAGGAACCACAGTTAAGGAAGCGCCAACAATACAGCTTGTCCGATGTCCCCATTGCGGTGCACCATACACTCGCGAAATTTATAAAGGAGAAACTTCAGTGAAATGCGAATACTGTGGAACATTAATTGTAATCCACTAAAGAATATAGCTGTTCATTAATTATTTGCGTTTAGATGTGAAGTGTAAATGCAGCAAAAGAAGGAATTTACAAGCTTTGATGTAGCTGCTGTTGTCGGCGAGTTAAAAAATGTTATTGAAGGCTCTCGTGTCAACAATATTTACCAGTTAGACTCTAAAACTCTACTTTTCAAACTGCACAAACCAGGTAAACCAGCTTTCCATTTGGTTTTGGAGGCTGGGCGGCGTTTACATCTAACCTCTTATGTTGTGGAGAAACTGTTGACTCCTCCAGCTTTTTGCATGGCTTTAAGGAAATATTTGCGGAATGCCATATTAGTAAATGTTCAACAGCATGAGTTTGAGAGGGTGGTGGTTTTCATTTTTAAGGGTAAAGCGGGTGATTTGAGGCTTGTTTTGGAACTTTTTGGCGACGGCAACATCATCCTAGTCGACGGCAACGGCAAAATTCTCCATGCTTTAGCGTATAAACGGATGCGAGACCGCAACATTCTCCGCAGTGAAACATTCACTTTCGCTCCATCAAGCGCAAAAAACCCTTTAAAAATCGGTAAAGAAGAGCTAACCATCGCCTTAAGAAGTTTTGGCAACGTTGAAGTTGTTAGGGCTGCCACACGGTCTTTAGGCATCGGCGGCATATACGCAGAAGAAGTTTTGTTAAGGGCTAGAATAGAGAAAACTAAGCTCTGCAATAAACTAAGCGACTCCGAGATTCAAGCCTTTTTTGATTGTCTACAGAATTTGCTCATGCAAGTTATTAATGGAAAATTGGAACCCTGCATCATTTTGGACGAAAAGGGCGAGTTTTTGGATGTTGTGCCTTTTAGGCTTAAACGTTATGAAAAGCTGAAACATCAATCTTATGAAAGCTTTAACGAAGCCTTGGATGAATTTTATGTTAGAGCTGAAGCTTTCGAGAAGGTTAGAGTAAGTGTTGAAGCTGAAAAGCTGAAGGAAGAAGCGGAAAGAATCAAACGTGTCATCGAAAGCCAAGAGAAAATTTTGGCTGAAACAGAGGCTGAAGCTAACAGCGCTAAACGTATTGGAGACGCCATCTACGCCCATGCTGGCGAACTGCAAGCTTTACTGGACAAATTTTTGAGCGGAAAAAAGGCTGGTAAAGATTGGAGCAACATTGTTTCCGAAGTTTTGGCTGAAAAGAAAGCTGGCGCCAAACCAAGCATATTTTTTGATTCCTTTGATGCGAAAGGCTTGGTGGTTTACGTTTGTGTTGAAGGTTTAAGATTTGGTTTGGGTTTGCGGAAAAAATTGTTTGATGTTGCCGCACAGTTTTATGAAAGAAGCAAAAAGGCTAAACAGAAGTTGGCTGGTGCCAAAACCGCCATAGAAGAAAACCGCAAAAAATTGATGGAAACCGAAGCAAAAATTCGGGAAGCAGAAGCTTTAGAAAGCGCTAAGCCTTTTGAGATTTTGGAAACACTTGAAAAGCGTCGAGTTAAAGGTAAAGAGTGGTTTGAAAAGTTTAGGTGGTTCAAATCTTCGGATGGCTTTTTAGTTGTGGGAGGCAAGGACGCCGTCAGCAACGAAGTTTTAATCAAAAAATATACTGACCCAGCGGATGTTGTCTTCCATGCAGATATAGTCGGCGCACCCTTTGTTGTCGTAAAGACTGAAAGAAAAGAACCAAGTGAACAATGCCTAAAAGAAGCCGCAGAATTTGCAGCAGCATGCTCACGTGGTTGGCGAGAAGGTTTCGCAACAATTGACGTTTACTGGGTTAAACCAGAACAACTAAGCAAGACTGGACCCTCAGGCGAATACGTACCCCACGGAGCCTTTGTTGTTAGCGGAAAAAGGAATTGGATGCGCAACACCCCACTAAAAATAGCCATCGGCGTAGTCGAAGAAAATGGCGAAACAAAATTTGTTGGCGGACCAGTTGACGCCGTTAGGGCAAAAACAAAAACTTACGCCATAATCGTGCCAGGAGAAGAAAGCGGCAAAGAATTTTTAAAGCAAATTTTGAAGGCTTTGGCTGAGAAAATTCCCAAAGAGCTAAAAGAGAAAGTTTTGAGGGCCTCTGTGGAGGAAATAAGAGAGTTTGTCCCTTTTGGCAAGGGCAGAGTTTTAAAAAATAACCTTTAATTGTAAGTTACCATGTCAAGCTTGAAAGAAAGATCACCATTAACTGAAAACCTAGAGGGTAGGGCTGCTATTGGCGTTTTTCACAACCAAAAACCGAGAGAGGCATATCCATTTTAACAACAGAGCAAACCATAAATTGATATGGGCTTTGACGTTTATGGCGTTTTCCTTTCTCTTCCAGTCGGCAATGCAAAGCCATTTATTACATAGGAGGTGATCCGGCCGCAGGTTCCCCTACGGCCACCTTGTTACGACTTTTCCCCCCTCACGAAACCTAGATTCGACGCAGCCACAAAAGGACCACGCCTCACCTAGGAGTCGCTCGGGTGGAAC
>JBMFOB010000006.1:0-63607 GCA_049969855.1 Bathyarchaeia archaeon | reverse complement strand
GGCATATTTGTTCCATTGCACATACGCCTAAACGACATAGACTCGGTGCACATGGATGAAACGGGAAAAGTAACGATAAACCTTCCACATCACCGACATATCGTTATTACGCTGGAAAAGAAACATGCAGAGGAATTCGTGGATAAGCTCAATCAGTTAATCCAAAAAGCGAAAGACCATGAAATCAAAGAGCGCATAATGCAAAAAAGGGCTAAAAGAAAAATAAAGAGAAAACCGAACAGTGTCCCTCCAAGCTCCTATGTAACGTTTCCATATTATTTCCCCACAGAGCAAGTCGACATTGTCAACAAGCTTCGGCGAAAGAAAAGAAAAGGGAAAAAGTAAGGTGTGGTGACTTTGTATTGTCCTAAGTGTGGTGCGCAACTTCCAGACGATGCAGTATTCTGTATGAAGTGTGGAGCTAGGATTTCTGCTCAATCTGCGCCGCAGGCTCCATCAACGCCAGTTATAGCTTCTTTAGAAGCTAAGTCGCTTAGGTGTCCCCATTGTGGCGCTCCGATTACGCCGAAATTCGGTGAGATGGTCATAAGTTGCGAGTACTGTGGAACCGCTGTAATATTGGGAAGCGAAGGTTGGAGAAGCATAAGTAAGCAGACTATGCTGCCGCTTAAACTGGCAGAACAGGATAAAGTATCTGCTGAGATTCGCAGCTTAATGGACAGAGGGCTACTGCGTAGGCATCTTTACGAAGATTCAATGCTTGAGGAAATGAATTTGAGCTATGTTCCATACTGGATAGTCTCAGTGTCGGCAAGAAGCTCAATTGTCGCAAGCGATGTTGCAGTCCAAGTTGGGGAAATAGCGACCACTGCTGCTCTTTTCGGCGTTATGGGCTCAGCCATGAGTGGCAGAAGACGCGGAGTAGGAATAGCCGGTCCTCTACTTGCAGGAGCAATGCTTGGCACAATGATGGGACCCGGCCAAGCAGGTGCGCAAAGGGCATATCAAATGAACAACAATTACAACTTGGCCATAGTAGCTGTCAAAGCGTTTAACGAGTATCAGCCAAAAAGTTATCAATTCAACCTGCATGAGCGGACGTTATTTGATGTTTCCAAAATTCCAAAAGGCGTAAAAATCCTAAACGGAGACGTAGGAGAAGAAGCAGCAAAATATCAAGCGAAAGCTCTCGCGGACCAACTACAATCGGAGAAGGCGCATGCCCAGTATCATATGATCCAGCAACTTCACACAGATGTTGATGTTACAGAAACTGAGCTGCTCTATGCGCCAATATGGTTCGCCCAATTTAGTCACAAGGGTAATAAAATAATCCTAGTAATAGACGGCAACTCGGGCGGCGTAATCAACAGTATAGGCTTATAATTTGACAGAGAAGCAACATATTTATGAGTCCTTTCGAACCGTTTAATTTTGCATTGAGGATATGTTATTGAGCAAGAAAACCATTTATTGCCCTCACAGTTATGGCGTTTTTGTAATTTTGTTCTTGTTTCTTGTTTTAGTCGTCGGCTTAATTTTTGTTGGCGTTGTGGATCTTGCCTTTCGCCAAGTTGGCTTCAGCTCGCAAGTGACCGTGCTTATTTTGGCGGCTACCTTTTTTGGAAGTTATGTAAACATTCCATTGTTGAAGCTTAAGGCTGTGATTCCAATAGTCAAAGAGGAATACGTAAGCTTTTTAGGCATAGTCTTTAGGGTTCCACAGTTTGAGTATGGAGAAACAACCACGCTTGTCGCCATAAACATGGGCGGCGCAATAATCCCCACATTAGTATCCCTCTACCTGCTCTGGAAACTGCCATCAGCCGCACTCTACGCTTTAATTGGAATAGCAATTGTTGCAACAATAACGCATTTGGTTGCCAAACCAGTTAAAGGACTAGGCATAGCCACACCAGCTTTCATTCCACCGTTAACAGCAACGTTAGCAGCCTACATTCTGCCCTCCAACGCACCCACCATAGTGGCTTATGTTTCTGGGGTGATTGGCACACTAATAGGAGCAGACATAACTAACCTGCATAAAATTCCAAAACTTGGAGCAAAAATAGCAAGCATAGGCGGAGCAGGAACATTCGACGGAATCTTCCTAAGCGGAATAATAGCCGCCCTACTCGTCTAAAACCTAAATACCAAACAACACACACATTTGTCAGTGTCTCTTAACAAAAGAAGCCTTGGCCATTATGGAAAACCTCAGATGTCTCGACTTCAATGTTCAATTGCTTAGAAGCGAAAAATACGTTATGAACAAGCTCAAAACCCTAAATAATAGAGATATAGAAAAGTTGAGGGAAGGTCTATAAGAGGCAACGTTGTCAAAATTGCCAAGTTCAAAAGAACTGAAAAACGTAAAAATGAAAGAAAGAATCGGCTCCTCCTTTCTACGATTAAACATGGCTGGTGATAAAACATCTTTGTGCTTTTTGAGCTCTTATTTAAGTGCCCAAAGTTGTCCGATGCGCTTATTTCTTTCGAAAAATGTAATATTTGATAGGGTTTGAACTTGCTTAAAAAATTGATTTTAACATTTGTCCCATTTGTATTAATAATGGGACTGAGCGTTGGCTTGGCGAACAGTTCAGACGACGCCAATGTTGTCCTAAAAGTCAACGTGAATGGCGAGATAACTCTTGCAACGGCAATGATGATGAAAGACGCATTAAGGTTGGCGGAGGTTAATCAAGCCCGCTTAGTAATGGTGATGTTGAACACTCCTGGAGGTGAGGTGGATGCGGTAAAGGATATCATGAATCTTTTTGACAATTCTAGCATTCCAGTTTGCTGTTTTGTTTATCCGCCGGGGGCAACTGCATGGAGTGGAGGAACATATGTTTTAATGGCTTCTCACATCGCCGTCATGGCTTCTGGAACAACTATAGGCTCATGCCAACCAGTTTTGTCAACTGGAGAGCCCATCAGTCAATCAAAATATGTAAATGCGATGACAGCGTTGATGGAAAACCACGCAGCACTACATGATAGAAACCAGACCATGGCAGGACTTCTCGTAACTGAAAATGCTAATTTGAGTCCTGAAGAAGCCCTACAATTTCATGTCATAGAACTAGTAGCAGATGATATCAACACATTATTGGAAAGGCTAGAACCCTTGACGGTTGTTCGTTTCGAAAATTCGTTTGGCTCTAGTGTGTGGAAGCTTGTTCCAAACACTGAAGCTCAAAATTATTCTTACAAATTTTCTTTCAGTGATATTAGCGAAGCCAACATAGTCGAGTATACACCAGGAATCCAAATATTTTTAATAAGCATTTTATTTAACCCGTTGGTCAGTTCATTGTTGTTGATTGTTGGTATTTTCCTTCTGTTCATCGGTATTAAAACCCCAGGTTATGGCGCTGAAATCACGGGCGCCATATGCCTTGTTCTAGCTTTAATTGCCTTTGGGGTTATAGGGATACCATTGGGTGCTATTGTATTATTCGCTGTAGGAGCGTGTTTAATTATTGCAGAGTTAAAGACACATATAGGCGTGTTAGCTTTAAGCGGAGGAATCTGCATTGTTATCGCGAGTTTACTCTTATTTCCATCACCTCAATGGCTTATTTATTACGGAGTGATCCAGCAAATCCAAGAAGTGCTCGTAATAACGGGTGTAGCGATGGCATCTCTTTTCTCTGTCATTGTTTATAAAGCAGCAAAGGCGAGGTTAGCTAAGGTTAGAACGGGCAAGGAGGCGCTGATCGGGGCAAGAGGCGTCGCGTTAAGCGATCTTAACCCTAAAGGCGAAATAAGAGTTGTAGGTGAAATTTGGCAGGCTAAATCGAAGGATGAATGGATAAATAAAGGCGAAGAAGTTGAAGTCGTTGACATGGAAGGGCTCTTTCTCATAGTAAAACCTATCAGAAGAAAAGATTTAACCCTCTCTAAAGATAATTGCTAAAATGGGAGGTGAAGTAATGATTGACCTTGTGACAATTGCAATTGCATTCATAGCCCTTATAATTGCATTGATACTGCTCAGCGGGATAAGGGTTCTAAAAGAGTGGGAAAGAATACCCATCTTGAGGCTTGGACGCTATGTGGGTTTAAGAGGACCAGGCATAACCTATCTCATCCCGTTTATTGACAGAGCTCCCGTGAGGATTTCAACCAGACTGGACACGATTGAGTTTAGAACAGAATCGACTTTAACTAAAGATAACGTCCCAGTGAACGTCGATTCAGTGCTATATATGAGGCCTGTGGACATAGAGAAAGCTGTGTTATCTGTTGAAAACTATTTTCAAGCTACTCAATTGGCTGCGCAAACAACGCTTAGGGAAGTTATAGGCAAAGTAGAGCTTAACGATTTGCTAGCCGAAAGAGAGAAAGTCGCCAAACATTTACGCGAGATTATTGACGAAAAAACCGAGGCTTGGGGAATAAAAGTTACGTCTGTTGAAATAAGAGACGTCATAATTCCTACAGCCCTACAAGACGCTATGTCCAGGCAAGCACAAGCAGAAAGAGAAAGGATAGCGAGAGTGACGCTTGCTACAGCCGAATATGAAGCTTCCCAGAAAATGATAGAAGCTGCAAAAATGTATGAGAAAAGCCCTGAAGGGCTAAGACTTCGTTGGATGAACATATTATACGAACTAGGTCAACAAGCAGGTGCAAATACTATAATGCTTGTTCCTGCTGCTATGCCTGAAGCAGGATGGCCACCAGTGGGCATTTACGGCATCAAAGAGCTGCCTAAAGGACAAGGAAGAAATGAATTAAAGAAAACCGAGACTTAAAAATGAAACAATAAGTGCAATAGGTTTATACTAGCAATCAGCTTAATGTTGGCGGTAACCGAAGGCAGACGCTACTATGTCGTTAATAATATTCTTAAGAGGTAGTGATGTTGTTTGCCCCACCATTATTCTTTTGGAGTACTATGAAGAAAAGGGCTATTAGAAAACTTAAGAAAGCTGGAACAGTCGCTAAGCCTGGAGAAAAACCTGAGAAAGTAATGAAATCAGAAGAGCTTAAGTTTCTTGTTTTCGGCGGGTTTAGAATTGAAGGATATAGCGCGTTTGAGCGTCGAAGAGGTTTTTGATTTTCTTGACACTTCGCCTAAAGGTTTAACCAGCGAAGAAGCCCGGAAACGCCTTGCCAAAAATGGTCCAAACATGCTCGTTAAGGATTCGAGTTCGCCATGAAGAAAGACGAACTTGCCTATTTCAGAAAAAGGAAGTAGCCGTACAATGGATGCAATAAAAATTTATGGGATTATTTCGCAACCGTTGTACTTCATAAATTCAAAGTCTTCCAGCCGAATTTTCTTTTCCTTAATAAGCTCCTGTATCCTTGGCGTTTCAGTGTGTATGGCTTCTATTAGATTTTTCACAGTTTCGCAAACTAGGTTATATGCAGATGCTTTCCAACGCTTGGTGATATTCGCATAGAGGCATCTTCCCCCGCACAAGTTGAAAATTTCGCATTTCGTGCATGGTTCACCAACAAAAACCTTCTTTAAACTTAACGGGTCAGCATTGCTGATATGCCCCAAATAGTAGTCTTTCATTCCCCACATGCTTGGACATGGAACAATGTAACCATCAGTTTGTATGGCATAGTTTATCCATCCAGCGCCGCATCTGAGAAGACTTTCCTCTTCGCCTAATAGAAGCGATCGAGCAACTCCGAGGAATGGGTAAAGCCTAAAAACAATCCCACTTTTTTCCATGCTGTCAACCCAAAACTTGACTAGTTTACGGATTCCAGGATTATAATTTTCCTCACTCCACCTTTTGAAATCGCGGCGTTCAAAATCTTTTGACCAAAATCCAGCGTTAAGTTGCCAATGAATAGAAGAAAATGGAAACTCACCGTTTTCCAGCAGCCACCTAACCTGCTTGTAAATGTCCGTTTGCTCCATAACAGTCATCCGCGCAATAACTTCGCCCCTAAAACCATTATGCTTAATTAACCTCAAATTTTCAACAACCTTTCTGAAAGTGCCGTGACCCCTGTAAAAATCCGTTAAGGCTTCGTCGCCATCTATGGAAACAAGTATTGTGCGGAAACGGTTAACATATTCTGGTTCTAACCGACCAAGAAGCAAACCATTCGTTTGAACAATAAAATGTTTAGCCTTAACATTGTCAACAATGTTCTTAATATCGTCCAAACAGAGCAATGGTTCGCCGCCATAAAAAATCAAAACACAATCCGCATCACGCCTACAAAACCTATCCAACAAACCAACATTATAACTCATCCGTTTAGGCAAGGAATAATCAACATCCAAACCATGAAAGCCAGAATCAAAATCCTCCAAAGCCTCGCCAAAACAATATCGACACTGCAAATTACACTCGCTCGTCAGCACAACATGAAAGAACACGCTTTTTCACCTCTCAATTGCTAAGCGTATTTTTCCTTAATCTTCTTAGCCTTCTCAATATACTGCCTAAGCTCCCTCTCCCTAAGCTTTTTCTCAGGCAAAGTCTCAGGAGCAAACATCAATGGAATAACAGCCAAAAACAAGAAAAAGCTAGCCAAAGAGAAAGCCATGCCTAACGGGATTATTTCCACATAAGGTTTAACTAATATAGACAAGAAACTGGCAAGAAGATAAGGAAGCCCTCCCACAGTGTAAAACTTCTCTTTAGCATAATTTCCTGCAAGGTCTCCCCATAAGGTCATGAAGAAAGCCGATGCAAACATCCCTAAAGCAATGCTATCGAAAGCTGTATAAATGTACCATGAAACGGGTATTTCATATAAAAGACTTAATATGGCGTATTCCACACCCAAAATGACAAAGCCTATGATTATGGTTCTTTTTCTACCAGAATAATCAGCAATTATGCCGCCTACCAAGGCAAATAATCCAGCTAAGGCAACTTCAATAAAACCCATCAACGCATATGCTTCCTTACCATACAAATCGCTAATTTTATTTGCTATTAATGGCGCCTCCATGTAATTTACAAGACAGAACATCACCCATGGCACAAGATATAAAATCAGCTCTTTTTCGCTCAAAACGTCTAAATATGAAGGTTCGCGTTCAGAGCAAGCTTTCTCGTGCTTAGATGTGAAGAAAAACAAGATTAACCCCATAATTCTCCATAAACTTATCATTAAAACATTCATAATATTATTAAGAAAAAGACTCGTAACTACAAAAAGTATTGTTAAAAATCCAACAAAAAAGAAAGTAATCCCCCCGAAAAACCCTCGGTTTTCCGTAATGGTCGCATCCGCAAAATAGGCCAAAGCTGAAGGAAGCCCAGTACCTATTCCAACCCCGAAAAAAAAGGAAAACATTAAGTTAACTGCCAATCCATTGTTTGGAATTGTAATTAAAAGAGATGACATTAATGCTCCAAAAAGAATCCAAATACTAAGCAAAATTCTCCTTCTTTGTGGGAGAAATATTGATCCTAAAATGGCAGAAAGTGCGATAGCCAAATATTCAACGCCAAAAATAACTATGCTTTCAATTTGAGATATGGGAAGACTATTAACAGAGTTGCCAAAAATTGATAAGGCGAGCGTGTTCCAAGAAAGGGTATTCGCTACAATGATAAATGCTGGAAAGAATTCTTTTAACACTTGACCTTGTCTCAAAGTTTTCCAAGACATATAAACAGCCCTCTAATTAACTATGTTAAAATAGTAATAATTCTTTGCCCTTAATGCATCCAGTATTCGTGTTCTACAGCAAATCTTAAGTATAACTGTTGAACAAGTATACTCCAGAGGGGGACAAAAGTGAAGAAGGCTAAAAGAAAGGTCCCTATTCGAGTTTGGCCAGATATTTAGTATTTCAATTATAGGTCTTCTAGTGCCGCAATAACTAGCTGAGTTAGTAGATTTTTTAGTTTTGGATACTTAATATTTGATGCTAAAGCAATAGCCGTTTTAACCAACCCTTTCATTTTCCTTTTAAGTTTTTTTACCTCATTTGTTTCGGTAACTACGTTAATCAATTGTTCAACATCAGCATCTGTAATCTTTTTCTTTAAGAGTATCTTTTGAACAATTTCTTTTGAGTTCTCGTTTTGAAGTGCATAAAGAATTGGTATGGGTAGGCATTCGTTAGATAAGCGTTGTTTCAATTCTTGGATTTCGAAGATATCTATGAATTCTTCTCTTAATGTTGCCAATAATCCAAAAATTCTTCCATATTTTGATAAAAATTCAACTTCATAATCAGTTGCCCCGCCTATTATTGCGCCAAGTCGCATGCTTGCCTCCGCACTAAAAGCTTTCATCTCTAATATTTGCATGTACTGTTTGGGGGCGATATCCATTTTTCCTTTAAGAGCGGATTCTAAAGCATGTGCACTCCCAATTTTAAAAAGCGACTTCTGAACAGTGTCAAAGACTTCTTTGGCCTTATCTGCTGGTAACTTAGCAATGGATTTTCCAAGAAGTGTAAAACCGCTCACAATGAAGGCGTTCCCTAAAAGAAGTGCTATATCATGCCCGAATTTTCCATAAACAGTTAGTCTCTCATGCTTTATTTTTGATTTATCAAGGACATCGTCGTGTATGTCGAGTGCTGCTGTTATCATGATTAAGGATGCTTGCACATTTATGGCATTCTCCGGGTTTCCGCCTACAGCTTCGCAAGCTATTGAAAATAATCCAGGGTGAGTGAAAATTTTCCAATTTGAAGTATAATACTTTAATGCATCGTATACTTTTTGGGATTCTATTTTTTCCGTTAAAACAATTTTCTTTGCGAGTTCGAGCCCTTTTCTGCTTCGCTTCTCCAGTTTTCCCAAAAGCAGTTGAGATGTTTTTTTGTGTTTCTTAAAACTCATGAGTTCATTCTCTTGTTCTGTTCTATTTAAAACTAATGGTAATTTCAGCAAGACGGCTTAAAGATCTGTCATTCTTATTTGTTCTTTTAGTATACCGTTGTATGCTTCGATGTATTCTTTCCCCTTTTCTGTTATTGTGTATACTTTTCTTGTTCTTCCTCCTTGTTGTTGTTTTTGGCTTTTTAGGAAGCCTTTTTGTTCTAGTGCGTTTAGTAGTGGGTATAGGGCTCCGTGTCTTAGTTTTACTTCGTAGTTTGTTTCTACTTGTTTTTTTATTTTGTAGCCCCACATTGGTTCTTTGCTTAGGAGTCTTAGTATTTGGATGTCTAGTAGGTTTCTGGTTATGCGTTGAACAATTTCTTTTTTGTAGTTTTGTGTCAATTTTTCACTCTCTAGAGTGTTCTGTTTTGGACTTGTTCGGGTTTGGGTTTATTTAGGTTATGTAGGAGTTGGAATAGTTTGGTATGCTTTTTTATGCTTTTTTATGTTTGTGGTAAGTGTGAACCTTTATATTTTTGTTTAGGCTTTATAGAGTCTTGAGATATGTCCAGAAAAGGACATATTGTATATGTGTAGAGCAAAAAAACACATGAAAGGAAGGATAAAATAATGGTCAACAACTCAAAAGAAGTTCAGGTCAAATTAATGAAAGGCCTCCTAGACCTAATAGTGCTACAGTTTCTAAGCTCACAGCCCATGCATGGCTATCAAATAATAACTAAAGTGCGCAAAACCTTTGGCGTCTATTTTGGACCAAGCACAATTTATCCGCTCCTAAACGCCTTAGAAAAGAAGGGTTACGTAAAAAGTGAATGGAACATGAACAGCGAAAGACCGAGGAAAGTTTACAAGTTAACATCTGAGGGACAGAGCCTGCTGAACTTCACAGAGGATTCGCTTAACTTCATATGCAGAAAAATCGGCACGCCTGGGCTTCCAAAAGGCGGTTTAGGCGAAGAAAATGTTCCTCAGCCAACCTTGCGTCCTTTCCTGAAGAAAATCGAAGAAAAACCAGTGTTCTAGCCATCAAATACTCCAAAATCTTTTAACTTTCAAAGTTACCAAAAGTTAGGTGAACGTATTCTTTTTATTGCCAATTTCTCATTTAAATAGAAAAGGGTGGGCTTTTGGAAAAGGCAGACATTTTAATTTATGGATGCACTATTTTGCCGATGAATGATAAAAAATTCATAGAAGACGGCGCCATAGCAATAAAAAATGGAAAAATCGTTTTCGTCGGCAAAGCCTCACTTGCAACCAGCATAAAAGCTGAAAACAAAATAAACGCTAAAGGAAAGGTTGCCATGCCAGGCTTAATTAACTGTCACACTCACGCGCCCATGACTCTATTTCGGGGAATCGCTGAAGACAAACCATTAGACGCTTGGTTGAAGGAGACTATTTGGCCTTTAGAGGCTAAGCTTAAGGCTGAGGACGTTTATGTTGGGGCTCTTTTAGGCTGTTTAGAAATGGTTAAGGGTGGAACAACGTGTTTTGCTGACATGTATTTCCATGAAGAGATGGTTGCAAAAGCTGTAGAGCAAAGCGGAATGAGAGCAGCATTAGCCCAAGGAATAATTGAAGCCGAAAACAGAGAGTTAGGAAGAAAAATGTTCAGCGAAAGCGTAGATTTTGCCAAAAAATTTAATGGACAAGCTGATGGCAGAATAACAGCCTTACTTGGACCTCATGCGGCTTACAGCTGCAGTCGAGACTTGCTTGTGGAAGTAAGGGAAAAGGCTTCTGAACTTGGAATTGGCGTGCACATGCATTTGGCTGAATCAAAAACGATGTTCGAAGATTTTAGCGAAGTGGAATTTTTGGATGGAATAGGCTTTTTTAAGAATTATGTTTTGGCTGCCCATTGCATAAACCTATCAAAAAGTGATATGCGTATCATTTCTAAAAGAGGCGTCCATGTGGCTCATGTTCCAGTGGCTAACATGAAACTTGGCTTGGGAGCAGCAAAAATAAAAGACTTAACCAGTTTGGGCGTTAATGTGTGTTTGGGAACTGATGGTGCAGCCAGCAATAACACTTTGGACATGTTTGAAACCATGAAATTCGCTGCGTTGCTTCAAAAACTCACCTACATGGACCCAACGGTTTTGTCTGCTTACGAAGTTTTGAAGATGGCGACAATAAATGGCGCCAAAGCCTTAGGGTTAACGGATAAAATTGGTTCGCTTGAGATTGGGAAAAGGGCGGATTTGATTCTAATTGACTTTTCAAAACCGCATTTAAAACCAGTGCATGATGTATTTGCGAGCCTTGTTTACTCTACGCATGGAAGCGATGTTGACACCGTTATTGTTGATGGAAAAGTTATAATGGAAAATCGGCATGTGAAGACATTAGATGAGACAAGCGTAATTAGAGAAGCTGAAAGGACGGCTTTAGATTTGCTTGCTAGATAATTGATAGTTAATTTTATCTATTTGCTTGTTTATTCTATTTGCTTCAGCATCTGGGTTTAAAATGCCACCAATAGTTCGAATAGTTAATCTAACAAAAAAGTTTGGAGAGTTCACGGCAGTTGACCATCTAAACCTTGAAGTTGAGGAAGGCGAAATCCTTGGGCTTCTCGGTCCAAACGGAGCTGGAAAAACAACAACTTTGCTCATGTTAACAACTGTTATAAAGCCTACAGAGGGAGCGGCTTTTGTGGGTCCATATGATGTCAGCAAGGAACCTGACAAGGCTAGGACGCTTATTGGCATGGCGTTTCAGGAGCCTAAGCTTTTGTGGGTTGATTCTCCTTGGGATATTCTTAATTGGCACGCAAAAGTTTGTGGTTTATCGGCTGAGGAGCGGAAAAAGAGGGTCCGCTGGGTTTTAGAGCAAGTGGAGTTGTGGAATGACCGATTTAAGAGCGTCCACACCTTTTCTGGTGGAATGCGTAAAAGGGTTGAAATAGCCAAAATTCTCATTCAAAGACCAAAAATAGCCATTGCTGATGAGCCAACAGCACAGATTGACATTGTTGGCAAACATAGAATTTGGAATATGCTTCGTGACTTGAGAGATGAAGGGTCAACTATATTGCTTGCAACTAATGAGCTTTATGAGGCTGATGTGCTTTCGGATAGAGTTGCCATAATGCATAAGGGCAAACTCCTCGTCTGCGATGAACCTAAAAAATTGAAGGATAGCATTCCAGGCGGGGATGTTGTGGAAATAGCTTTGGAAAAAGATATTACTAATGCTGTGCTCGCGGAGTTGAAGGAAATCCCACGGGTGGTGAATGTTTTAGCAATAACGCAGAACCAGTTGAAAATTTACTTAAACCAAGCTGAGGAGGTTCTCCCAAAAATAACAGAGTTCTTCATGAAAGCGCAATTGCCAGTAAAATCCATACACATGAGTGAACCGTCGCTTGACGATGTTTTTGCGCATTACACGGGCTTAACCATTGAAGAGGCTCAAAGGGAATGATAAGTTTACGTAAGGTTTGGACTGTTGCCGAAAGAGACATTCGAATGTTTCTTCGTTACAAGTTTCTTTTAATAATGCGTGCCATATGGTTTGTTTCTCAAATAGCCCTTTTCGGCTTGGTCGTCAACAGAATGTTTAACCCAGACGTTCAGAGTGCTGTTGGCGGCAGCTACTTCAATTATTATGCTGCTGGAATAATAATAACAATGCTGTATTCAACAACTGTTTTCATCGGATATGACATTTATGAAGAGGCTGACCATGGCGTCATAGAATATCTCCTAAGCGTCCCTGTTTCCCGCAAGGAACTGGTTCTTGGAAGGTCTATTGGAGGAGGCCTGAGAAGTTTCTTGTATGTTGGTCCAATGATGCTGTTCGTCTTATATTTGATAGGCGTTTCAAATGTTTTGCAACTTCTCGTGGCTTTACTATCGCTTTTTCTTTTCACCTTTGGTGTGGCTGGCTTTAGTATAACTTTGGCGGTTAGCATAAAATCTTCAGATAGGTTTGATATATTGATGGGTGTTACAGACGCATTAATAGTTAGGCTGAGTACAACGCTTTATCCAATAGCTTATATGCCACAATATTACGCTGGTGTTGCATCAATTAATCCTTTAACTTTTGCCGCTGACCTATTCCGATGGGGTGCAGGAATGGAATCAGCGGCTCTTACTCCGCCTTTACTGGCGGCTTTTGGCATAGTTGCCTTCTTTTCCATGTTCACTTTTCTTGGCATATTCTTGCATGAGCGTAGATTGGAGGGTGGGGGTTGGCAGTAAAACCAATATTGCATGTTGTTCAGAGAGACTTCAGCTACTTCTTCCGTTACAAGTGGTGGATTGCTGGAATGCTTAGCATGAACCTTGCTGACCTTTTCATAATGGCAATAGTTTACACAAACATGGTTAACCCAACAATCACAAAAGAATTTGTTTCATACTTTGTCTTTTTCGCTCCAGGCTTAACCATAACAGCCCTTTTCGCTGCGGCTTTTATGATTGGAAGGGAAATTAACATGGAAGTTAGGCGGGAGATTTCCCATTACATGTTGAGTTTGCCAATAAAACGGTGGGAGTTAGCCATTGGAAGGGTTTTGGCTGGCGGTCTTAGGGGGATCATTTACATGGCTCCGCTTCTCGCTACAACCCTAGTAATAACTTATATTTCCACTGGCGTTTTTCCTTATCCACTACAGTTTTTAACAATTGTAGCGGCATTATTTTTGATATCTATTGGAACTTCTGGCTTAAGCATAGCCCTTGCTGTTTCGACAACAAGCTTTGAGAAGTACATTACAGCCAGAGGCGTCGTCTATTATGTGCTTTTCTTCTGCAGCACAGTATTTTACCCCATGAGTCTCATACAAGCTGCACTGCCACAATTAGCTCTATTAGCTCAGTATAATCCTTTAAGTTGCGGTGCAGACCTTTCAAGAGCTTTCCTCTTAGGAAATCCGCCATTCACGCCTGTTATGCTGGTTGACATAGCTTTGTTTGCGTTAATTTTCACTTTGTTGGCAACTTTTGCTTATATGAAAGTAACTCAAAAGTGACCATGGTTAAATTTATGAATATGAAAAGCGTATTTTCTTTCCTTCCCCATTAAAGTTTGGTTTGAAGGTTAAACTATGAATGAAGTGAAGGCTATCTTTGAGCCGAAAACCGTTGTCCTTATAGGCTCAAGCGTCATTCAGGAAAAGGTTGGCATGACATCTCCGCAACTTTTTAAAAGCGTCATTTACAACATGAAAAAATTCTTTCGCGGAAAAACCTACATTCTTGACGTAGACGCAAACCCTAAAAGTCTAAGCGAGTTGCCTGAAGTTCCCGAACTTGCTGTAATTATGCTTCCTTCAAACCAATCAATTTTTATGGCTGAAAAATGCGCCAAAATGGGCGTAAAAGCCATCATCATTATTACTGGCGGATACAAAGACGTTCAACGTGAAAAACTTGTCAAAATTAGGGAAAAGCATGGCGTTAGAATTTTGGGACCAAACACCATTATGGGTGTTATAAACACTGCAAATGGGTTGAACACAACTTTTGAAAGAGATACTATGCCTAAAAGGGGAAACATAGCCGTAATATCTCAAAGTGGCGGGGTTGGCGCCTGCATCCTTGACTGGGCTTGCTTCTACAATGTTGGGATAAGCAAATTCGCTTTCATGGGAGACAAAATAGACGTGGACGACGTTGACTTACTACAATATTTTGGCAGAGACAAACAAACAAGGGTCATATGCTTATACATGGAAGGCGTAAAAAATGGAAGAGCTTTCATAGAAACTGCAAGAAAAATCGTCAAAGAAAAACCAATCCTAGCCTTGAAAGGCGGAATAACCGAAGAATCAGCACACAGAGCCAAATCACATACAGCTTCATTGGCTGGAAAAGACGAAATTTTTGAAGCTGCTCTAAAAAAAGCAGGCATAATTCGAGTTGAAGACGTAGAAGCGCTAATGGATGCAGCCATAGCCCTTTCTAAGCAACCTCCAATGCGTGGAGAACATGTGGCAATAGTAAGCAATGTGGGCGGACCAGCAATTTTGGCTGGTGATGCTGTCGTGAGAAATAATCTTAAACTTGCAGCTTTAACCGAAGAAACGAAAAGAAAAATTGAAAGTTCCTATCCAGGCGTGGATGCAACAAACCCCATAGATATGATAGCTGATGCAAGAGCCGACAGGTACGAAAAGGTTTTGGAGCTTGTGCTTTCAGACAGGAATGTGGATGGCGTCTTAATAATAAATATGCTTAAGTCCTGCTTTTTTGAACCAAAAGACGCCAAAGTAATTCCTAAAGTGGCAAAGAAATATCCGGGCAAGCCTGTTGTGGATGTTCCTGCTGGCGGAGAGGATTTTGCCTTAGTTTTTAAGGTTTTGGGCAACACGAATATTCCATTGTATAATTTGCCTGAGAAAGCCGTCAAAGCCCTAAAAGTTTTGAGAGAATATGGCAAAATAGTCGAAAAGCATTAACTATATTATGTAGACTATAGATTCTATTTTTGGTTACTCTTACTTCCTTTAGGTGAAAAGTTGACTCAGCTTCAGCAGTCTAAACTGCTTGGCGAAATTCTTGATTTTTGTAGGCATGTTGCTGGGACTAACCAAATAATTGCGGCGTGCGTTTGTGGCGATTACGCCTTAGGATTGCCTAATGCAAAAAGTTTGGTTGAAACTTTGCTTGTAGTTAACGGTTTTCAACCTAAGCTTATGAATTATTTGAAAGCTTTTGGCGAAAGAAGCGTTGTTGTTTTGGTTGTTGACCAAGGAGTTTTTGAAATGGATGTTGAAAGGGGATTTTTAGGCGAAGCCGTGGCTGGCAGCCTTCTTTTTCCTTACATAGCCTTAGTAAATGGCGATTACCTTCATTTTCAAGAGGTTAAATTGAAAAAGCGCTTAATCCTGGAGCTTTTAGAGAATCTTGTTTTGGCTTTTCCAGAGCTTTCCTACGAGCTTCACGTAAAACCAGAATATTTCCTTTACGAAACAATATTGAGCAGAGCCCGCCTTTTCCCACCCATGCTTTACAATGTTTTCAATTTTATGCGGAAGGATGTTAAAAAGAAAAATGTGGAAGGTTCTCTGCAAGGGTTTTTGGAGGCGTTAAAGGATTTAGAAGGTGAAAACATAGTTGACTTTTCGGACGGTTACGTTAAAATCTCCAGAGAGTTTGTGGATAAAGCCAAAAGCCAGAAGATTCGCTTCACAAGCCTCTTTAAAACCGCTCAAAGGGCTTTATTCACTTCTTTGCTTGGAATTTTTCCAAAAACCTTAAGCTTCCTTTCTCAAAACAGAGAAGCGCTCTTCAAACTGCAACGGTTTTCTAGAGAAAATTCTGAGAGTGTTCACCAAATTGAGGAACCTCAAAAATACTTGTATGTTCCCACAGCCAGCGGTCTTGTTCCTTTGGCAAGCAGAATTGATGTTGAAACCTTTGCTAGGAAAGTGCTTTGCGCGGGCGCGGATGCAAAAGTTGAGGTTGAGGAGGTTGGCGGTGTTTTGAATGATGTTTATTTGGTTAAGGCTCTTGTGGACGGTGTTGAGAAGAGAGTTGTTGTCAAAAGTTTTAGGGACTGGTCAAGTTTTAAGTGGTTCCCCCTCACGTTATGGACTTTTGGAACAAGAACCTTCGCCGTTTTGGGACTCTCAAGACTGGAGAGGGAATGCGCCATAAGCCAACTTTTGCACTCTAAGGGCTTCGCTGTTCCAAAGATTTTTCACGTAAGCCATAGCGAACGCTTAATTTTCATGGAGTACATTGAAGGCGAAAGCCTCAGCAAATTGGTGAAAAGAATTTTGGGTTCAAAAAATGCTGACAGCGTTAATAAGGGCTTGGAAGTTATAAGGAGGCTTGGAGCGGAATTCGCTAAAATTCATGCTTTAGGCATTGCTTTAGGCGACACAAAGCCTGAAAACATGATAGTTGGAAAAAGTGGGGAGATTTACATTTTAGATTTTGAGCAAGCTTCGCGAAGTGGCGACAAGGTTTGGGATGTGGCTGAATTCCTGTATTATTCTGGACATTATGTTTCACCTTTTGTTGGTGTTCGCCCCGCGCAGCTTATTGCAGAGGCTTTCATTGAAGGTTATTTGAGGGCTGGCGGAGATGTTAAAATTGTTAAGGCGGCTGGAAAGCCTAAATACACAAAGGTTTTCAGCGTATTCACCCTTCCCCATGTAATGTTCGTTATTTCTAACACTTGTAGAAAAGCGGAAAAGTTGAAAGGGATAAGCCATGGTTAAAGATGAAACAACCATAACCTTTTACGGCGGAGTAAACGAGGTTGGGGGAAACAAAATCCTACTAAGGGACAGAGACACACGGGTTTTCTTTGATTTCGGCATGTCCTTCTCAATGCGAAGACAATTTTATTCTCCGCCTCTTCTTTCGCCTAAAAGCGAGAAAAGTCTTCAAGCTTTGGGAATTTTGCCAAAAATTGATGGCGTTTACAGGTTTGACGCTAAAGCGCCTGAAGTAGACGCTGTTTTCATTTCTCATGGGCATATGGACCATTCAGCCTACCTGTCCTTCATAAAACGGGAAATTCCCGTATACTGCGGAGAAACAACAAAAATTATTTTGCAAGCCATGAGTGAAATGCGTAGAGCCGATTTAGAGTTTGATGTTGAAGACATAAAATTTGAGGCTTTCAGGACTGGACATAAAATACGTGTTGGCGGTTTGGAAATTTTGCCAATTCACGTTGACCATTCTGTTCCAGGAGCTTATGGTTTTATTGTTCAAACTTCTAGTGGCGTTGTTGCTTATACTGGCGATTTTAGGGCTCATGGTGCAAAGCCAGAAATGACAGGTGAGTTTGTTGAGAAAGCGAAGGAAAGCGAGCCCGCAGCTGTTGTTAGTGAAGCCACAAACATGACTGGTGCATCCATCTCATCTGAAGGTGAAGTTGAAAGCAAGTTAAATGAAATTGTTCAGCAGGCAAATGGCATTGTGTTGGCTGATTTTGCTTCTACTGATGTTGATAGGTTTAATTCCTTTTATCGAATTGCCAAGAAAACTGGACGCTGCCTTACTGTTTCACTGAGGCAAGCTTTTCTGATGGAGGCACTGCGTAAGGATAAGGGTTTAAGGCTTCCAGTCTTAAGTGATGAGAACATTTTGATTTTTCGAAAGTCGAAGAAGAGATATGAAAAATGGGAAAACACTATTGTTGAAAAGTATAAGGACAAGATTGTTGACGTCTTCGAAGTTTCGAAGAAACAGTGCAAAGCCATATTAGCCATGTCTCTCTACGATTTAGAAGAACTCGTGGAAATCCAACCCGCTGCTGGAAGCTGTTACGTGCTCTCTGCTTCTGAACCCTTCAATGAAGAGATGGAAATAGACTTTGAAAGACTCCTTAACTGGCTGAGGCATTATGGACTGCCACAATATCATGTGCACGTTTCAGGACACATAATGCCCCTACAACTCAAAAAGATACTCAAGGAGATAAACGCAACAAAAATCTTTCCAGTGCATACTGAAAACGTGGAATTATTCGCCAAGTTTATGCGAGACCTAAAAAGCGAAACCATACTTGTCGAGAAAGGCAGGGAATACGAAATTTAACAGAAGTTGAAGGTATGGACCTAATGGGTGGTTCATTTGAGGAGAGAGCCCGTTATCATCGGATCTCTTGCTAACATTTGGTAAACATCTGTTAAATCTATTTTTATGCCAAGGATTTCACTAATGCTGTCATCTATTTCTCTTTTCTCTTTTGGATTGGAAAAATCTTCGGGAAATGGCTTTAGCGTTTTATTAGCCATCTCATCATAAAGGCTTAAGAATGCTTGTTTCTGTTTTTCACGTAACTTACGTAAATTGATAACTGGGAGACCACACAACCCACTATTATCTGCTTTATCTCCCTTCTTAAATTCAATCCAAGGTCCTCTTGTAACTTCTGATGCTGATAAAAGGAGTAATAAACCAAAAGTGGAGTTCAGCCATAATGCCAAAATTTTAGCGTCCTCTTCATCATGTGTCATTATACTCCACCACATACTTGACACGACCGGTTCCGATACAAATATTGATAGAGTTCTATTTGTTGGAAGCCAAGCTCTATAGGCAACTAAAAGGTTACCCCTCTTTTCCCATATTTTTCTTGCAGCATTAACATTTTTTGGCTTAAGGTTTGTGTTAGACTTTTGAGCAATAGTTGTCACTTCTTCGGAACGTTGACCCCAAAATCCCTTATAAATGCCAAACTTATCCATCTCAAAAGTTTTAGATACTTGCCCACAGTCAACACCTATATCACTAACTACATCTGATAAAGGCGCTAAGGGAATGTTTTTCGGTACTATTCCCTCTTTCGGTAAGTAAAGAACTCCTTTTCTTAGAAGTGAAGTTATACGATTTAACTCTGCTTGAGCAAAGAAAGAAACATGTCCGAACTGATTTTCATCGAGAAATGCAGAGTAGCATTCTCCAATTTTCTTACCCCTCAACCTAATAGCAAAAAAGGATGCATTCGAATTTTGAATATCAAACAATTTTGGATTATCATACACCTCAAGAAGTTGAGACCCTATGGAGATGGCTTCTATTTCATTTTTTGGTTTGTTCCACAAATTTGCAAAAATGGTATAATTTGCTTTTTCTTCTTCCTTTAATTTCTTTGCAACAATCAACACCTCACTTAAGTTCGTATTCTCACTAAAGTTCCAGTTGTTACCTCCTTCAAAACTTGTAACTATATACTCTATGTGATAACTGCTCAACAGTTTCTCTCTAACTTTCTTCCATGAAGACCCAGAAAGAATAGATCTCGGCAAAACAAGCCCTAACCTTCCACCTTTAACTAGATACTTATCCGCTACAAACACAAAAACTGCAGCAGAGCCAGCTTGTCCTATACCACTCAGCCCTTTCTTATTTAACATTCGACTTAAATCCTCTTGCAGAGTCCTTCTTTCCGAGGGTGGAACCCATCCAAAAAGCAGATTTCCAATTGTGCTTCTTGTAAATGGTGGGTTCATTATACAAATATGAAAGTTTGGCAATTCAACTTCAGTCACCCCTTTCTCGGTAACAGTTGATTTCACCGGACCTATTTTTTCCCCTCCTAACAGTTCAGTAGCTTTCAAATATGGGGATTCCAAAAAATCTATGCTCCCTAAATAATGCTCTTTGCCTTCTATTCCAAGCTTTAATGCATAAATCCGTGAATCTTGAATTGGTGAAGGATTATGAAGAGAAAGTGTTGTCATTGTAAGATGAGTTGCATGTTGCAAAACATCAAACCCCCAAAGCCCCTCCTCAATTAAATACTTATGAAAATCGTCAATATCCATACTTTCCGCTTCCAACCTATATTTCAGTTCAAGCTCCTTGTAAACCGCTGATAACAGAGTTCCTGAACCACATGCAAAATCGATAACCCTAAGAGGTTCACCCTCAAATTTTACAGGAATTTCCATTTCTATATTCGAAAGATTTACCAGTAATCTCGCCAACAATCTTGCCGCAGGTATTGAAGTATAGAGAGTAGCATAATATTTTATCAGTTTACCGAGAAGAAGCGTGTGATAAACTCTTCCAAATAAGTCATGTTTCAGAAGAATAGGAGACGAAGCAATGTCATAGGCTATATCTATCAAATCTTTTAAACCAGCGTTTACATTTGGAGAAGCAGGGAGCGACTTCAAAATATCTTGGGCTATTTTAAATATTGGCTGGTAATTTTTTTTTCAAAATTTCGGACCATACATCTTCAAAACTCTTTTTTATGTTCAATTTATATTTAATGGAAGAGAGGGTTTCAATAGTGGGATCTTTTCTTGCCAATACTTCTTGAAACACCATAGCATCAACTAGTAATATCGCTGAAGTTGCAAGAATCTTCTGTTCATCCTCTTTGTTTCCCATTTTTCTCCTCCTTTCTTAACTCCAAAATCTCTTTTAGCCTACCTATATTTGGGGAATCCATCATCACTCTGCTACTGAAAGACGATATTTTTTCTTCCATTCTCTCTATTATCTTATCCAAAACATCCTCTCTAATCAAAGCATCATAGACCATCATTACACACGCAACTAAATTTTGAAAGTCAATGTTTTCATAAAATTCTGGTGTCTTTCTTGCTTGAGGAATCCATCTATCTAAACCAACTCTGTCCACATATGTCAGAAAACCAACGTTAAAAGTCCCTGCCTTCAAAGCGCTTTTTACGGCTTTCTGGTCTACCTGCATTTGCGTTTGTCTTCCAAGCGACAGGTTTACATATTCAACCATCATGACAATATCACATAATCCATTATCTATTCTGCCACATGCATTCGTATACAACTCTTCTCTTTTCCCTAAATATTTCCCTTCAATTATTACCCTTACACCATTAATGTCTATTAGAACGTCGGGCATTTTCCTTCTAATTATGACTTCTCCTATCGCCTTAAGACCTGACTCTGCCAAAAGCTCAAGGGTTGCAGATCTGCGCATCCAGCAGTTGTGGAATTTACTAAATCTAGAGGGGGAGGGGGTAGAGAAAATAAAGCCGTCTATGGCGCCATTTTCGGACAAAATGAAAAGTTATACCTTGAATCCTAAAGTTTAATCTTTAGGTTTTGTTGTGTGTTGTGATTCATAACCTATAAGTTAACGTATCAACTCTTGATATTCACGATAAAGATGAGGCTCAACCGCCAAATACTAATGCTCATCCACACTTTAGGCTTAAGCTGTTTAGGAGGAGCCATATTCCTCCAAATCCTAGTCTTCACAGATATTCTTCAACACGGATATTTTATGGCGGTTGAAAACAACCCAGCCATCCTCTTCCTCGAAATAATTTTAACAGCCTTCGCCCTAATCTACTTCATATACATATACCAGCGCCTAATCCGCTCAATAAAATAACTCCTCTAATATTCGGAACCGTTAGAAATTGTTAAATAAACTTCAAGACTAAAACCCATTATTCTTAGAAGGTGAAACTTTGAAAAAACTGAAAGTTATGGCAATTCTTAAAATGCTAATCTTAACAGTTGCAATTCTTAATCAGGCAAAAGCGCAAACTCCAGATGATATGTGCACTTTCTTTTACAAAAATTATGCTGGAATCACAATAAGAGTTGATGCAACAAACAAAACTGACCCAAATGAAAATTTGGCCGTTAGACTTTGGTTAAATTGCACAGACGGCGCTAACATCGTTCACATAGAATATCTAAACATTACCGTCTATGGCTTCATAGGAGGCGAGCAGAAGATTTCACTAAATGACACTTCCATATTCAAAGATGAACTATTATGCTTTAACCAAACAAGCGAGTATGAAATTACTGTGCATGTGCCTTCTAACGTTTGGGGAGCGGCATATGCAGAATTCATTTTGAGATATTCAATTCAAGAGGATTCATTCCAAAAAACCGAGGGCTTCTCGATAACAGTGATAAGAAATGTTGAATTTGAAGGGCTTAAAGACGCATATAAAGAGTTGAATGATACCTTTACACAGTTAAACCAGACTTACTGGGAACTAATGGAAAATTACACTGAACTTGAAGGAAAGTTAGGCGAACTTAACAACACGAGGGTTGCTGTTGGAGTCTTAGCCATAATAGCCTTCTTCTTCGTCATAACCACGCTATATTTGGCTATGCGAAAACCAAAACAGTACTGGTAAAATATCTCCCTTTCTCTATTTCGTCTTGTGCAAGTTTTGTGCTGCAATAAAGGTTAAGCCTCTTTCTGTTAATGCGCGGGCTGTTCTGTTTACGGCTTCATGTTTATCCAAGTAGTTTTGTAAGAGTTTTGGCATAAGCCCTTGCGCTATTATTTCTTTTTTTGGCATAAAATAGTCCAGTATGTCTGATGGATGCTCTCTGCTTTTGTCAATTTCTGGAATTCCACCTTCATGTTTGGCGCTTATGTTTTTGACGTGGTCCGCTATTTCTAAAAGTTCGTTAAGGCGGTCGTATGGTTGCCTGACAATGCTTTTTTGTGTTTCCACAATGTGATGTTCGATGCGGACTATATCTTCAAAATTGAAGGCTTTTCTGATATATGCTGAAAGTTCAATTGTTTCATTGTTCACCGAATTTGAAAGGTTAAATCCAATAAGTGGAGTTGCGCCATCTTCACGGCTAAAAAGCTTTGCCGTCATTAAAGTCCAAAAGATGAAGTAGGGATTGTCATTGCCTACGTAAACTGAAATTTTAAATTCCACGTCGATTCCAAGTTTGTGCAGCCAATATCCCAGCATTATTGTTCCCGCATTTATATTCAAAACTTGCCGGACGCCATATTCAGTGTAATAATGGAGAAACTCCTCAACCCACTTCAAAGCATAATGATTCGGAACCCCAACACCACCAAAATAACCAGTTATCGTCTCCGGACCGCCCAAATGAACGTTTATGGGTGCACCGTCTGGTCCCGGCATTGTTCCCTTCGTGTCTAAGGTTTGCACGTAAGAGGCGCCTATAACTTGCATGGCTGCAGCAAAAGCCAAAACATCGTCATCCTCCACTTGCTCTTTCATGTTGCGGACTCGAATGTAACGAGCTGGCATCAGCTCTTGTTTTTCAATGGCTCTTTTTGCCTCTTCAATAAGCCATGGGAAAAAGTTGGAAGCGCTAATTTCCAAGGTGACGGCGAAGCTTTCATCAAACTTTATGGAATCAGCATTTTTCCCCAAAACTTTTCTGCGGTAGGCGGGTATGCTAATGAAGGCTTCAGCGTCCCGTTGTTTTATTAGCCATTCAATGTCCTTTAAGAATGGAGACTTTTTCTTTTCAAGCCTTTTCATTAAGTTTTCGAGTTTGCGGGCTTCTCTGGCTTTACGGTTAATTTCTTCTACGCCGCCATGTTTATCGATAATTTCTAATACTTTATTCACTAAGGGGTTATCTTTCCGCAAGAGAAAATCGTTAATTTCCTTCAGGTTCGCTTCTTTGATTTTCAGCTTTTCCCTAAGAGTATCCAAAAACGTGTCCTCCAGATAATAAGCTTATCTTACTTTTTAGCTAATTTAAACGTTTTCAGTGTTTTCTAAACTCTTTTTGACGCCTTTTGGAAAAGCCTTCTTCATATCATCAAAAAACTTGTCCATCTGCCCATACATTCCATAAAGCCTTAGGCATGGAAAATCTTGGCAGAAAGTGCAAAGTTTTAAACCCTTACCTTTTGCGCAATCCCTAATTTCGCATTTTTCCCGAGACCAGCAGCCTTTACAAGTGAACTCTTTGGAGCCTACAACGTAAAAGGGACACCAGCCACAGTATAAACCGCAAGGTCCAATCAGGTTTTCATTCATTATTTCGCCTTCCCATGATTGAATACTCGGATTTAATATTCAAAGTTTAAATGATATAAAGGCTATGCTTAACTAAAAGATGGGAGATGCAAAGAATGTTTAAGCCTGAAGGAATATTACCCGCCCTGGTTACGCCTTTCACGGACGACGGAAAAGCTGTTGATGCGGAAAGGCTTCGCGTTTTGGTTAATCGTTGCATTGAGTTGGGAGTTAACGGGGTTGTTCCATGTGGCACCACTGGCGAATTTGTTAATTTGACAACTGAGGAAAAGAAAAGTGTCATTAAAATTGTTGTTGACGAGGTTAATGGACGAGTTCCAGTCATCGCTGGGACGGGCGCAAGTGGGACAGACCAAGCTTTGGAGATGACAAAATATGCGAAGGACGTGGGTTGTGATGCTGCTTTAATTGTTACGCCCTTCTATTTGAAGCCTGCAGACCGTGGAATTTATGAGCATTATGACACGATTGCAAGCAAGGTTGACATGCCCATAATCCTCTATAACATTCCGCAATGCACTGGTTTGCCATTGCCTTGGCAGATGGTTGAAGACTTGGCGCAAATCCCAAACATTGTGGGCTTAAAAGACAGTAGCGGGCAATTAAGCTTCATTTTAGCGGTTCTAGAGAAAGTCAGAGACAAAATTAAGGTTTTATGCGGACACGACGAAGTTGTCGTAGCAGCATTAGCCGCTGGATGCTCTGGCGCTATTCTTGCCAGCGCTAATGTGATACCAGACATTTGGGTTCAAATTTACAATCACGTGAAAAATGGCGAGTTGCAAAAAGCCCGAGAACTCCAATATAAAGTGCAGAAGATAGCCAGAATAATAGCTGGAAGCGGAGCTGTAGGCACAAAAGAAGCATTAAACATGATGAAAATAAAAGTTGGACCAGTCAGAAAGCCGCTTAGCGTTGGCGGAGAATTAACCTACGAAGCAAGAGAAGAACTTCGCCTAGACTTAGAAAAAATCGGCAAAATAACACCAAAACCAATAAAGTTTGAAATCGAAGAAAAGCCAATAGAAGAACGTTTCACGGCTATAAACATAACACCAGAAACCATAAGAGACTTCAAATTACGTGTTGGCGAAGCATTGGCTGGACAAGGCGCAGAAGTTGCCCACATAGACCTAATCATAGGAAAAAGTGATGGTCCTGTTGGCGAGGCTTTTGCAAAGGCTAAGGCTGCACCTACGCCTGGACATGAGCCTTTGTTGGCAATTTTAGAACCCAACTTGACAGTTAAACCCGTAACCCTCATAGTTCCAACAGTTACGATTACCAGCATGCGCCAAGCCAGCATGGTTTATGGACCAGCCCAAACCGCAGTAGCAAAAGCAGTAGTCGACAGCGTCGCCGATGGCACAATTCCAAGAGAAGCTGCGGAAGACATAATCATTATAGCAAATGTTTTCGTTCACCCCACAGCCGTGGATAGGCAAAGGGTTTACATAAACAATTATAAGGCTATGCGCCACGCCATCCGCAAAGCCATAGAAGGCAGACCGAGCATGGATGAATTAATAGAAAATAAAGACCGTTCGAAGCATCCCTTCAAGTACACGCCATAGGGACCACATTGTCAAACCAGAAAATAATGGAAGGCGACTACATACTCCTATACCTAAGCCAAAGAAAAACCTACCTTGTTAAAGCGGAGGCTGGAAAAAGCTTCCACACCCACAAGGGATTCATAAAATTTGATGATTTAATTGGAAAAGAATATGGCGCTACGGTTTTGAGCAATTTAGGCTATGAATTCAAAGCCTTAAAGCCTCTCTTATGCGATTTCATAATGAAATCCGTGCGGAAAACCCAGATAACCTACCCGAAAGACATAGCCCTAATAGTAATGTTCAGCGGAATAGGACCCGGAAGCCATGTTGTTGAGGCTGGAACTGGCACAGGCGCTTTAACAACAGCCTTAGCCCATTATGTTAAGCCACAAGGCAAGGTTTACAGTTACGAAATCAGAGGAGAATTTCAGAAAACAGCAGAGAAAAATCTACGGCGTGCAGGCTTAATTGATTTTGTGGAACTGAAAAATAAGGATGTTACTGCTGGAATAGACGAAAGTGACGTAGACGCAGTCATTTTGGATTTGGCAACTCCATGGCTTGTAGTTCCCCACGCTTACAATGCCCTAAAACCTTGCGGAACAATAGTCTCCTTCAGCCCAACAATAGACCAAGTAGTCAAAACCGCTGAAGCCCTAAAAGAGAACGGTTTCGTGGATCCGGAAACGGTTGAATGCTTAATGCGTGGAATGCAGGTTGAACGCGGCAAAACAAGACCGCAAACTTTGATGACTGGGCATACGGGCTATATTACATTCGCCAGAAAAGCATGGAAGCAGTGAAAAACATTTATGCAATTGCCATCATAACTGAACTTTCAAGGTGGTGAAATGGTAAAGTTTTCCATAAGCGATGCAGAATATAAACGCCGAATAACGCATGTGAGAAAAGTTTTAGTTAGACGGAAGCTTGACGCCTTATACTTAACAAGCACGACAAGCATATTCTACCTAACTGGTTACTCTTTTTTGGCAACAGAACGCCCAGCAGCCCTAATCATACCAACCGACGGCAAAATCACATTCCTAGGACCATTGCTCGAGAAGGACCATGTTCCATTGAAGACGAGAATTATCGAAGAAGTGAAGACTTATTTGGATTATCCAGGCGAAAAACACCCAATAGACTATTTTGCAGATTTCCTAAAAGAGATGGGTTTGGCGAAGAAACGCATAGGCATAGACAACAAAGCTGGAGCAGCCGCCATATGGGGTTATAAAGGTTCGCCAATAACGAAAAAGTTGCCTGAAGCTAAGTTTGTGGACATGAAGGATTTGGTTCCTTCCATGCGCCTCATAAAGTCTGAAGAGGAAATAGCCCTAATAAGAGAAAGCGCCAAATGGGCAAATCTCGCCCACAGTTTACTCCAAGAGTATACGAGTGAAGGCTTGTGGGATGTTGAAATTGCGTTGGCGGCTACCCATGAAGCATCCGCGATAACGAAAAAAGCGCTTGGACCAGAATATGAGCCGCTGCGCGAAAGCACTCCAGTAAGTGTCGGTTTTAGAGGCCAGATTGGTGAAATGAGCGCCATACCTCATTCAATTGCCACAAAACGCATGATTAGGAAAGGCGATGTAGTTGTTACGGGCGCAGGCGCAGACATAGGCGGCTACAGTTGCGAATTGGAGCGAACAATGATTGTTGGAAAACCAACGCCAAAACAGAAACGCTACTTTAACGTTATGGTTAAAGCCCAAGAGGCTGCCTTCAAAACTTTTAAGGCTGGAGTAAAGTGCAGCGAAATTGACAAGGCAACAGTAAACGTGTTCAAAAAGGCTGGTTTATCCCATTTGGTGCTGCACCACAGTGGACATGGATTAGGCTTGGAGGGACATGAACCCCCATGGCTGGACATAGGTAATGAGGAGCCTTTAAGGGCTGGCATGGTTGTAAGCTGCGAACCAGGCATATACGAAACTGGATTTGCAGGTTTTAGGCATTCAGACACTGTTTTAATAACTGAAGATGGCGCAGAAATAATCACCTATTACCCGAGAGACTTGGAAGCATTAACCATCAGTTAACAAACTTGGATGAAACAAAAAAGGCAATGGAAGAAATTATGGAAAGCCAAAAGCCTACAAAAAATTGAGAAGTTACAACATAATAAGTCAATTGCAAGGAGTGCTGATAAAAACACAAAATTGGCGGTACAATGGATAAAAGCGCCGTTACTGCTGCACTTAGCTTTTTATCGCCAGTTTTTCGAAGGATTGTAATTAAAGCTATGGATAATGTTAAAATTTGAAATGTGAAAACTCCAAGCCATCCTTGATAATGAGGCTCATTTGCATTAAACCAATAACCTGAAAACAGCAAAACCTTGTTACCACTCCATGTTGTGCAGATAACAGCCATAAAAGACCAAAACCAACCTTCTCTTGGAACGGAGGGCGGCGGATAAATATCAGGATGCATTATAGTTATGAAACTGTACTGTTGCCAAATCCATGGAGTGAAAAATGATGTCAAATAGATTATGGTGGCGAAAATCATCAGCTTTTTCCACTTATGCATTGCAAAACCTTTCCCTATGCTTGGCAAGGTTATTTTGGCTTTTTCAGCATACTTCGCCATAAAGGGATTATTCCTCTATTAACGAGTAGAATTATGCCGAGGGATGCGAAGCACAATGGTACGCCAATTATTAATCCTTGGGCAACCAACACGAGACTTGTAGTTAATATTGGCAGAATAGGCGATATTGCTGCTATAATTCCATCTTCGCTTTTCAGCTTAACTTCCATCAAATTGAAAGTAATAGTCGAATACTTGCCTTCTTCGCCGAGTTGCGATGCGTTTACGCTTTCTACGCTGATGTTTATGTAGGTAACTGTGCCGTTAGCGTCAATTATTTCCCTTGCGGCAAATGTGAAGGTTGTAACGTTTGCTGTTGGAACTTTGCTGATCATTGTGCCGCTCCAAACTTCATCCCTGTACGTCATGTAAAGCGATTTTACATAACCACCCACATTCTCCGTTAAAATTTCAAGTGTGCTCACAACTTTTTCGAATGCTCCCCTATCCAGTTCACCCTCAATAGTTTCGGAAACCACTTTAGAGTACTGTTGGCTCTCCGTGTTTGAGGAAAGTCCATAAGTTTCAGAAAGCGTCCTAGCCGCCAAGTTTCCAGCTGGATAATATTTTTCAGTGTTCTTTATGTTTGAGTATACGGCAAAGCCTGTTATGAACAGGCATAATCCCGCTGCTAAAACTATTTCTTTTTTCTTTATCCGCAAATTTTTCACCAGAAGTTATTTGGAAATTCTTTTCTATAATGCTACACATTTGAACAAAGTGTTCTATTAATAGAACAAATCCTAAAGGCGCCTCTTAAAGAAAGCATAGGCAACAAGTGAAATTGCAAAACTAATCGCTAAGGCAGCGTATAAAGGCGTAATCGGAGCAGGTTCAAGAAGCCCCCAATTAGCTTTATAGTACTCTGGAACTTCTTCTCTTAAGTTGCTTAAAGTCGCTGGTTTATCTGGAAAATTAGCTTGATGCCAAATGTATAAGGGCAGAAACATAGCTAGGATTCCGCAGAGGACCGCCGAAGCCATTAGGAACAGAGTTCTTTTCATCTTTCTCACCAACATATTCGATTTAAACTCTTTTAATTCTACACTTTAGAACAGACGTCAAAAGGGCTTTTCCCTCCACAACCGCAAGGTTTCAACCCACAAAACGCATGAAGCAGCAAAGCCAAAAATCAACGCGGCAATGTTATGTATGCAGAAACTTTGTCCATAAAAAACAATGTAACTTATCAGCATAGTAGTGAACCAAACTGAATAAAACAAGTAACGCGGAACTAGGAAACGTCCAAACCTTGTGAAGAAACGCAGTAAACCAGTCTTAACTTGGCTGGTTAAAACATATTCTCCAGTCGCAGTTTTCTCCACAAGCCCCAAAGACTCCAACTTATCCAGATGGTAAACTGCCACGCTTGGACTTGAAAAACCAAGTTTCCGCTGAACTTCACGAACGCCCACTTTAGAACCTTCAGCCCTAAGCATGTACCAATAAACAAGTAATGTTTTACCCTTAAGCTCAGATTCTAGAAAAGCCAAATCAAACTCACGCTTCTTCGACACATAACCACCAAACCTTTCTTTATGAATTACATGATTATAAAATGTTAATTGCCGTCCGAGTAACTCTGAGATTTCATCCATACGTCAAGCTAATGCCTTCTCATCATCCGGCAAAAATAAAAGGCAAAACCAAAAATAAAAACGTTCTTTTACCACAAATAGAATCAAGGCATGAGCGAATGTGAATTTTAAATTCAGATTTTCTATTCATAAGTTAGTTAAATAGCTGAGGACTATTTCTGTTGCGTTAATGTGGAGGAAAACCTTTGACGCAAAATTTAACATTAAAACAGAGAAGAGATTTGGAAGTTAAAATGGCTAAGGTTCTCAAGGAAAACATTAAGGGGCTTTCAGCAGAATTGCAAAAAATATTGCTAGATGACATGGTCACAGCCTTTCAAAATAGAATAAACGTGTTAATAAAAGCGCAGAGGAAAAGGAGCTACTAACGCAGAGTAAATAGGAAAAAGACATAGTTTGAATCCATAAAAGCTTTATATAAAGAGGTTGAAAATATCGCCAAGAGGTTTGGATGATGAGACGTTCCAAACTTGAAATGTATATAGACATTCTTAAAGTGTTAGCTCACCGTGGTCCATTGAAGCTGACGCATATAATGTATAAGGCTAATGTTAACTGCAGCGTTTTAAAGGAATATTTAGAATTTCTGATAAAACAGAATTTGGTGGAAGAAAGAACCATCGGAAAGCGAAGAGTCGTTTATGCCATAACCCAGAGGGGCATAACTGTACTCAAATACTTTAGGGAACTCAAACAGGTTCTGCCAATAGTGGAAGAAGCCAGAAACAGAATGCCAGTGCCATACTAAATAATCCCATAACTTTTTAAAAGAGCTGAACTTCCTATTCGGTAATATTTTTCAGAACGAAGCACGTCTTTTATTCTATAACTTAATCTAAGTTTAACGATTAAAATGTTTGAGCAAATGGCAGTTTTTGCTTCAGGATATGCGGCGGCATTGTTCGTCTTTATACTATTATTTATTGTGTTTTCTGGCGTTTTTTGGGTTAAAAATAGTGTTTATTCTAAGTAGTCTGTGTTTATTTTGTGAATCATTATAAATGTTTCGTAAGACTTAATAAATGCTGCTTTCTTAAAACTACTGTACACAAGTAAAACACTAAAAAGGGGACTTTAGTGGCTAAACAAGAAGTTTTTGGGAAAAAACCCCTTCAGATCTTGGAGAAAATTAGAGAAAATCTTGAGAAGCTAAACGAGAAGATAGAAGTCATGATTGAACTTCAGAAGCACACAAAAAAAGACGCCCAAATGCTCCCAGAAGCGCCGCTTGATGTTATGACCTTGCTTTCCATGCCAGACCACCTTAGAAAGACAGCCATGACAGTTTGTAGACTTGGCAGAGCTACGGCGGAGGAAATTGCCCAACAAACACATAGGGCTAGGGCTGTTGAAAGCGCTTACCTAAACCAGCTTGTTATTATGGGATATTTGAAGAAGGAAAGGAAGGGAAGAAAAGCCTATTTCTATGTAGATAGGGAAAGTCAAGGGTGATAAACTTTGGGTAAGATAGTAGCTGTTCATTCCTATAAAGGTGGAACTGGGAAAACCCTCCTTTCCCTGAACCTAGCCGTAACCCTTGTTAAACGTGGCAAAAAAGTGTGCTTGTTAGATCTTGACTTTAGAGCCCCAAGCCTCGCCACAATTCTCAAAATTGAGAAGGCAGAGGGCTGGCTTAACGATTATTTGAACGGCACTTGCGGTATAGAGAAGGTTTTGGTAAATTTAAGCGAAAGATTTCAAAATAAAGGTGAACTTTTTGTGGGTTTAGCCAATCCGGCAACCGAAGCCATAAGGGACATTTCTGCTAAGGATAGAAAATGGGAAATGCGTGCTCTGGGAAGACTTTTGACTCTTAGAAATTCTCTTCTAAGCGAGAGGGGTTTTGACTACTTGATTTTTGACACAAGCCCTGGACTGCAATATTCATCCATAAATGCAATCGTAGGCGCTGATTTAGTTATTGTGGCAACAACCCTTGACAGGTCAGATGTAGAGGGAACAAAACGTATGCTTAGCGAACTTTACGACTTATTCGAGAAAAAAACTGAGATAGTCTTAAACAAGGCTCTTTTGGATGTTTCTTCAAAGTCAAGAAGAGATGAGATTCAAGCAAAATTCCAGGAGATGTATGGCGCTCCGCTTTTAGGGGTTATACCCTGCTTTTGTGATGTTTTGAGAGCTGAGGGAAACATTGTTTTTGTTCATGAAAGACCTGAGCATCCGCTCACGAAAATTTTGGATGCGATAGCGGATAAAATAGACACTATGCCATAATTTTTTATTGGGTTGCTATTCTGTTTATCAGTTGGTAGACTTTGCAGTTTTTGCATTTTTCGTAGTCTTTTTCGTCGCATTGTTTGCATATTATGCAGTTCAATTCTTTAATCTCTGAATTCATGGATGTCTCCGACCTTCCTTGATGATTATTTTCGTGAATTAAGTAATAGGTTGTATTCCATTTTCGTAATATTTCACGCATAAAACTTATAGAATAGAAGACATTCCACTACGAGTAAAAACTGGAGAAAAGCCATTATTGGAAAGATCAGCAGTAATCCTTGCTGGCGGATTTTCAAGAAGATTCGGACAAGATAAAGGATTGTTGCCTTTGGCAAATAAGCCGCTCATAGAACACGTTTTAAATGCCATTAGCAGGATTGTGGATGAAAAAATAGTTGTCGTCAGCTCCGAAGCTCAAGCTGAAAACTACGCAAGGGTTGTCGGTTCAAAAGTTAAAATTTTCGTTGACGATGACAATGTGCAAAGTCCCTTGGTTGGCGCCTTAAAGGGCTTTAAAGAAGCATTGAACGAGTATGCGCTTCTCCTTCCATGCGACACACCTTTGATTTCTAAGGATATTCTTTCACTTCTGCTTGATTTATGCCCAAACAAAAACGCTGTTATTCCAAGATGGCCAAACGGTTACATAGAACCCTTACAAGCGGTTTACTGCACAAAACCAGCCTTAGAAGCTGCTAAAAAGGCTTTGAGTGAAGGAAAAATGAACATGCAATCAATGGTGGATAAGCTTAGGGGAGTCCGCTACGTTTCAACACTTGTTCTGCGGCAGTTAGACCCGGAGCTCAAGAGTTTTTTCAATGTGAATACGCCTATGGATTTGAGGAAGGCTGAAGCAATGCTTAGAGATAAAGAAAATAAAATTTAATGGGATAACGATCATTTTTATGCGATGCTCTTAGCGTAATTTTCGGTTTCTGAAAAAAGTTTTTCTATGTCGTCTTTGGTGTGAGCAGTGCTTAATGTGCCATTGTGGGTTGGAAGAAAGAACACGCCATTTGTAATCAATTTTGAGTGGTAGTCTGCAAGTTTCTTTCTGTCAGCCCTAAAAACGACATTAGCGTCTTTTAACTCTTCTTTTGTGAAGTGAACGTTAAATATGGAGCCTGTCCCTGCAACTTGCACGTCTATGCCTTTTGCTTCGAAAATTTCCCTTAACTTTTCCCTTATTTTGTCTCCAAGCCTGTTCAGCCTATTTATTAGTCTGCCGTCTTCTAAAATTTTCAGTGTTGCTAATCCGGCTGTCATTGTTATTGGGTTTGCAGCGAAGGTTCCGCCATGGAAGGAGTATTGGGGTCTCTGATAACGAAGCGTATCCACTCTTTCCATTATTTCTGTTGGTCCGCAGAAAGCGCCTATTGGGAAGCCTCCTCCCAAAATTTTTCCAAGAATCGTCATGTCTGGTTTTACGCCAAAATATTGTTGAACTCCGCCTGGGGCTAAACGGAATCCGGTAATTACTTCGTCTACAATAAGCAATGTTCCCTTTTCGTCGCAGAATTCCCTAAGCTCTTTTAAGAATTCTTTTTCTGCGAAAACGCCTCCGCCAACGCCGAGGACTGGTTCAATTAAAATGGCGGCAACCTCTTCATTTTTCAGTTTCTCTCTCACTCCTTCAATGTTGTTGAATGGCAAAATTATGGTGTCTTGAAGCGCTCCTGGCGTTAGACCGGCAGATTCGGGAATGTTAAATGGTGGTTTGACAGCCACGTGAAGTGCATCGTAGCCTCCATGCCATCCTCCCTCGAACTTTGCAATTTTGTTTCTTCCCGTATATGCTCTCGCCAAGCGTATGGCGTACATGTTTGCTTCTGTTCCCGAGTTGGTGAAGCGAACCATTTTTGCGGTTGGAATCATTCTTGTAACTTGTTCTGCCAAGGCTATTTCTTGTTCATGCGCTGTTCCGTAATGTGTGCCATTCTCCATTTGCCTTTTAACCGCTTTAACCACGGCTGGCGGGCTGTGACCAAGTATGAGCGCTGTGTGTCCAAGCCAAAAGTCGATGTAACTGTTTCCGTCAACGTCGTAAAGTTTGCTTCCTTTTGCTTTGGCAACATAAAACGGGTATGGCTCAAAATATCTTATGGCGTATGAAACTCCTGCTGGAAGAACCCTTTTTGCCCGTTCGTAGAGGGCTTTAGATTTTGGAGTTTTTGAAGTGTAATCTTCAAACATTTATGTTTCCTTCCATTTGTGAAGTTGTTATTTAGGTTTTAACAAGCCTTATTTAAACAGTTCACAACAGCTAAATGAAATTCTATTTCAAACTTTTTGAATCAGCATTTGTCCTAGGGCAACTTTCACGGCAGTTTGAGCCAGAATTTGCACGGGGTCAACTACTGGTTTGGTTACGTCTCCATTCTTTAAAACTAAGGAAGTTTCTGTGCATCCACAAATTATCACCTCCGCGCCTAACTCGATTAAATGGTTAGCCACGTCAACTACGAGTTTCTTGCCTTCCAGAATTTTTCCAGCCTTTATATAATCGTATATGGCTTCCATAACCTTCCTTTGAAAGGCTTCTGACGGATAAATCATTTCAACACCGAATTTGCCAAAGGATTTGTCGAACAATTTGCTCTTAACGGTTCCCGTTGTGCCTAAAAGACCAGCCTTTTTCGCTTTAGGAAAATTTTTGTTTACATTTTGCGCTGTTAATTCAACCATGTTTAATACTGGAATTTTCACGCTTTTGCTTAGCTCTTCATAATAGTAATGGGCTGTTATACATGGCATTATTATGAAGTCTGCCCCAGCCTTTTCCAAATTCTTAGCTGTCTTAATCATCTCTGGTATTGGGCTAACGCCTTCGCTTAATATTGCCGTGGTTCTATCAGGTATCTTTGGATTATTATCTATAATTACCCTAAGGTGATCTTGGTCTTTCTTGGCTGGAGTTTCCCTTATTATTCTAGTGAACAAGTCAGCGGTGGCTTCTGGACCCATTCCACCTAATATTCCAATGATTTTTTCTTTCAAGTTTAACCCTTCAAACTTATGGAGAACATCTTCCATTTGAGTTTTACTTTACGTTTTAGGTTTTGCGGAAGTTTCTTATCATTGTTTTACATAAAATTCGAAAGGAGACTTGAATATTATGGAAGTTTCAAGATTGCAGTTCTATCCGCTAACCTTTGAAAGGTGGACTGTTGTGGAGATTATAGAAAGACTTTTAAATGTTACTGAAATTGCTGATTTTTTTATCTTTTTACTGTCTATTTTAGGAGATTTCTAATTGAATGTTGAAATCAATTTGATTATTTCTATTCTAAAATTGACCAAAAATGGTTCTGTTTCAAATGAAATATTGAAAAAAGATGCAAGAGTGCCATCGCAGATTGTTGAAAAATTGCTTGGAAAATTGCAAAATGATGGTTTCGTTTATCTAAGAAAAAGTTTTGTAGATGCCAATAACATTCAACGTCTCAGGTTGGCTGTTTATGCCATAGAGTTAGGCGCTGACTTTGAACACATATGCAGTTTTCTTGGTTGGAAAGAGTTTGAGGGTATGGCTGCTGTGATTCTTGAAAGGAACGGGTATGCTGTGGAGAAGAATTTGTGGTTTAGACATGCTGGAAAGCGATGGGAGATAGATGTTGTTGGCTATAAAAAGCCAATAATCCTATGCGTTGACTGTAAACATTGGCACCATGGAATGCATCCATCAACCCTAAAGAAAGTTGCTGATGCGCAAAGGAAAAGGACTACAGCTTTGGCTGAATCCTTACCTGCGCTAGTCGGCAGGTTTGAATTTGCCTCTTGGGATAAAGCTAAAATTGTTCCAGCAGTTTTATCGCTTGTTCCTGGAAGGTTCAAGTTTTATGATGAAGTGCCTATAATTCCAGTTCTTCAGTTTAATGATTTCATAAATCAGTTGCCAGCCTATGCATGACAAGGGCGCTTATCTTTTATTTTTGGCATTTCTCAATTTTATGTGAAGTGAGCGAATGAGCGTAAGCATTGTCATTCCAACATTGAATGAGGAAAAGCTCCTGCCCATTATATTGCGGCATCTGCGAAGGTTTGAAGTCATAGTTGTTGATGGCGGAAGTAAGGATAAAACAGTGGAAATAGCGAAAAACTTTGGGGCTAAAGTCATAGTTTCAAATAAAAACACTCCAATTTCTAGAAACATTGGTTCAAAATTGGCTCAAAATGAAATCCTCATACAATTGGACGCAGACACAATATTAACTGAGGATTTAATTTCTGAAATTGAGAAATTAATGCAGGACAAGCGGGTTTCTGGTGGAACATTTAGGTTGTATCCCTACGATGGCGCTTGGTATCATACATTATTTCTAACAACTACAGCGTTAGTTTCAAAATTGTTTGAAAAAGTGCCCATATCATGCAAACCAAGAGTTTCGGGTTCAATAATTTTTATGCGAAAAAGCGCCTTCAACAGTATAGGCGGTTATTGGGAAAATCCCGTGGCGGAAGACCAGCACATGGCTAAAAGATTGGCTTCTGTTGGCAAGTTTGTAGTTATTACTAAGAAGGTGGTTCCTACTTCTGCGAGGCGCTGGATTAAGTGGGGATTTTTTAGGGCTATTGCCATAATGATGGTGAATTCTTGGATGGCTGTCATGTTTAATAAAACTTGGCTAAAAAACTGGTGAGAAAATAGCGTAAGCTTAACCAGTTAATTCAACCCTTGTTCCCAAGGCTTGACCCGGCAAACCCCTTCTAAATCGTACTCTAACAAGACCCTTTTTGCCGTGTAAAGCCACTATTTTTCCAACAAACTTGTTTTTACCATTTTTCCAAGCCACTTTCCGCCCCATGAGTCTGCCTGCTTCGGAAAGGGATTTCACATGGGTAAATTGAACTATACATTCTTTCGGTTTCTGATTTCTGGGACCTAAACGGTAATTTACTATTATTCCTTGAACCTCTTGGGCCATTAACGCTTTCACCTCCGCCAAGCCTCCAAAATTTTGCTGTGCTTATAGATAGTTGAAATTTCCCTTTTTAGTGTATCGCTTTTTCAAGTTTAAGTCATAATTTCCAAGAGGGGTTTCTTTGAAAACTTTAAAACCATTAAAAACCACCATTTTTTCAGCGGACATTTGCCTAACTTTCCTTAATTATATATTGAAGTTTCCTCTGTCTCTTTTTAGGATTCTCGCCTTTTCAGGAATTCGCTTTTTCTCCCAATCCTTCCAGTCGATTTCCTTGAAAATCCATCTTTTTCCAAGATGCGCCGCAAGCACTGCGTGTTTATGCGCTTTTTCCAAAGGAATCAGCTCTTCAAGAAATCTGAAAAGTTTTTCAATCTGCTGTTTTGGAAAGTAAGCGTAATAGCTGGCGTTTTTCACTTCAAAAGCGTAAATTTCCGAATTTTTTCTCGCGATAATGTCTGGTAAGGGGTTGAGGCTTGGGTTGCTTACTGGAACTCGCACTGCGTGAAAGCCATTTTTTGTTAGAAGTTTTACTAGGACATTTTCGCTGTAAAAGCCTCTTTTGCGCCATCGGCGAAGCTCAGCCTTGTCGATTTCTCTAACCATAACAGATTCCCTATTATTTCATTCTTTAATGTATTAGAAGGCTAAAAGAGTTTATCCGCTAAGCATTTTAGGATTTTCTGCGTTTGAAGGCGTTTTGAATCCAAACTTTGATGGCTGGCTTCTCAATCAAACATTCTTTCAAGTAATCATCTAACGTAGCTGCTGGAACAACCTCAATCTTATAGTCTCTGACATCTATTGAATGCTCAAAATTCTTTTGGGGAATAACAACCTTCTTGAACCCCCAAGCTTCAGCAGCTTTAATCTTCTCGTAAACGCCGCCAACAGCTGTAATTTGAATGGAATCGCCGACGCCGAGGTTTATTTCTCCAGTGACAGCCACATCCTGCCTTACAGGTTTACCCTCAATAAGCGAGCATAAGAGTATAGCCATAGTTACGCCTGCTGATGGACCGTCTACGCCATAGGATTGGGCAAAATCAATGTGGGTTAAATAGTCTTGGGCTATGTCGACACCGTATTTTTGTAGGATTACGCTTCTAACTTTGGCTATACTGTCTGAAATGAAACTTTGACCCTTAGCCACTCCAGTCACTTTGTAATAGCCCTTAATTGGATAATTCCTCGGAAGCTCGCTTCTCTTCGCCATGTGGGCTTTCACGCATAGGACGCTTCCAGTCATTTCTCCGCTATATGGGTCTTTAACAACAACCAAACCATAAATTTGCCCAAGTTTTGCCCCTTTAGGCTTTATCTCTAATAGTTTGCCTCTTTCGCTAATTTCGTGCTCAAGTATTTGTCTTTGAATTGTTTTGCAGTGATGCTCTATTGCTTCTCTTACATGCCTTCTTTCGACAATTTTACAGCCTTCGTTCATGGCCAGGGTTGCAGCCGTTTTAATAATTGAAATGAGCGGTCTAAACTTTGTTGTTAAGGCGTCTTTTTTGTTACTTCTTCTTCTGCCTTCCTCTACAATTTCTTCGCAGGCTTCTCTGCTGAATGGAATAAGGTTGAAGCGCTTAACTTCTTGCGCTATGAACTGCACATATTTTCGCCTATTCTCTATTGTGTTTGGCATGTCATTATTCATTCTAACAACTTTTCCATAACCATAAATTCTATCCATCAAGGCTGGATGTATCTGTCCTATACTGTCAAAATTTCCAGCGCCTACGAGGAAGGTTATGGCTGGAACTGGTTCTGTTGAAACTGCCATTGCTGCTGTGTCTCCGCCGTGCCATCTGCCCCTTAAAGTGATTGGTAATATCCCATCCTCGAGAACGGTTAGCAGCGTAACAGCCTCTTCTGGGTCCAAATTTTTTATTTCATCAATGTATAAGATTCCAAGAGATGCCCTATGAACGTCTCCCGCTGTGACTCTCTGATGTTCTGGCGTGCCTAACCCTCCAGTCTGGTATGGATCCCAAGCTATTGAACCGAAAAGTTGGGCGCTTCTGTGTCCAGTGGCATCAACGAAAGGCGCATGTCCAGAGCAATTGTCAACTATTAACTTTGGAACGTCAGTTTGTTGGGAGCCTGCTATACCCTTCAAATTTCCAAGACCGCCAAGCTTGGAGAACCACCATATGAAGATCCCGAAGAAGATGAGGCTTCCTCCTGGAATGAAGGTTAATGGCACTAGCCCAACAAACTTTCCTATAAGATAATCTAAGAAACTGTAATTATAATATTCTTGTAGGGGTTCCCCCAAATACATGGGGTTAGCTTGCCAAGTCATCCAAGCCTGATACAAGAAGTAGAAGCCTAAGGATATTAAGAAGAGACCCATCAAAACCAAAAAGATTTGCAGTGTCTTTAGACCAACTTTCGTTATGAACTTTCGCTTAAGTTCTTTAAGCTGCTCCCTCTGAAGAATCTTCTTGCCCTCACCAGCCTTATGAATTGAAATTTTCGGTTGGCTTGGCAACGTCTGGTTCCTCCAACAGAGAACATCAAAAAGTTTTATGCCATTTTCCCTGTAAACTTGGGTAAGCTTCTCAGACAAGGCTCTGCCAAGTAAGGATTTGCCTGTTCCAGGGTCGCCTAAAAGAAGTAAGTATGGCCCTGGGCTTATGACTGTTTTAACTGAGAGTTTAGGTTTGTCTGGGTCGCTCCAACTTTCATACCATTGTGTCTCTTCAAGCCACTTAAGCTTATGAACCCACTCGTCGAGGCATAAGAAGCATTCTTTTAAGGCTTGTTCCTGCCCAATAACCCAGTTTATAAGATTGTCATCAACTGGAAAGCCTTCAGTGCTTTTGAAGTTGCCCCAATCCCATTTCACCCTAACCTTTCTGCTGTTAACGTTTCTTTCAAGTATTTCAACGTCATTTCCAAAAGGGTCAACTTGCAAAGGTAACAGCCTTCCAATATCCTCTGTCATAAGACATGGCGCTGAATTATTATAGAGGTTATTTCAAAATTAGCAATATGAAAAAACCAATAACATACACCACACCGCACATTGAATGAAGAAATTCCGTTTTGCTTCTTTTAAAATTTTAACCGCATTAACGCCTTCTTTACCAACAAAAACCACAATTATAACCTGTAACAAATCGAACAAACCTAAACGCTAAAAGTGGCTGCTCCGCTGTTATGAAACAGAAAATGGTTAAGCTTGAATTTGGCTTAAAATTGGAAAAGAAGCCTATTTTATCCCTTTCCAGACAGCCAACAAACTCAAAGAATGGACTTAACCGTGGCCTCATAAATAAACCTACGAAAATCTCCATGCCAAACTTTCGCCATTGCTATTCGTTAATGCTTCGAGTTTTTGATGGTTTTCAAAGCAGCTTTTTAAGGGGTGTTCTTTGAAAAGTTTTCTAGCAATAGCACTATTCTTGTAGGCATCCGCTGGCTGAAGGTGGAGTTTTGTTTATGCTTTTGTATACGGCTTAACTGTTCAAGCCTTCTGAAGGAGTGTGTGTCACTAGATGTAAACCGATGTGATAATTGATTTCTGAAACGGCTGTTTTCTGGCTTATTTTCAATGAATGTTCAAAGTTGTTTTGCTTGGTGTAGGCTATATGGCTAATATTTTCATGTTTTTCACATTGAGTTCTTACTTTATGGTAACTTTGGTGAATATGGTATTACAAATACAATTATTGTTTCACTAGCCCTCACCAGAAACGCAAAGCGTAAAGGCTGTATACAAAAGCATCAACACAACTCTCTTTCAGAAATGGAAAAATGAAATAAGCTTCTGTTTTGTAATTTATTTTTATGAAAGCTGGAAAGATTATACGAAGCTTTTCTGCTAAGGATGGGCGGCGGGTTGTTTTGAGGACGCCTAAGTGGGAAGACTTGGATGATTTGTTGGGGCTTATTAATTCGCTTGTTGAGGAAGGAGCTGAAATAATTAGGAATGAGAAGGTTTCGAGGGAAGAGGAAGTTGACTGGTTGTCTAAAACTCTTGCAAGCTTAGAGAAGGATGAAGTATTCTTTCTTGTCGCTGAGGTTGATGGAAAGGTTATTGCATCTTCTGACATTCATCCGCTGAGAGGTTTTGAGAGGCATGTTGGCGTTTTGGGCATAATAATCAAGAACGGATTTAGGGATGTTGGCATCGGAACTGAAGTGATGAAGGTTTTGGTGGAGCAAGCCTATAAAATGGGTTTGAAGGTTTTGACGCTTACGGTTTTTGCAACAAACAAGCGGGCTATTCATGTTTACGAAAAGGTTGGGTTTGTGCAGACAGGGGTTATTCCGAAAAAACATTTCAAAGGCGGAAGGTACATAGATGAAATTATAATGACTAAACTGTTGGAGTGAAAAAGGCATGTCAAACTTTAAAGTCTTTAACGTAAGCCACAGCTTTTCCACAAAGGGCGAAATAGACTTCATAGACTTGACGGATAAGGTTCAAGAGGCAGTTTCCAAGTCTGGTGTAAAGAATGGTTTGGTTCACGTTTTTGCGCCACATGCCACTGGCATACTAATCCTAACGGAAAACGAGTATGGCTTGCTGGATGACATTAAGACTTTCCTTGAAAAAATAATCCCAAAACACCAAGCGTATAGACATCCGTCCAATGCTCACGCCCACTTAAGGTCTGTGCTTCTTCCACCAGATAAAACGTTACCAGTAATTGATGGCAGGGTGGAGTTTGGAACTTGGCAGTCCATTCTATTTGTGGAAACAGACGTTTACCCAAGAAGGAGAACCGTCCTCATTCAAGTTGTTGGTGAAACATAATTCTCCCCAAAATTTACAACTCGCATGCTGTAAAATCTGCTGATTTTACTTCGTGTTTTTTCCATCCTTTATAATGGGGCGAAAAATGGTTAGATTTAAATTTTTGAAGCTTTTCTCACAATCAGTTATGATATTTTTTAGCTTTTTGTTGTAAAATTTGTTCATTCGCTTATTTTTCGTTTTAAACAAGCAAAAGGCAACTTCAAAATTTTACGGGTCCTCTCATGAATTCTTTTACAAAACTTGTCTCTTTCGTTTAGCATTTCTTGAGAAGTTCTGCACTATTTTCATGTGTACGGTTTAATGCTGTTATGTATTTATAAACTTCGTTTATGTTCGGCTATTTCTCTTTTGTTTTTGGAATTTTGAAGGAGAGAATTAAAGCGATGAGGGCGAAGGCTGTTAGCATGTAAAAGGCTGCGTCGAAGCCATATGTGTCAGCCATGTATCCAGCCATAACTTGCGAAAGGGAACCTATGCCGAAAGATGTGAAGAAGAAGACGCCGTAGACTGCGCCGCGTTGGTTTTGTGGAGATAGAAAACCTGTTAGCGCATTCAGTGCTGGCTGGTGGGCATAAAAGGAAATGCCATAAAAAACGATGAAAATTATTATCCCCACATTGTAATCTGGAAGAAGCAGAAGCGATAAGAGGCTTATGCAGACGCCTGAGGAAGTAGCTATCAAAACCCTTTTTGAACCCACCTTGTCAGCGGCTTTCCCGCCAATCCATTGCCCGGGAACTCCTACAGCCAAAAGTATTGTGTAGGCTATTGAAGCCCACATGGAATTTATTCCTCTGTTTTCTTCAAGGTATGTTGGGAAAAACAGTTCTACGCCTTTCATGAAAAACCCTATGGCTATGTTAAAAATCAACAGCGTCCAGAGTTCCCGAATTTTTAATGCTTCCATAATTGTTCCACTTTTTCCCTCCCTGTTTTGAACTTTGTTAAAATTTTTAAGAAATATTAATGCAAGCAAAATGCATAATACTCCAAAAACAATGAAGGACCAAGACCACCCGAAATTTACGCCCAAAAACCAAGCGATTGAGGGAGTTAATACAACGCCTAATGTTCCGCCAACGCCATGTAAACCCATGGTTTCGGCAACTTTACCCTTAAAAGCTTTTGAAATCAACGAGTTTGCGGTTGGATGGTAAAGGCTTGCCCAAGAAGCCATCAAAATTAAGGCAACAGCATAAACATAAACGCTCTGCGTGGCTGAAGCAGCAAGCATAATAAATGTGGAAAGTCCCGAAAACATTAGGCACAATGTTATCGTCTTATTTTCTCCAATCTTGTCGCCTAAAGGACCGCCAACTAAAGCTCCGACGCCATAAAGCATAGAAGCAATTGTTGCCACAGCCCCCATAACTGATTTTGAAACCCCTAAGTCATTCATAATTAGGCTTAACAGAGGTGGCGCAATAACGAATAGTGAATGGTTAAGAGAGTGGGCGGCTCCTAAAAGGGCAATTTGAACATTCTTCTTTGATTCTTGCAATTCACTCATCTTTCCAAAGCATTAAAGATTAAAACTGAAGCTTTTCTAAATAAAGGCTTACCCACTAAACTCTTTCACTTCACCGTAAACATAAATAATTCCCAAACACAACAAAACTTAGGGAACACCCTCATAAACAATTGGCCGGGGTGAGGTAGCCTGGTAGCCTATAGGCCTGTGGAGCCTAGCGCCCGGGTTCAAATCCCGGCCCCGGCCCCTTATACAAGGTTTTAGCCGCCGTATTAGATGCTTGTTTGTGGCAAAGCTAATAGATTAGATTTTGTTTATATAAAATAGGAATTGCCTTGAGCGTTCAGAGGAAGAGACTTGTCTTTCCATTTTCGGCTATTGTGGGTTTGGATAAGCTTAAACTAGCCATTTTAGTGAATGCCATAAACCCCAAAATTGGTGGTCTCCTCATAAAGGGGCCTAAGGGTTCTGGAAAAAGCACTATTGTTAGGGCTTTGGCGGATATTCTGCCAAAAATTTTAGTTGTTAAGGATTGTTCCTTCAACTGTAACCCGCATGATCCGTCTAATATGTGTCCTAAATGCAGCGAAAAATACAAGAGGGGTGAAAAGTTGCCTGTTGGAGAGAGGGAGATGGTTGTTGTTGACTTGCCATTGGGCGCCACTGAGGATAGGGTTATTGGAAGTTTGGATGTGGAGAAGGCTATAAAATACGGCATAGAAGCCTTGGAGCCTGGAATTTTAGCTGAGGCAAACCAAAATATATTGTATGTGGATGAGGTTAATTTGCTTCCAGACCACATAGCTGACGATTTATTGGATGCTGCGGCTACTGGATGGAACATTGTTGAAAGGGAAGGCATATCCGTAAGTCATCCTTCCCGCTTCATTTTTATTGGAACAATGAATCCAGAAGAAGGGGAATTAAGACCACAGCTTCTCGACCGTTTTCCGCTTTCGGTTACTGTTGATAGGATAACGTCTGTTGAGGATAGGATTGAAATTGTTAAGAGAAACGTGGAGTTTGAGGCTGACCCAGAAAAATTCTGTCAAAAGTTTGAACCGCTACAACAGGAATTGCGTGATAGAATAGCAAAAGCAAAAGAAGTGTTAAAAGATGTAGTTGTTCCAGAAAATCTTCTTGAAGGAATCTGCAAAGCTTGTTTAGACTTGAAAGTTGACGGCTTACGCCCAGACATAGTTATCGCAAAGGCAGCCGCAGCCCTAGCAGCATTTGAAAATAGAACAGAAGCAACATTAGACGATGTTCTAGTTGCAGCCGAACTTGCTCTAAGTCACAGAACAAGAGAGGGCGGATTCCTAGAGCCGGCGACACCTCAAGAAATAAGAGAGGTTTTCACAGCAACTGTGAAGAAAGTTTTTCAATTTGAAAAAACAGGCGAAACGACAAAAAAAGAGGTTGAAAAAAGGAAAATTTTGAAGGGAAAAGCTGTTTTCTGGGCTAAAAATGAAGCCACAGAAAAAGAAGAGGAGAAAGCTAACAAAGAAAATTTTCTTAAAAAGCTAAATAGAAAGCGGGCAAGCCTTCTTTTTTTCTTAAATAGAATTTTTGGCGGAGTAATTTTCGGATTTGGAAAAAAGCTGAAGAGGAGTCCTAAAAACGCTCCTATGAGTGAGGGCTTTCAGAAGGGTTCGGATAGGCTACAAGGAGAAACATATGAGGAGAAATTCGAAAAGAGGAAGGGCGATTTAAAGGGAATTCCAACAGTCAGCGATGCAGCCAAAACATCAGAAGTTTCTAAGGGTTTTCCGGTGATAAGCAGTTTAGAGAGAAAAGTGGTTTCTCCGTCAAGCTTTTTTCTAAAGATGGGAAAAATCAAAACCAGACAGCGAGGCGTTTACGCTGGAAGGCACGCTCAAGCAATAACAACCCTTCATAAGGGCAAGCCTTACGGATGGAAATTTCCACAAGGAAAACCCGCAGATGTGCATTTTCCAGCAACCATTCGCGAGGCAGCGCGAAAACAGGGGAGTCGGGAAAAACCTTTGGAGACTTCTTTGAAGATTTGCTTGCAGGATGTGCGTGAAAAGTTGAGATGTTACAAGGCGCCTTTAACGATGATTTTTGTTGTTGACCTAAGCGGTTCTATGCTTCTGAATCTTGAAGCAGTGAAAGAAGCTTTGCTTAAGCTTCATGGCGATGCCTACAGGTTTAGAGATCGCATTGGGATTGTTGCTTTGAAAGGCACGAGCGCTGTTGTTGTTCAACATCCCATAACAAATCTTAGGGTTGTGGCTAATAAACTGTTGAATTTGCGTATAAGCGGTTATACGCCATTGGCTGCTGGAATGTTGAAGGCTTGGGAAGTTTTGAAAGAAGCCAAGAGAAGGGATTCTTCCACGGTGCCCGTGATGGTTTTGATAACAGATGGAAGCGCAAACGTTCCATTAAAAAGAAGCATCGAAACTGGCGAGGTTCGGCTCATAGAGGAGGTTCGAATAATTGTTAGGGAATACGAAGACTTAGCCGTAAAAGACGTGATGTCTGTGGCGAAAATGATTAAACGCGAAGGAATTCACACAATAGTTGTAAATACAAACCCACACCTTTATGGACGCGAAACCTACGGTTTTCTAGTTACAAAATTTATAGCCTCAATAACCGGTGGAAGCCACCACGTTATCGGCAGACTTACCACAAGAGAAGATATGATTGAAAACATGATTGAAAGCATAAGGGAAGACCAGACGAAAATAATTTCCACATAATGTGAGTGGCATGTTTAAAGATGAGAGAAGTGGAAAAATTGCTCTAGTTGCCCATTGCCTATTGAATCAAAATTCTCGTGCAATGGGTTTGGCGAAAAGGTCAGGTGTGATAGGTGAAATTGTTGGATTTTTAACGCTTAGGGGAATTGGCATTGTTCAGATGCCTTGTCCAGAACTTGCTTATGCTGGTGCATTAAGGAAGCCTCAAACAAGAGAGCAATACGATAATGTCGGATTTAGGCGGCAGTGCAGAAGAATGGCTGTGGAGCTTGCTAATCAGGTGCGAGAATATGCAAATTGTGGAGTGAAATTGGAGCTTGTTTTGGGTGTTGATGGGAGCCCAAGTTGTGGCGTGAATGAAATTTCAGGTATTTTTATGGAAGAATTACGTTTAAAGCTGCGTGAGTGTGGAATTTCTGTGCCTTTTTATGGGATACGCTTTGAACATTTAAAGGATGATGTGGCTGAGTTGGAAAAGTTTGTTAAGTGATTATATTGGAGGTTCGACACGCTTTTTAAATGTCATGCTTGCATTCATCCACTTTTCAAATTCCCTTGACGGCGGATTTTCGGCATAAAGCCTTTTTCTAACCGCTTCTAAGAAGGCGTTCTCTTCCTTTAGGAATTCTGCGGCTGTCAAGACTTTACATCCGACATTTTGAGCTTTTTCAAAAACGTTTTTTGCTTTTTCACGCCATGCTTTGTCTCTTAAGATGTGGTGTTCCAAAATAACCATCTGCGAAACGCCTACAACCTTTTCTAAATTTTTCATTCCATTTTGGATTTGTTTTTCGTCAACTTTGAATCTTGCCAAATATAATGGTGGTCCGCCAATCATTAATAATTGGGGTTTTTCTTTATGGATTATTTCGAGGGTTTGTTTTGCCATAGGTCCTTGAACGTCTGGGGCGAACATGAACTTTTCACTTTCATATTCGACTGTTGCCATTAAAATCCATCCTAAGGCTGAATTTTCTGGTCCGTGGAAGACGGGTTCTGAAAATTTGACTTTTGTGGCTTTTCCGAAAAGGAAGGTTTTTCCATCTGCAATTTCAAGCTTTTCCGCATATTTTCCGCCTGTTTTTTGGAAAATCCATCCTCTTCTTCTTTGGCTGAAGTTAATTTTCTCTTTTGGATTTTTCATTAGGATGGTTTTTCCTTCGTAAACTTGTCTTGCTGTTTCGTCTTTTGCTGTCCAGTTGCAAAGCCAATCCTCATAAGATGGCGTGTGGTGGTCAAAGTGGTAGTGGCTTAAGGTTACAATTTCAGCTTTTTCAGCGGCTTCCGCAATTTTTTTGCGGGCTTTTTCTATGGCTTTAAATTCTACTGGATGTGGTGGCAAGCCGAAACGGTTTGGACAAAGCGAAACCCCAGCATCTAATAGGATTCGGATGTCTGGAGTTTCGACAAAAGTGCACATGGACCTAACGCCGAAACTTTCAGCAGCCAATGGCACAACACGAATATGCTTCAGCATGACTATTCAACACGTATGTAATAGCTATAACCTTTTATTAGAGACAACGATTAAAATTTTCACGGTAAAGTTAAAAGGCGTTCTTTCATGTGGTGGGTGTTTGCTGGATCAGTTGCTGGGTTGGTAGCGTCAAGCCTTATGATAGTTTATTGGTTATCGCGTTTGAGGTTAGCCATAGCTGAAAAAGGTTGGAAGTATACATCTACATTTGGGACACTTCCATGGATTATGACATTTTTCACCTCAGCGTATACACTGCTGAGGGAGTTAACAGTCATACAAGAAGGAAGCGCTGTTGATAGTGCGTTGCTATACACTTTGGCAGCAATGGATTGGATTGTTCTGGCGGTTTTTGGTGCAGGAATAATATTCGATGCTGTGATAAGGCACGCCAATCCTCATACGTGATAACAACTATAAACTTTTATTTTAGACGGTGCTAAAATTTAACGGCGAAGCGATGACGACTCTGGCACTATTTTCTTATTAGCGTTTTTTATTGCCTCTATATAGATTTTTAAGCAGTTTTCACAAACCATTGAAATGTTGAAACCTAATTCTTTGGCGGTTTTCAAAACGTCGGCATCTATTAGGAGTGTTGTTCTCGCTTTCACGTTTTCACCTATGCATATATGCATATAAATAGCTATTTAACGTTTATGCCTCTTTGATTTTCTTAATTTTGTTTTTATCTTTGTCAAGTTCAAACCGTTTAAGTTGGTCTCCAATTTCGAGGTATTCCATTATTTTGTCTGGTCTTAATCCTGTTTCGTATTGAAGAATGGCAACGGTGGAATCTACCAGTATTTCCTCTTCGTTATGCAGCAAACTAACAACTTTTCTAACAATTTCTTGGATTCTTTCTTTTCTTATTTCTGCTCCGTCACGTTTAACCATGAACATCACCTAAAAAGGTGTGTGTATGTGTGTGTATTATCGGAGAAGCTGCAGAGTTTTCGCCGCCGCTGCTTACCCCATTTTCCTTTAATGAAAAGGTGTGAGTGTGTATGTGTGTATGTATGAGTATATGAGTATTATGAGTAGAGAAGAGAGAAGAGAAGAAGGAAGACAAGACAGACACACTCATTTTAATACACACACACCCCTTCATGTTTAGAAAGAAATTCCTTCAAAGCTGCACGGACAACATCAGAAACGCTTCTTAAAGTTGGATATGCCTTCTTTATTGCAGCTTGAATCTTCTCGAAATCTTCTCCATCAATTCTTACGCTTATTCTTACTTTTTGCATTTTAACACACCTTTGTCAACAAGTCTTAAATTGTCATTCAGTTTTAAAAGTCATAGATGTGACCATGAATTTCCATGAAACCAAAAATGAGGATGCTACTACTCGCCTACGCCTTGAAGATTATTTAAGATTGTTCTTTGAAGCTTTTCATTATGCAACTCCAAAACAAATTATGGATGCCCTTTATCCAATTTTTAAACATATTTATGCTAAAGATACGTTTCGCAGGTTAATGTATAAAAGTCTGAAGCGTATTCGAGTCTTTAAACATCCTTTACGTCCATTTTATTGCCATCCAAAATATGTTTGGGAATTGGATTTCATTGTTAAAGCTGGATGGTTTAAACTTCTTAATAATCCGAGGGTTAAAGAGGCAATCGAGATAATTGACGTGGAAAACCATCAAGTTATCAAATACAGTTTATTGGATTATCTGTTCATGTTTTATCCATGTGGCAAGTGGCATGATTAGCGCGTGGGTATTGCTTCCGCTTTGATTTTGCCGCTATCAACTAAAAATTATTGGAAAGGACATCATCCGTTTAGGTTGACGCTTGTGCGTGTCAACACAACATATCACTTATCACACGAATAGAGTGAGGATTACATTTTCCATAAAGATGTTACGCTTCAACTGAAAAGCATGGAAAAAGTGCCAGATAAAAAATCTGGAGCGTCTAACTTCCCATAGATTGCCTTTTCAGAAAAAAGGGGGGAAGGTTGAAAGCTTAGTTCTTCAAATTTAAGGTTGCTTCAATGTTACGTATCCGCTGGTTATGTCGTTCACCGTGTAATTGCCAATCCAGTTTAGCGTTACCTGCAGCTGCTGGAAACCGTTTAAAACGCCACTCCAAAATCCACTACACGCTTCACTTTCATTAGCGTAAAGCATTACACTTATTGAAGCGTTCATCGGCGCTGCAGTGTTGTTCAACGTTAAAGTTACGGTCGTGTAACGCATTTGCGCATCGCTGTAATTGAAATTAACAGCGTAAAGTGACACTGGCAAGTTTTGAAAGTTCACCGCTACAACCGTGGGGCGATAAACAGTGACAGCTTGTTGTTCAAAGGCATAGACGATTAGGGCAAGCGCTAAAAGTGCCGCCAAACCAGTTACAATCAGCTTTCTTTCCACTTTCTCACTCTCGCACGTAGAAGATACGTGCAGCATTTAGGTATAAATGGAAATCTTTTTAAATCTTTCTATAGCTATCTACAGAATGAAATAAATATAGGATGGTGAGAAACATATGAGTATGCCTAAATTCATGCAAACACTCGAAGAAGAAGTTTACAAGAAACTTCAGCAATTAGCGAAGGAGAGAGGCATAACCGTTCAAGAATTAATTCGAGCTGTGATAATTCCAGAATGGTTAAGCAAAAGAGAAAAAGAGAAGCAATAAGCATTTTTTAATCAGTTACCCCTACCCTTTTCTATCAAAAGTTGCCTTATGCTTTTCTTTATTAACCGTTGAGCTTGACCAGGATGTTTAAACTGATACGTTTTCATTATGGTTTTATAGGAACCGTTAAGATATAACTTGAGAACCTTAACATAATCTTCATCGCTTGCATCTATTCTTATTTGCGGTTCATCATCTTCTTTGAATTCCAAATTATCTTTTATCCATCGTAGATGTTGCACTTGTTTCAGAATGAAAAGGATGCTGATTATCCACAATGAAGCTGAAGCATAATAAAACAGTGAATTACTAATTGCCAATACCATTAAGAGCATTCCCAGGTTAAACGTGAACATTGCCAGAAAAAGTTTTAGAAAACCGTCAAGAAAAAACTGATTAATATTTGCCATTCCGTCTAAACCCTCAACAGTTCAACCATAAAGTAAATGATTATGCCGACTATGAAAATGAATGGGATAAGACCGAAAAGCGTTCTTGCTCCACTTACACCCGTGAAACTCCAGCTTGTCGTGTTAACGCTTTGCACCTGGTCAACAATTATTGGAACCAGAATGCAACCTAAAAGCAGCGTAGCGACCAGAGTTATCCATTTGGGAACTGGATTATCATGTTTACGCATAACCCCTCACCACCTTAACTGGTCTAAATTTGACTATGTCCCAATCTCGCATAATTGCTTTTCCATCTCTCGTCAACAGCACTAAAGTGAAAGGTTTATGGAATGGGACCCTGCTGCTTTTCTCAAACGCTAAAAGGATTCCTGCAACTTCTATATCGCCATTTTGAATGATTACGGATTTGTTTATGAAAAGGGAGAGAAGATTAAACGGTTTAGCATCGTATCTCTGCAAGGATTTCACTTATCCCTTTCCAGACTCTTTGTTTTAAATCGCCAATCCACAATGGATTATAATAGTTCGCCATGAAAGTTGATGTTCCAATCCTACCATGCAGAAAGTCTATTTCGTTCTGGTTAAGGTGTTTAGTCATGATGCTTCCATGAAACTCTCTTAAATCGCTAAAACGTGAACGTAAACCATAATGCCTCATGCTCTTATCTATGTATGAAGCTGTCTTAAGCGAAGAGTCTTCAGCTATCCTTTGAACCATGCTTTTAGGAACAAAACTGATTAACGCTTTCTTTCCTTTCCGTAGGAATGTTTCTCTAAATTTGTAGTGTTCCAAAACTTCTTTTTCGCTATCGTAATACTCGCTTAACCTTCCTTCCTTTGCCAATTTAATAATGAGGTTGTAAGATTCGACAGCTTCCACAAGACGCAAACCCGTAATCGCCATGAAACCTATGAAGATGCTTAATTCTGGTCTTGCTTCTTTAACGCTTTTAATCCATTGGTAAACATCGTTTACATCTATTGCCTTGGTTAGTCTTTGAATGATTCGCTTATCTTTTGTTTCAACTTCAACCCATTTAATCCCATATCTTTGAATGGAGTTTTTCCATTGGTCATAAATGCCTAAAAACTTCGCTAAAGCTGAAAGACTCGCTAAAACCATTCTACGTTTGCCTTCACTTAACAATGCAACTTCACTTAAGTTGCCATTGAAAAGGCAATGGTGAAAGCGTTTAGCATAATTCAATAAATCTCTTGCATAATCTCCACTCTTATCTTTGCATAACCATTCCTTAAACGCACTCCAATCTACAGAATGGTTCAGCGGGGGCGGAGTCGTCGCAACATTAATAAATTGCAAATCATCATCATTACCATGGCAGAGCGATGACGACTCTGGCCCCGCTGAACAAAAATGATTGGGATCTTGAGTGCGAAGAGCTCGCCAAACTGTTGAGCTTTAGCTCCCCTCTAGCCCGTTTGTTTGTAGTGCATTGAGGTTTCAAGCAGAAAAAGATGAGAGTAATTGGTGTTGACATTCTTTGCAGATTGTTGTTCCGTCAGTTTTCATGAATATTTTGCCACATTTATGGCAGATTGCAACGTCCAAGCCTAGTTTTGAAAGTTGTATGGTGAGGACCGCTTTCAGCAAGAAAAGGTTTCTTGTTGCCATCGCCCCCCCAGATGGGTGAACTTTTGTTCTAGAACTATTTTCTATATAAATTTGACTCAAAAATGAGAAAAAGTATGGGGCTTTGCCTATTTCAGAAACTAGTGTTTTCTCTAAGAATCTGGTGATTTTTCCCATAGCTCAAGCATTTTCTTTTTAAGTTCTCTGCGTTTTCTGTGGAGGAAACGGTATACTGTGCTGTGTTGGCTTCCGTTTATGAGCATTTGGATGGCTTCTCTTGCTGCTTGGGCTTGGTCTATGTTTCCAATTATGCTTACTGTGTGTCCGTAAACGCATATGTTTGCGTCTGTTAGCTCTTCTATTATTTTGCGGGTTTTTCCATTCATCCCAATTATTCGCCCTTTAATGCGTTTTATGTCTGATTCTGACCTTCCAAAAATTGTTCGCAAATCTATAACATCTAATATGACTTCTTCATCACGAATTAAGCGAAAGGCATGTTCTGGAGAGAAACCCCTTCCAATGGCTGTTACAACATCCTTAGCCTTAAAGAGCAAGGATGGATCATTGGCGTTTTCAGCCAGCATAATTGTAACGGCGCCTGTTTCGCTTTCTATTTGAAGTTCAACTGAAAGCTTCTCTTCTATGCTTTTCTTGGTTTTTCCTTCTGGACCTATTAGGGCGCCTACTCGTTCTTTTGGTATTTTAAGGAATGTGCTTGGTTTTGCCAATTTCCGTAATCCTCATATAACATTCTTCTGTGGAAAAAACATTAACGCCTAATCTGCTGAAAAACTTGTTTATGTTTGTTAAATCTCTGTGCAATAGAAAGTCTGCCATGGGATGCGAAAGCGGAACAGCCTGCGACATGTCAAATATTACTGGCTTGTTTTTCCAAATCATAATGTTGTATTCGCTTAAGTCCCCATGAACAAGTTCAGCCCTGTTATAAAGCCTTTTCAAATATGTTAAGAGCGTGTTGTAGGTTTTTTCTGGATTTTTTGGCGGTTGCTCCTTCATGGATGGGGCGCATACGCCATTTTCTCCTATAAACTCCATTATTAACACGTTATTTTTCACGGCTATGGGTTTTGGAACGCGGACTCCAGCAAATGTTGCTTGTTCAAGGTTTTTGAATTCTTTTTGAGCCCATGCAAAAATTATTGAGCGAGTGTCACGCCTAACGCCTTTGAATCTTGGGTCGCCTTCGATGTATTTGAGCATGCCCTTGCGGAATTCTGCGGAGATTGTTAAGTAAATTTTTATGGCTAACTCGTTGCCTTCCCTATCCTTTCCCCAGTAAACCCTTGACTCTTTTCCGGCTTTGACTACGCCGTGGATTTCGTCTATTGTTCCCTTGTTTAGAAAATCGTATATGACCATGAGGGTTGATCGGTCAAAAACTTCTTCCAGAACTTCGTATTCTTCGCTTCTCTTCTCCTTCATCAACTGTTCAGTTTCATACTCTTTCTCTTTTCTGTGAAGTTTTCTCTCGATAACTCTCCTATGGGACACTATATGTTCACCATTATGTTAAAATTAGATTGTTAAGTAGCCTTTTCTGCGGAGCAGTTCCGCCTGTGACTTTGTGTAACGCCAAATCAAATCGCCCCGCTTGTCAGTTTGGAAATCCCATGGAGAAACCAGAACCACATCGCCTTCCCTTATCCAAACCCTACGCTTCATCTTACCCCTAATGCGACATAAGCGTTCATGTCCATCCTGACACTTAACCAAGACACGGTCAAAACCCAAAAGTTTAACGGCTACACCCAAAACATCATTCGCCGTAGGATAAACCATCTCGCTTAATTCTTCTTCGCTTAGGACCTTCTTTTTACCCAACCAAGCACCTCAAACGCTTTCCTTAAGTGAAGTATACACCCTTCCTTAAAAGCATGCTTACTTCCAGACTGCTAAATTTTTATTATTTGAGCGTGGGGCACCCCTTCAATGTTTAATATAGCCTCGGGATGAACGTAACCTTTTTCCACAGCCTTCTTGACAACAGTTTTTCCAACCATATTCACTATTGTTGAATTTTCTATCATAGCCACAGCCTCTTCAACATTCACTTTAACGCCCTTATAGAATTCCTCTTTAACATGGAAGGTTATTTTGCCTTCTCGCAATGTTTTGCCCAAAATCTCAGCGTCGCATATAGCTAAAAGCACGTTGTTGCCAACTTTTCTAAGGTTCATGTAAACTTCCAAGGTTAGCCGCTCATTTTAAAGTTGTTGCACAGGAGATTTTGCCCCGCAGGCTGCGCACACTAGAAAGTATAGGCGTTTCTCCTTTACAATTTTTGTGTCTGGGCGTTTGCAGACGGGACATACAATGAAACTTTCTATATACCGCTGTAAAAGCCTATTCAAAGTTTCTTGGGAAAACTTCCCCTTAAAAATAGCCCTCTGCTCCTGCAAAGTAGCAGCCGTAGCCAACTCCCGCGTCAAAAACTTCAACAAATGCTGTGGGTCACGCCCCAAAGCGTCCGCTATTTCCTTAAAATTGTGAACTATTGTGCGCATGCCAATAACTGAAACATTAAGCCTAGGAACTTCCAGCCTTTCCTTTTTAGAGTAAACTTCAGGAATCTGAGAACGCGCCCTTTTCAAAAGCTCTTCATAGTTGTATGTCATCATCGTCTCCAAAGGATAAAAAAGGAACAATCATATTTAAGACTTATAACAATATTCAACACAAAAACATGAAGGAAAAAGCAAATGGGTTACATTTACCTCTACACAGGAACAGGCGCCGGAAAAACCACAAACGCCTTAGGATTAGCCTTACGCTCTGTTGGACATAAAAGGAAAGTTGTAATAATCCAATTTTTGAAATGGTGGAAAAAGACAGGCGAATACAAGATTCGCAACATGCTTTCGCCCTACTATGAAATTTACCAGTTTGGACGCAAGGGATGGCATGGGCTAGGCAATTTAGGCGAAGAAGACAAAAAACTAGCCCAAAAAGCCTTAAGGTTCGCAGAAAAAATTGTCAAGGAGAAAAAGCCGCACCTGCTAGTCTTGGATGAAATTAACTTAGCCTTATACTGCAAACTTTTAGAAGTAAAAGATGTTCTAGGGTTATTGGACAAAATTCCAAAAAAAACCGATGTGGTTTTGACTGGAAGGTTTGCCCCAAAAGAACTTTTGGAAAGGGCAGATTTTGTAAACGAAATAGTAGACGTCAAATATCCAAAGGAAATGGTTACAACAAAAGGAATACAATATTAAACCCTTCCCAAAGCTGAAAAGCTTAAAGAAACCACAGTAATTTAGTGTTTAACTCTTAACGGTGAAACCCTTGGAGAAGCATAACCATCCCTACATTCCAAATTCTCACCCAAAAATAAAACATGAAATAATGCGGGAAATTGGCATTAAAAGCATAGATGAACTTTACGCGGATGTTCCAGAAAAATACAAGCTAAAAAAGCCGCTAAACATTCCGCAAACTCCATCATCAGAATTTGAAGTTAAAAGGCATGTGGAGGCTCTACTTTCAAAAAACAAAACATACAATGATATGCCCATTTTTTTGGGCGCTGGATGCTGGCCCCATTATGTTCCAGCCGTTGTGAAAGAAATTGTTCAACGCAGCGAATTCCTAACCGCATACACGCCCTACCAACCAGAAATTTCTCAGGGAATGCTCCAAGCCCTCTTTGAGTATCAGAGCATGATTTGCGAATTAACAGCCATGGATGTTGCCAACTGCTCCATGTACGATTGGGCTTCAGCTTTAGGCGAAGCAGCACGGATGGCAGCCCGCGTTACTGGAAGAAACGAAATATTAATTCCAGAAATCATCCATCCAGAAAGGGCTTTAACGCTTAAAACTTATGCTGAACCAGCTGGAATAAAAACTGAAAAATTAGCCTATGAAAGGGAAAATGGGCAAATAAGCCTTGAAGATTTGAGAAGTAAAATTTCCAACAAAACAGCAGCCGTCTACATTGAAAATCCTTCCTATCTGGGCTTTATTGAAGCGCAAGTCGAAGAAATTGGCAAAGAAGCGCATTCTCATGGTGCTTTATTCATAGTTGGCGTTGACCCAATTTCTCTGGGAATTTTGAAGCCGCCAGGCGATTATAATGCGGACATCGTCATCGGAGAAGCCCAACCATTAGGAAACCCAGTGAATTTTGGGGGTCCACTTTTGGGGATATTCGCTTGCCGTGATGACATGAATTTGGTTAGGCAGATGCTTGGTCGCATAATTGGATTAACAACAACTGTAGATAATGAGAGGCAAGGTTTTTGCATGGCTCTGCAGACTCGGGAACAACATATTAGGCGTGAGAAAGCAACATCCAACATCTGCTCCAACGAAGCCCTATGCGCAGTAGCCTCCGCAGTTTACATGGCTCTGCTTGGACCCAAAGGCTTAAGGGAGCTTGGCGAAACAATTGTTTGTAAGGCTAATTATGCCATGCGCAAAATTTCAAAAATAGAAGGCGTTAAAGCGCCATTTTTCAATGCATATCACTTCAAAGAGTTCACAGTAAATTTTGATGGCGCTGGATTAACCGTTAAAGAAATTCATGAAGCCCTTTTGCAGCGTCAAATCCAAGGTGGCAAAGACATTTCTAAAGAGTTTCCAGAATTGGGCGAAACAGCCCTATACTGCGTGACTGAAATCCATTCAAAAGCGGAAATTGACCGTTTAGCGGAGGCTTTAAACAAAGTTTTGGCTGGAAGGTGAATGAAATGTTTAAGCAAGCAAACTGGAACGAACCCATAATTTTCAAAATTGGAAAGGAAGGAAGGAGAGGACATATTCCGCCGAAGTTGGAGGAAGAAATCAAAAATGCTGTAGGCGAAGCAGATACGCTTTTACCGAAGAATATGCAACGCACAAGTCAGCTTAGGCTTCCTGAACTTTCTGAGGCAGAGGTAACACGCCACTTCATACGCTTGTCACAAATGAACTATGGAGTTGATTCTGGCTTTTATCCCCTTGGAAGCTGCACAATGAAGTATAACCCAAAAATAAACGAGCAAATCGCTAATTTGCCAACCATCGCCAATCTTCATCCATACCAAAACGAAAACACAGTGCAAGGCATACTTGAAATCCTCTACAAACTCGAACGCTGGCTTGCAGAAATAACAGGCACTTATGAGGTCTGCCTACATCCAGCCGCTGGCGCCCACGGCGAGTTTTTAGGAACCCTGCTAATGCGGGCATACCACAAAATAAACGGTGAAGGCGAAAAAAGAAGCGAAGTCATCGTTCCAGACTCAGCTCATGGAACAAACCCAGCAAGCGCAACAATGGCTGGCTTCAAAGTTGTCGTTGTCCCATCAGACGACGAAGGTTGCGTTAACCTAGAAGCCTTAAAGGTGGCAGTTTCAGAAAAAACGGCGGGTTTAATGCTTACAAACCCAAATACACTTGGAATTTTTGAAAAGAACATTGAAGAAATAGCCAAAACCATCCACGAAGCTGGCGGACTCCTATATTATGACGGTGCAAACCTAAACCCCCTTTTGGGCATTGTTAGACCAGGAGACATGGGCTTCGACATAGTCCACATAAACATACACAAAACCTTCAGCACACCCCACGGAGGAGGCGGTCCAGGAGCTGGACCTGTTGGCGTTTCAAAGAGGTTGGCTGATTTTCTGCCTGTTCCCAGCATAGTTTATGATGGCGAAAAATACCATTTAGATTATAGTAAACCTCACAGCGTTGGAAAGATTCGCAGTTTTTATGGGAATGTTGCTGTATTGCTGAAGGCGTATGCTTACATTCTAAGCTTGGGCTTTGAAGGCTTAAAAGAAGTGGCTGAAGTTTCCGTTTTAAACGCCAATTACCTGCTTAAAAAACTGAAAGATGTTAAGGGCTTAACCGTTCCATATAATAGTGAAAAGCCAAGAAAACACGAATGCGTCTTCAGCGCCAAACCATTAAAAAACGAAACTGGGGTTTCAGCCCTAAACATTGCAAAACGCCTCCTTGACTATGGATTGCATGCGCCAACAATTTACTTTCCACTAATTGTTGAAGAAGCGCTCATGATTGAACCAACAGAAACCTACGAGAAGGAGGAACTTGACAGATTCGTCGATGCCATGCAGAAAATCTGCGAAGAGGCTTACAGGAATCCAGAAGTCGTTCTGAAAGCACCAAATAACACTGCTGTTCCAAAGCTGGATGAGGTGAAAGCTTCCCATCCGAGGACCATGGCTTTGAGTTGGCGAATGTTCCAGAAAAGAGTGAACAAAAGCAATGATTTTCAATAAATAGTTTATATGGCACATTCACGCTTATTCATGAAGCAAATAAATGGGTGTGTAAAAGGTTTGACTGAACTGGAAGATAAAGTTCGGGAAGCAGTTGGCAAAGTCGTAGACCCGGAAACTGGTTTAAGTTTCGCTGAAATGCACATGGTTAAAGAGGTAAAAGAGGAAGCGCCAGGCGTTGTTAAGGTGGAGTTTATTCCATCAAGCCCCTTCTGTCCAATAGCCTTCAAACTTGCCATAGACGTTAAGGAAGCAGCAAAGAAAGTTGACGGCGTCAAAAAAGTCTCGGTTTATTGTAGCGGTCACATGATGGAGCAGCAGATTAACGAAATGGTGAACAAGGAACAATAAAAATCGCTGGCTCCTTTCTCTTCACATGTGAGCGTCTAACTGATGAGCGTCAAAGGAGTGCATGAAATCTACTGCTGCGGAGCCCGCGTTAGGATTTCAGAAAATGGCATAAAAATTCTAAGCGAACCATTAATAGAATATTGCCCACTCCACGAAGCCCTCTATGGAACCAAAAAAATTGACGTTGACGCTGTGCAGAAAACTGTTGAAATGAAAGTTGCTGGCTTTGGCTTCTGCTGTGCAAACCGCCTCTTCGACGCGGAGCCTATTGTGGCTTATGGAGCTTCTGAAATGATGCGGGTTTGGCTTGAGAAAAAGCTCATTGACTGTGCTGTTGTTGTAGGCGAAGGCGCTGGAACTGTTATAACAGCAAATGGAAGGCTTGTGCAAGCCATCGGCGCCCGTTTAACTGGCATAATCAAAACCACGCCAATAAAAGAAATTATGGCGTACATCGAAGAAAAAGGCGGAACAATTTTAGATAAAGCCACTGCGCAAATTGACCAAGTTGAAGGCGTAAAAAGGGCTTTCAATTTAGGCTTTAAACGAATTGCCGTAAGCGTTGCTGGCTTCCAAGCAAAAGCCATAAGCGAAATTTTCAGAACAAAGAAGCTTCCATACCAAACGAAAAATAAAGGTCCAAAACTTAAGAAAAGGTGAAGTTTGGTTGATGCTTTTGTATACCGATGGAAAGTTTTATGGATAAATGAAGCCATAGGATGGTTCGGCTTCATGGTTGGAGTCATAATCTCTATAGTTTTAACAATAATTGCAACATTTTCAAACTTTTAAGATAGACTAATCGCCAAGAGTATGGAAATAGGGTCTGCAGTGATTTCCGTGAATGAAAGAATTTAAATGCTAATTGTGGTTTTATGGTTTTGTTATTACGAGGAGAAATCATGGTTAAATACATATTTGTTACGGGTGGCGTGTTAAGTTCAGTTGGCAAGGGCATAGTAACTTCTTCCATTGGAAAGATGCTTCAAGCAAGAGGTTTGAAAGTTACGGCTGTGAAAATTGACCCTTACGTGAATGTTGACGCTGGAACAATGAACCCTTACATGCACGGAGAAGTTTACGTGACAGACGACGGAGGCGAAACAGACCTTGATTTGGGTTGGTATGAACGCTTTCTTGATTTAAACCTGAAAAAAGAAAACAATGTTACTACCGGCTTAGTTTATAGGGCTGTCATAGAAAAAGAGCGCCGAGGCGACTTTCTCGGAAGATGCGTCCAAATCGTGCCTCACGTGACAAATGAGATTAAAAATCGCATCCGCACCGTGGCAAAATCCTCAAACGTTGATGTAGTTTTGACAGAAGTCGGCGGCACAGTAGGCGACATTGAGGGCTTACCCTTCCTTGAAGCTATTCGCCAAATGCGCTTAGAAGAAGGCTTTGAAAACACATTGTACGTGCATGTAGCCCTAGTTCCCATATTAGATGTCACAAAGGAGATGAAAACCAAACCATTACAGCACAGCGTAAACGAGCTAAGGCGAATAGGAATTCAACCAGACATTATTGTTGCCCGCTGTTCTGAAATGATTGATTCTGAAGCTTTGAGAAAAATAGCCTTGTTTGGCACTATCCCAGAAAATGCAGTTTTCTGCTCCTACAACGTGGAATCAATTTATCAGGTTCCCCTAATTTTGGATGAGCAGGGAATGGGCAACTTCATATGCAAAAGGCTTGGCTTTTCGGGGAGCAAACCAGACTTTAAGGGCTGGAAGGAATTCGTAGACGCCATAACAAATCCAAAACATGAAGTGCGCATAGCCCTAGTTGGAAAGTATGCGGGATTAGCAGACAGTTACGTAAGCATGAACGAAGCCCTCCGCCATGGAGGCGCAGAATGCAAAGCAAAAGTTTCCATAGAATACATGGAGGCTGAAAAGTTTGAGGAACACCCTGAAAAACTTGAAATTCTCAAGGATTTTGACGGAATCTTTGTGCCTTACGGTTTCGGTCCAAGAGGCACCGAAGGAAAAATTATGGCAATAAAGTTTGCGAGAGAAAATAACATTCCATTCCTCGGAATATGCTACGGCTTTCAATTGGCAGTTGTCGAGTTTGCAAGAAACGTCTGCGGCTTAAAGGAGGCAAACAGCACAGAAATAAACCCAAACTCACCACATCCCGTAATAGATTTAATGCCAGAACAGAGAGGCATAGAAATCAAGGGGGCTACCATGCGTTTAGGCGCCCACAAAATACTCATAAAACCAAGCACAATGGCTTACACACTTTACAAAAGTGAAGAAATTCAAGAACGCCACCGCCACAGATTCGAAGTTAACCTTGACTACTTAGAAAAATTTGAAAAAAACGGTTTAGTGTTTTCAGGAAAAAGCGCAGACAGCCGAAGAATGGAAATATTGGAACTTCCAAACCACTACTTCTTTTTCGCTTCGCAGTTTCACGGAGAATTCAAAAGCCGCCCAGGAAGACCAGACCCAGAATACTACGGCTTTGTTAAGGCGTGTTTGGATAAAAAGTTAGGAAAGGCTAAACCAGAATTTTAGTATGTGCGTTTGTGTGGTCTAACGAGTTCTTCCAGTATAGAGAGCATTGTTGGCACTTTTGTCACTATGTCTGTGAAGGTTACTATTCCAACAATTTTCTCATCACTCATAACTGGAAGCTTCTTAACCCTCTTTTTCGCCATGAGTTTGGCTGCCTCCTCTATTGTGGCTGTTTCGCTTATCGTCGTAACTGGGCTTGTCATGATGTGTCTTGCGGTTAGGGTTTCTGGGGCTAGGCATGGTTCCACAAGCCTTCTTAGTATGTCGCGTTCTGTTATGATGCCTACTGGTCTTTCGCCTTGCACAACTATTATTGAGCCTATGTTAAACTTGTTCATTGTGGCAACAACTTCCTTAACGGTTGTGTCTGGACGCACAACTTTCACTTCTTTTGACATGACATCTCTGACGAGGATTATGCTTGCCATCCAATTTTACGCTCCAAGCTTTTCCCTAACCATTTAAGATACTATGCTTTATTTGTTTTGGTGAAATGGCGGATTCCCAAAATGCATATTAGAAAACGTGCGCTTTATACAAAGTCATGAGCGATTGGATTGAGAAACTTTTTGTTAAAAATTCAAGCCTTTTCTTGAAATTTTTAAACGAGAGGTGGTTTCGAACAGAGGAAGTTGTAAATGGCATGGTTAAAGTGCTTAGCGATTTTGGAATAACTTCGGGCAGCCTGCTTGATTTGTGCTGTGGAAATGGGCGAATTTCCATACATATGGCTAAGCTAGGCTTTAAGACTGTTGGAGTGGACATTTCAAAGGCTTTTTTGGAAGATGCAAAAAGAAAGGCTGAAGAGCATAATGTTTCCAGCATGGCGAATTTCATAGAAGGTGATGTTAGAAATCTTAAGAAAGTTGTTGGAAAAATTTCTCAACCCTTTGACATTGTTGTTAATGCTTGGACTTCAATTGGATATTTCTCCCAAAAAGACGACCTTAAAATTTTTAAACAGGCAAGAGAGCTTTCGAAAGAAAATGCTGTGTTGCTCATAGCTGAAACCATGCATACTGAGTTTTTGGCTTTGAAATTTGTTCCCACAGGTTATGATGAAGTGGATAACATAGTGCTATTGGAAAGCAGAAAATATGACCCAACAACAGCCCAATTAAAGACTGTGTGGACATTTTACAAAAAGTGCGGGGAAAATTTAGAGTTTATTGACAGAGTGGAGTATGAACTTCACGTTTACAGCCCAAGCGAACTCTCTTCGCTTCTTAGAGAAGCTGGATGGGAGCCTGTTGCATTTTATGGGAATTTTTCAACCTTACAGCCTATGAGTCCGTTGACGAGTTTGAATTTGGTGGCTAAAGCAAGATGAGTGAAAACAATTTGGCAAACACTGAGAGTTTTCGTAAGCGTTTAGATAATGCTAAAAGTTATGGGGAAGTCTGGGAGATTGTCAAAGAAAGCGTCTACTATTCGCTGCATAGGCGCAGAGGTGGAATGATGCTTTTTCTCGATGACTTACCCATTCAACTTGGCGCCTACCATCCTTTCGGAACAAACAACATAGTTTTGAACAGGCGCCTAATTCAAATAGTTGAGGTTGCGCTTAATTCGAAGCGTGTTGTCAACGCTTTGGTTTATAATTTGTTGTTGCATGAGTATTTGCATGCTTTAGGCGAGTTTTCAGAGGTTGCAGTCAGAGAGTTGGTTTATGAAGTTGCAAAGAAATGTTTTGGCGAAGACCACATTGCCTCTGTTATTGCTAAAAAGAGTCCTTGGGCTCTGCTTAAAGGAATTCCATTAGAAGGGGTTAATGTTCCAAAGCGGGTTATGGAAATAGTTAAGGATTTTGAGAAAACGGACAATTACATAATTTAAAATTTTAGCTTCTGTTTTGGTTAAAGCCTAAATTTTTGAACACCCCATTATTATGACAGTGATTAGCGTGCACGTTGAAGGAATTGGCAAGTTTAAAGAGAATCCATACAAGAAAGACGGTAAGGCTTTAGTTAGCAAAGTGGGCAACGTCAAAAATTTGAAAGAGAACATTTTAAAGGCTGTAGATTTGATTGGCGGCTTCAACAAATTTGTTAACAAAGGCGACGAAATATGGCTGAAGCCAAACTTCAACACTGCCGACCCGCCACCTGCTTCAAGCGACCCAGAATTTGTGAAGACTGTTATTGAACTCTTACTTGAGCATGGCGCTGCGAGGGTGATTCTCGGCGAATCTTCTATGGTTTCACTTTCAGCTAGAAAAGTTTTGGCGGAAACTGGCATGATTGCGAAGGCAGAGGAAGCTGGCGCGGAGATTGTGTTTTTTGATGAGGGCAAATGGGTTAAGGTTGCCACTGGTGGTAAATATCTTAGAGAGGTTAGTTTACCAGAAAGCGCCTTAAAGGCTGAGAAGCTTGTTTATGTTTGTTGCATGAAAACCCATAAGTGGGCTAAGTTCACCTTAAGCCTAAAGCTGGCTGTTGGCTTTATGAAGCCAAGCGAGAGAATGCTGCTCCATGCGAG
>JBMFOB010000005.1:0-64450 GCA_049969855.1 Bathyarchaeia archaeon | reverse complement strand
CGGGTAAGCTATCGCCGTAGGCGGCTATGCTTTTTAAGGCTTCAGTTGCATTTTCCCCTGAAATTCTTGCGGGGTCATTTTTTGGCCCTACAATGGTGAAGAAGTTGTAGGCGATTATTTTCCTGTTCACTCCGTAGCCTTCTTCAAGAAAAGTTTTCTCCATTGATGGCGAATGCACAAGGATGACGTCGGCGTCGCCGTTTTTTGCGTGTTGTATGGCGATTCCTGTTCCAGCAGCTATTATTTGTAAATCGATATTATGGGTTGATTCATAATCTTTCTCTATTATATCCAGTAAACCTGTGTCGTAAAGGCTTGTTGTTGTGGAGATAAACAATCTCCTCTTAGCGAAGTAGTTGAAATAAACTAGGGTACTAGCGATCACCACAATGGTTGCTAAGATGGCAACTATGATGAGTTTTTGCCATAAGTGCATGTTATCACCGTTATGTTTACTTGTTCATAACGGTATCTTCCCAATGGCTTATAAGCATTGCGCAACCATAAAAATACACAATGCCAACCGACAAAAAACACAAATTTTCCTGCAAAGTATGGGTTGAGTATGAAGGAAAACCAGTCCTAGGCAAGGGTGGAGCCCAAATTCTAGAAGAAATAGAAAAGGAAAAATCAATTTCAAAAGCTGCAGAAAAACTTGGAATGTCTTACCGTTACGTTTGGAGTTATCTGCAAAGGATTAAGAAGGCACTGGGCGAACCAGTTGTGGAAACTTTCAGAGGCGGCAAAATGGGCGGAGGAGGCGCAAAGCTTACAACGCTTGGTGAAAGCTTGCTTGAAGAGTATAAGCATGTGGAAGACCGTCTAAGTAAGGCGCTTGCAAGTGTAAATCGCACTGAAGAATAGTCAATTCTGAGAGAAAATGCAAAATACTTTGAAGGCTTTTATCCAGTGAAGGTGAAATTCGTTGATTAAGTTTAAACTTCTTTTAGCCTTTTTCATGATATCGTTGGCATTAATAGCGTTTTTAGGCTTCGAGAATTTAAGGCTTAAAGCAGAGCTTCAAAGCCTCAGCGAATCCTACCATGCATTAGACATTGAAAATGCGGAATTGCTGGACGAGTACCAAAAACTTTCTGGAGAGTTCAATTCGCTTAACCAAACGCATTATACACTCGTACAAAACTACACGGAGCTTTCAACCGAATACCAGAATGTCTTAACAAACTATGTCAACTTAATGGTCGCCTACACTTCGCTTAATGAAACCTATTATTCGCTTCTGCAAAATTACACAGAACTTGAGAGTGTAGCCTCAAACTATACGGAACTTTTAAGCCAGTACCAGGAGCTTACGCAGAGCTACCAATCACTCTTGCAAAATTACACTAAGCTCAAAGACGAGTATGATGTGCTTTATGCTGCATTTTACGAACCTCTGTTGTCGAAAGATAAGGTTGTGCCAACAGTCGATGAACTAACGCAGTGGCTTACAGAAGACCCAACTAACGAGATAACTTATACATATCCCGACTTTGTATGCGGCGACTATGCTGTAATGCTTCACATGCACGCAAAACTGAAACATTGGGACATGGGAGTAGTCTGTGTTCTCGGAAACCTCAGCGATGGAAGGGAGTTTAACCATGCCTTCAACGCAATAATATGCCAAGAAGGCCTCAGATATATAGAACCGCAAAACGACAGAGTCTTCGAAGCAACAATAGGGAATGGGCTTTGGTATAACCATCCTGGGTTTGGGCAAGTTTACGTTCGAGAGTTTATAGTGGTCATCTTATATGATAGTGAGTGAGTTTTTGCTTAAAAAACGCTTTAGTGTTCATTGAAGCGATAGGTATCGGCTGTTTTGTTTTATTCTACTACGTAGCGGTAGGCTATGTGTTGTCCTGCTGTTGGGCTTTTTCTTATTATTCGCAGTATATCGCCTGGTTTTGCACCTATGGCTTTAACCGCTGGGTCTGAAGCCTTAATCTGTGGTAGTTGGTAGGGTTGAACCTTGTATTGTGCTAATATTTTTTCTTTTTCCTCTTGGGTTAGGATTTCGTGTTTTGGAACAAGTTGGTGTTCGAAGATGTCGAAGGCTGGGAAGGTTCTTGGTAAAAGTTCTATTTTCCTTTTTTTTGCGCTTTGTTTCACCGCATGCGTATATCTGCCGCTTGTTACCATTATTCCCATGTCCACGTTGGCTTCTTTCATGGCTTTTTGCATGAGGCTTATTGATGTTATGCCAACTGTGGCTTCTTCTGGGGTGCACCATATGAGGATTTTTTGTTTTTCTTTTGGCGCTTCCACAATGTAGCTGATATTTTCTTTATGTTTTTCTTTTTTAATAAGCTTGTATCCTCTGAGTTTTATCAAAACTTTTGCTTTACGCTCTTCTAGGCTTTCTTCTTCTACACTCAAACTTTAAACCTCATGTTGGGGAGTATTCGAAACCTAAATGATGGATTAACCCTTAAACTTTACGCTTAAGCCAAAAGTTAAAAGTGAAATCGGCATATTTAATTTCTTCTCAAAAGTTTGGATGTGCTTAACATGAGTGTGGATTATGGAAAAATAGCCTTAAACGAAGCTGAGAAAAAGGGTGCTTCATACGCTGACATTAGGATAAGCGAAATTCTCAATGAAAGCCTAACTGTCAAAAACGGCGAGCCAGAAGCTGTCAGTTTTTCGCAAACTAAAGGGTTTGGTGTTCGCGTTATAGTGAATGGCGCATGGGGTTTTGCCGGTTCTGTTGATGTGAACAAAGAGGAAATTTCCAAGACTGTTGATAGGGCTGTTAGCATTGCTAAGGCGAGTGCTTTGCTGAAGAAGAAAGAGGCAGTTTTGATAAAGGAAAAAGCTGAGAAAGGCAGGTACTCCACAAGTTTCAAAAAGGACCCATTCAATGTTCCATTAGAAGAAAAACTAAACGTACTAGTTCAAGCCGGAAGAATCCTCAAGGAATACTCGCCGCTAATAAGGGCTTCTTACGCCTTCTATCACGGATTTAGGGAGAACAAGCTTTTCATGAGCAGCGAAGGGGCAGAGATTAATCAGCAGATAACTTGGTGTGGCGGCGGCTTGTCAGCGATAGCTGTTAAGAATGGAGAAATGCAAACAAGATCTTACCCATCTGCTTTTAGGGGGGACTTTGCAACAAGCGGCTACGAGTTCTTTGAATCCTTAACCCTAATTGACCATGCAGAGGAAGTTGGAAAAGAGCTTTTGATGCTTTTTGAAGCTGAAAAGTGTCCTTCTGGAGAGATGGATTTAATTTTAAACGGCGATCAGCTTGCCCTCCAAATCCATGAAAGTTGCGGTCACCCAACAGAGCTTGACAGAGCGCTTGGAACAGAGGCTGACTATGCTGGAACAAGCTTCTTAACGCCTGAAAAACTTGGAAAATTCAGGTATGGCTCAGAAAAGGTAAACATTGTCGCTGATGCCACAGTTCCGAAAGGGCTTGGAACTTTTGGCTTCGACGACGAAGGCGTGCAGGCAAAGAGAGTTTACCTAATTAAGGAAGGAATCTTTGTTGGATACCAAAGCTCCCGTGAATCTGCGGCTGAGTTAAATCTTAAAGAAAGCAGCGGCGGAATGAGGGCAGACTCGCCTTTGGCTTTGCCAATAATACGAATGACAAACATTAATTTGCTTCCCGGCGACTGGAAAGCTGAAGAAATCATTGAAGACACAAAGGACGGCATTCTTATAACCACCAACCGTTCTTGGAGCATAGACGATAAAAGAGTAAACTTCCAGTTTGGCACAGAAATCGGCTGGAGAATAAAAAATGGCAGCAGAGAAAAAATGATTAAGAATCCAACATACATGGGAGTTACTCCACAATTTTGGGGTTCCTGCGACGCTGTAAGCAAGGATGACTGGAAAATGTGGGGTACGCCTAACTGCGGCAAGGGAGTGCCTGGACAAGTTATGTATGTTGGACATGGCTGTGGAACAGCCCGCTTCCGTAAAGTGAGGGTTGGACTAATAAAGTAGAGGGTGAAAGTTATGGTTACAGAAAGATTAAGGGAAATAGCTGAAAAAACCGTCAAGTATGCTGTTAAACAGAAAGCGGATCAAGCGCAGGCTTCAGCATTTATTATGGATAATTCTTTGACAAGGTTTGCCAATTCTCAGGTGCATCAGAATGTGGCGAGAAAATCTGGCGGCGTAAATATCAAAGTTATTCTAAACAAGAGAATTAGCACAATTCAAGTTAACACTTTGGAAGAAAAAGAAATCGAAAAGGCTGTTGAGCAAGCGGTTAAAATTGCTAAGGCTTCTCCGCCAAATAAGGAGTTCAGAAGCCTTCCAGAACCAGAAAAGTGGACGCCTATAAAAGGAGCCTTTGATAAAGAAACTGCAAACTGCGAACCCAAATATAGGGCGGAAAAGGTTAAGGAAGCCATCGAAACAGCCCATTCAAAATCTCGCTTTGTGAGGGCTGTTGCAGGATTCTTTAACACGGGTTCTTTAGCCTATGCCGTAGCCAATTCGCTTGGAGTATCAGCTTGGGCTGAAATGTCCATAACTTACATGAAAGCCACAGTCATTTCGCAGTCTGGAGCTTCCGAGGGCTTTGGAACGGCTGAAAAATATTCCAGAAATGTTAAAGACATTAAGCCTTCCTTATTGGCTGAAGATGCTGCGGAAAAATCTGTTAAAAGCTTAAACCCAGTTAAGCTTGAGCCTGGAGAATATGAAGTTGTTTTGTCACCGCTGGCTGTTTCTGCGCTTATAGCGTATTTAGGCTACATTGGTTTTTCAGCTACACCATACCAGGATGGGCAATCCTTTGTTAAATACTGCCTAAACCAACAGGTCTTCGATGGTAAACTCACTGTTAGGGATGATGCCAGAAATCCGAAAACACTTTATGCACTGCCAATCGACGGCGAAGGGGTTCCAAAAAAGACTTTAGATTTGATAAACAAAGGTGTGGTTTCAGAAAATAGCATTTGCTACAACTCTTTTACCGCTGGGAAAGAAAACAAGAAGAGCACTGGGCATGCTTTTCCTCCGATAGGTGCATATTATGGTGAAATGCCAATGCCCTTCAATGTGATAGTTGAGGCTGGAGACTCAACTCTGGAAGAAGCCATTTCAGAAACAAAACATGGCATACTCGTAACAACATTCCATTACGTTAATCCAGTGGAGCCAACCAAAGCCATTTTGACTGGACTTACAAGGGATGGCACATTCCTAATAGAAAAGGGTGAAATCTCCAAGCCAATTGTTAACATGCGTTTCACTGACAGCATGCTCTCAGCCTTTAAGGACATACCAATGATCGGCAAAGAGTTGGAAATGGTTGAAGAAACAACTGTTCCAATAATGAAATTGAAGAAACTACGCTTTGTCGGAATCTCCGCCTACTAAATTCCCCATTATTTTATTTTCAAATTCTAAGTATTATTTCATTAACATATTTTTTCATGATTTCAGCGAAACCAGCGATTTTTTCTGGCGAGTATGGTTTAAGCGTGCTAAAAGTTTTGTCCAGTGTGTCTCCTGGAATAAATTGTTGGAAGGCGAAGGTTTTTGCGCCTTTTACGAGTTCGCCTATTTTTGGAATGTCTTCCGCATCCACTAAGCCTGGAACAACAGTTGTCCTAAATTCATATTCAACTTTGCCGCTTTTCAAAATTTCAATAGAGTGCAGAAAATCTTTTGTGTCTTTTGCTCCTAGTTTTGGATATTTTTCCAGAGAGGTTTTCACGTCTAGGGCAACGTAATCCACGTAGGGTAAGCTTTCTTCGAGGACGCTTGAGTTAAACCCATTAGTGTCAAGTTTTACTGCGAATCCCTTTTCCTTGAGCTTTTTTAGAAATTTTGGGATTTCTTTATGGTTTGTTGGTTCTCCGCCAGTTATAACCACTGCATCTACATATTTTTTGCGGGATTCAAGGATGTTGATGGCTGTTTCTTCGTTTAGGAATGGTGGTTTTGGGTTTAAAACTATTCGCCAATTATGGCAGTATGGACAGCGTAAGTTGCAGCCTGGCGTGAAGAGGATTGAGGCTATTCTTTTTGGATAGTCTATTAGGCTTGTTTTTTGGATGCCGCTGAACTTCATAGAGTTTTCACTTGGCTGGAATCACTGCTGTTGGCACAATGACTGATTTGTCAAATGTTCTGCGTATGGCAAATTCTGCTTGTTTTCCATCATTCCACTGGTCTACTGGTCTTAAGTAGCCTACAACCCGCGAATAGACTTCGCAGTTTGCTCCGCAAGTTGGGCATTGTTTGTGTTCTCCGTTTATGTAGCCGTGGGTTGGGCAGACGCTGAAGGTTGGCGTCAAAGTGAAGTATGGTAGGGTTGTGTTCCAAGCCACTTTTCGGATTAGTTCCGCCGCTGTTTCCCATGAATAAAGTCTTTCGCCGAGGTAAATGTGGAAAACTGTTCCGCCAGTGTAAAGCGTTTGCAGCTTTTCCTGATGTTCTAGGGCTTCGAAGAGGTCTCCTTCATAATCCACTGGCAACTGGGAGGAATTCGTGTAGAAGGGTTCAGCTCCATTGGCTAAGTGTTTTTCGTTAGCCACAATTATGTCTGGATATTTCTTTTTGTCTATGCGTGCAAGCCTATAAGATGTGCCTTCAGCTGGTGTTGCCTCTAAGTTGTATATGTTTCCAGTTTCCTCTTGGAAGTCTGCAAGTTTTTCCCGCATGAAATTGAGTACTTTTCTTGCGAATTCTAACCCTTCTGGAGTGGCTATCGTATAACCGAAAAGGTTCATGATTGCCTCATTCATTCCAATCAAGCCTATGGTTGAGAAGTGGTTTTTCCAGTATTTTCCAAAACTTTCCTTAATATTGTGTAGGTAACGTCTGGAGTATGGATAAAGCCCATTCTCTGTTAAGCTTTCTAGGGCTTTTCTCTTTATTTCTAGGCTGTTTTTGGCGATTTCCATAAGCGTTCCTAAGCGTTCAAAAAATTCGTCTTCATCCTTTGTCAAATATCCAATTCTTGGAAGATTCAATGTTACAACTCCTATTGAGCCTGTAAGCGGATTTGCTCCGAATAAGCCTCCGCCGCGTTTTCGCAGTTCTCTGTTGTCTATTCTTAAGCGGCAACACATGCTTCTGACGTCTTCTGGTTTCATGTCGCTGTTTACAAAATTTGAGAAGTATGGCACGCCATATTTTGCTGTTACTTCGAAAATTTTCTGAGTTATCGGCGAGTCCCAATCAAAATCTTTTGTTATGTTGTATGTTGGTATTGGAAAAGTGAAAACCCGCCTCTTAGCATCACCTTGACCCATAATGTCCGCATAAGCCTGATTAAACATTTCCATCTCTTTTTCCATGCCGCCATAATTTTCATTCATAACTTCTCCGCCAATAATCACTGGTTCATCTCGCATGAATTCTGGAACAGTCAAATCCAAAGTAATATTCGTGAACGGCGTTTGAAATCCGACGCGGGTTGGCACGTTCATGTTGAATAGGAATTCTTGAAGGGCCTGTTCCACTTCTTTCCTGTTCAGTCCATCATAATGTATGAAGGGCGCAAGGTAAACGTCGAAGTTGCTGAAGGCTTGGGCTCCTGCCGCTTCGCCTTGAAGTGTATAGAAGAAGTTAACAACTTGTCCAAGGGCTGTTCTGAAATGCTTTGCTGGTTTGCTCTCAATTTTTCCCGGGACTCCGCCGAATCCTGAAAGCAACAAATCCTTAATGTCCCAACCTACACAGTATGGTCCCAGTACGCCGAGGTTGTGGATGTGGATGTCGCCTGAGAAGTGGGCGTCTGCAATTTCTGGCGGATAAATTCTTGTTATCCAGTATTTAGCTATGACTGTTGAGGATAGGTAATTGTTTAAGCCCTGCAGTGAATAGCTCATGTTTGAGTTTTCGCGGACCCGCCAGTCTTCAATGTCTAAGTATTGGTCTACTAGGTCTGCTGAGCTTAATAGGGAGGCTAACTCCCGTAAGTCTTGGTGTTGCTTTCTGTAGAGGATATAAGCCTTAGCTGTTCTTGCATGTCCATTCTCTATAAGCGTCTTTTCAACTAAATCCTGAATTTCCTCAACTGTTGGGACTCCGTCTTCTCCGAAGCGCTTCTTTAGTTCAGCCACAACTTGGTCGCTTAGTTTCTTGGCTTGTTCGCGGTCTTTTCCGCCAACGGCCTTTGCGGCTTTCCATATCGCATTTGTTATGCGTTCTTGGTCGAAGGGTTCTAATCTTCCATCACGTTTTCTGACAAACTTCATTTTTTCACCTCTAAAAGCACTTTGCGGAAATCTTCAGGCTCTTCAAATTGCCTGTAAACGGAAGCAAAGCGAATGTAAGCGATACGGTCAAGATTTTTTAGGTATTTCATAACCAAATCTCCAATTTCTTGTGAAGAAACCTCGGTTTTGCCCATCATCATCAAATCTTGCCTTACACGTTCCGCTAAACCTTGAATTTGCTCCATTGTTACGGGTCTTTTCTCGCAGGCTTTCTGCAAACCTCTAACAATCTTGTTTAAGTCGAAGCGTTCAAGTCCGCCGTCTTTCTTTTTAACCATAAGCTCGATTGCTTCCACATACTCATAAGTCGTGAACCGTTTTCCACAGTCTACGCATTCCTTACGTCTCCTAACCGCATTATCCGGCGAATCTCTTGTTTCAAGGGTTTTGATGTTTTCAGACCCGCAATATGGACATTTCATGGAATTCACATTCGATTGCTTCAAATTTTAGTGTTTTTATAACTAAAGTAGACACTAAATGTAGAGTTTGTTTATTTAAGCGCTTTCCACAACAATGTTGCAATAATGGACTAAACCTTTATGGAAAACATGCTTTTATTAAGCATGATTAAGGAAAACGGAGAATGGCAAAATAGGGGTTTTTGGCGGAAACAGTCTCATTTTTTGGCTATAGCTGACGTGTTTAAAATTTTCCATAAAGTTAAAACTGTTTTCTCATGCTTGCTTTGAAAGGATAAAAACTGCACATGAAAATAGCAGCACAAGAGTCAAAGATGGAAAGACGCCAGTGTATTGGAGGCTTGTTGCAAATATTAATCCACTAATTATTGGTCCAATTGTTTGCCCAACATCCATTATCATGTCAAGAAAACCCATGGCTGTTCCAACAAACTCCTTAGGCGTAAGCTCGCTGATTAATGCTGGCGTGGCTGCCGTTACTGTTGCGAAGCCAATTCCATAGGCAACCGAAAGCAGAAGGAGAATCGCGAATTCGTGGAAAAATGGAACAGCCAAAAGTGGAAATCCGCTGATTATGCAGCCAACCACTATTGGAATTCGCCTCCCAATCTTGTCTGACATTCTGCCCATGTATGGTTTGGCAAAAATTGGAACCGCTATGAGGCTTGCTGTGATTACGGCAGTTAAGAGCCAGTCAAAACCTATGAACTCCTTCAAATAGCCAGAAATATAAAATTCAAAAGCGCCGTAAACATAATATTGACAAGCTTGAACTAGGCAGACTGTTAAAACCGCACGATTTCTGATTGTTATTCGCCAGCCTTGAAACATTTTTGGGATGGCGTCTTCCTTTTTTCCATGCTGCGTACTGGTGGGCTCTCTACTTTTAAAAAGAAAGGGCAAGGCGGTGATTAGGGCTGTTAAGCCAAAAACGCCAACAGCCAAGTAAAGCACGTGAAAGTTGCTGTTTGTCACGGTGAGGATTGTTGCCCCCAAAATGGGCGCTATTCCCCTTCCAACATATGTTGAAGAAGAGAAAAGCGAAATTCTTTCTCCACGTTTTGTTGGAAAGGCTTCAGCTATTGAGGCCTCTGCCACTGGAACAAAAATTGCTGTGGCAAATCCATGATAGAAGCGGACTATTATTAGTTGCCACCACTCAACAATAAAAATGTAAAGGAATGGCGCAGAAGCAAAAACAAAACCAGCCATAAACAAGAACTTTTTCCTTCCAAAAACGTCTGAAAGGGAAGCAGCAGGCAAACTAACCAATATCCCAGGAATCGTTGAGGCTGCACCTACAACACCGCTCCATTCCGCCGGGGTTCCTAGGCTTGAGGCGAAGGGTTTTAAAACTGGGTTCTTCGACATTGTGGAGCTTAATATTGCAAGCGCACCCATTATGCAAATTGTCCAGAAAACACTATTTTTCATATGGGAATCCATTAGACAAGCCAACTAAATTCTTGTCTCTTCACGCATTTTCTTTCTTAAAAATTCATTTTGTTGTCTTTGATTCATTTTCGCCAATTCATCCCTATACTTTTCACGGAGCAGCTTAAACTTACAATAGCAGTAAAGCGCATCATAAACATACTCAGCCTTCTTAACAGCCTCAAAATCATCCTCCACATTGAATCTTGCGCCAGTCATTATGGCGCTTAACCCAAAACCCTCAACAGCCCCTTGCACGTCATGCGTGTCCGCGGCATGGACAATTTTTGCAAGTTCATGAAGTACTGGGTCGCTAATGTTGTATTCTTCTATTATGGTTTCGAAACTGCACTTTCCGTTTCTATGCCCCAGTTTAACCCCAGGAGCATCGAAGGGTATTGCCCCCTCCTTCTCTACAATTTCTGCAATTTTCTCCGTTGGCACAAAAATGAATTCGGCTTCTGAGTCAACGAATTTTTTGATGAGCCATGGACATGCTGTTCTGTCAACGTGAACAAATTCACGAGTCACCCACTTCATAAAACTGCACCATTCTGAAGTAAGCGCATCTACGGTTAAAGTTTTCTTGCTTTAAAATGGGGAGTTTTCACCGTAAACATTTATTGTAACTCAATTGCTTCATTAAAAACGGAAAGCATAATGGTTATTCGAATTCGGTGTTTTGATGGCAAAGACTTGTCAATTCTCGTTAAACTACTTAATGAAAAATATGCAGATTCATACGAGTTTGTCCCTTACACTGTGGATGGGCTCCTTTCCCAAATTAAAGAGGATAATCTAAAGGTTTTGGTGGCTGAAGAGAACGGTGAGGTTTTGGGTTCCGCAGCCTACCATGAGGGACATTGGGGAGAAGAAATGGAATGGCTTGCTGTTTCTAAAATTCCAAAACAAAAACTTGTAAAAGACGCTTTAGTGAGCGAAGTTGAAAAACAAGTTAAAAGCGAAGCAGTTTTCACGGCTGTTGATGCTGAAAGCCAAGAAATTAAAGAGTGGGTTGAGAGGGGCTATAAGGCTGAGGGCGGCTTATACCACATGATTGCTAGGCTTGAAGGCTTAAAGCCTCTTCCAAAAATTCCAGAGGGCACAATTCTCCGAAGTTTAAAACCAGATGAGGAGGAAAAGTTTGTGGAGACTGTGAATGCTGGATTTGGTCATGAAAGAGTCACCATGGGCAGTATTGCAAGATGGAAAAGCGAATTTCCCCCCTTCAATGAGGAGTGGATTCACGTTGCAGAATTTGACAATAAGATTGTTTCAGTCGTGGTTTCCAGACTGGATGCGGAATACAACAAATTCTTTAATGGCAAAAGAGGCTATTTGGGTCCAGCAGCCACCCTTCCAGAACATAGAGGGAAAAATCTTGCATCCGCTCTCACATGCCGAGCTATGAACTTTCTCCATGAAAAAGGAATGGATTCAGTGGCGCTTTATACTTCAGAAGGAAACATTCCATCAATAACCCTTCTACAAAGATTAGGCTTCAAGGTTGGGCATCACTGGACATTTATGCACAAAAAATTGGCTAAACAGTAAAAAGCAAAATGAAAATTAATTAAAAGAGTAAACGGAAAATCGTGAAAATTTAGCGAAAAATTAGTGGCTTTTCTCTGGAGCTCCCTTTCCCACCTCTAGTTCCCGTACTCTGGTTTCAATGAACTCGGCGACTTTCTCTTGGTTATACTTCTTTTCCTCTTCTTGTTTTTTGAGCTGTTCTCTGATTGTTTCTAGAACTTTGTCCATGTCAAAGGGCTTTACGATATAGGCGTCTGCTCCTCTGTTTACGGCTTCTATGGCGTTCTGAAGTGTTGGATAACCAGTGATGATTACTTTTCGTATTTTCGGCGTTGTGTCCTTCATTTTTGTTAGAAGCTCTATGCCCTCCATGTCTGGAAGCCTAATGTCTATTAGGGCTATGTTGTAAAAATTTTTCCTCGTCTTTTCTATGGCTTTTTTCGCTGTTTCTGCTGAATCAATCTGATATCCCTCTTCTTCAAGGATTGTTGTCAACACTTTTCTTATGTTTTCGTCGTCGTCAACAATGAGGATTCTAGCGGTTTCATCCATATTTTTTCACCTCCTTCTTTTATTTTCGGTTGGATTGGAATTGTGACCGTGAAGGTTGTGCCCTTTCCAAGGACGCTTTTTACTGAAATGGAGCCGCCGTGAGCTTCCACAAAGCGTTTGCAGATGGCTAAGCCGAAGCCCATTCCCTTCGCTTTTGTTGTGAAGAGGGGTGTCCAAAGCCTTTTCATTGTTTCTTTTGACATGCCAACGCCTGTGTCTGAGAAAATCATCTCCAAATTCTCGCCTGTTTTTGTGCTTTTTATTGTTATTTCGCCGCCTTTTGGCATGGCTTCAACTGCGTTTTTAATCAAGTTTACAAAGACTCTTCTTATTTTTTCGACGTCAACCCTTACTTTTGGTTTGTTCTTTGTTAAATCTAAAACCTTGACATTTTTTGGAATCTCCACAAGTTCTAAGGCTTCTTTCACTATGGATTTTGGAGTTTTTTCAGAAATTTCAAGTTCTATCTCTCTCGAGTAGTCCAAAAGGTCATTTATTATCTTGTTTGAGTAGGCAATGTTTCTTTCTATGAGGTCAAGCATATCCCTAATTTTATGGTTAGCCTCTAAATTCAAACGCTTTTTCAAGTAATATTGTGCTCCGGCAATGCTTGTTAATGGATTGCGGAGGTCATGTCCAACCATCCCAGCTAATTCGCCTATAACCGCCAGCCTTTGAGCTTTGAGAAGCTGTTCTTGGGATTTCTTCAGTTCAGCTGTTCTCTCTTCAACTTTCTGTTCAAGTTGCTCGGCGTAGTCTTCAAGCTTTTTCCTTGCCTCTCTTAAACCTTCAATAAGCTGGGCGTTTTCAATGGTTATTGCGGCTTGGTGCAAGAAAAGCTCTAATGGAATAAGGGATTCCTTTGTTGGTTTTCGTCCATCCACTGGGTCGTCCATGCTTAGGATGCCCACAATTCTCCCTTCTGGAGTGCGGAGCGGCGCATAAAGCATATCCTGCGGGTGCCAGTCCACCATGTTCTCTTCGGAAAGGCGGCTTGGGACGGCATTCATGTGCTTTATTGCCTCTTCTGTTGGCATATCTGGTGGGACATGGAAGAAGTGTTCCCTAGCCCACGGATCCATCCAAGGTATGTAGTAGAATTCGCCAATCTTGTACTTCTCAAACTTTGGTCCCAGACGTTCCTTCCAGACGTCTCCTGGAGCCCTTCTCTCCTTTAGGAGTTTAATTTCCTCTCTTGTTAGGCCTACTGTGATGAGTTCTTTTCTTTCGAGGTTTTCGTCTACGCGGCCTATTACAACTCTTCGCCAGCCGAAGTTTTGTATGGCTTTTGCTATTACTTTCAGTCTTTGATGTGTATCTTTTACATGCATGATTTCGGTTGAGCTTTTCATTAGGTTTGTTATCTTTTCTGAGAGTGTTTTCAGTTTTTCTCGTCTTTTCAGATTGCTTATGGCTGTGGCTGCATGGGAAGCCAATGTTTCTAATAATTTCTTGTCTTCTTCGTCGAAGGCTGCAATTTTTTTGCTTTCAACATTTAAGACGCCTATAACGTTATTTCCCACTTTTATTGGCACTGCAAGTTCGGAGCGTATGCCCTCTCCGCCTTTAACGTATGCTTTTTCTTTTGTGACGTCTCGGACGATGACTGAATGTCTTGTTCTTGCAACCCTAACGGTTATTCCCTTTTTTCCGTCTAAGCGCAATTTGAGTGATGGAATTTTTGAGTATCCTTTGTAAGCTACCATGCAGAGTGTTTTTCCCTTTATCATGAGGATGGATGCGTATTCGAATCCTAAGGTTTTTTTCATAGCGTCCAATGTTAGCTGGTAAATTTCTTCCATGCATTTTGCCATGTTTAGGTTTCTGCCATAATCATTTAACGCTGAAAGTCTCTCTTGCCTCTTTAGGTTGCTTATGGCTATTGCAGCGTGAGAAGCAAGAATCTCCAACAGTCTCCTATCTTCCATGTCGAAGGCTGAGAGCTTTTTGCTTTCAACGTTCAAAACTCCTAAGACTTTGTTTCCAACTTTTATTGGTACGGCAAGTTCTGAGCGTACATCTTCTGCGCCTTCGCCTCCAACAAAAGCCTTTTCTTTGCTTACGTCTGGAATGAAAATTGATTTTTTGGTTCTTGCTGCCTTAACGGTTACGCCTCTGTCTCCATCCAAGGGCAGTTTGACCGATAAGTCTTTTGAGTATCCCCTGTGGGCTTTTAGGCAAAGCATTTTTCCTTCTATTATGAAGATGTCGGCGAATTCGAATCCCAAAGTCTTTTCCATGGCGTCCAATGTTAGTTTGTAAATTTCATCCATGTTTTTTGCCATGTTCAAGCTTTGTCCGTACTTGTTAAGCGTTGAAAGTCTTTCTTCGAAGCGTTTTCTTTCAGTTTCTATTTTCTTCCGTTCTGTTATGTCAAGCAGTTGGGCTATGCTATGTACTTTGCCAAATTTGTCTTGTGTGATTGTTGCTTTAAGCTCAACGTCTCTTTTCTCGCCGTCCTTTCGAACTATTTTAAACTCGTATCTTGGAGGGATGGGTTCTCCTTTTTGTCTTCGCAAGTATCTTTCTTCAACTATGGCTCTGCTTTCTTCGTCGAGGAATTTTCTGAAGTCTTGTCCAATGATTTCCTCTTTTTGATAACCGCTTAGGGAGACAGCTTCGTTGTTGGCGTAGGTTATCTTAAAGTTTTCATCTATAAGCAGTATGACGTTGTGGGAGTTTTCGACAATAGAGCGAAAAAGTTCCTCGCTGCTTTTTATGGCTTCTTCCATTTTCTTTTGTTCAGTGATGTCTATGGCTATTCCATACTTTACATGCTTGTTTTCAAGCCACTTTATGGCTTTGCATGTTACTTTGTACCAGCGTTTTGTCTTTTTATCTTGGTATTCGCTGGTATGGGTTTTTCCAATGTTTTCTCCGAGAACATACTTGTTATTGCATGAGGGACATGGATGGTTTAAGTTTTCGAAAACTGCATAACATTTTTTTCTTGTGAGGTCTTCGCCGAAAATCTCTTTAGCCTTTCTGTTGGCAAAAAGCACTTTATACTTGTCTGGGTCTATGACGTAGACTGGCTCCTCTATTCCGTCGCTTAGTGCGCTCAAGCTTTCCAGAACATGTCTAAGCTTTTCTGCAGCGTCCTTATTCATTGCTTCGCTCATTCTCCTTCAAGCAGTATTCTTTTCTTCACGCTGTCAACGCATTGTAGAAAATCTAAGCCAGCATTTTCTTCAAATTTTAAGCCAAGCTTTTCGTAAAGGCGTTTCACAATAAGCTTTTCAAGGTATGAGGCTCCTGGTCCAAAAATTCCTTCCAAGGCTTTTGCAAATTCTGTCAGATTTGTTGGAATTTTTTCCTTTTTTAGGTTGAAGGAAGCTTCTAAGTGGAAAAGTATGGCTTGTTTGGGAGAATCTCCAAGGGAAGATAGGCTTTCTTCAACCGCTGATAAGAGAATTTTGCTAAAGTCATTTTGAGTCAAAGGGTTTTCCCTCGAGGGAATAAGCGTGGTTTTAAGAAGAGATTCATGATGCTTTGATAAATTATTTGTGAACTCTGAATCTGAATTGCGAAACCCGCAGTTTTGTTGCCTAAGCCTTCCTTTTCTGAAAGCTTTGTTTAGCTGCCGTCACATATTCAGAAAACACAAGCTCCTTGCTTTCGTCCCATTCGAGAGGTTGCCCAATCTTTTCATACACTTTTTTCATTATGATAATTTCTATGAAGCGGGCTCCCAAACCAAAAATCTTCTCAAGTCCATCGGCAAAATCTTGGAGGCGGTATGGAATTTCATTTTTTGTTATTTTAAACTTGTCTTCAAGGTGATAATAAATTGCTTGCCTTGCTGAGTCTCCAAGGGAAGCCAAGGCTTCATCTACAGCTTCGAGTAAAAGTGTTTCGAAGGCTTCCTTTTTTCTCTTCAATGTTAGGGCTCCTCTGAGAATATTCGCAGATTAAGCTTGTTCTGATAATAAATGGTTTTTGAATTTTTAAATTTAATTATTGATTTTGCTGATTTGGAGTTTAAATCCGAGTCAAAATTGGAATTAGACAATTTTTAATTGGTTGCCCAACCTGTGCACCCTTTCCCTTATGAGGCTAAGTTCTTTTGCGTAATCCATCAAAGCCATCCGTAATGTTTCGCTTTCGCTTGTTCCAAGTCTCCTCGCAAGTTCGCTTAAGATTTCCTTCTGCTCCTTGCTTAGAACAACTTTCACTATGCATTTTCTAGGCATTCAACCACTCCCTTAGCCCCTCTTGTTGGTGCTTATGTGGGCTTTTGGGTTGTACAATTCGCCTTTTCATTTTCTTCGTATATTAGTTTGGTGTTAGTTGTGTGAGGCGGTTAAGCTTGCCTTGGGAAATAACTGATCAATACATCCGCAGTGGGCATCGCAGCCCAGAGGAGTTCGAGCCGAACAGTTTACGCACGATAACGCTGAACGAGAGTGAGGGGATTAAGGCTGTTGTCGGCAAACCAAAGGGCAAAGATAAAATGAATGTTCAAAGTTACTTGTTTGAAATTTCTAAGGGCTGGACCATTGAAAAGGCTAAGGCATGGTTTGAAAAACATCGGAAAAACGAAGCATCTTTACCCATCAAGGTTTTAGAGAAAATCGTCGACAAACCCTTAAAAATTCGCGGCATTGCGCTTAGGGCTGGCATGAGCAGAAACTTTAACATTTACACGCTTGAAGAACTGCAAGCCTTCGCCCAGAAGCTTGTTTCCGCACCAGTTTATGTTGAGCATGTGGCTGTGCCTAACGCTGTTGGAAAAATAGTTAAAGCCGAATGGGATGGCACTAATCTTTGGTATGAAGCTGAAATTTATGATGATGAAATAGCTGAGAAAATAAGAAAAGGCTTAATTGGACACGTAAGCGTCGGAGCGGACTATGAAACAATCGATGTTGTTGATGGAAAGATTCCGCACGGCTTACATGATGCAGAACTAAGCCTTGTGGCTGTGCCGGGCGTTCCAGAAACTAACATTCAAATTTTAGAAAGATTAATCGTTAAGGAGCAGGAGTTTGAACCCATAATTTCTGGTGAATATATCCTTGGCTTCTGTCAGGATTTTTCAGCCTTTATGCCTGAACATTTCAGCACTGTTTGGCTTGACAAGGAAAACGGTGTTTTAGCCCTTATTGGAAGATTACGGGCTGAGCCTGAAACTCAGAGGGTTCAGAGCATATTTTTTGCTAAAGAGAAGATGTGGGATGAGGGCAAGATTCGCGACTGGCTTCTTCTCCATCCGCATTATATGGCTCCAGCAGGTGCTTCTGCGCCTTTGCAGACGCCGCTGAAAGAGCGTGGAAAAATGGGTGGTAAAAGATTTTTTGAGCGTGTTTGGACTCGCAAATACGTTAATGCGCTTCCAGACTCAGCCTTCGCCATAGTTTACAAAGAAAACGGCAAAGTCATCAGAAAGTTTCCGCATCACAATGCAGACGGCACCGTCGACTTGCCCCACCTAAGAAACGCTAACGCACGGTTGCCTCAAAGCGAAATTCCCGCCGCTTATAAGCAGCAAGCCATGAAGCATTTAGCAACTCACAAAAAGAAACTTGGTGTAGGCGCTTCAGCTGAAGAAGAGAAGCTTCTGGAACAGGAAGGCGAAGACAAAACAGCCAATGCAGATTTTGCGTTTTCTTTGGAGCCAACAATGGATGAGCTCATAGCAAATATGGAAGACGTTTTGGGAGAAATTGAGGATGCCCTTAATGCTTTAACGAACCGCGTTGAAAGGCTTGAAAAAGAGTTTGCTATAAAAGCCGAGGATGCTGGTAAAGTTGCTGAAGGTTTTGTAAAGAATTCTAAAGCTATGATTTCGGTTGATGAAGCCGTTGGCATGATTCAGAATGTTTTGCCAAGCCCAATGGTTGAGAGAAGTTGGGGTTTGGGTCCGCAGAGGCTTTGCCAAGAACTCCGAGGCATCATCTTAAACCTTCGTAAGAGGGTGAAAGCGCATGGTTAAAAGTAGACGTATAATTTTTGGAGTAAGCCAGGATGAACTGGCTGAAACAATAATGGATTTGAGGAGTGATTTTTATGGCAGATAACACTGGAAAAACTTGGATGAGCATCGGCGAAACAGACGACCCAAACGCTATCACTGAAACTTTCGTGGCTAATGCAGCCATAACCAAAGGAGACCCAGTTTACTTAAGCGCTGATGACAAGGTTAGCCCAGCAACAGCAACCCAAGACTGCATTGGCATAGCACTTAAAAGTGTTGCATCTGGCGAACCTTGTCCAGTTCTTATTAGCGGAAGGGTTAAGGTGAAGGTTGGCGGAGCCGTAACTCGTGGAAAAGCGGTTTATGGAGCTGACGCCTCAAAAAGAATTCTTCAGTTAACAGACCAGTCTGTAAACGAAGGCGGAACAGCTCAATACACAATTTACTATGCCCGAAAACTTGGAATAGCCCTTGAATCTGCTTCAGCAGCAGACGACCTAATCTTCATTTATGTGGAACGGTGAAACGGCATGAAACCAAAACTTTTTGAAAGTCTCATGCACTCCGACCCAGAATTTAGGCAACTCATGGAAGAATTAAAGCATAAGGCTGTTACGCATCCCTTCCTCAAGCGTTACTGCGAAGTTGGCGTTAAAGAACAGTTGTTCAGCGACATGGTTGGCGCTTTGGGGCGAATGCATGACACTCTCGTTGAGGCTGCTAACCCTGAAATGATAGGTCGAGACATTATAATTGTTAGACCAACAACGGAAACCATGGAAAGATTTCCATTGGATGAGACGGCTATTGCATATCGTTATGCTGAAGGCGCCTACACAAGACTTAGTGGGAAGAAAATCAGCACAGTTGACGTTTACACAAATATTATTGCTGAAGCCTCTGAAGAGTGGACAAGGGAATTCTTGGAAGACGCTACATGGAATGTTATGGACAGCATGACTGAAAAGGTTGGAAGAGCCTTAGGCGAGGCGGAGACAAACAAGATATTGGAATTGTATGGGGCTATTGCAAATGCTGATTTGGCTGGTGGGGCTCCAATAGACAATGGTGGAAACGCCATAAACTGGTCTGGAGTGCTAAAACTTCATAACGCCGTTAGAGAGGAAAACTGGCGCCCAACAGTCTTAGCCGTTAACGAAATCCAACTGCATCAGCTTTTAAGCGACGACAAGTTCATCCACGCCCAATACTTGCCAGCGGAACAAGTGGATTTGGAGCGCGGCGTTATCGGCAGCGTCCTTGGCATGAAGGTTTTAGCCAGCACTTTAGTGCCTAATGGAACAGCCTACGCCATAGACACCCGCGTGGCTGCGGTCATGCTATTGCGAAGAGATATAACTGTTGAGGATTGGGAAGACCCGAAAAGTGGCAAGTATGGCGTTAGAGCAACAACAAGGTTTGGCTTAGGCGTTTTGAGAAGCAAGGCTGTTGCAAAAATGGTCAACATTAGCACTTCGCTATAACCGTAAAAGCGCATTTGGGCTAGGTTAAAATGTTAAAGTTTGAAGGAAAATGCCCATCCTGCGGGAAAACGCATTATTCAAACCGTAAGGGCGACGTTGTTGTCTGCGACTGCTATAGGCATTGCCCAATATGCGGGGCTGAAATGGAGCCTTACACTCCAGACTTAGCGCCTAAAACTTATGCGGCTGATGCCAAAAGGGACTTTGCGATTCTAATGGTTTGCCCTCGTCATTCTCCCCCATTTTTTAGCGATAAAAAACCTGTGGAGGTTGTTTGCACATGAGAAATTTACGTGATAGATTAAATCTAGCCAAAACCGTATTAAAAGAGCTTAGTAGGCAATCTCTTTGCAGAACTGAGCTTGAGAAGAGAACTGTTAGAAAGTTTGGGACCCACGCCACTTTTGAAGGCATATTTCATTATCTTGTTCAGAATGGTTATGTGCAAAAGAGTGGGCAGAAGCATCGGGCGCCATACGTGATTACAGAGAAAGGCGTTAAACTTTTGGAGGGTTTGGAGTGAACAGAATTTTGAAACGCCTAACTGAAGCCTTCTCCATTAAAGCCAAAAGTGGATGCGCTTCTCCGCAGTCTGCAGTCGTTTATGAAACGCCAAGCATTCCGCTCAGTGATGTCGTGAAACTTTATGAGCGAGACCCAACATGTAAGGCAAGTGTTGATTTGTTGGCGGCTTCTGCCGTTGGCATGGGCTTTTACACGACTGTTAATGAAGCGTATGAGAGGGCTGAAGAAGCGAAAAAGGTTGTGGACAAGTTTAATGAAAATGTTAATTTGGATGCGCTTCTCTGTGATATGGCGCGCATTTTAATTGCTTGTGGAAACGAGTTTTGGCTTAAAATCACTCCTGAACGCCTAACAGAACTGCATAGGCTTCCAGTGGATGCTGTGGAACGCATTGAACAAAACTACATACAGGATGGCGCATTAAAAGTTCCCTACAAAACTGAAGGCTATAAGCTTAGGCAAAGTTACGGTGGCGAAAGCCTAAGACCAGAAGCCATAATCCACTGGAGAATAAACCCTCTTGGCTTTTCAGGTTTCGGAACGGGCGTTTTACAAGTGCTCCTGCACTCGCTTACGTTCCAGTCTGATCGGCGTCCAGCATATGCTTGGATGAAAGCAAAAATAGAGCGGGTAATGCCGAAAATTTTTGAAAAGTATGCGGGTCCAGATGTTTTGGCTTTGCTGGAAAAGGCTGATGAAGCCACAATTCAAAAGTTTGAGAGAGCCATAAAAAGTCGAAGCGAAGAAGGCGCTTGGCTTTTCTACAGCGGGAAAGGCGACATAAAACCGTTGACGCTTGACCCCCGCGCCCGCTTTGAATATTACATTGAACATATAATAAACCAGTTCTATTTGGGATGCGAAACCCCACTTCCACGCCTTTTCAGCACTCCTGGCTTTACGGAGGCTTCTGCAAAGGCGGCCTTAGACCTTCAAAGCATGCTCATCAAGCCTATTCAGCGTTATGTTAAGCGGCAAGTTGAAAGCGAAATCTTCAATCCAGTTTTAGCTCAAGCCGGCTTTAACCCAGCCGAGGCTCAGGTTCGTTTAAACTGGGGAAGCGAGAAAGCGCCTGAAATTGTTATGGCTGATATGCTGAAGGCTGCTGAGTTGGGTTTAATTCGCACGGAAGAGTTTCGCAAGAACGCTGTAAAGTTTGGTTGGCAGCTTTGGGAGAAGCCCGAAACCTTCATGGAGAGTGCAACGCTATAGCTTCTGTCTTGGTTTTCTCCTTTCTCCTCATGGGTCAAGTGGCCTATGCGCTTTCCTGGAGGCGGGAAACCAAAATTAAAAGCTTAAAAAGGGAGGTGAAAAAGTGAACGTGTTAAACATAGGTTTGGGGATTTGTGCAGCCTTAATCTATGCTTTTTTGGGTTATGCAGCGCAGGATAAGCCTTTCAGTTGGAAGAAGTTTCTGCGGACTGCGGCTATTGGAGCTTTTTCGGCTTTGGGGCTGGATATGGCTGGCATGACCTTTGACGTTTACACTGCGCTTGTAGGTCCTACGGCGATTACGGTTTGGTTGCAGAAACTTGTTGACACAGCTAAAGCGTGACATCTCTTCTTTTATTTTTGAATTGGAATGTTTTTCCGCAAGTTATAAAAACCGAATAGGAATAATAATGGGCGATGAGTTATGAAGAGAAAATTCGTTTCGGTTCTAAGCCTATTTGCTTTGCTCTTTGCTGTGCTGATGGTTGGGTTTAAGGCTGTTGAAGTTAAAGCGCCTGACGGCGTAGACCCTTCAAAGATTTATGGAATAGTGATGCTTTGGAACAATTCTATGAGTGTATATGATGTGGCAGTTTCAGCGGATGGCAATTATATAGCTGCTGTGAATGATACGGGCTTGTACTATTTTGAGTGGAACATTTCAACTCCTAAATGGTGGTATTCTGGAACAACGTTCCTTTCTGTTGCCATATCTGGAGACGGCGAATACGTGGTTACAGGCGACGACAGCGGATATTTAAGCTACTTTAATAATTCACGGGCAACAACTGGCGAACGCTCAGCCCCAACATGGACAAGCAGAGACCTCGGAGGAGCAGTTGAGAGAGGCACTTTAGACATGTCTTATGATGGAGACTATGTGGTTGTGAGTGGAACAGGCATAACCCTATATTACTTTGCTGACTGCACAACAAGGTCGGGCTCTGCTGAAAGCGAAACTTGGTTGACAGGTTTCCTCGTAGAAGACTTTCGCGCTGTAAAAATATCGCCGAATGGTGAATATGTCGCTGCAGGCGGGAGCAACTTCACTAATGGCTTTGTTGTCTTTTATAAAGATGCAACCACTGCCAGCGGAACCCACAATCCCCTGTGGGTTTCTTGGAGTTCAATAACTGCTCCAATAATAGATTTGGCTGTATCTGATGATGGCTACTCCGTTGTCGCAGTAGACGCAGTGACTGCAATTCCTGGTCCAGAGACTCTTTACTATTGGGCAGACGCCACAAACCTTTCTGGAGAACCAGACCCTACATGGACTAGAAATGTGGCGTTCCTTTGTGTGGATATGAGCTATAATGGCGACGAAGTTATAGCTGGCACCGCCCCAGCGGGTCCATGCGGCTTGCATTTTTGGGCTAATGCGAGGGAACTTTCTGGCTATAATGAAGTTGAAAACTGGACAAGACGTGAAGGTGAAGTAATATTGGATGTTGCTATAAGCGGTAATGGCGGCCTAATAGCTGCAGCTGCTCAAGCTCCAGATGAATCCAATAATACGGCTTACTTTTTCAAGTCTGATGGCACTATGATAGCAAACTTTTCCTTGCCCCAACCTAGCCCATTGGTTTCCATGTCTGGAGACGGCATCATAACTGTAGTTGCTGGTCCCGGTTATGATAGCCTTTACGTTTTCCAAACAATAGAGGATAACACTCCGCCTGTGATAGAGAATGTGCATCAGCAGCCAGTCAACGACAGCGTTTATCCAGAAGATGAGGTTATGGTTTACGCTAATGTTACCGACGACCTTAGCGGAGTAAAACAGGTAACGCTAAACTACACTTACACTAACAGCACTGGAACATGGAATGGAACAGTTGTCATGGACAACGTTGAAGGAAACCTCTACAATGGCACAATACCCGCTTTTCCATACTGCACAAACGTAACCTACATAATTATAGCCGAAGACAACTTCAACAATACAATCACAACCCAAGAGATGGGACAAGAATACAGATATCATGTGATTCCAGAATTCTCGCTACAGCTAATACTTCCAATACTTGCCGCATCCACACTATCAGCAGTAGTAATTCGCAAAAGAAAAACAAAACTTAGCAAGCCTTAAAGACAGCAAAGCACCCAATTTTTTATTTTATTGCTGTTTTGGTTCCTGCCACTTCTCAATGATTAGTTTATCGTCTCCAAGCTTGAAACTCACTTTCACAGCTATGGAATCCGTGCCCCTCTTAGTTTTCTTATACTCTTTGAATGGAAACATGCTGTCTTGGGCCAAATCAAGCGGTAAATAAATCAAGTATTTTCCGTCTTTCCTTTTGAACAAGCGTCCTTTTCCCTCATTAACCATACCATCTCACTCCGCTAACCATTTTAAACAAAAGTGGTTAGTATAGACATTATTAAACCTTATTCTCTAATTAAAGCACAAGCAATGCTACGTTTAACGTCTATTCTGTTAAAAGACTTTGATGCCTTAAACTCATGTAAGCAAATTTTTAACTTGACAACAACAATATGATTACAGAGCATTATGATAAAGAAGTGCATTGTTCTTTTTTGGATATGCACTTTCTTGAGCGGATTAACAGTGGCAGCTGTCAACTTTACCTTGGTTTTCGGGTGGAGTAATGGCGGTTACAGCGATGACCCTTCAAACCCAAAATATGGAACGCATGACTGGATTGCAGAACACGCTTTAGACTATTTGCCATCAGAAGAGAAACAATTCATCCTTGACAACCTTGCTGCCTATTTGTATGGCACAGAACTGCCCGACAACAACCAAGCTCCAGACGGAATAGGCGATACGAGTAAGCATCACGTTTACTATTTTGCTAACGGTTCTTTGCAGGAGGATGATGCTGCGGTTAGGGCTGAAGAAGAATATGAGGCTGCTGTTGCATATGTAAAAGCTGGTGACATGGTTAACGCGGCTAAAAGGCTCGGCGTCATGAGCCATTACATTGTTGGCGTCGCAGTTTTTGCCCATGTCATGGGTAGCAAAACGGATTGGGGAAGCGAAAACAAAACCCTCCACAGCAGTTATGAAAATTATGTTAATACACGAACAAACAGCTACAATGATGAATTCAACAGTTTCCTATCATTTGATGGTGAATTAACTGAAATTTCAGCTTACAATGCCACGCTGATGCTTGCGTATGACACAACATTCGATGTGGACGGAGACCTCACATGTGTTTGGATGAACCAAAACTATGACTGGAGCAATCCGGCATTCAGAAACAGATGCGGAGAATCGCTTAACTTGGCAGTGAACCTACTGGCAGATGTTCTACACACTTTCTACATTAAAGAAGTGATTCCAGAATACGGACCAAATCCAACACTGCTAATACTGACAATCCTAACAATTATCGCCGCTGCTGTCGTCATCTTCAAAAGCTATTATTCTAAAAAGTATATGAATTAAGCATTTTTTCAAAAACAGACAAAAAACATGCTTTTTTATCGTGAAAATTGTTTAAATTTTGCTTCTTTCCATTTTCTGTTTGAGGTTTGAGGTGTTTGGCAACTGTAACGCCTGATGACGTCCGCGACGTGTTGAATCTCAGTTCGGCTGATGTTCCAGACACAAAAATTGTTAAGATGATTAAAAGGGCTGAGGTTACTTTGGAGCTTGAGCTTGGAAGAGAAATCGACTATGAAGATTGCGCTGATGCCGAAAAGGAGTTCATAACCGTTTTGGCTGCTGTTTATGCCATTTGCTATTTGACTGGCGGTTCAGCGGTTGGATTAAGCTTCAGCCTCGGCGACCAAAACATAAACGTGTTAAGCAAAGCTCCGCCCTTGGATGTTTTGCAAAGTGAGCTTGAAAGGATTTTGCAAGGCTTAAAAACGCCTCATGTGGGGTATGCCTAAATGTTCGATGAAGCCCTAAACGCTTATTTGCAATTTGTCTTAGACAATGCACCATACTTTTATTATGTGCCAGGTTCCGGCGTTATGGGCGATCGTGGAGTTGCAGCTGCTTCCTTCGCCATAGATTTCCTCACTGAAGCCTATTCTGACAGTCGCTGCGCAGCCAAAAAAAGTGAGATTTATGATAAGATTGTTTCTTTGGCTTATTGGATTTTAACCCAGCAATGCACTGACAACGCTAAACAAGCTTATGGCGGTTTCAAAAGCAACGAGGCAAGCGATTATTATTATGCCATAGATGCTTGTCGCATTATCCCTTCACTTTTGAAAGCCTATAAGCTGACGAATAAAATGGATTATTTAAATTCTGCCAAGCTTGCTGGTTCCACCTTCTTAAAGACAATGCAGGATAGGCAAAGCTACGGCGGTTTTGCAAGGGCTGTTACTGTTAATGATGATTGGCTTCTACAGATGGACATCGAATGCCTTTATGGGCTTTTGGGCTTGAAAATGCTTGCCGAAACCTACGACAAAGATAATGCGAACACTTATCAGAGCATGATGGTTAAGCTTGTGGATTTTCTCCGAAGCGGCTTCGAAAACCTTTGGCTGTACTATGAACCTTCAGACAATTCATGGCATAGGATTGGCATAGAAGAAAATCAAATTTATGATGACTGCTTCACTTATGCATTACTGGGACTTTACGCTTATGAAGGCTGGAGCCAAACAGTTCAAAGAGTTTATGAAGCCATTAACGCTATTGGACCGAGCACCGATTATGCCGGATACAACCCAAACATTTGCTGGGGAGGCTACATAGACATTGTCAAGCGTAAGGCTGCATGCGATTACTATGACAGCGTAACATGCGGAATCTTGCATGACCTCCGCGCAGCCAAGGACAAGCCAAGCCTAGAACTGAGCATGCAAATTCTGGATAGGCATTATCGTGATTTTATGTTTTGGGGAGTCAAATTCAAAGATTGGAATCCAGTGGAAAATAAGCAAAGCATCATAACGGTTTCTTGGCTTGGACTACTGCTTCTGCGTTATACGCCTAAACATACACTTTTTAAGGCTATTTTGGAAAAATTCGGAGAAAACATAACCCTATACCCCATTCTTGAAGCCAGCGAAACCGTTTCTTACGGTGAAGGAATCAACCTTAAAGCAATGGTTAGAGTTGAAACTCCAACAGAAATTGTTCTTGAGCCAGGCTATGCAATAACAGACTACATTACCATTCAAACTTTTCTGCCCATAAGAACCCGCGACAAGATTAGGCGTGGAGGCGTTGACTTTGAAGTTGGTCCAGTTAAAATTTACCGTTGGATGGGCGAACCAGCATATCACCAAGCAACTTGTAGGAGGCTCATCACACAATGACAGCAATAGAGAATCCTGTTTCCACACTTATTCGATTACTTAAAAGATATTTGGCTGTCATTAAAGATGACGGCGCATTAGCAAACATCCAAGTTGGACAAGAATGGTTAGACCGTGAACTTCTGAAAAGTTTTGATGGACAAATCACTGTTGGGCTTGATAGGGGCGATGATGAAAAGTTAAGTTTTGATGGAAGCCTTAGGCGTCTCTGCTTGTTTATGCGTGTTAATGCTTGGACTTTTGATAAAAGTATCCGCGAAAAGATGCGCAGCGAAATTAACCGTGTCATTCATGGAAAACGCAACACGCCAAACCATGCGGATTACAGTTTTTGCGGCGTCGGCGTAGCTTCCGCAACCCATAAAGCCTATCACTGCGCTTCAGCGAATGAGTTGTTGCCTAACGATTATGGCTGGAGCGAGCTCACGGATGGGGAGTACCAGAAAATCTGGTACAGCGACGACAACCGATTCAGCAAATCAGTCTTAGAGGATGGAAAATTTGCCTTCATGCTTTTCCGCTTTAAAATCGACGCCGAAGAAAATGTTCTTAAACAGATTGTTTTGAAGTTTGAAGGATACGGCTTTGCTCCAGCTGGAAATGGCGTTACAGTTAAGGTTTGGAACCATGTTGCAAGCGCTTGGGAGAATCCCGTTTCTGGCAGCGGAGAAAGCGATGAGCTTTTAACGATAACTTTGGCGTCTGCCCTGCCAAATTATGTTGACGCAGACGGCTATGCATATTTGCTTGCCAAAACAATTTTTCCAAGCAACGGTGCAGCGCAAGCAGTTCTTTATTGCGATTATGTTGAGGTTGAGTTTACTGTTGATGGCATAACTTATGTGGACATTGTTAGTTTCCGCGATGATGATGAAGTGCGCATTAAACCGTTCCTGTGGCGAACTGAATTCATCGTGAAGTCATGGTCTTTTGAAAATGTTTCAGCATTAATGGAGGGATGAAGAGAATGAGTATGCCATTTGGGGCGCATGAAGCAAAAATCTATTATGTGGAGGAAACAAGCTATGGAGAAACGCCTTCAAATCCTTCGATGCTTGGCTTAAAGGCGGAAAGCATTGAACCAGTTTTGAATCCAAGTTTGATTAAGGTTCGTGGAGTTGGAAGTAGGGATTTACAGGCGGTTAGGAAGGGCTTGAGGGATGTCGGCGTAAAAGTTGTTTATCCATTGCCAAGCGATTCTCCAATAAACTTTCTCCAGCACATAGCTACGCTGAACTCTTTGAGCATTGAAATATTTTATGAAAAGCCTTCTGGAATTGTTGACTTGCTTCTTAAAGGGTGCAGAATGGATAAGGCTGTTGTGGAATGCGGCATTGAAGAGTTTGTTAAGGCAACTGTTGAACTTGTTGGACAAAATGTGGTTGTTGGAAATTCAAAGCTAAGCGGAGCCACATACGCTGACTATGCTGGAGTTGTTCCATACTATGAAAGTTTTGTGCAATGCGGAGCAGCAGATGGTTCAGGCTTGACGGCAATAGAGCGCATAACAGACTGGAAATTCACCATAGAAAACAACTTAAAACAAGTGCCAGTAATCCGTTCGACAAACGGTGAAATCCTCAAATATTTGCCAGCCCGCCACCGCAGCTTAAGTGGCGAGTTAATCTTCGAGTTTGAAAGCAAACAAGAATATGATGATGTAGTAAACGACGGCGAATTCAGCTTAAAATTCGGTTTAGGCGGAACAAACAGCGCCTTTTTCAAATATTGCAAGTGGGAAAGCGTGAGCACACCGACAAAAATTGAGGACCTCGTAAGCCTCAAGGCCTCTTTTGTTTCGAGGGATGTGGTGATAAGCTGATGCGAACAGAAACCGTTTTAGTCGGCGAAGAATTTGGCAAGGATTATGCTGGGCGCTATGTTTTTGGCGAAATTTCATGGGCTAAACGCAACCGCATAATCCAAAAATACACGCGATACAGCCAGCACACTGGACAAGTCATAGCAAGTGATTATGTGGCTATTCAAGCAGAAACCATAATGGCTTCGCTTAAGGAACAGCCGCCAAACAAGCCTATAACATTGGATAAGCTTTTAAGCGAAGAAAATGGCGTTCCAATAGGCTTGGGAGAATTTTTCAGCCAAATTGTTAACCGCCTAAACAATGTTAGCCTTGAAGAGACAACTTTTTTATCAGAGCCATCAGACGCCAAAAACCAAACCAAATGCTTACAGAGTTCCGCCTCTGCAAAGAATTCGGGTGGACACCAAAACAGCTTGCGAAACAGCCAGTCAAAGCAGTTCAGCAGTTCATTGTCATCCTCAACGAGTTAGACCGTCAAATGGAGGAGGAAAAAAGGAAGGCGGAGCGTGAAACACGATGGCGGTCGAAATAATATGCGACTTGGAAGGTTTAGAGGAGTTTAAGCAAGCAGTTCAGCAGTTTGATTTGGCACTGCAGAAGCAAGTGAATGCGCAGTTGGAAAGGTGGGCAATGGAAGTTAAAGAGTACGCTAAATCCTTGGCTCCTCTTAGAACTGGACACTTGCGAAGCTCAATTTACGCAAAGATAAACGATTGGGTTGCCGAAGTGGGCGCTGAAGCCACTTACGCTTTGTTTGTTGAGTTTGGCACACGCTATATGCAAGCCCACCCCTACCTTTACCCAGCCATACAGGAGCATTTGCCAAGGCTTGAGCAGATTATCTGCGAGGCTATTGATGAAGCCAAATTGGAGGCTGGCTTAGAATGAGCTTCAGGGAAGTAGCCATAACAATTCGTGCTGTTAATCGTGCAAGCCACGAGTTTGCAAGGATTCAAACCGACGCTGAAGCCTTAAGCCTTCGCATAAAAAGCCTCGGCTCAGCCATTGCCGGTTTAGGAGCAACTGGCGCAGCCATTGGACACATAGCCCACCAGTTCGGCTTATTAAATGATGAGCAGGCTCGGGTTTTCAACAGCGCCATGATGGTTATCAGCGTTTTAGGCATGTTTATGCGCACAAGCTGGGGCGTTGCCATAGCCCAAAAAGTTTATGCTGCTGCTTGCTGGATAGCCACTGCAGCCCAGAACGCTTTGAACATTAGTTATGCGACTTTCCTGGCTTTAACAGGCGTAGGCATAGCCGCCATTATTGGGGCTGCAGCAGCCATGGCTTATTTTGCCAGTCAAATGAACGCAGCCACAGATTCGGTAAAGGAATATAATGCTGCTGTCGCTGAAACGTCTACGCACACTCGTTCGATAACTCGCGCTCGAGAAGAAGAGCTTTACCGCAGAGGCGTCGAAAAATGAGCGTTGACATTCCAAAAGTCGCCATAGCCTTCGGCTCTTATGGGATTCCGCAAGGCGACGTTATCCAGTGTCGTGTGCATTTGGGCTGCACAAAAGAGGTTAGCAGCTTCGAAGTGTTGTTGCAGAATTGGGATAAAAAGTATAGCCCAAGCGGTTCTTTTCCCATAAATGTTGGAATGGATGGGGGCATAAGCATTGGAAGAGGCGCAAATTGTCCGCAAATTCTTACTTGCCGTGTTGAAAGTGTAAAGTATGAATCTACGCCAACAGAAAACTATGTGCGTGTTAGTGGGCGGTGCTGGGGAGAACGCCTCTTTCGAAGAGTTTTCACAGGCACCTTTGAAAACATGAAGGGCGAAGACATAGTCAAACACTTGCTTGATTATTATGTTGGTTTAAGCCATAATCGCAGCGGAACAGAACTTGTTGAAAACACAGATACAACATTCACGAAACTGGAATATGAAAACACGCCAGTATTCGACATTCTCCAATACGTGGCAGAATCAGCAGACAAGCAAGGCGTAATAGGCTTTGATTTCCGCATAGCGCCAGACGGGCAAATTCGAGTTTTTCCCACGCAACAGCAAGACAAGCGCCATAAGCCTAACAGAGAAAATTGAGGAAAGCGAATACCGAAAAGACATCAGTAGCATTCGCAACAAAATTACCGTTTACGGCGTTGCTGACAAAAGTGTGCCAAGCGATAAAGATGCTTGGACTGAAAGCCTAACGCCAGCGGATGGAAGCTGGAGCGCAGCAGCGGGCGAAGTAAGTTTTGACACTGGAAACAAGGTTAAGGGCAGCGGAAGCATCAAAACTTATGGAGCAAACCAGTATTGGATAGGCTGCACTTTTACATTAAACAGCGGCAAAGAGGTTAACGCAAACCTCTACCCACTATTAAGCTTCTGGGCATACCGTGAAGCAGCCTTTGACGGAAACTTAATTGTCATACTCTATGACACTTCAAGTAAGGCTGCAAGCCACACCTTTCCAATTGGACCCGAAAAGTGGGTTCAAATGCAAGTTAAGGCTGGCAAAGAAAATGCTGATTTGTGGAATGTTGAAAGTGGTTTTGATTGGACACAAATAAAGAAGGTGCGTTTTGACTGCTGGTTCACTGGAGTTGGAACGGGCAGCTTCTGGGTTGACGGCTTATTCTTCGGCGGACGCAGATACAACAGCACACAAGGAGACGCTAACAGCCAAAACGCTTATGGCTTAAGGGAATTAGCCGACACGGATGAGGAGCTTTGCAGCGACAACGAATGCGCCTTGCGAGCCAAAGCCTTACTTAACCATTACAAAAACCCAGCAGAATGCTTAACCATAAAGAGCGCAGTCATAGATTATGGCAACACACCGCTTTTGCCAGCAGACAAAATCCATGTGACATTGCCAAACGAGAACATAGACGCAGACTTTCGCATAGAAACCGTAGAATACAATGTTGACGCAAAAACGCAAACATTAGAAATCACCTTGGAGCTTGGACGCGAACAACCGCTTTTAGCAGATTATCTCTATGCCCTAAGAAGCAAAACAGACCACATCAGCAGACACAAAATTGCGAGGTTACTATAAAATGAGCAATAATGTTCCCTATGGACGTTACGAAGAAGCTTACAAGGCGATTCACAGCGCCTTAAGCGGAATTATGGCTCCACCTGCGGGAAAAAAGATAACAAAGCTAATTTTCATATGGAACGCTGACGGCACAATAGCCACACTAAAAGCCTATGAAGGCGATAACGAAATTTTCACACTCACTTTCGCATGGAACGCAGATGGCACTTTAAAGGAGGTTAACCGCTCAAATGCCTGACAAAGCCCTAGTCATCCGAGACGACAAAGAAAAGTTCAAGGATGTCGGCGACGTCTTAGCCGTAGCCCGAGCTGAAGGCAAAAAACTCTTCAAAACTCATGAGAACGTTTTGGTTGTCCGCGTTTATTATGACGGTGAGGTTGGCTGGATAGCGGTTGTTCGCTTTCCAAAAGCTGAAGCTGGTTGTTCAAATCTTGCTGGTGTAAGCGGAGGAGAAAAAGTTGAGAAATGAGTTTGAAAAATAAAGCTAAAATAATAGTTGGAATGGGCAGACGCATTGAAATATGGCGGAACGGTAAACTGATAGACGTAGACGAACGGTTGATTGACTTCGAAGATTTGGTGGTTGATGGCGGACTTAATGCTTTGTGTGGTCAAGCTTTTGACGGTAGCGCTAATCGTCCAGCAGTTTTTAACTATGTGGCTATTGGCACTGATGGAACAGCACCCGCATCTACACAAACGGCTTTACTCGCTGAAGTTATGCGTGTTCAGGGAACATACAGTAAGGACGCCAACACTGGCGAGTGTAGTATGGATGCAACATTCAACATAACAAATACTTACGCATTGCAAGAATGCGGCTTGTTTAATGCTTCCAGCGGCGGAACAATGTATTGCAGAGACACTTACACGACAAAAAACGTGGTTTCAGGCGATCAAGTGAAAGTTTACTATACGCCTAAATTCCAGCGTCCAGCGTAAACGGAGGGTAAATGATGGCTGTTGGAGATGTTTTTAGCGGTTTACAAAGCATTGCGGCAGGTGCTTACTTGGACATTCAGCCAGCGGTTGGTGTTGAGGCGGTAATTCACAACATTTATCATGCAAGCGATGTTCAACTGGAACTTTATGACGGCACAAACAGCCTAATCTTTGACACTGATGCTGGTGCTGGCGTTTATGCTAAGTATTCTTTCCACGTGACCAACTCAATTTGCATCCGAGTTAAAAATACAACAGCATCAGCACAATTGATAGGCTTTGATGGTGTGCAGACTAAATGACAAAGCTAACACCTTTGTTTACAAGCTTCAAAACTTTGAATATTACTTATCAGACTCCAAGGGAAACGCTTTTAGGCACGCCATTAACTTTGCCGACAACGGAGCCGACAGACCCGCAAGTAGCTTATGCGGTTCAGGAAAGCGACCTTCCAACATTTGATGTTAAGCCTTTCAGTAAGGTTTGGCTTGCCCGTGTGTTGGCTGGCGGTCAATTTGTGACGGCTGGGACGCTTTACTGGAGGATGTTAAAAAACGGTCAGAGCGTTGCAAGCAGCAGCACGTCTGTAAGTGCCAATTATTATTGGAGTTGCACTGCATGCTTCCTTGACGTGCAGGTTGGCGATGTTTTAGCCCTAAAACTTTGGAGTTCAGTTAGCGACAGCATTCTTGATAGGTATGCTTTTGCTGTTCACGTTTCACGCATTAAACTGTTTAAAACGCCACTGCATAAGGACGTGACGATAGTTTGCGGGGGAAGCTCAACATTTGTAAACTTCAGCGCAGGGCTTACAGGCACACAGGGCGCCACTTATGTATATAATGGGCATACGTCAATTAATTATAACAACAACACATCCACGGGCTTCACCTTGTCTGGCATCACATTCTTGGCGGCTGTGGAGCCTTACGGTTTAATTAGGGTTGCACACGGCGACGCCACACTCCTTAACACAGCATATGTAAACACAAAAAGCACGAGTCCGCCGAGCGTTTACAGGTTTCCAGTTCCAACACAAATAAAGTGCCGAGGCGTCTTGTTTGGTTAACGTCAGCGAATACGGCGACATAATGCTCAACGCCATTTTAGACGAGTGGGGACGCAGAAAAATAGACGCTTTACTTGAGGATGGAACAAAAATAATCATAATTTCTGGTGGGCAGGTTTATGAAATATATGTGGATGCTGTAAGCCAATCGCTTGCCACGCCTGTTAGCGAAACAACTTACAATATCGTTAAAGACGCTGTTGCCGCAAGCCAAAGCGTAACCGCTCAAGAATCAAATTTTAACATAAACCAAAACGCAGTTACTCAACCCCTCGCAGATGTTCTCGTTGAGTTAATCCACGCGGGAATTTACGAAATCTATGTAGACGCAGCAGTTCAAGCAACGGCGGCATCACTAATCCAATCTGAGTTCGGCATAAGCCCAGAAGCCGCAGTGCATGTGCTTGCAGAAGTCGCCGTATTAAAGCCAGCGGAAGTGAAGGTTACAAGGCTGTTTCTAATTTTGGGCGATTTAGCCATCCAAATCCAAGGCAGCTAGGAGGATGCACAGGCTTTGGTTAGAAGCGCTAGAAGGACTGTTGTTGAAATTCGTGAAGACTTGCATAGGGAGATTAGGAAGTTGGCTTTGTTGAATGATTTGCGAATTTATGTGGTGGCAAACGCTATAATAGAGGATTTCCTAAAAGATGAGGAGAAGGTGAAAAGTCTAATTAGAAGGTTGAAGCTTTAAAGGAACAATCGCCCTAATTTATGGTTTGGTGTGCATGTGTGGATAAGGATGCAGAAAGGCTTGGAAGGCTTAAACCAGAAGAGAAAGTTACGCTAGCAATTGGGATGTCGGATTTTGTCGTGAGGGTTTGCGCTGATGGTATTAAAGCGTAGAATCCAAACATAAGCGATAAAGAGCTTATTGAGAAACTGCGGGAAAGGTTTGAGTGGAGCAAACGCTGGCGCAGAAGAGGCGTTTAATTTGGAAGCTTTTTATGATTTTGTTAAGCGTCTCATAAAGGGTTTTGAGAAGGCGGAATTAAATTATGCTTTTACTGGCGCTTTGGCAGCCAGCTTTTATAGTGTTCCACGGACAACTGTGGATGTTGATGTTATAGTTTACGTTTCTGATGATACATGTAAAGCAAAGCTTGTTGATGCCTTGCGTAAGGCTGGATTGGTTGTGGATGAAGCAGAAATTGACCGCGCTTTAGAGTCCGGCTATAGGATAGCCACTTTTAGGGATGGGGAAACGCCATACAGTGTTGACGTAATAATTTCTGACAAAAAATTTGAGAAAAAGGCGTTTGTTTGAAGGAGCTCGTCTCGGTAAAAATCCACGAGAGAAATCAGAGGAAATAACAAGTTTTTATGAGAAAAAAGGCGTGCCCGTGTCTGATCAAAGAGATCCGGAGTATTCGGCATATGCAGTTTATTATGGTTGGATGGAAAATCAAGAGTTAGCAGATATAGAATCCAAGTACAAGGTATACGCAAGTAGATGCCCGCAAGTGGCAAAAGAACTCTTTAACCTTTTAAATGTTTATGAACGTCTTGCAATCAAAAAAAGTATAAGCGTTCCAGCAGATTTTAAAGAATTTAAAGATAGAGTCAGATATGGTGTAACCACAGAAGAACTTCCATTTAGAAGGTTACGTGGGATCGGTAGACCAACTACTAGGAAGATGAAGATGTACTGCGAAAGCTTCAGAAACCTTCCGTGGAATCTTTCAGGTTCTATGCTTGAAATTTTCGTTCAAATATACAAAAGGGATGGTGAAAAGAGGTTTTCAGAACTTCTCCAATTTGTCAAGGGAGTTGGCAAAGGAAAGAAACATAAAAAAATACTTGACCTAGTTAAAAGCGTTGCCGAAAAGAAGTAAGTAATTCGAAAATTTTGGGAATAAATTAATAAATTTATAAATTTCGCTGTTCTTTATATTCGGTTTTTCTTTTTGTTTTGTTTGATGATGAAGATGAAGGAGGTTAGTAAACAAGTTAAAGGTTTAAGCTTGGGTGATTTGGTTCGTGTTGAATGGTTTGATGCTAGTATTGGCAAAAGCCTAGGCGGTGGTTTGAATGGTATTGATGTTCCTGTTACTAGTTGGGGCATTTTCCTCGGCGTTTTAGGAGCCAAAAACAAGCACATAATCCTAGCCCAAAACAGTTTCCGCTATGCCGACGGCGTATACGACATTGATTATACGGCTGTTCCAACAGCTTGGACAGCCAACATAACCCTAATAGCTAAAGCGCATGTTTCACCTGAAGAGGCTAAGCAGCTGCTCAACAGTTTTCTAGCTGGAGGCAAACGCGCAACAGTTAGTGGCAAGAAAAAACAGAAAACGGTGAAAAACCATGGCTGACTGGATTAAAAAGGCTTTAACAAGAAGAACCCGCAGAGGCGAAATCCCGCCAGAAACGCGCCTAGTCTACGGCGTAAAATTCGCCATAGCCATGACCCTATGCCTTTCCGCTTTAGAAATCGTCCACATGGCCTTTCTTGGCAGGTGGAACAGCGAAATCTTCGCCGCAATAACGGGCTTAACTGGCACAGTAAGCGGAATATTCCTAGCACAAAAAACCTAGAGGGGAGGGGGTAGAGAAAATACCAAAATTTTCCCGTCCATTTTTCATAACCCGCAAAATCGCCCAACTAAAGGAAAAAGTGAAGATTGACACCCAAAGGATTAGGGAGAAAATCCTAGAAGACCTCCAAGCCATTTTTGAAAACGCTGTGAGCATGGCAAAAGGCGAAACAACCGTAAACAAGGAAACCCTAAACATAAAACAAAGACAAGCCTGGGCACGAGTGGCAGCCTACACAGCGCAAGTCATCCAAAGCATAGCAAAAGGCTTCGACGAACACCAAATTGACCAAGATCTGGCAAAACTGGAGGAACTAGTAAATGAAGCAGCAGCAAAAACAAAAACTACACAAACTGGAACAGCGCCTTGCTGAAGTCCAAAGTGCCATTATACAAATCCCCCAAGACCCAATTGAATTCTGCACAAAAATTTTAGGCTTTACACCAACAGCCTACCAGCAACAACTCATAAGGCTTTTCGAACAAAACCAGTTCGTAGCTGCCAGATGGTGTCGCCAAAGTGGAAAAAGCCACACTATCGCAGCCCTACTTTTATGGCATGCCCTCAAAAACCCAAAAAACTACATAGGAGTAGTAGGTCCAAGCTGGCGTCAAACCAAACTTGTTATACGGAGAATCAATGCTTTTTTGAGGAAATTGCCCAAAAGCCTTTATGAAAAGCCTTTACACACCATGGTTAGACTTAGCAACGGCAGCCTAATTGAGGCTTTTCCAAACAATCCAGAAACCATCCGCGGTCCAACATTAAATTTGGTTTATTGTGATGAAATGAATTTTATAGCAAAAGATGAGGAATTATATGATGCCGTGCTTTTCACGCTCGGCACAACAGACGGAAAATTCATCTGCAGTTCAACACCTTGGACGACGGATTCCATATTTTACAAAATTTGGCATGACCCAGCTTTCAGCGACTTCGCAAAAAGTCACGTTTCATGGCAAGATGCCGTTGAGCCAAAAGGACCATTAAAAAAGAAAATTTTAGACAAGATTAAGAGGCAGTTGGAAGGCGACCCGTGGCGTTGGCGCCGTGAAATGGAGGCGGAATGGGCTGAAGACGAAAACGTTTGGTTATCGCAAGCCTTAATCACAAGCTGCATTGACAGCCAACTCGAATATGCAGATTTTAACCAAGCCGTTAAGGGCGAGTTTTACGCTGGTTTAGACTTGGGCAAACATCAGGATTACAGCGTCTTAGCCATAGTGAAAATGGAAGATTCTTCTATAAAATTAATCCACATGCACCGTTTTCCGCTACACACTCCATACGCAAGCGTTATTGGCTATGTAAAAACCTTATGCGACAGATGGCAAAAAATAATGAAGGTTCTTGTTGACATGACAGGCGTAGGCGACTACATAACCGAAGACATGGTAAACGCTGGAATAAGCCAAACAGAAGGTGTAAAGTTCACGCAGGAAACAAAGGAGAAAATGGCTGAATGGCTCAAAAAATGCATGACAGAAAAGAGGCTTAAAATTCCATATGACAGCGATTTGATTGCAGAATTAAATGTTGAACGTTTCGAGTTAACAAAGGAAGGTAAAATAAAATTCAATCATCCTGAAGGCGCTCACGATGACAGGTTTTGGAGTTTAGCCCTAGCCATATATGCCACAAGAGGACTGAGCGCTCCTAAACTTTGGGTTTTGCCACGTTTGGCTTCTGCGGGTAAAGCGAAATTGGAGCGGTTGAGGAAGAAATTGTTGAAGCATCAAGTTTTAGGCGTGTCAAGATGAAAACGCGTAAAACAGAGTTTTTTAGGATTCGCCATTTTAAAAGGCGTTATGATGCCCGAGAAGGAAAATTCATAATAAACGTTGCCTATGAAACGGCTGCTCAGCCGACACCTCGCACTTTAGCGGTTGCTGAAGCTTTCGGTTTGGGTTTGGATGAGCATAAGCGTTTTGTGGTTTACGATAATGTTGAGTTGAAGATTGGCGAGCGGGATATTGTTTACATTACTGGTGATAGTGGTTCTGGCAAAAGCGTCTTGCTAAGGGCTTTGAGGCGAGATTTGGGCGATAGCGCTATCGACTTGGCTGAAATCCAGCCAGAACCAGACAAGCCCTTAATCGACACGGTTGGCAGAAACTTCAGTGAAGGTTTAGAGTTTTTGAACCGTGCTGGTTTGAATGATGCCTTCCTTTTTGTTAGACGTTTTAGCGAGTTAAGTGATGGGCAGAGGTATCGTTACAAGATTGCTAAGCTTATGGAGAGTAATAAGCAGTGGTGGTTTGCCGACGAGTTTTGCAGCGTTCTTGACCGTGATATGGCTAAGATTGTGGCTTTTAACATTCAAAAAATTGCGAGACTGATGGGCAAAGCGGTTATTGTTGCGACTACGCATACAGACCTTTTAGAGGATTTGAAGCCTTCTGTGCATATTCACAAGCGTTTTGGAAGGGAAATAACTGTGAACTATTATGCGAATGAGCCAGTTGAGGAATGTAGCTTAACGAGGGAGATGCGTGTTGAAGAGGGCAGTTTTAGCGATTATAAGCGTTTAAGCCTTTTCCATTATCGTTCAAATCGGTGTCCGCCTCCGCGTAGGGTTTTTGTTTTGAAGCGTGATAGCGAATTATGCGGAGTTATTGTTTACAGTTTTCCGCCGCCCTTCTGTTTTGGACGAAGCAAGGTTTGGAGGGGCAGTTTTTCGGAACTGCAGAGGGATGTTAGTGTTATATCGCGGGTTGTTGTGCATCCAAAATATCGCACAATAGGCTTAGGCGCAAAGCTCGTGCGTGAAACGTTGCCTTTAGCTGGAACGCCCTACGTTGAGGCTTTGGCTGTTATGGCACGGTATAACCCATTTTTTGAAAGGGCTGGAATGCAAAAAATAGCTGAAAGCAAACCAAGCCAAGGGGTTTTGTGGGCTTTGGATAGGCTTTACCTTTTAGGTTTTAATCCAGCCATGCTTGGAAGTGTGGAGCAGAATTTGTTAATGATTAGGCGTGTTGGGAAGGCTAAAATTGTAAAAATTTTGGAAAAGCTTTCTAAGCGTGAAGCGTCTGTGAGGAAGCGGCTTATGGCTTCTGGTGGAGCCTATCCAACGCATGGAGAGTTTATAGCGAAAATTAGAGGGTTTAGTGATGAGGGTTTGGCTAAAGCGTTAAAGACGCTTGGTTTTTTGGCTCAAACAAAAGTTTATCTCTTCTGGAAAAAGTAACATTCTTTGGAGCAAAAACAATCCCCCAAACACCATCAAAAGAAGCCATTTTCGAAACTAACCTTTCGGCAATTTGCCTAAACCTTTCTATCCTGTTTTCTCACTTCAACTTTCTCATCCTTAACAACCATGCTTCTTTTGCTTCTACAACATTTATGGTCTTCGCCAAATATTGTATGGACACTGGTTCCAGCAGTAGCTTCCACCCTTAAAAATGCAATTCCTACATTCAGGTCTGTCAAAAAGTCTAGGCTTGCTCACGCTATAATTCACATTCCACTATAATATACGGAAACCTTCACTTTTACTTTGCGCTTTAACCCACTACAACAAAGCTTTTATTATAAAACTTCACGAAAATATTGTTGGCTAAATGGGTGAATTAAAAGTGTGTGAAAAGAAGAAAAAGAAAGAAGAAAAGAAGAAATCCTGCTCAAAATAAACAGAAAAACCCAACAATCCAATAAATTGCCCCTTCTTTTTATTTTTCAATCTTTAATTAGCCTAAAGATTTTGAATCCATAAAGTCTTTTGATTGCATATAACTTATGCTTTAATTGATGGAGTAAGTGCGTCAGTTGAAGGTTGAATCCGCAGCCGTAGCCATTCTCACGTTCTGCATATTCCTAACCTTCTACTTCTCCTTCCTATCCCTCCAATCAATAGACGACGCCATAAAAAAGCAGCTCTTAACCCTCGCCATATACTCCATCCTAACAGGCGTAATAATCCTAACGAGCCTAATCATTCACTTGGGAATAAAAAAGGCGCTTACACCAGTCGAAACCCAATTAAGAAGCCGCGAAAACGAAAAGTAACGCTTTTGACTATTCTCTTTTTCTGCTCCTTCTCTCATAAGCCTCCTTCTGCTTGCTATATTCCGCATATTTTTCCAACAAATTCTTAATCTGCTGCTCCACAAACTCGCTCACACTTAAAAAGGGCAACTCCATATCCCTTATAGCCTGCATAACCCTTTCACATTCATCCCTCGGAATCTCAATATACTCATACTCTTCCCTCAAAAAGCGGAGTCTCCAACGGACAGCATCCCTAATAAACTCCTCTCGTGTAGTGAACCCCAAATGCCTATTCTCCTCAATGAAACTTTCAATCTGATTAAGAAGCTCAGGAGGCAAAATCACCGACTGCGAAAGAAGACTTTCTATAGCATCAGTATAAGTCTGCATCTTCATCGTCTGAGCCGTCAACTCGCCAAGCAAAGCCGTCAACCTCTGATGAGCATCATCCGAAATCCTCAAAGTCTTCATTTAAACACTCTCGCTGAAAGTATAACTTGTAGGATAAGACTAATAAAGCTTTTCGGTATAATAAATATACAAAATACACGAGGCATAAAGAATGAAGCATCATATTGGCTTAACAATAGACTCAAAACTCCTAAAAGAAATAGAAGAACTCAGAGGAAGAGAAAAACGCAGCACATTCATAGAACACCTAATAAGACTAGGACTAAAGGCATACGTAAAAAACGAGGACACGGAAACTTTTGAAATGCGGAAAGTGGGAAGTTTTTCAAAAGTTTAACTGCGCTATTCGATGCCCCACTTCTTAGTTATCTTCACAATTAGGAAAATGACGAAGGCAACGATTATGAATGTTATTATAGCCACCAAAAAGTTTCCAATTCCAAACAACTGTCCCGTCCATGTCGGGTCAATCGGTTTTCCTTCAGCATCTAAAGCTGTTGGCGGAACTGCAATTTTAAAAGTGGACAGGTTTCCAAGACCCGGGATTGCCAAACCTATAAGCGGCATCAACAAGTCCTTAACAAGCGACTGGATAACTTGACCAACATAAACACCCATAATGAAAGCCACAGCCAAACCCAACACTTTATACTTAGAAATAAAATCTATGAACTCGTTCCACAAACCCTTAGGCGGCGGCGGTGCTGGTGGCGCAGGTTTCGGTTCCAACAAAGCCTTAATTTCCTTCAAAACTTCCAAAATTTCTTCATCTTTAGGCACATAATCACCATTCCTACTTTTATGTTGCAAAGCGAATTTAAAACTTGCTAAGAACGAGTATTTCGAAAGTTTTAACTCCAAATAAACAGAACAACATATTGCCACTTTATAGGAGGTGAATTATTATGAGCGAGAAGGAAAAGAAGAAGGAAGAAAAAGGCAAAGCTGAAGCAGCAGCAGAAAAAACAGGCGAAGTTGTAGGCAAAGGCGTAAAGAAAGGCTTCGGAATAGTAAAGGGCGTCGGAAAAGGCTTGGTAAAAGGCGTAAAAGGCGAAGAAGAAAAGAAAAAAGAAAAATAACAATAATAATGGGCCGGGAGAGATTTGAACTCTCGACCTTTCGGTTTCCGCTAAACAGCCATTATCAGCCGAACGCTCCAACCAAGCTGAGCTACCGGCCCAAACAACAAAATATTAATCAACAACCATTTTTAAGGATTTTCCGAAGTCTTTTAAACACTTATTAACTAATCTCTTCTCCAGAAGGGCCCGTAGCCCAGCACGGATTAAGGCGTCGGCCTTCGGAGCCGGAGAACGTGGGTTCAAATCCCACCGGGCCCGCCATTTCAAATTACTTTCTTTTAGGTTTTCTGTCGAGAATGTCAGCTAATATTTTTTCTGCGTATGGTATGTAGTCTCCTATTTCTGGAATCATGATGTGCATGGCTTCGTGGAATATTGTCAAAATGAATTCTTTTAAGCAATTGTCAAAGTTCTTTTCCCAATCGCAGTAGCCCACATACACGTAAATGATACCTTCTGGATGTTCTTCATCTACAGAATACATTCCTTCAATTGGAGGAGGACGATAATTTTTTGGCAAAACTTTCTGCTGTTCTTTTGAAAGTCTAGGAAAGCATTCAACTTCCATGCTCTAAACTCCATTATGGTTTTATGCGTTAATTTGTGGACCGGGCGGGATTTGAACCCGCGGCTTCCGCCTTGCGAAGGCGGCGATCATACCAGACTGATCTACCGGCCCTCTTTAATGAATGATGTTTGTTGGTTGAATTTAGAGTTTCTGATAGTATATGCGTATAGAGGATTCTTCTGTAACATTATTCCTTTAGTGTTTTTATTTATCTAAACAAATTTTATGGTGGAGAAGGCTGAGAATGAGAAAACTCCTGCTAACCATTAGCTTGTTGTTGGTAACTTTAATTCTTTTTGAACTGGTTAGCTTTGGTTCAACAGTTAACTCCATTGCTGATGCATCTCCATCGGGTTCAACGATTTATGGCGAACCAACTCTGCAGGAATGGTTTGATGAGCATGGATACGCCATTAACGTCACAAACGATGAAACTGGAATTGAAACATTTGCAGCTGGATATTATAGGGTTAGCATTTTGGCTGAAATTGCCGCTTATGCGCCTATAAACAATTTGAGCTGGTATTTAGTTGGCGATGAGAAATTGCATCTTTTGTTTCTTGGAGAAAACACCGTAAACGACACCACCTATTTCCTTGCTAATGGAACCTTTGGCTTATGCTTAGGCTCGCCAGAAGGCTACTTCTACACAGAAGCTTGGCGAAACGGAGATGGAAAAGACCATGCTTTAGTTTTTGTGAATCCAAATGCGTCTGGATACATAATTGCTTGGGAAGACTTGTGGGGATTGGGCGATGCGGACTTCCAAGATCTTGTCGTTGCCGCGCTAACGCCTGTAAATGTTTGGGTGCATTATTGTCCGAGAACGCTGAACCTTAAGAGCAGGGGAAGGTGGATTACCGCCATTGTTAAAGTGCCAAAAGAATACGATGTAACGGACATTGACATTTCATCAATATTATTAAATGGAACGGTGCCCGCAGACCAAAGGCATTATAAGATTTGTGAGTGTTATAATTTGATTGTTTTGAAATTTAATAGAACAGCAGTCATAGAACTGATAAAAGCGTCTTTGAATGAAACGGTTTGCGCTAAAAAGTCTGTAAAAGTTTCACTGACGCTTATTGGCAAGTTCTTGGATGGGACTCCTTTCCAAGGAACAGACAAAATTAGAGTTATCCATTTTAAATGTTGCAAGCTCGATCCTAAGAAATAGCAATGTAAACCTTCTTGTCATCAAGTTGATGCTCATGCCACTCAGCACTGATTTCTCCGCGTTTTTCACGTATGTAAACTTTTTTAGCTCTGACAAGCTCCTCCATTTCCTTCAAGTATGGTCTTAACAGTTTAACGCTCTCCTTATCAAGTTCAGCTATGTGGACGGCTTCTAAAACGTCTGTTGGCACGTAACCCAACTCTTTCCTTAAGGATTGGACTCTTCGGGCTATGTCTCGCATTAAGCCTTCGCCCATTAAACTTTCGTCGCGGTGAATGTCCAAAAAGACTTTTATGTTGTCTTCTGATGTGGAAGTCCAACCGTCAAAAGAAGTGTATTCTGGAGTTTCTTGCATATATTCTGCGGCTTTCACGTTTGAAAGTTCAAGGAATAATTCATCAAAGTTTTTGAGGGCTTTGCAAACTTTTTCTGGAGCCACAACAACCGCTCTGCGAAGGGGCCACCTTCTCTTTAGTTTGGCTGATTGTCTAGCAGAATAAACCATTGAAACGCATTTGAACAATGTCTGGAAATCCTCTTCCAAAGCCTCGTTTAGCAGTTTCTCTTCTGGTTTTGGCCAACCTTCAAAGTTTACTGATTCGGGCAGTGTTGGGTCAAGTTTTCTGTAGATTTTTTGGTATAAGGCTTCGCTTAAGTATGGCGTTACAGGGTTAAAGAGTAGCGTTAGAGTTTTTAGGACATGCCATAGGGTTGCGTATATGGCGAGTCTTCTGTTTAGAGTTTCAGGGTCGTCTGTCCACAGTTCTTTCCGAACCATTGGCACGTAAAGTCTGCTTAATGTTTCTATAACATAATCTTCCAATGTGGCAAGGGCAAAGTTGAACTCGCATGTTTCCAATTTTGAAGTGTACTCTTTTATGGCATTTTGAAGTTTTGATAAAAGCCAAAGTTCTGGATTTTTGAGTTGTTTCTCTTCCAAAGCCCATTTTAACGTATGCTTTTGCGGGTTAAATCCGTCATATTCAGCATTTTGAACAAAGAATCTGTTTAGGTGATAAAGCGTAGACAGCACTTGGTATGGGCGGCGGTTTAACTCTTGCATGTCAAAGTTTATGAAGTCCACTGGGGAGCATTTCCTAAGCGTGTAGAATCTGCAAATGTCTGCTGAATGCTTCTCTAAAAGCTTGTTTGCTTCGATTACGTTTCCAAGGCTTTTACTCATTTTTCTGCCCTTTGCATCTTGAGCTAAACCCTGAAATAGAAATGCCTTGTATGGGGCTTCTGCTTTGCCAGTTAATATGACATGTTCCAGAAGAAGCGAGTTTGCCCATCCTCTTGTTTGGTCTATTCCTTCTGTTAAGAAGTCTGTTGGCACATATTTCGCAAATTCTTCATCTGTAAATCTGGCGTATGGTGAAGCTCCACTGTTATGCCACGTATCCAAAACGAAGGGTTCTCTGTGCATTGTGCCTCCGCATTTTTCGCATTTCATTGTTATGCGGTCAACCCATGGCTTGTGAAGTTCAAAATAGCCTTGAGGCTTTTCTATGGCTCTTTCCAATAGTTCTTTTTTGCTTCCAACAATGGTTTTTGCTCCGCATTTTTCGCATCTCCATATGGGCAATGGCGTACCCCAAACACGCTCTCGTGATATGCACCACGGTTTGCCCTCTTTAAGAAAGGAGAGGAAACGGTTCTTTGGACCTTCAAAGAAATACTCCACCTTTTCCGCCGCTTCCACAACCTTACTATTTATTTTGTCTGTTCTTAGGAAGTATTCCCTTCTGGCAAGCCAAACAAGCTTGTGATGAGAACGCCAACACGTTGGATATTCATGCTTTATAGTTTCAACTTTAACAAGCAATCCTCTCTTTCGAAGCTCTTCGATAACCATTTTGTCAGCATCTCGTGCAAATACGCCATGAAAAGCTCCAGCTTCAGCTGTGAATCTGACTTCGTCGTCGAAGGGGGCAAATATTGGAACGCCCCGCTTTTGTGCAGCGAAAAAGTCTTCTTCACCGTTTCCTGGGGACTGATGCACTACGCCTGTGGCGGTGTTCACGTCGACAAAGTCTTCGCATATAACCCTATGCACTAGCTCATGCACTTTTTCTAACTCTGCCAGTTTTGGAACCAAATCTTTAAGCGGATATTCATATCTTGTTCCTTCAAGACTTTTGCCCGTAACTGTTCCGATTACTTCATATTTTTCTATGCCCAATTCTTGCATAACAGCTTCAACACGTTGGCTAACCATTATCCAAACTTCTTCGCCGACCCTAACCCTTGCGTATTCAGCTTCTGGATGCACAGCCAAAAGCGTGTCAGTTACTATTGTGAATGGCATAGTTGTCCAAACAAGAAAATACTCTTTTTCGCTGTCGGCAACTTTAAATTTGAAGTAAAGCGATGGGTCCTCAACTTCCCTATACGAGTCTTCGTAGCCAACTTCTGCACTGCTCAAGCTTGTTTGGCATCCTGGACAATAAGCAACAACATAATAACCCTCTTCCAATAGGCCTTGTTCCCAGGCACGTTTTAGGTATTGCCACTCACGCTCTATATAATCATCCTTATACGTCCAGTAAGCCCTTTCCTGGTCTATGAATATGCCAAGCTTTTCATCCGCCTCAACCCATTCACGATGATACTTCATAATAGCCTTCTTACATTCTTCTATGAAAAGTTCTTCGCCCACTCTTTCCAATAATTCGCGCTTGTTTTTTACGCCTAAAAGTTTTTCAACTTCAAGCTCCACTGGCAAGCCTTGACAGTCCCATCCAGCCCAGAATGGCATGAAATAGCCCTGCATAGTCTTCCATCTATAGCGTAAATCTTTCATTACTCTGCCTCTGACATGTCCAACATGGGGTATGCCATTCAATGTTGGCGGTCCTTCAACCCAGCCTGAAAAGCCAATGTTGTTTTTTTCTCTAAACGCCATCAGTTTCTTTTGAGTTTGGTTCCTTTTCCAGAATTCTCGGATTTCTTTTTCAATTTCGAGCGGGCGATAATCTGTTGTAAGCCATTTTTCAGAATTAGCTTGGAATTTGGCGGTCACCTTGCATCACATTGCACCCGCAAATACTCCAAAATAGCACTGGCAACATATAACCTTTTTGAATTTTCGTTAAGTGGAAACTTTTTCCATAACTCTTAATAGTCTTTCTTGCTATTTTTACTAAAGGGAAAAGTATGAAGAAGATATTGGCTATCTTACTGTTGACGGCATTTTTTGTCGCCATCTTTGCGCCTTCAGTGTCTGCTCCTCGTGTGCCGCTTCGTTATGTGCGTCCAATGAAGTTTAATGAACCATTTTCGTCATCCATTGAGCCTCTTGTAGCCGCACCTAACCCTTCTGGAGGTTCTAAATGGGCTGTTATAATTGGTATTGCAGATTATCGGGGAACTGATTCGGACTTGTGGCATCCTGATGAAGACGCTAAGGAAATGTATACTGAGTTAACAAGGCAGCAAGGTTATCCGAAAGCCAATGTTAAACTGCTAACTAATAAGGCGGCAACAGCTTCAGCCATTATAAGTGCAATAAATTGGCTAATTGCCAATGAAAAAGCAGGAGACGAAGTAGTATTCTTCTACAGTGGTCACGGCTACAGAGCACCAGACTCGGAAGGCTGGGACAGTGATGTGGAATCTGATGGTTACGATGAGATGATTGTAACCTATGATTTTTACGGCTTGCCAGACGGTTGGTTTAAAGAAAAATTTGCAGCCATAGAAAGCACAAAATTTGCTCTAATGTTTGGCTCGTGCTTTTCTGGGGGAATGTTTGACGACGATGATGATTTGCAGGGAAATGGCAGAGTTATAGCTTCAGCTTGTAAAGCCGACCAGTATGGCTGGGACTATCTTCAGTTGGGCAACACTTTATGGGGCTACTACTTCGTGGATGAAGCATTGTTGGATAATCGGGCGAATTCTGTTGAAGCAGCGCATGCGTATGCCTATCCACGCGTGACAGCAGAGCAACCAGATTCGCAACCACAATTATACGATAATTATCCAGGCGACTTTATCCTCTAAAACCCCTTTTTCTTGTCTAAAAATGGCATTTTAGCTTTAAATTTCTGCGTACCAGTCGACTTCTCTGTCTGCTGTAACTGGATTGGGCACTGTTATGGTTATGTGGGTTTCGTTTCTATAGCTTACGTAAGCACAAGCGGTTTCGTTATCTCTGCCCGTGACTACAACAATTTTTGGAACCCATATAAGCGAATGCGGTATGGTTACGCTTGTGTTTCTGCTTGGTATGGTTGCGGTTCCACTGTTTTGGCTTCTTTTGCTATTGTTGGTGTTAACAATAATGTATTTGTCATTCACACTTGGTGTTCCTTTAATGCTTGTGTTATTCTCCCACATGTGAAGCTCGTAACGATTTGTGCTTCCATTCACTAATAGTAATCCCGCTTTATCAATTGGATGACCCAAAGTTTTTCCTCGAATATAGCATCCCGCGGGAGCATGTGATTCATCGCCCATTACGATTCCATATTCATGGTTATTATAGAAGTTGCCGTCCAAATACACGTCATTGTGTAAAACTATGACGCCGCTTTGATTGTTACTTTCCGACACAATGTTGGTGAATATTACGGGGGCATCAATGTAGAAGCCAACTTCTCCATTTCCGTAGGCGTGCAAATTTATGCCTTGGCATCCACCTTCTCCCCAGCATGCAAAACCAACGAGGCGATTGCAGTATAGGAGGATGTCTGTTAGGTAACTGTCGTGGGGTCCTAGCATTCGCCATCCTCTTCCGTCATTAAAACTTGAGCGTATGTTTGAGAAGATTCCTTCCATTGCATCTTCTGGACTGGTGACGTTTGGGTTGGTGCTCCATTCTGTCCATATGCCGTCTTCCTTGCAATAGTAAATGTTTACATCCTTCATTGTTAGTTTTCTTCCATAAAGTTTCAAACCAAAACCTTTTGTTTGTTTTGCCTTATTTCCGTCAAGTTTCAAACCAACAATTTCCACCTCAACAACTCCGCCTGTGGAGTCTGTGCCAGCCAAATCGTCAAAGCCTTCGGATTTTATTGCTGCGTCTATGTTGGCGTTGTCTGCAACTGTTATTTTTCCCTGAAACTCTAACGCCGTGTATGACCTTACAATGATTGGAGTGGAAATTGTGAAGTCGCCTTTTAACAGGATTTTTTCCTTCCATGTTCTTCCAGGGGTTAAGGCGTCTATGGCTGACTGGATTACTTGGCTTGCATTTTTCCCACTAAATCGTATTCCAGAAGTGTCAGCAGCATAATACTCGTCTCCTTCCCGCCAAACAGTATAACTTGCAGCAACTGGACAAACTGCTGGTTTTGAAAGTGCATAAACTAAGAGTGCCAACAGCAAACCAATTATTACAAGTTCAGCGATGACTATTTTCTTAAAATTTTCCATAACATTTTCACCCACTTTAATTTTGACATCGACGCAATAACTATTTTAAATTTTTCTAAGTGCACGTTTTCTATTGCTTTTTAGTTTATTTTGCTTTTATCCATTCAAAAAGAGAGTAAGCCGACAACAAAATCACTATTATTTCAATTATTATTGAGGCGTTTCCCAAGTAGAAAGGGTTTCCATAGGCTAATGGGTAAATCACATAAGGCATGTCCTTATGAGTGAACATGTCAAAAAAGACGTGGGTGAAGCCTCCGAGCAAACTGCAGAGGTATACTGTTAAAAGTGGATATTGCACTTGTTTCGGTTTAAGTCTCAAGACATTATAGGTAGTCCACAATTTTTTCTCAAATAAATGCTCTGCAATGTAAATGCCAATTGCAACAAGGATGGGATAGACTGTTATTGCTAAGGCGAAGCCATGCCAAATCCTATGGTCTAATGGTTCTCCAACCAACAAATAATAGAGGGGCTCCAAATCAATGAATGTGGCTGAAACCGTCAAAGCCAAAGGGTCAATGCGCTTCTTATCCTTAAAATAAAGAAACATGAGCGAAAGCGCATGAAGCGGAGTTATGGGCATTTAAAACACAGCTTAAAGCAGTATCCTTCTTCCGTCAAAATCTCTTTTAGAAACTCCCAACTCTTCCTTAACTTCTCTAAGCTGGTCACCATTGAAAACTGGGCCGTCTTTGCAGACGCGGTATTTTCCTATGACACAGCTTCCGCACAAGCCTATGGCGCAGCGCATTAGGCGTTCTAAGCTTGCTTCCATGCCTATTCCAGCCTTTTCAGCGGTTTCAAAGACTTTGCGTATCATCTGTTCTGGTCCGCAAGCGTATATTGCATCATACTTTTCTTTTGTTAAGATTGTTTCTGAAAGTTCTGAGGCTAAACCTTTAACGCCGTAGCTTCCATTATCCGTTGTTGCCAAAAAACTTTCTTCCTTGCAAAACTTTTTCAGTTTCTCCATGAAAAGCAGTTCTTCCCTCGTCTTTGCGCCAATTATTAGGGTTAATTTTGAAGCTTTAGGCGCTAACTTCTTCGCCAAAAAGGATAGTGGAGCTATGCCTGTTCCGCCTCCAACCAACAAAATTTTTCCTTCTTTCAAAGTGAAACTGTTTCCAAAAGGTCCTCTTAAGCCTATGAAGTCTCCAACTTTTTTGTTGTGTAGTGCTTTGGTTGCCTCGCCAACCTTTTTAACAGCCACAGAAACATTTCCTTCCTCATCTGCATCCAGTACGCTTAAGGGGATTTCATCCACGCCTGGAATCCAAAGCATCAAAAATTGTCCCGGCTTAGCCTTTGCGCATATTTTATCCTTAAAAGTGAAGGTTTTAACTGTTGGGCTTTCTGTTTTAATTTCTAAAATCTTCGTTATTCTATGTTTGTTAGCTTTTATGCGATAAGCCGACAATTTCATTTACACTCCTAAAACCTTTCCTTTTCAAATATGCATCTATCCCTTTGGTAATTGTCCTAAAGGCATTTGGACCTTTTGTGGCTATGGCTGTTCCGATTTGAATTGCTGAGGCTCCAGCTAAAAGGAATTCTACGGCATCCCGCCAGCTTGTTATTCCGCCGCAACCTATTATTGGAACTTTAACCCGTTCATAAATTTCGTAGATGCATCTTAAGGCTATGGGTTTTATTGCTGGTCCTGAAAGTCCACCCACCTTATTGCTTAGAATCGGCTTGGCTGTTTCCACATCGATTGCCATGGCTTTAACCGTGTTTATTGCTGTTATAGCGTCAGCCCCAGCATTCACGGCAGCTTCTGCAATTTCTGCTATGCTTGTGACGTTTGGAGAAAGCTTAACAAAAACAGGCTTGGGCATTGCGGATTTAACTTTTTTAACAACTTCTCTTAGAATTTCAGGGTTCTGTCCAATTTCTGAGCCAGTTTCCTTAACGTGGGGGCATGAAACATTAAGCTCAACGGCATCAGCGCCCGCTTTAATAGCCTTTTTTGCTACTGTGGCGTATTCTTCTGCTGTGAAACCGTAAACGCTAACAATTAAGGGCACATTCAAAACTTTTTTTGCTTCGCTTATTTCCTTGGCAAACTCTTCTATTCCAGGGTTTGGAAGTCCCATGGCGTTTATTAAGCCACAACTTGTTTGCGTTACTGTTGGGTTTGCGTAACCGCTTCGCGGCTTTAGTCCTACAGATTTTGTTATTATGGCGCCTGCTCCGCCGTCGGCGATGTTTTTGAATGTTTCTTTTGTGTAGCCTAAAATTCCAGAAGCCAGCATTGTTGGATTAGGAAGCTTTAAGCCAGCTAGATTGATGCCTAAGCTGTTTTCTTTCAAGATTTTCACCGCTGGTGTTTTAGAATTGTTGTTTTGTAAGATAAAGCTTAGTTTTATAGGCGTATTATGGCTTATTTTATTTCTTCTTTTTCTTTTCAACTTCTGTTTCTGTTTCTTCTGCTCCAAGCAGAACCCTTAAGGATTTCACTTCTTCTCTTAGCATGCTTATTTCGCCTTCTAAAGCCTTGGCTTTGGCGTCAGCCATTTTCCTAAGTTCTTCAATTTCCAGCATTAGGTTTTTTCTTTCAGTTTCTAAATTTTTAATTTTCTCCACTAAACTTTTGAGGTTATTCATAAATTTGGCCTTCTCCCCATTGTTTTCATAGTATCTTTCCTTTTGGTTCTTAAGATTTTTGCAACAACTATTTATGGGATAAAGCTATGGAATAGTTGATTAGCGGTGGAGGAGGCACAAAAGCGTGAAGGCAGCAATAGTTGGGTGTTCCTTTGGGGTTTTGGCTTTCAACGAGAAAAACGAGCTGATAGGTAATGTTTTGTTTTCCAAAAATCCGCAAAGTGCCGCTAAAGCTTTGATGAGGCTTGAGGCTGGAAAACTGGTTGATGAAGTTAAAGAGTTAATTGAGAGGCTTAAGAAGGATGGTTATGAAACCTTCGTTTTTGAAAATGCAAACATAGCCAAAGAAATTCAAGAGGCACTAGGCGTTAGGGTGGAAGTTTCTAAGCCCTCGCCTGCTGGTGATGCTCTTAGGTCTAATATGGAAAGTTTCGCAGTAAAAACTGGCTTTGCTAAGGATTCTGGGGAGTTTAATCTTTGGATGCATAATGTAGGTATGGAAATGGCTAAGCTAAGGGTTAAGGGGGCTGTTGAGAAAAGAGATTTGATTATTGCTCAGGCTATTCAAACTTTGGATGATTTGGATAGAACCATAAATTTGTTTATGGGACGCATTCGAGAATGGTATGGCATTCACTTTCCAGAGCTTGACCGCTTAGTGGATAAGCATGAAACCTACGCCCGCTTGGTCTTGGAGCTTGGAAGCAAAGAAAATTTCACTGTTGAAAAGCTTGAGAAGGAAGATGTGCCGAAGGCTAAGGCGGAGCAAATAGCCAAAATGGCTGAATCTTCCATGGGTGCAGACATTGCCGAAACAGATTTGGCGCAGATTCAAGCGTTATGCAAGAACGTGCTTGGCTTATACCAGCTGAGGCAGAATTTGGAAAATTATTTGGACACTGCCATGGAGGAGGTTGCGCCAAACACGAAAGCCTTGGTTGGTCCTCTTTTGGGAGCCCGTTTAATTGCGCTTTCTGGTGGTTTGGAGAATTTGGCTAAAATGCCAGCAAGCACAATTCAGGTTTTGGGCGCTGAGAAAGCCCTATTTCGTTCTTTGAAGACTGGGACGAAGCCGCCGAAGCATGGAATAATTTTTCAGCATACGTTTTTGCATGAGGCTAAAAAATGGCATAGGGGTAAAATTGCTAGGGCTTTGGCTGGAAAATTGGCTATTGCTGTTAGGGCTGACGCTTTTGGCGGGCGCCATTTGGGTGAAGAGTTGAAGGCTAACTTGGAAAGGCGAATAGGCGAAATTCATGAGAAGTATGCTGAGCCGCCGCCTGTTCCAGAAAGGAAGCCTAAGCGTGAAAAGAGGAGAAAATGGAAACGTGCAGGTAAACGTTAAACCGCATCCGCGTTTTCCAGCAATTTTTGAGGTTACCCTTGAGGATGGAGCCAGAAGGCTTGCAACTAGGAATCTTGCGCTTGGAAGGAATGTTTATGGCGAGAGGCTCATACGTTTTGAAGGTTTTGAATATCGCGTTTGGGATGCTTTTAGGAGTAAGTTGGCAGCAGCCATACTGAAAGATTTGAAAATTGTTCCCATAAAGCCAGAGCATAAAGTTCTTTATCTTGGCGCTGCCTCTGGCACGACAGCAAGCCATGTTTCAGACATTGTAGGCGAAAATGGGCGTGTTTACTGCGTAGAGTTTGCTGCTAGATCCATAAGGGAGCTTGTCAATAATGTTTGTGCTTATAGGGTTAATATGGTGCCGATTTTGGAGGATGCCCGTTTTCCAGAAAAATATGCCTTTTTCATAAGCGGAAAGGTTGATGAAGTTTACTGTGACATAGCTCAGCCTGAGCAAGCAAAAATTTTAGCAGATAATGCCGACCTATTCCTTAAAAGTGGCGGGTGGATAATGCTTGCAGTTAAAGCCCAAAGCATAGATGTAACAAAGGAGCCATCAGAAATTTATGAGCGTGAAGTTAGGGTTTTGGAAAACAGAGGCTTCCGTATAGAGGAGGTTGTGCATTTAGAACCATACGATAAGGCGCATGCCATGATAGTGGCTCAGAAATAAATGGTTTCCTTCGCTAGTGTATTATTGTTATAGAAGATAAGTATAGTTTATATCAGACAATGCCTATGAATTCTTTTGTGACGTTTCGATGACTTATAGGGAGAAGGAGAACCTAAAGGCTCCAGAAGAAGTGCTGAAAGAAGCAGGCTTTAGGGTTTCAGAAAAATGCTGCTGTAGACCAAGCTGCTTCGATTATGCAGCAAGAAAGGGCGAAAAAGTCATATTTATAAAATTTCAACACGACATTGACAACTTCTCCCAAACAGATTCGCAGGAGCTTAAAGTCATATCAAAATGCGTTTCAGCCTCCTCAGTTTTGGTTAGCGAAAAAGCCCGCGAAAAACCCTTAGAAGACGACACGGTCTATTCACGCTATAATGTTCTTGCTGTAACGCCCAAAACCTTCGAAAACATTGTGCTCCGAAACATTCATCCGCTAATCCAAGCTGGTCCAGGAGGCTATTATGTTGAAATCAACTGGGAAGCTGTAAAACAGAGAAGACAAGAATTAGGATTTTCTGTCGGCGAAATGGCAGAGATGGTTGGTATATCCAGAAGAACCCTTTATGGTTACGAGCGCGGCATGGCTAAAGCCTCAGTAACCGCAGCCTACAACCTAATTTACACGCTTGGAATCCCCGTGGCAAAATCCGTAAACATATTCGAAAAATCAAGAGAACAACGCAAATGCTTCCTAGCAAAGGCTGGACAAGCCATAGCCAAAAACAAGCTTTTGCAAAGGATTTTCAGAAAATTCTCCCGCTACAACATCACAGCAGTGAAAAAGGCGCCTTTCGACTTTGTTGTGAATGTTCCAGAAGATAAAATGCGAATAATAGGCGGAGTTGCAAACAACAACGAAAAAGAACTAAACAAGAGGGTTGACGAAATCCTAAGCGTAAGCAAAGTTGTAAAAGCCCATCCAATCCTAATAACGGAAGGAAGAAAACCCACAAACAAGGATATCTCCTGCATACACAAAGAAGAAATTTCAAAAATAAAAAACCCAGAAGACCTGATTAGGCTTTAAATAAGCTTCGTTTGACGTAATTCATTTTCATTTTTGGCTTTTTTGGCAGGCTTCCAAGACTTTCTGACAAAATCTGGATATTCACCAAACCTTTCTAACCATCGCCTAAGAAAATCTAAAGTTTTAGAGTCAGTTGGATATCCACAACCCAAATCGCCATACTTCTCCGCCAATTCCATAATGGCTTTATCCCTTTCCACCTTCGCAATTATGGAAGCTGCAGAAACAATTGGATACTTCCTATCCGCCTTGTGCTCAGAAACAATTTTCGGCTTGAAGGATAAGCATTCTAAAATGTGCTGCTTAAACCTCTCTTCTAAAACGTCTGAGGCGTCCACATAAGCGATATCTGGCTTAAGCGCTTCTATGATTTCAGCCATTTTCTGAGCCTCCAACCTATTCAACCTATGAAGCTTCTTGCCCGTTTCCACAACCTTGTCAATTTCTTTCGGAGAAATTTTTACAACACTAAATTTTTGGACAACACGCTTAATTTCAACAGCAAGAATTTCCCGCCTATGCGCCGACAAAAGCTTCGAATCCCTAACTTTTAATTCAACAAGTTTTGGTATTTCCTCCTCCCGCATGAGGACTCCCGCAATAACTAACGGACCAATCACTGAACCCCTTCCAGCATCATCAACACCTGCAACCAACATCAGAAAGCCTTCTCTTTTTAATTTTGATAACATTTTTAGAGTTATAACATTTTTTGGTTTACCCACCAACCAATACGGAGCCTACCCTCTATCTTTTCTGCAAAATCTTATTATGCTTTTAAACTAAATATTGGGTTTAAAATGGAGGTTTAGCCTTTTGGATTTAAAAGGAAGCAGAACCGAAAAGAATTTGTTAGCTGCTTTCGCCGGAGAATCTCAAGCAAGAACCCGCTACACATTCTTCGCCAGCGCCGCAAAAAAGGAAGGCTTTGAACAGATAAGCGCCATTTTCACTGAAACGGCTGAAAACGAGAAGGAGCATGCCCAACTATTCTTCAAACTCTTGAAAGGTGGAATGGCGGAAATTACTGCTGCATATCCAGCCGGCGTTATTGGCTCAACAGCAGAAAATTTGAGGGCTGCAGCTGAAGGCGAAAAACATGAGTGGGGAACACTTTATCCAAAATTTGCCGAAGTGGCAGATGAGGAAGGCTTTGCAGAAGCCGCAAGAACCTTCCGTATGATTGCTAAAGTAGAAGCATACCATGAAAGACGATATAGAAAGTTGCTGGCAAACATCGAGCAAGACAAAGTATTCCAAAAAGACTCGCCAGTCATGTGGAAATGCAGAAACTGCGGATACGTTTTCGAAGGCAAAGAAGCGCCAGAAAGATGTCCAGTTTGCGACCATCCAAGAAGCTACTTTGAATTATGGGTAGAAAACTATTAACCTCACTCCTTTTTTAATTTGAAATATTCAATGGCTTTTTCCACAATTTTCTCATGTATTTTGTCTCTATTCTCATACGTAACCGTATAAATTTCCGCATCTTCCCTTGCCTTCGCATCGTCAATAAGCTTATGCCTAGCCTTCCAATGCACAACACCAACCACAAACTTGCCACTCTCAAAAGCCTTCCCAACAGCCACCCTAAACCTTTCAGAAAACAACTCCATAGGCCCAATCTCGTCTACAGCTATAACATCACATTCTCTAACAGCCTTCAAAATTGCTTCTGCGCCAACACCGTCCAAATCATTCAAGTTAACACGATACTTACCAACTTGAGGACCAACCTTCTGATTTACATGGGCAAGCCACCCACGCCTATTGCTGCATAAATCTAAAATTTCAAAACCAACCCGAGCCCCACATGAGCGAACTTCACGGCTTATCATACCGCCAACACTGTAACCCTTACCCTTCAAAGCTTCAACAACTTTCAGCAAAACAGTTGTCTTTCCTATGCCTGGACTGCCAGTTAAAAGCAAAACACGCTTCTTCAATTGGGCATCCCAAAACCAAAATTCTAATATTACCTTAATTCTCTGTAAGATTTACGCCTAAACCTAAGCCTTAAAAGAATAAAAGCATTTTAAAAATTGATAATAGAATAGTGTATGGTTCATCATCAAAATGGTTTGGTGCTCATATGGATGAAGATGAGGAAAATGAGGAATATGTTGTCTGTTCTAATTGTGGGGAAGTCTTTTCAAAAGGCTATAAGTATTGTCCCTATTGCGGTAGAAGAGTCTTCAATCCTCATACGACTCCATTATTGTTGATTTCAGCAGGAATATACTTCTTAAACGCAGTTCTCCTTTTCATTTCTTTTTCACCTTACCTTTTATTTACTGCGATGCTCGAGTTAACAGTAGCAATCCTTCTTGGTTTAGGAGTAAAATATGCAGGATACCTAGGTCTAATGCTATCGATTCTCAACACAATCTTTTCAATTTATTTTCTTGCACAATCCCAAAACCTTACCATCGTAATAATATTGATAATCACTCATGTGATAGGCGCTTATCTAATCATTCATGAATGGGAAAACCTTACTTGACCTCAATGATATTTTCTTACAGTTTTATAACTATCGCTTAATTAATGATTTCTCATAACCCTTTAATGAGGAAAGCCAAAGCATGGATTTTCCAACAGAAACAGTCACAGAAGGCAAAGTGAAAATTTTAGTTCCAAAACTCAGCGCATTCGTGAAAAAGCCTTCTGAATATGCGCCTTCAAAGGCTCCTGTCTTTTACAATCCAGTTATGGAGTTAAACCGAGACATAGCCGTCCTAGCCCTACAAGCATATCAGAAAACTGTTAACCGCAAAATCGTCGTTTGCGAACCTTTAGCTGGCTGCGGTGTTAGGGGCATACGCTTCGCATCAGAAGTCAAGGGCGTCAAAAAAGTTTTGGTTAATGACATTAGCGGGGAAGCCTTCAAACTTGCAATGGTAAACGTGAAAATGAATGGGCTAAAACGGCGTGTTATTGTGAAGAATGAAGATGCAAACCGCCTCTTAAGCCATTATGGTGCGCCCCGCAAAAGGTTTGACGCCATAGACATAGACCCGTTTGGCTCCCCAACGCCTTACATTGATTCAGCAATACGAGCCCTAAGAGACGGCGGTTTCATAGCCTTAACAGCAACGGACATGGCGCCTTTATGCGGAGTCTATCCAAAGGCATGCATACGCAAATATGGTGGAAAACCGCTTAGAACAGAATACTGCCATGAATTGGCTGTGAGGCTTCTGGCTGGATGTCTAGCAACGACTGCTGCAAAACATGATATTGGCATAAGCGTTGTTTTCAGCCACAGCACAAACCATTACATTCGCATATACGCAAAAATGGCCTACGGCGCAAAAAAGGCTGACGAAAGCATAAAAAACATGGGCTACATACTGCACTGTTTCAATTGTTTTCACAGAGAAACCCTAAAAATACCATCCTTAATCGGGCATTCTGGAAAATGCAGCGAATGCAACTCAAAACTTGATTATGCTGGACCATTATGGCTTGGAAAAATATTCGACAAAAACTTTTGCGAAAACATGGAAAAAGAAGCCCAACACATGACGCTTGGATGCAGAGCAAAAGTTTTGAAAATTTTGGCTTTAATAAAAGGTGAAGTTGACGGTTCACCAACATATTATGTGATTAATAGGCTATGTGATGAATTAGGAATGCCTGTGCCTTCAGTTAAAAAGGTTCTAGAAGCTTTAAAGGAAAAGGACTTCCAAGCATTCGCAACCCATTTTAACTCTAATGGAGTTAGGACGAATGCTTCAGCCAAGGAGATTATGGAAATTTTGAAAAGTTGTATTACTAAAGAACATGACAAGTTTTAAATAATCTTAGGTTTTAAAATGGACAGATTAGGGTGACCAAAATTGAATAAGAAAATACTTGCCTTAAGCCTAATAATTCTCTCAATGCTACTTTACATTTCAATAGCGAAAGCACAAGAACCCAATGAAGTAACAGCTTGGACAAATAAGCAGGAGTACGCTCCTGGAGAAAAAGGAACATTATACATTGCCTTTTATAACAACAGAAACGAAGCAGTGGCTGTCAAAAACGTTACGCTAATATATTATGCTTGGAGAGCATACATCGGCGGAGCATGGGTAGGCAACGAAACCTATACAATGGATGTGCCTTTATCTGGGAAAACGACAAAACTTCTTAATGATGTAGTGGAAATAACTTTCACTGTACCCACAGACGGAAGAGCAGTAGAAACAAACGTTGGAGTCATAGTTGGCACAGATAAGGGATACGAATATGGCGGTGCCACAATCAAAATCGTTGAAACATCAAGGTACATGGAGCAAATCGTGACGCTGTTCACCATTCAAGCAGTGCTATTAATTGTCTGCACTGTGATCATCGCTGCAACTATATTCCTTTCAGCCCGCAGACCACAAGTCATGTGGAAAGCAGAAGAAAAGGGAGAATAAACAAGAATCTTTCCATTTTTCTTTCCAAAACAATATAAGTGATTAGGCTTTCATTTTCTTGAGGGAGAACTATGCCAAGAATAAGCTTAGATGGAATTTTTGTGCCGCATATAACACCTTTCACGCGGGAAGGCGAATTAGACGAAGAAGCATTGAGAACGTGCATAAGGTTTTGGGTTGATGGTGGAGTTTCTGGTCTTGTGCCTTGTGGAAGTAACGGTGAAGCGCCTTACCTTAACAGAGAAGAGCGTAAGAGGGTTATTGAAATTGTTATGGAGGAGGCTGGCGGTAAAGTCAGGGTTGTCGCTGGAACAGGAAGCCTAAGCACAAAGGAGACTATTCTATTTACGAAGGATGCCAAAGAGCTTGGAGTGGACGCCGCCCTTGTGGTTACGCCATTTTATTTTAAACTTTCAAATAGGGAACTGATAGCACATTATAAAGCCGTCTTAGAAACTGTTGACCTTCCCATAGTGCTTTACAGCGTGCCAAAATTCACAGGTTTTTCTCTGGAGCCAACAGTAATCGCTCAGCTTGCTTCGGAATATGATAATGTTGTTGGCGTAAAAGACAGTGGGGGAAATATTGGAAACATAGCTGAAACAATACGACTAGTGGGGGATAGGATTTCTGTTTTGGCTGGAACAGCAGATGTGGCTCTTTCAACTCTAATGTTGGGAGGCAAAGGCGCAGTAATCGCCGTGGCAAATGTTTTTCCAAAAATGTGCCGAAGCCTATATGACGCTTTCAAAATGGGAGATTATGAAAAAGCCAGTCTTCTGCAGCGGCGCTTAAGCTATTTGAATGATGTTCTTGTGAAAAAGTACAATCAACTCGCAACAATAAAAGAGGCATTAAAATTGCTTGGCTTGCCAGCAGGCTACCCGCGAAGCCCAGCGCTACCATTGAAAGATGATGAGAGAAGGGAAATTGAAGAGGCGCTCAAAACCGTAGAGGTAACATAAATAATTAAGTAATAGCACTCACATTTCATATTAGGCTAAATAAGTTTGGAGGTGCATAAAGCTCGGAAAAGTTTTGGTCACTTCCGCGTGGCCATACATAAACGTCACACCACACTTAGGTAACTTAGTTGGCTCTGTCTTGTCTGCGGATGTTGTTGCCCGCTATTATCGGCTGAAGGGCGAAGATGTTGTGATGGTTAGTGGTTCGGATGAGCATGGAACTCCAATAGAAGTTGAAGCTATAAGGCTTGGCGTTTCGCCCAAGAATTTAACAGACAAAAACCATGCAAAAGTTGTTGCACTCTTTAAAGCGTGGGGGATATCCTTCGACAACTACACAAGAACAGAAAATCCCATGCATAAAGAGTTCGTCCAAAACCATTTGATGAAAATATTCAATAATGGCTACATATTCGTTCAAGAAACAACAATGCTATACTGCGAAAACTGTCGCCGCTTCTTGCCAGACAGGTTTGTTGAGGGAAAATGCCCTTACTGTGGAAACGAGTCAGCCCGAGGTGACCAATGCGATTCTTGTGGAAGACTTTTAGAACCAACGCTTCTTCTAGACCCTTACTGCGTAATTTGCAAAAGTAAACCTGTAACAAAAACGACCAAGCACTGGTATTTTGACCTTTCAAAATTCTCTGAAAAACTAAGCAATTACTTGAGCAGCAATGAGCAGTTGCCAACAACAACCAAAAACTTCAGCCTAAACTTGATAAAGGAAGGATTAAAACCCAGAGCCGTTACAAGAGATGTCAGCTGGGGAATTCCAGCACCCTTCCCAGGAGCTGAAGGCAAGACAATTTATGTTTGGGTTGAAGCCGTTTTAGGCTATGTTTCAGCCACAATTGAATATTTCAGAAACCGCGGCGAACCGGAAAAGTGGAAAGAATACTGGTTTGACAAAGACGCCAAAACCTTATATTTTATAGGGAAGGACAACATTCCCTTCCACACAATAATCCTTCCAGCATTACTTTTGGCTTCTGGCGAAGACTACAATCTTCCATGGAACGTTTCGGCAACAGAATTCCTCCAGTTTGGCGGTGAAAAGGCTTCAAAAAGTCAAAGAAGAGGAATCTTCATTGACGAGGCTATACAGCTTTTTCCAGCAGATTATTGGCGTTACTATTTAATGGCGACAAGACCTGAAACGAAAGATTCAAACTTTTCATGGGAACTCTTCATAGAAAAAGTCAATTCGGACTTAAACGACACTTTTGGCAATTTCATCCACAGAACATTAACATTCATAAACACTAAACTTGATGGAGAAATTCCACAACCAAAAACTTTGGACAAGGATGACGAGGAAATTCTGAAGGCGCTTAAAGAGAAAGTTGAAACCATAGCGAAAGAAATGGAAAATTGCAGATTACAATCCGCAGCAAACAATGTTATAAGCGTAAGCCGCATGGGAAATCAGTACCTAAACGAGAAGGAACCATGGAAACTCATAAAAAAGGATAGAGACAAAGCCTTAAACGTCATTTATGTGGCAACTCAAATCGTTAAAGCCCTAGCCATAATCTCAGCGCCCTTCATACCCTTCGCAGCAGAGGAACTTTGGAAAACTCTCAACTTGCCCGGAAGCGTTCATGAGCAAAGGTGGGATGAAGCCCTAAAGCCGCTGCCGCCCAAACATAAAATTGCTGAAGCCAAACCTTTGTTCAAGAAGATAGAGGTCAGCGAGAAAGAGCTTGACGAATTGTTGGCGAAGGTTAGAGAAAAATTGAAGAAAGCTTAAAGAAATGTGTTGGCGTTAAGCTTTGCAGCTCAAAATAGATCTTCACGTTCACACAAGCTATTCTTACGACTCTGTTATAAAGCCTGAAGAAGTGGTTTTCTATGCCAAAAAGCGTAGGTTAGACGGCGTCGCAATAACGGATCATGACAAAACAGAATGCGCATTAAAAATGGCTAAAGAAACAAATTTCCTCATCATTCCAGGAATAGAAATTTCAAGCTTGGGCGGGCATGTGCTTGCACTTAACATTCAAGAACTCATTCCCAAAGGGTTAAGCGTTGATGAAACTGTAGACAGAATCCACAGCTTAGGCGGCATAGCCGTAGCCTGTCATCCTACATCGTTTTTTAAAGGAAGCTTAGGAGAGCGCATAAGTTCAAAGTTTGACGCTGTGGAAGTCATAAACGCTTCAGCCTTCCCATTTCAATATTCTGTAAAGCATAGTCAAAAAATTGCTTCTCGCCTCGGAATAGCCAGAGTTGCTGGTAGTGATGCGCATTATGGTCCTGAAATAGGCTGCGCATACACCATAGTAAATGCTGAATCAGAGGTTGAGGAAATCGTAAAATCCATAATCAATGGGTTATGCCAACCCTTTGGTAAGGCAATACCCGTAACGACAAGATTGAAAAGGGAGCTTTTGGTTCTTAAAAGAAAATTTTCATAAAAAGAGAAGGCTTCAGGGGAGTTTTTCCATTTGGTAAAGGTTTAATTCGATATTCAATGGTTTCTCTGGCTCTGCATAAGGTTCTAGGTTGAAAAGTTGTGGCGCGATTGTTCCGAATCCGCTTAACACGTGTGGGGAGTTCACGCCAGTCATAACTAATGTGACTTTTAATTTTCCATTTTGTTCTGGGTTAACTCTTGCGCCCCATATGACTAATGCGTTGTCATCCATCATTTCTGTTACTATTTCGCCTACACGGTTTGCCTCTTCAATGGTCATTTGGCTATCGCCTGTAACATGAATTAGTGCTCCAGTTGCACCCATATAATCCACATCCAACAGTGGGCTTCTTAGTGCATTCCTCACGGCTTCTTCTGCCCTGTTTGGAGCATCAGATTCGCCTACGCCTACAACAGCAACTCCGCCACGCTTAACGATTGTTTTGAAGTCTGAGAAGTCAAGGTTGATAAGGCTTGGCGCCGAAATTGTTTCAGTTATTCCCTTAATCATGTTTGCCAAAACCTGGTCTGCCACTCTGAAGGCTTCGTTTATGGGTAGTTGGGGCATAAGCTGCATAAGCTTATTATTGTCTATCACAACAACTGTGTCGCATTGTCTCCTCATTTCAGTTAGCGCAGTGGCTGCATACTCCATTCTGCCCTTCTCTATACGGAAAGGCGTGGTTACAACACCAACAGTTATAGCTCCCTTCCGCCTCGCAATCTCTGCAATAACAGGCGCGGCACCAGTTCCTGTTCCACCGCCCAAACCAGCCGTTATAAATGCTATGTCTACATCTGAAAGCAAATCCTCTATTCGCTTTCTGGACTCTTCAATTGCTGCTCTTCCAAGCTTTGGGTCGCCGCCAACTCCAAGCCCCTTTGTGAGTTTTTCCCCTATCAAAACTTTCTGATGAGCTCTTGAAACGCTTAAATGAAGCGCATCAGTGTTTACTGCAATGCATTCTGCGCCGACAACGCCCATCTGCATCAGCCTGGTGACGGTATTGTTGCCAGCCCCGCCAACGCCGAACACAACTATGCGGCAGTGACCAAGCGGCAGAACTTCCCCGCTTACTTCGTCATGCCAAGTATACTTAAGCGCATGTTCAGTTGGACTAGCCTTAGCCAACCCTCTTCCTCCGAACAACCTCATCATTTATCAAGTCACGGATAGCAACCCGAATGGCTTCAGCCCTATTCGGATAAAACCTCTCATTCACAAGCTGATCCAAAGCCTTAATGTAAGGCTCAGGCAAATAAAGCGTAATCAACTTCATGCATTTCTCCCTCTGTAGAGGATACAGACATTCTTTACTAAACCTATAGCGCTGTATATCATGATTTAAATATGTTTTAAATATGTTTGTTTCAGATTATTTAAGTATTATCAGAGAGTGTTTCAGATTTTTGTAAATTCTGGCTACTGACAACCTCTATGTTTTTATTCCTTATTAAAGCATTTAATGTATCGCGATGGAAGCTATGAAAGTTTTCGTTAAGAGTTTCGGGTGTTCAACGAATCTGGCTGATGGCGAAGTTTTGGCTGGATGTTTAGCGGAGGCTGGATACCAAATTGTGAATTCAGTTTCGGCAGCAGACATGATAATTTACAATACTTGTGCTGTTAAGGGACCAACAGAAAATCGCATGATTGAAATTCTGAAGAAAACTCCGCCAAATAAGAAACTAATTGTGGCTGGATGCTTACCCCTAATAAATTTTGAAAGATTATGCAGAGAGGTGCGTTTTGATGGAGTTGTTGGTCCAGCCGCTGGCGACTCAATTGTTAGTGTGGTTAGGCGTGTTTTAGACGGCGAAAAGGTTGTTGCCTTAAAAGGAGCAGTGAACACTAAGCCAAGCCTGAATCTTCCGCGTATTCTTTTGAATCCTGTAATAGGCATAATTCCCATAAGCTATGGCTGTTTAGGCTCATGTGCCTACTGCTGCGTAGTTTTCGCTAGAGGGCATTTGAGAAGCTACAGCGTTCGGGAAATTGTTGAAAGGGTGAAAAAGGATTTGGCTATGGGCGTGAGGGAGTTTTGGCTTACTTCGCAGGATACAGCATGTTATGGAAGGGATATTGGCACGAATTTGGCTGAACTGCTTTGGGCTTTATGCGATGTTGAAGGAGACTTTAAGATTCGTGTGGGGATGATGACTCCGAACATGGCATTAAACATTTTAGAAGATTTAACTCAAGCATTCAAAAACGATAAAGTCTTCAAGTTTGTTCACTTGCCAGTTCAAAGCGGAGATGATAATGTTCTAAAAAGAATGCGGAGATTCTACTCTATAGCCGATTTTAAAAAAGTAGTAAAAACTTTTAGGGATAATTTTCCAGAGTTAACCCTAGCCACGGACATCATTTGCGGTTTTCCAGGTGAAAGCGAAGAAGCCTTTGGAAGAACTCTGCAGCTGATTAGAGAGGTTAAACCAGACATAGTGAACG
>JBMFOB010000004.1:0-75742 GCA_049969855.1 Bathyarchaeia archaeon | reverse complement strand
ACCAGGGGTTAGGGCTGTGGAGATTGGCAGCTCATGTTTCGGGAAAGTTGACGAGAAAACTGGAAAGTTTTTGCCAGCCCGTATGGAGCTGGTGCGGCTTTCTATTCCAAGGAGAATGTACACTGATAATCACCTGCGTTATGTAGCTGAAAGTTTGATAAGACTTTACAAGAAGAGAGGGCAGATAAAGGGCTTAAGACGTGTTTATGCCCCTAAATTTCTTGGACATTTCACTGCAAGATTTGAGCCAGTAATTTAGTGCTAAAAATTGTGTCCATAACGTCCAGTTAGTGGCACGAAAGCTACTCCGCCCAGGTTTTCTTCTTTGAGTTTTCCATTAGCGCCTTTCGTAATTTTTATGAGGCTTTGGAATAGCGATATGCTTCCAATTGGGATTAGCATTATTCCATTGGGTTTTAACTGTTCAATTAAGGGTTTTGGAACATCTGGCGCAGCAGCCGTAACAAGAATTCTGTCGTAGGGAGCCTTTTCAGGATAACCCATAGAACCGTCTGCGCATATTATGGTTACACGGTCGCCATATCCATTATTAATAACGTTTTTCCTTGCAAACTCAGCCAACCCTTGAATTATTTCAACAGTGTAAACGTGACCCCACTCGCTTCTCGGCGCATCGCTGGAGGCAACTATCTCAGCTATGGTGGCAGCGTGCCACCCTGAACCCGCCCCAATTTCCAACACTTTTTGGCCGATTTCCAATTGAAGGGCTTCATTCATTATTGAAACCATGTTTCGCCTAGCCCGCAAATGCGTGGCTATGTGGCGCCGAAATTGTCTGCCCAAAACCAATTGGAAGCGGCGTGTCCACAGCACTGTAAGACTGCATATTCTCTGGAAGAAACTTTGCACGGGGCACTGAACGCATGGCTTTTATGACTTTTGGCGAGCGGAGGATGCCTTCCCTTATTAGGTTTTCAATGAGTTTTTCCCATTCCTTTCTCTCCAATTTTATAGCACCAAATGAATAATTGCAAAGGATGCTTTTAACATATTTCATCCAATCAGAACATGAATAAAAATTATTTCACCGTGACAGATTTCGCCAAGTTTCTAGGCATGTCTGGATTGTGTCCCCTTTCAACAGCCATGTAATAGGCTAAAAGCTGCAACGGAATTATGTAAGGTATTGGCGATAAAACCTCAGGAATCCCCTTAGGCATTTCAATCCAATCGTCTGCCAAACTTTTTATCTCCTCGTCGCCTTCCTCCATAACCGCTATTATTGAGGCACCTCTGGCTTTCATCTCCATTATGTTCCCAACTATAATTTTGTGAGTCTCATCCTTTGGACAGATAAAGACAACTGGAAAGCCGGGTTCTATGAGGCTTATTGGACCGTGCTTGCTTTCGCCGGCTGGGAAGGCTATGGCTGGAACGTAGGCGATTTCCATAAGTTTCAGTCTGCCCTCGTAGGCTGTGGCTGTGCTTATTCCACGTCCCAAGAAAAAGAATGTTTTGGCGTCTTTGTATTTTTTTGCGATTTGTTTCACTTTTTCCTCTCGTGTTTGGAGTATTGTTTCAACAGTGTCAGGTAGCTTCTCCATTTTTTCAGCCAAATAATCCATTTCATCCTGTGAAACTTTGCCTCTTTTTTTGGCAAGTCTTAGGGCTAGTTGAGCAAGAACAGAAAGTTGAGAAGTGAAAGTTTTTGTTGCCGCCACTCCAATTTCTGGACCCGACTGCTGACCAATGTAAACCCTTGAAACCCTTGTCAAAGTTGAACCGATAACATTGGTTAACCCAAGAATTGTTGCCGCCCTCTGCCGTGCACAGTTAACAGCCGCCAAAGTGTCCGCCGTCTCGCCAGATTGGCTTACTGCTAAAATTGTGCTGTCAATGTTGACTGATTTTCCATGCTGCTCAATAAATTCTGAGGCTATAACTGGATAGGTTGCCAAAAAGGCAAGTTTAGAAAACATGTAAGAAGCAGCCAAACATGCGTGGTAAGATGTTCCACAAGCCACTAAATAGACTTCGCGGGCTCGGTCGAGAAAAGTTGCCATCAAATCAAGATAATGCTCCTGCAATCTTAAGGTGTTCCGCAAAGTGGCTGATTGTTCATGAATTTCCTTAAGCATAAAATGCGGATAACCCTGTTTTACAGCCATCTCAGGCGTCCAATCAATGAGTTTTGGCTCGCGCACAACAAGGCTGGAATCAGCAATTTTCCTAATTTCAAAACCTTCCAAAGAAAGCGTAACAAGCTCTCCATCATCGATTATGACTGCCTTGTTGGTCAGTGGCAGAAACGCTGGAATGTCTGAAGCGCAGTAAATTGCATTTTCATTTATGCCAACGACTAATGGGCTTTCATGTCTTGCGCATATTATTTTGTTTGGCTCTTTGGGTGAAATTACGGCAATGGCATAGGAACCATCAAGTCTTTTCACGGCTTCAAGAACGGCGTCGGCGAGGCTTAAAGTGGGATTTGTCTTCAAAATTTCTTCAATAAGATGCGCTGCCACTTCCGTGTCTGTCTTTGACTTGAAAATGTGACCGCGGTTCTCCAACTCGAGTTTCAATTCAGCAAAATTTTCTATAATACCATTATGAACAATGGCTATTTGTCCACTGCAATCCAAATGAGGATGCGCATTAACCTGCAAAGGCGCACCATGCGTAGCCCACCTTGTATGCCCAATGCCAATGTTTCCAGGCAAATCATCCAAGTTGTGGATTTTGTCAACTTCTTCAATTTTTCCCTGATCCTTTTTTATGTGGAGATTGCCATCGTGTATGGTTGCTTCTCCAACCGAATCATAGCCTCTATACTCGAGCCTTTTCAAAGCCGCGTGGATTACTGGAGCAGCCTTTCCATCTTTTAGTATGCAGCCGAAAATTCCGCACATCACTAAGCCTCTTTGCAAGCTTTATTCAAGGCTTTCTGAAAGTAATAAGCTTTTTTAGGAATAAATTTCGAGTTCTAAAAATTTTTTAAGAATAATTCCGCCTTAGGGCGCATATTTTAGGCGTAAATTGGTTTATTTTTTGTTAAAGCTTTAAAAAATTTTTTATAATACACATGGTTTAGCAAACTTTTTGGTCTAAAAATTCTCTTAGGCTCTTATTCGGTCACCGTAATAAAAATTTTAATAATGGATTACGCTTTATGCTTATGAAAAGCCATGAACAAAAAACTATTACTCCACGAAGAAGGAAAAAAGCAAAAAGTAAAAGAAATAGCCATAATTGAAGACCCCCAAAAGCTAAAAATGATTTTGAACAGGCTTAGCTGGAAAATTTTAGTCATGCTCTCTGAAGAGGAAATGTACCCACTGGAAATAGCTAAAAAACTCGGCATCCATGAACAAAAAGTCTATTACCACATAAGGAAGTTGGCGAAGGCTGGAGCCATAACCATAGTAAAAGAAGAAGAAAAGAAGGGAGCCATAGCAAAATATTACAAGGCTGTTTCGCCAGCCTTTGGGATAGAACTTCCCCAAGAATACAAAACAATTGAGAAAGTTTCGCTTTTAAGCATGGATGAAAGAACCCAAAAATTCTTTGAGGGATTCATAAAAGAGGACGGAACATTCGAAGGAAAAATAGTTGTTGGAAGCCCAACGCCTCACGGACCCTTCAAAACAAGCGCAAGAGACGGACACTACGCTTCGCATTTAACTTTCTTTTTGGGACAGTTCGCAAAAATGCCAGAAGACTTCGCCATAAAACTTGACGTCGACGTAAAAGCAGAAAAAGAAGAGAAAAACAACCTAATCCTCGTTGGTGGACCAGGAACAAACCTCTTAACGCAAGAGTTGAATGATTATTTGCCAATAAGGTTTAACATGCAACCATCAGAGCAAGGCTTCCTCTTCGGCGGTTTAGTTTCAAGAAAAACCTCAAACGTTTACACAGCAGATGCTGCTGGATTAATAGCAAAAATTGCGAACCCATGGGATAAGAGTAAGTGGATTATAGTTTTAGCTGGAAACAAAGCGGTAGGAACAAAAGCATGCGTCTTAGCCTTAACAAACTTTTGGAAAAAAACCCTAAAGGGTTATGATAGCAAGGACTCTTTTGCAACGGTAATTCAGGGATTTGATTTGGACGGCGACGGAAAAGTTGATTCAATAGAAGTTCTCGAATAACTTTGCAAAAGGATAAATAATAACCATAAAGATGGAAACCCTAATGTCCGAAGCCATTATTAGGAAAATGCGCAAGGAAGACTTGGCTGTTGTTTCAGAACTTGCCATGCTCGCAAATCCCCATGCAACAAAGAAAAGATACAGCAAGCATATCATGGAAGAGTTAAGGGAAAATCCAGATTTGTCTTTTGTAGCAGTTTGCAACGGAAAAATTATCGGATACGTGCAAGCTGACTTATGCAATGATGAGGCCGTTCTTGAGGACATAGTGGTTGATAAGGAACATCAAGGAAAGGGCATTGGAAAAATGCTGTTAAATAAGGAGTTGAAAGCCCTAAAACAAAAGAAAGTGAAAATTGTTTTAGCTGAGGTTCATTATAAATGTGCTTCCGCTATTCCCTTCTATTACAAACACAATTTTCGCATATCAGGATTTAGGCGGGACTACTTCGGAGAAGGACACGACGCAATAATACTAAAACTTGTTCTAAACAAGCATTGAGGCGGTTCCGTGGAAATAAAAGAGGTTATTCTAGCCTATGGACACAAAAACATCCAAGCCATTAACCCTTCAACACTGGAAATTACTAGAGAAGACACGTTGACAAGGAGGGGTGACTGCATTATTGCAGTTTCGGCTGATAAGGCTTTGGCAGATTTAAATGTTGATTTTAAGGATTCTCTACGCAAAGAAAATGCCAGAATAAGTTTACTAATTGAAACTGGAGAAATTGTCGAAGTAGTGAATGCTTTTGGAAGCCCAAAGCTGATTTTAACGCATCCCACAGACATCGTTGTAAGAAAAAGCAGTTACATTTGTAGCCGAACATTAGCAATTCAAGCGGACAAGGCGGCGATTGATTTATCCAGAAAGCTTGTGGAGAAACTGAAAAATCCAGAACAGAAAGTGAAAATAACGCTAACAGTGAAGGTTTAAAGGATTTTTGCGTCTAAAACAGCTTGCCATTCATAAGGGGCTGTTGCCCGAACAAGCCTTGAAAACAAAATCGCCTCCACTTCTCTTCCACAATTTTCAACCCTTTCCACAAATTTAAGTTTCACATTTTCTAAAGAATCAGAACCGCTGATAAAAGTGTAAAAGTGTATTATGCCACCTGAGGGCTTTATTGCCTTGCACGCAACATCCACAAACTCTATGGCTTTTTCAGGCAAATTCATAATCACACGGTCAGCCATAGCCACAAGTTTCTCTTCAACAACTTGTTTCGCATCCCCCAAAATTGGATAGACTTTGCCCTCAACCCTGTTGAATCTAATATTCTTTTGCAGAAACTCGATGGCGTGGGGGTTTACGTCTATGGCGTAAACTTTCACATTACCATGTGTTTTGGCAATCAATATCGCAAATGGACCAACCCCAGAAAACATGTCTACGACTGTTTCGCCATCCTTAACCAAGGACGCAACCCTATTGTGCTCGTAAGATAGGCGTGGAGAAAAGTAGGCTTTTGAAAGGTCAACATGAAATTGGCAACCATATTCCTTGTGGATTGTTTCTGTTTTTGGCTTTCCAGCAATTACACTGAATTCTCTTAAACGGTAAGTTCCAGAAACTGCACCAGCCTTAGCCAGAACAGTTTGCACATTTTCATGCGCTTCAAGAATTGCTTCGCCAATCAAAGCCCTATACGCTTCAAGCTCTGGAGGAATCTCAATTATGGCTATGTCGCCAACAAAATCTATAGCCCTTGGCAAACTAGCCAACAAATGCGGAGGAAGCTTATTCTCCAACAACTCAGTAAAGGCTACTCGCCTTTTTCTCTCTGAAAAAACCCCTATTGAAATCTCACAGTTTGGAAACAGTTCTCTAAAAGTTTTTAATTCGTTTTCTGACGGTTGATGAGCGAGCGGGATGTAAATGAAAGTTTCGTTTCTCTTAATTTCCAGTTCTCTGTTAATGATTTTTAGTTTGTTGGCTAGGATTATGGCTTTTTCGCCAAGATTTTTCTCAACTTTCAAGCATGCAGATTTCTTGCCAATAGCATTATTCATAGTGTTTCCATTATAATTTTGCATTGAAACAACATAAACTTATTTAACGCTAAATCAGCTTACCTTTCCTTTGCACTAATTAAAGGCTTACTTATCACTTTTAGATTCGCTTCGGCTTGCCGTGGATTTTCAATGTCTTTAAGAAGCCATTCGGTTAACTTTTGACATTCATTGGGATTGCAGTGTAGGCTACTTTGTTTTATTGGTTCCCAAAACAAACATTTGAAGCATGGGATTTCTGTTAAAATTTCCACGTCCGTTTGCATGAGACATCGTGAATACGAGAAACTGCTGCATAAACTTATAGGTTATGAATTGGCATGTATGACGTAGCTTAATAATTTCAGCTTCTGATTCAGATTTCTACTTTTCAAAACTATCGGGATGCAAGTTCATTCGCCTTTTCTTTAACAACTTCAAAAAGACGGTTACTTATGAAGCCTTTTTCCAAGGCTTTCTCAAGTTTTTCCATGTCTAAAACTTGAACTGTGCCGTTTGGCTGAATGCAAACGTCAACCTCTAAATCCACATAACGTATTGCGTGAGGATAAACTTCCACAGGTGTGTTCAAGTTTATGTATGTTCCTTTCAGCTCGCCATCTGATGAGAAATATTTTGTTGTGATGTGCCATTCGCCAAGCCTTGTTTCGCTTAAGGCTACGTCTCCAGCTTCCTTTTTAACGCCCAACCCATCATAGAAACCATTGCTCCGCATTATCCGCTTATACTTCAACTCTTTATCGTTAACGGCTTCTACAATTGCCTGCCCAAGATGGAAGACGATTCCGCTGAGCTTGACGTGTTCAATGTCCACCACTGAGCTTTCTTCTGGAAACTCGTATAAAATTTGTTCCCTAAAGGAATTCTTGATATTTTCTTGTGCTTCGCCTTCTTCTAAAAGTTTCTCAGCCATCTCCAAAGCAGACGAAACCTTGCCCCCGCAACTCTTGAAGAAATGATGCCCATCCAAAGTTGGAGCTACAGAAGCCCTCAGCTTGTCCATGGCTTTTTTGGAGAAGTATGGAAATTCCACATCCATAAAATATAAGCCGTCAACTAAAAGTGCTGGAGCCTCTGCAGAAGCCATCTTTTCTTTCAAAGCCTCAACCTTCTCGGCAAGCATTCTTATTTCATTTTCTAATGCTTCTTGCGGTTGGTTCGCTGAGGTTTCACGCCATATAATTCCCCAACCATTAGGCGCAAGAGATTTCCCAAAAGCATAAAGTTCTGCTCGCTTTTGCAAATCTCTAATTTTTAGGCTTACGCCAACCTTGCTGTTTTGTGCGAGGATGGCATAGTTTCCAACAATCTTCAAATTTGTTGTTAAAAGGGGATGTTTTGCGCCGATTCTTTTCCTTTCAACTTGAACAGTTAATTGCTTTTCATTCGCATATGCAACCTCAGACTTTGGAACCCGCCCAACCACGCCATCGCCAATGTCAACGTAAACGCCAAACTCATCCATATCCACAACGTTTCCCTTGTATATTCCGTCAACGCTAACAAGCCATTTCCGAGTTATAACATCCTCAAAGCTGGATTGCAAAACAGAATGAAATTTGCTTACCGCTTCGGATGTTCCAAGAACCCTTACGCCTTGCACATCATACCTATCCTTTATTTTTAGGTCTGGAGGAGCTGGATTATCATGAAGCCCAAAACGCTTCCTTATGGTTAGAGAAGGATTAACTATTTCGAAACCATGGTCCAAGAGGAGTTTTGTTAAAGCTGTTGTGTAGATTCCCCTAACATTTGCCTTCAAAGTTTTATCTCCTTCACTTTTCAGCCAACCTTCTCAATTTTGTAAAGTCTGCCAGCTCTGTTAATATGAAATTTGGCGTTCAAGATTTTTTCTGCAAGCCAAATGTTTGTTTCCAAATGGTCTGAAATTGTTCGTGTATAGTATACGGAATTCCCCTCAGCCAAGGCAATGTATGGAATAAGCATGTCAGCCAAATGCACATCAACGGTTGGTTTAGCAGAAATCTCCATGTAAAGCTTTTCGGCAGCTTCTCTTCCAACAGTTTCGCTTGGCTTCTTTAGTTCGCCAATGGCGTCAGCCCCCAAAATTGCGTTTGTGTCTGTTTCAACCCATAAGACAAGGGAGCTTCCCTTCTGCAAAGGATTGGACTCATCATTTATTATTTGGATTTCCGCTGAGTAGCCTCTCTCTTTAAGATAGTCGTTTGAAGCCTTTGCTTGACGCTCAGCAACCTTTCTATCCACCAAGAAAGTGCAAACCGAAACGCCTTTTATTGTTTTTATTTTGCCAAAATCTTGCAAAACCAAAGGTTTCAGATTTTTACAAGGTTCAACCGTTATGGCTACTTCACCCATGCCTTTAGGATAATAACCATACCTATTAACGGTTAAAGTGGTATTTACTCCCATACGCTTAAGCATTGGCAAAAGCACAAATCGCATATAATTGATGGTAGGCGAATTGGAAACATCCGTTCCACCCTTTGAAACACGCAAATGCACAGTGTTTTCCGCAAAAATGCAGATGGGCATAACAGTCATCAAAAGCATCGGAATGCTTCCAGCAGTGCCAATTTCCGCTTCAACAGTTCCACCTCTAACTTTTTTTGGTTTAAACCAAAGCTCCCTAGAGTTGAGTTCTGCTCCTTCCAGTTCGGCATCGCAGAGTTTGGCGGCTGTTAAAACCGCCTCCAAATGTTGGGGTCGCAAGCCTGGTTGGGGTCTTTTCTGTCTAACATTGTAGATGTGAAGAGTTTCGCCGAGTATGGCGGCTAAGGCAACAGATAGCCTAAGAATTGTGCCGCTTCCACTTTTCTGGCTTCCATCGATTTCAATCACTCGTGCGAAATCCCCTTTCCAATTCAGTCAGCTTATTAAAGGATGAAAAACAATTAATAAATGCTTATAGTATTAAGATTTGGAAAAGGGAAAAAACATGAGCGAAGAAAGGAGAACCCTTGAAAAGCTTGTGGAAAGAATCGATGAGCTTCTCATGGTTTTAAATCGAGTCACAGAAGATTTAAAAGAAATTTCGATATCCCTAAAATCCATAGCCGTTTCACATCTCACCCCATCACCAACCACACCCACCCAAACCCTCACACCAACACCTATGATGCCGAAACCTCCAGAAAGATTACAAGGAATAGAAGATATCAAAATGATGTTTCCAGAAGATTTAGAAAACCTCTTAAACTTTGAAGAAAAAGACGACTACATCATAATAAAGCCTCGACAGTTTTTAGGTTCAGAAAATTTCGCCAAAATAGCCTCTGTGGTGCGGGGAATAGGCGGAGACTACATAAGCGCTGGAAAAGCATCGCATTTCAGAGTTCCAAGAAAAAGAACATAACCAAAACTGAACGAGTGTCATTGTCTTTTTAGATGCTTTGAAAGCTGCTAGAATCGGTATCCATATCTTATTTCAAAATCCTTAAACTCGCCAGTATAATTTTCCAAATGCACATCTACGCTTGTAACTCTTGCGCCTGGCGGTCCATGTCTGCAGAAGTTTATGAGTTCCTTAACTTTTTCTTCTTCTCCTTCAAAAACAGCTTCAACCCTGCCGTCTGGCAAGTTGCGAACCCATCCCGTTACACTGCGCTTTTTGGCTTCGTATTGCGTTTCTGACCTGAAGAAGACGCCTTGCACCATGCCGCTTACAAGCACGTGTGCCCTAACCTTCATGAGAAGTCACTCTCAGCCGTTATAGATTTGAAAATTTATTGTTTTGGAGTTTATGAATTTTCACTTTAACCCATCTCTCTCCACTTAAGGCGCATGTCGTTGTAACGCTTGTTTTAAAAGAGGTTTAAGCGGTGCTAATTTTGGTGAGTTCAAATGTTGGAAAGTCCAAATGGAAAGTTAATGGTTTACGCTTCAAACTGTGCATTCCGAGAAAAGCGGATGAGGTTCATTAGGGTTGCTGCTGAAAAGATGGCGAAAGTGTTGAAACTGAATTTTGAAGTTGTAGCTCTAAGGGAGAAATTCACGCCAATATACGTTTATTACAAAAATGGCGATGAGGAGCCCGTTCCAATTTACTGTAATAAGGATGGGAAAGCAGATGAAAAAGAAGTTTACACAGCCTTAAGGAACATGATTTTTGTCTTATCCTTTCACCCGAAATATTCAGCTTTGAGGCAGATAAGGAAAGAGGTTATGCTGTTTTCCTAAATCTTATGTTCTCCTTCTCAAGCCATATCTCATAAGTTTGGTTCACGTCAAAGTCTATGCCTAAACTCTCATACTCTTGCTCTGTCAAAAACAATATTATTTTTGGAACTGCAAATTCCGTCCTTGTTGGAAAAATGGGCAGTTGCTGCTGCACCGCTTGAAGGACATCTTGCACCATCTTAGCCTCTTCAGTCTGCGGTCTAACAACGAAGCGTGGAATCTGCCGCTCTTCAACCAGTTCTATTCTTTTTCCAAGGTTGCCATCCAAATCTCGAATGGATTCTATTTTATTCACTCTAACTCGGAACATGTTAATCGCAAGAAATAGTGTAGTTTGGCTATTTACGCTTTAGGATAGCGCTTATACTCAAAGCCGCATTTGGGAGACTATTCCATTTCAATCGTGGCTGGCGGTTTGGGAGTGACATCATAATAAACCGTTGCTACGTCACGGCATTCTTTGAAGACTGCTCCAGCAATTTTATTCAGCGTATTCCACGGTATTTCTGAAACCTTCGCAGTTAGGAAATCTTGAGTTTGAACAGACCGAATGCCAACAACATACGGTTTTTTCTCAGCAGAATCCTTAACGGCATAGAAAACCCGAGCAACAGCGGGGTTTTCGGTGATGATTTTTGCCTGAAGAGAAATAATCTTCGGAATAGGTGCTTGATGAACCTTCCCATTCATTGTTTGAACCTTTATCCCAACAATTTCGCCATAACGCCTCTTTCCACCCTCAACCCCTGTGGCTTTGTCCCTGAAAATTTTCACATCAACATTCCTCGAAGGAACATTAAGAAGCCTCGCCACAGCTTCTTTTATACGGTTGACTTCAGAAAGCCTCGGCTCCTCTTCATTGTCGATAATCACAGCGAAGTATTGACTTGGCTTATGCTGTTCCAGTTCCCCTTCAACGATTTTCGTGGCTTTCTTTAAAGTTTCAAGCTTATCATGGCGAATTTCTCCAACAACACGAACAGACAAGCCGGGTCCTGGAAAAGGTTGCCTCTCAGAAATTTCGGCTGGCAACCCGAGATATCTTGCCACCATTCTCACTTGAGATTTATACAATGCCACAAGGGGTTCGACAACTTTAAAGCCGTAGCGTTCCATGGGGTTTATGCCCATCTGTTCCAAAACATTATGCTGGGTTTTGACGCCGCCAACTGTTTCTTCAATGTCCGCTCTTATTGTTCCTTGCACGAGAACTTTGCAGCCTTCTTTTTTCGCTGTTTCGCCGAGAACTTGATAGAAGGTTTCACGGAAAACTTTACGCTTTTCCTCAGCATCCCTCAACCCCTTCATGTTTTGCAGAAAACGTTCATGCACGTCAACAACTTTTGTCGGAACATTCAAAGGAGGCTTAGACAAGATTTCCGCCACTCGTTCTGGTTCATCCTCACGCATAAAAGCGTCATCAAGTATTACGCAAACAAGATTTTCACCTATGGCTTTATGCGTCAGCACAGCGCATGTTGAACTGTCAACACCGCCTGAAACAGCAACCAAAGCCTTTTCGTTGCCTATACTCTTCTTAATTTTTTCAATTTGGGATTCCACAAAATTTTTCGCTTCAAACGATTCCACCATGACACCCCTTTTCAAGCTGTAATTGATTTGCTGTTTCCAAATTTATGATTTACCACAAAACAATAAAAAATGTAGGCTGAAAAAGTAAATTTCCAATCCATTTTTTAAAAATGGAAGAGTTTTATAGAAAGGAAAAGCCGCAAAGTAAGGTAATTACTGAGTTTAAAGTTTTTGTGCTTCATAATCTATAATAGACAAAGTTAGGCAGGGTTCAAATGAAAACCGAAGATGTAAAAGCTTTGGCTGACGCCTTAAAGGAATTGAACGAAAGTTATGGAGAGCTACTTCAAACAATGAAAGAAACAACAAGAGAAGCCAAAGCAACAAAAAATTTGTGGCGCAAAGGAAAAAGTTCAAAATTAATAAAAATTGGTTTAGCCTTAATAGCCTTCCCAGACCCAACAATAAGCGACATAGTAGGCTCCGCCTTGGTTGCTGCAGGAATGGTTCAAGAAGGAATACGCCACCACACCATCTACGTTGAAGACGTCTACAAAACATTCCAAAACACACTTAAAGAAGTTTGGAACACCAGAGAAAGCCTTTAAAGATTCGAGTTCGTGGTCAAATTTTATATTTGCAGCATGTTATATGCATAATATGTTTAGGGGGAAATAAAGTGAAACTTGTAACAGTATTGTTACCAGAAGCTTATCTGGAAGGATTAGACGAGCTTGTTAGGGCGAATATGTATCCAAGCAGAAGCGCAGCCATACGTTCAGCAGTTAGAGACATGCTTAAAAAGGAGCTTTGGGAAAGACGTGAAAGATAAAAACTGCCGTCATTTTGACATGGCAAGATTCCTAATTTCCTTGGCAGAAGCAGCGGGATTTTCAGCAAGCGTTATTGCCCTTCCCACCAATAGATAACGGGCTCCAGCCTTCAAAGCAGATTTTATTTCGCCGCCTTGAGCGCCAATTCCAGGAGAGTATATGGGTATTTTTTCGCCCAATATTTCGTGTACTTCCCGTATTTTTTCAGGATATGTGGCTCCAACAACAACGCCGTCGGCTTCCCATTTTAAGGCTTTTTTCGCAAAAACAATATACTGCAGAGTTTTCTCTCCAGTTTTAACGTCATAAACAGTCTGCCCATAGCCTTCGCTTGCTCCCTTGTGACTCATATAAACGAGAAGAATTATGCCGCGCTGCTGCTTTTTGGCAACGTCGAAAATTGGCTTTAAACCTTCTTCCCATCCAATAAACGGGTTGGCTATGAGAGCGTCGAAACCAGCAGCATAATAATATTCGGCGATAACCTGGTTTGTTGAGCCAATATCGTTTGCCTTACAATCCATTATTGCCATAAGCCCAAAATCATGCGCCTTCCCCACAAGTTTTTGAACGCCGTCAAAAGTGCCGAGGGGAAGAACCAAATGATGGTTAATTTTTACAGCGCAAACGTAAGGCGAAACCGCCTCAAGAACACCAATCGCCCTCTTAAAGAGGTTTTCACGGTTTTCGGGCTTCTCAAAGGGAAAATCTAAGTTCAAAACAATGTTGGATTTTTTGTTTTTGGCTGTTTGCTCCATTCTTTCACGGAAAGACATATTTTAACGCCATCCATTATTTGGATGTGCAGCTAAAAACCTTTTCCTTGCTTTAAAATTTGCATTTACAAAAGATACATGGAATGTTCGGGCTCCTCTTCATGGTTAAACGATATGCTTAAATGTTATGTTTTCCCACTTTATCATGGTGGGATTATGAATGAAGTTCAACTTAAAATGGATTCAAAGGGCAGGCTTTACCTTCCTCCAGATATAAGGGAACAGATAGGCGACATCGTCACGCTTAAAAGAACTAATGAAGGCTTCCTAATAGCGCCAGGTAAACCACGAAATTTCATGGAAGAATTCCGAAAGGTCATAACATCTGAACCTCCAAGAAAAGGCAAACCTGAGAATTGGCCACCTTCAAAGATGAAAGCTGTTTGGAGCAAGGCTTAACGTGATCATTGGTTTAGATACTAACATTTTATGCTATGCTTTGGATTCCGCCTTCTCCGAACATGAGAAGCTTAAAAATCTTCTCATCAACTTATCCTCAGAAAACAGGGTTGCTATAAACCCAACGGTGCTTCACGAAACCTATCACACGCTTGTTTTTGGACAAAAATGGGTTTCAAGTGAAGCTGAGAGGAGACTGAAGATGCTTCTGACTTCATAACAAACAAAATTCCAGCAATATACACACATGACCAAGAACTCCTAACTCATACGGAAATCTTATGGAAAGACTTTAAGATAACCTTCAAAGACCCCTTAACCGAAACCTAGTAACAAATCTGAACACTAAGTACGGCTAAAAACCTTTAAAATTCCAGTTTCGCCGCCTGAAACCAATTTGATGTATGAAAGAGTTGTTTCCACAGCCTCTTTAAGCTGTTCTTGGGATATTTCTGGAGCACCATACCCAACAACCAACACATTCCGTGTGTTTTCAGTAATCTTTGTGCAGTCTGAGTCTCTGTAAGGGTAAATGCATAAAACTTGTTTTTGGTCTGCTAAAACAAGCATTTTATCCGTTAAGGCGATGGGTTTACTCATGCCAATTCCCGTGAAGGTTTCGCCGTTTCTTGCAAATCGAACCTCGAAGGGCGGGTTTAAGCGGTCTTTGTCGAATCCGCTTATTGGGATTATTGTTTTCATAGAAGCCAAGTTGTAAGCGTCCACAACCGTTGATATTCGCGGAAGTTCATCACCATGCAAAACCCGTCTCAGCAAGGCTTCACCTGAAGGTCTAGTTTTCGTTGGGTCTATGCCAAGCCTCCAATAAAAGTCTCTGTAGGCTCGCACTGTTAGATCATCTTTCAAGGTTTCAATGCTGTATTTGGCTCTAACTTCCTCATAAACAGACTTTTTAAGACTATTAATCCGTTCATTTTCTTTCTCCACTCTGACATTGCAGATTACGCCAATGCAGATGGCAAGTTCTGGAAACCTTGAAGAAACTTCTGAAGCCCAACTAACGAGGATTTGCATTTTCAACGCACTGTTCGGATTTTATACAGCGTTAGGTATTTAACAGCTTAGAGCAAAATCATCTCCTCTATAAGCTCAAGTGAAAAAGCGTGAAAAAATGATTGGAGAACTTGCGGCTTTAGGCGCAGCCTTCAGCTGGACAATATCGGCTATGCTGTATAAAGAGGCATTGTTGAAAACTAAGCCTATTTCAGCAAACATAATGCGATTAACAAGCACATGCACAATTCTGTTTATCTTTTTAGCCTTAAGCGGCAGAACTGCCATCTTAACAAGCTTGCCAAATTATGCTGTTTCACTCTCTTGCGCCAGCGGCATAATAGGGCTGGGCTTCGGCGACACATTATACATGGTTAGCCTAAAACTTATAGGCGTAGGACGCGCCGTCCCAATAACATGCATTTATCCCCTCTTCGGACTTTTATGGGCAACATTCCTCGGAGAACCCGTCACTTTACCAGTCGTTTTTGGAGCTATCATAATAGTTCTGGGAGTATGGCTTCTAAGCGAAGAGAAAAATGCAAATGGGATGAGGAAACAGAAGAAAATTTTGGTTAAGGGAGTTGTTTCCGCTCTGGCAGCAGCCATATTTTGGTCAGTTAGCATAGCCATGATTGACGTCGCTGTGACCCTTCCAGAAACAAGCGATTTGGAACATGCTTTAGCCATAAACACCATAAGAACCGCTGCCGTGGCGATTGCCCTGCTGGCCTTTTCGCCCCTCATTGACAGAGACTTCAGTTTTTTGAAGATAGAGAGAAAAACGTGGGCTCTTCTAGTTTCAGGGGGAATTGTGGCGTTGGGTTTGGGATGGTTTCTCCTTGCATTCAGTTTCATACACATTCCAGAAGCACGAGCCGTTCCAATATCTTCAACAACACCCCTCTTTTCCACATTGTTAGCAGTTCTTCTCCTTCACGAACGTATCACACCAAAAAATGCTGTTGGAGCCATAATGGTTGTCGCAGGAATTTTTCTAATATTCCTCTTTTGAATGAAAAGAAAAACGGTACAGTTTTATACTTCGCAATGTTTTAAAGGAAAACTTGGCAGACTGGAAGGTCGCATGGCATGTCAGTATCCCCAAGCGTTCGCGAAGTTCTAGCAAGAAGAATAGCAGGAGAAATAATCCTATCCAACAAGCCTGGCGCCACAATGCGGAAATGGCGTGAGCTTTTCGCTGTTTCACAAACAAGTCTTTCAGATAAAATGGTGATAGCGTCTTCTGTTATTAGCGATTACGAAAGCGGACGACGCGAAAGCCCAGGCACAAAGTTTGTTAGAAGGTTCGTTTGGGCATTATTAAAAATCGATGAAGAACGCGGAAGCCGTTTCATCCGCGAATTTGCAAAATTAACAAGTTCGCCCAGTGTAGCCATACTTGACCTCAGAGAGTTTCCAATACCAGTTCGCATAGAATACTTATGCAAAGCCATAAAAGGCGAAATAGTCGCATGCACAAGCACATTCGTTAAGGAAGTTTACGGTTACACCGTTGTTGATGAGAAAAGGGCGATTGAAACCCTTTCTGGCTTGGAGTATTCGCAACTTTTTGGCGCTACAACAGAACGCGCATTAATTTTTACAAATATAGGGAATGAGAATTCGCCTATGATGATTGTCCGCTTGAACAATTTGAAGCCTCGGGTTGTGGTTTTCCAAGGCGTTAAGCCGGATGAACATTCAATAAGGCTGGCGGAGTATGACCGTATTCCGCTTATTTATTCTAGTTTGCCAACGGTTGAGCAGTTAATAAAATCTTTGAGGAAGCTCTATCGCATTGCGCTTCGCAGAAAACTTGGAAAACCAGTCCGCCCACCACCAAAAATAAGCGCATAACAGGCGCGAACCATAATGATTAAGGTTGGATGTTGCGGTTTCCCAACATCAATGAAGAAATACTTTGAGAATTTTAGCCTTGTAGAGTTGAACAGCACCTTTTACCAATACCCACGCATGGAAACCGTAGAAGGCTGGCGGAAGAAGGCACCAGAAACATTCGAGTTCACAGTGAAAGCGCACCAAGACATAAGCCACAAAGAAAAAATGAAAATCAGCGACGCAAGCCTTCAAGCTTTCGAAAAAATGAAGCAAATATGCAAAGTTTTAGATTCCAAAATACTGCTTATCCAGACGCCAAGCTCTTTCAGACCCGACAAGCTTGAAGATGCTGAAAAATTTTTCAAAGAAATCAACCGTGAAGGTTTGGTTTTGGTTTGGGAGACTCGTGGACCAGCATGGGAGACTCCAGAAACTTACGAGAGGCTTAGGAAAGTTTTGGAAGAAGCCAATGTTGCACATGTTACTGACCCATTTAGGGTTATGCCCGCCTATGCCGCTGAAATAGCCTATTTTAGGCTTCACGGTTTAGGCGAACAAATGTATTATTACCAATACAGCGATGCAGAATTGAAAAGGCTTAAAGAATCCATAACACCCTACGAAAAGCACGGAAAAGAGGTTTACGTACTGTTTAATAACCTTTCAATGTTTGACGATGCAACACGCTTTAAGAGATATCTAGCTGAAGGAAAATTCCCAAAAATCACCAGCACCATCGGCTTACAATCACTAAAGGAGATTTTGGGAAGAACACGCTATCCCATTTCAAAAAGCATGTTAATTAAGAAGGTTGGATGGAGACTTGTGGAGGCTGAAGAGGGAAAACAAGAGAGACTTAACACTTTTTTGACTGCCTTGCCTTCCAAAACTTTCAAGAATGCAGAAGAGCTCCTTAATGAAATAAAATCCGTCATGAAAATTTGATTAATCCTCTTTTTGTCAGCTCCCGCCCCAACCTTTGAAAATCCTCAGTTAACTCTTCCTTATATCTAGCGCTGTAGAGGGCTGCAGCCGGATGAAATGTTGGAAAAACCATCATAGGCATGCCTAAAACTACTGTTTCATAGATTTTTCCATGCACTTGTGTAATGCTGCTAAAATCCAAATTAGCCTTTGAAAAAATGTAAGCTGTGGAATAATTTCCAAGAGTGACAATAAATTTTGGCTGAATAACCTTAATCTGCCTATCCAAGTAGGGTGTGCATGTTTGAATTTCATTTGGTGCGGGTTCACGGTTTTCAGGCGGTCTACACTTTAAAACATTGCCTATAAAAACATCTTCTCTCGAAAAGCCTATGCTGGCTAGTAACGTGCCAAGAAATTTTCCAGCAGCACCAACAAATGGCTTACCCTTAACGTCTTCCCAATAACCAGGAGCCTCACCAACAAACATCACATGGCTTTCCGGATTGCCTTCGCCTGGAACAGCGTTCTTTCGGGTTTTGTGCAAGCCACATTTTTTGCAGTTTAAAATTTCAGCCGCTATCACTTCTAACTGGTCTTGTTTTTGCATTTGTTTGCTGTTCTCCCTTTTTGTATCTTATGTCTTATTTTTGGTGAATGTAAATTTAAATTTGGTTGACGCACGGATTTAACATGGCGCGATTAAGCGTAGAGTTTGGATAAGCGTATTGAGACGCTTAAGCGCCGCAGTGTTGGTGGTTATGCTCAAATAGAAAGATTCATAGATATGGTAAATAGATATTTAGAGGGAGAAATGATGGTAAGTAAAGTTCTTAAAAAGATGGAAGCCCTTCGGAGATTCATTCAAATTCCCACAAAAAGCATATCTGAATTTGTTGGCAGCACCCCCACTGCCACAATCCACCACGCTCAATAGTAACCCAGCCATAGAAGTTTACTAACAAAAGTGTTCAAAGAAACATACAGGGTTCTAGTCCCCGGAGGCAGAGCTTGCATTAATGTGGCTAATTTAGGCAGAAAACCATACATCCCTCTGGATGTCTTTGTTGTTCAAAGCATGTTAGACATTGGATTTCTTATGAGAGGCGAAATAATCTGGGATAAAGGTTCGAGCGCCGCGGCTTCTACCGCTTGGGGAAGTTGGTGTTCACCAAGTAACCCTACGCTAAGAGATGTCCATGAATACATATTGATTTTTTCAAAGGATACATTCAGCAGACAAAACCCAAAGGGGAGAAACAGCACCATTACTCAAGAAGAGTTTTTAGAGTGGACAAAAAGTGTATGGACTTTCCCTGCTGAATCAGCCACTAGAGTTGGTCATCCAGCCCCATTTCCAGTTGAATTACCTCTTAGGCTCATAAAACTTTACACTTTTGAGGGAGAAGTCATATTAGACCCTTTTATGGGCAGCGGAACAACGGCAATAGCAGCTCTTCAAACAAGCAGGTATTACGTTGGTTATGACATAGAACCAGAGTATGTGAAACTAGCCGAAAAAAGAATCAAAGATTTCTTAAAGAAGCAGTCTCAAATCAAATTAGCCGAATTTTTAAGTTAACTCTCTTTCCAGTAATCCACCCATCTCTGATACGGTTTATATTCCATTACTGAACGTTGCCAAAATATCTCAATTTTCTTAGAATCCTTGTCATGAAGCAGCCTTACCAGCGCATCTTTACTTATTTCCACTCCGCGAGGATTCGTTCCCGGCTGAGAACACCTTTCCAGTTAAGGCTCATTCAACTCTCTACATATATTTTGCGATAACTACAACCTCACATATCGTCAAAATTCTGAAAACCTAGAGGGGAGGGGGCTAGAAAATCCTAGGGGAGGCTATCAATTTTGGGCTTTTCAAAACATAAGCGTTAACGCTTCAGCGCCTTTCATTCCAACCTTAACGCCAAAAGTTTCAGCCTTACTCGTGACTGCTTTAACGTTTGCATTTAAAACGTCGTCAAAGCTTTTAACGCCGCTAACCATGGCTGCTGCCACGCCGAGTTTTTCAGCAGCATCCACATTTAAGAAAACGCACATGACAAAACCCTTATCCGCCATTACAAGTAAAAGTGGCGGCGATTCTGGAAGCTCAATTCTAACACCTAAACATGTTTTCTCACCGACTTTTAAAGAGGCTACATTAATCATTCCACAACACCACCATTTCACTAAGCAAATTTATCTTTATACACTCACATAAATAAGAATCGCTTCTTTAATAAAAGATGGTGACGCCGAAATGCTGACAAAACTGAAGAAGAAAGTTCAAGAATGGCTTGTTGCCGAAGCAAAAGTAGCCCACAAAATGGGTTTAACGCCAAACAATATAAGCCTCATCGGCATAACATTAGCCTTCTTCTCCGCTTTAACATATGCGCTATGGCAAACAAACAATTTTTACCTTCAAATTGCCACAATTCTCCTCTTGCTTTCAGGTTTTTGCGACGCTTTAGACGGCGTAATAGCAAGAACATACAAAGAAGCAACGCCTTTTGGCGGTTTCTTAGACTCTTTATTGGATAGGTATGCCGACGCAATAGTTTATGCTGGCATAATTTTAGGCGGACTATGCGATGCTTTATGGGGTTTAATAGCCCTAATCGGCTCATTACTAGTAAGTTATAGCCGCGCAAGAGCAGAAGCAGCCGGAATCCAAATGGAGTCGATAGGGTTGGCTGAAAGGGCAGAACGCATAATCATACTCGCCATAACAAGCATCATAGCATTTCTTTGGGAAGCAGAAACAAAAAAAGTAATGAACGTTGGTATAATTTTGCTTGCGATACTTTCAAACTTAACAGTTCTGCAAAGATGCTTACATGTTTATAAAAAATTAAAACCTTCTGGGGCGTAAACGACTACGCCTTTCATCCCGAGCCCTAACTTTCACGATGCCACGATGCACAGCACATGAAATACAATAATATTTAGTGTCAACCCAAGAAGACAGATAGGTCCCCTTCTGACGAAGCTCTTTAGCTAACTGAGGATCAACAATCGAGCGCCTACTGGTAACTTTTTTGGCTTTATCCCTAGGAACCAGTTGTCCACACATGGCACACTGAACAACGCCGCTGCTACCTTTTCCACCCTTTGACCTGCCACGACTCTTTCTCTTATAGGGCAATTTTCCTACTCCTCTTACACATCAATAAATAAATGCCACCTTATATATCTGTCCTCAACTTTAAGATTGAGGCAATGTTGGCTTTTGCGTCAATCCTTGGAACAATCTTCCCAGTTGATGACGTGAAGAGGGTTGTAACTCCAGGACCATGACCAGAGGTTACACAGTTTGTGTGAACAACTATGCCAATGGATATGGCGCCTTTCTTGTATATTCTCCCATAAGAGTGGTCAGCGTCAAGGATAGCCACCAAATCGCCAAGTCTTAAACTGTCGAGCTTCCATTCTTTTATGGTTGCTTCATCGAAAAGTTGGATGTCATAATCTCCAGAATAGGTTTGGTTTGCCCCCAAACCAGAACCCATTATAGCCGCTGGAATAGTATGCGTTACTGGAACCTCAATTTTGTCGCCGTTCGGCTTCGGGTTTAAGGCTTCAAGAAAGCGTGGATCCATATTCATAACCTTCACTTCTGGAAAATCTAACAGTTTCAAGCCGACGCCGAAAGCCTTAATGAGAACCTTGTCGCCTAACATGAGCTTTTCAAGGGTTTCAGGCTGAAAATCCGCAAGCACATGTTCTATTCCGCCATGTTTTCCAGTTACAACCCCCTTTGCACCTTTGGCTTCGCCTCCAACCACCACCGCCTCGTTTCCAACACAAGAAAGCACATTAAAAGCCGTGTTTGCGCCTTGTCCATAACGCGGATCATTCTCTTTATTTTCTAGGCTTACTCCTGGTTCAACATGGTCTGCTTCCCATCCGCATGCTGGGTCGCCAACTCGCACGTTGTATGTGATTCCGCCGACTCCTGGCAAAACCATTGGAATTCCATGGGCAGAAACTCTGTATATGTCTCTTCCATAAACTGGGCTGGCTACTTCGCCCACAACTGAAATTTTCACCAATTTTTCAACATTTGTTTTTAACGTTTAATATCCCTCCACATGTTAGACTGAACCTTTTATCAAAACATCCTAATTAGTTTTTCACGCTACACGGCAAGTTTTAAAAGCATGATGCTTATTTTGACTTGAGTGAAGCATAACTTAAAAGGCAAAATCCTCCCATGGCTGATGAGAATGGCTGACATTGGATTAAGGTCTAAGATGCTGGTAAGAGACGTTATGAGTAGCCCAGTTGTAACCATAGAAGAAGATGCACCAGTGAACAAAGCTGCAGAATTGATGGATAAGCATGGTTTAGGCTGCATAATAGTAACAAACAAAGAGGGAAAACCGTTAGGAATAATAACGGAAAGAGACTTGGTTGTAAGAGTCTTAGCTAAAAATGTTAAACCAGACTCCCTCCAAACAAAAGAAGTTATGACCTCACCCCTGCTTACAATAGAACCCCACGAAACAATTAACGAAGCAGCGAGAAGAATGAGCAGATTAAACATAAGAAGATTAGGAGTCATATACAAGGGACAGCTTATCGGGTTAATCTCAAGCAAAGACATTTTAGCAGTCATGCCTGAACTTGTGGAAACAATACAAGAAAAAGCGCTAATAGAAGGCGAAAATAGAGCCCAAGAAAGCGAAGAAGAATCCACGCCTCTTGCTGGATACTGCGACCACTGCGGAGGATGGTCAGACGACTTGAAAGAGGTTAATGGAGAATACATCTGCGAAGATTGTAGAGCGGAATTGGAAGAAGAGGAAGAGTGAGGACGAGTTTTTGCGTGTTAAAGAAATCATGAATGAAAAGCACCTGTCCGTTTATGAAGATGAACTTGCCACAAAAGCCCGAGCAATAATACGAGATTTTTCCCTAAGAATTCTTCCAGTAATAGACAAAACAAAAAGGCTTATTGGCATAGTTTCCCGCGGCGACATCATGACAATCTCCTCCTCCGTCTCCCCAATAAGAGTTAAAGGCATCATGAGAAATCCAAAACATACAGCAACAATAGAAGATGATGCTACATCCACAGTTAAAGAAATGATTCGACTCGACGAATGGAACATACCAGCCATAAACTCCACTCAAGACAAAAATTACAAGGGAGTTTTCGGCTTAGAAAACTTCATCGAAGCCATAATTAAGACAAGCCCAGAAAAACTTGCAAGAACCGTCGAGGAAGTAATGTCAAAAAACGTTGTGGCTTGTTCTCCAGAAGATGACGTGGATAACATTTGGCGCTTAATGCAAACCAAATCTTTTGCGGGCTTGCCAGTCGTGAAAGATAATAGGCTGATGGGAATTGTCACACAAAAAGACCTCATACAAAGTGGAGCATTATTGCCAACATTCGAATCTAAAAAGGGACGCTTTCGGGGCTCATCCAAAATCTCTTCAATCATGAATACCCAAGTTATAGCCGTGGAACCCTCAATAAGGGCAATCAGAGTTGCCAAAATCATGGTTTCAAAGGATATAGGAAGAGTCCCCGTGATAGATAAGAATAGCAAGTTGATTGGTATAGTTGACAGGGAGGATATTGCCAAAATAATTGTTAAATGAAAGAGGATGATATTTTGAGTAGAGAAACCTTCAGAAGAACACTAAAGGAGAAGGGTCAACTCTCTTTAAGAGCCCATCCATCAAAAAAACGCGAAAGCGAAATAATGCACATCGCAAAAAGCCCAGTTGTAACCATGGCGCCTACCACACCAATCTATGATGCCATCCGAATAATGTCAAAAGAAGGATTCCGCAGAATACCCATAGCCAACCCTGGAACAAAAGCCCTAGAAGGAATCATAACAGCCACAGACATAATAGATTATCTTGGCGGCGGAAAAAAATTTGAGATAATCCAACAGAAACATAGCGGAAACTTTTTCAAAGCCATAAACGAGCCAGTTAGACTCATAATGACAAAAAACGTTGCTTCCGTTAAAACCTCTTCAAAAATAAGTGAAGCAGTAAAAATTATGAAAGAGAAGAACCTTGGCGGTTTACCAGTAGTTGACGAAGAAAACCGCGTCAGAGCAATAATCACAGAAAGAGACATAGCAAACATGTTTGCCAACAGAATGAGCGGCGTAAAAGTTTCCGAATTAATGTCAGAAAAAGTCGTCACCGCTTTGCCCAAAACAACAATTTTTGAAGCTGAAAAAACAATGGCAACCCAAGGGTTCAGAAGACTACCAATAATATCCGACAGCAAAATAATGGGCATAATAACAGCAATGGACATTATAAGGTTTTTCGGCTCAGGAAAAGTCTTCACATATCTGCAGTCAGGAAACATAATCCAAGTCTTGAACACACTTGCCATAGAAATAGCAACAAAAGAAGTTGCAACAATAGAACCAAATGCGGACATAGGTAAGGCAGCGAAAATTATGCGGGAGAAAAATGTTGGCGCTTTACCAGTTGTTGAAAACGAAAAACTTGTAGGAATCCTAACGGAAAGAGACTTCTTCAAAATAATAGAGTAAACTTTTAACAGCCAATTCTTATACTTTAAAGAAAAGAGAGAGCCTAACTTGACAGTCGACTTAGTTCTAAACAACACGAAAGCCTACATAAACAAAAAGATAATGGAATGCAGCCTCGCCATAGAAAACGGCAAAATCTACAAGATAGGCAAAGAAACTCTCATGCCAAAAGCAGATAAAAAAATGGATTTGAAGAATCTTTTAGTTTTGCCTGGTGTAATAGACGTTCATACGCATTTAAGGGATGAAGGAAAAGCCTACAAAGAAGACTTTTACAGTGGGACTGCGGCGGCTGCAGCTGGTGGAATAACAACGGTTTTAGACATGCCAAACAACAACCCAGTAACTATGAGTGTTGAAACTTTAAGAAAGCGCATGGAAGTTGCTGAAAAGAAAATTTTGGTTAACGTTGGTTTTTACTCTGAATTTCCAAAAAGAACAAGCGAAATCCAAGAAATTATTAGGGCTGGGGCTGTTGCCTTCAAGCTTTTTATGATGGAGCAAGTTGGCGGATTAAACATCGATGACGATAACGCCTTATCAGAAGCATTCAAAAATGTCAAAAAATCAAAAACTTTAGTGGCTGTCCACGCAGAAGACAAAGAAACAATAAAAAAGATCGAAGAAAAATTTAAACAACTTAACCGCAATGACATTGAAGCATTTTTAAAGGCGCATTCAGAAATTGCAGAGTGGAAGGCAATAAACCGTTTACTAAACATTGCAAAACAAACTCATTCGCCTTTGCACTTTTGCCACATAAGCACAAAAAGGGGATTAGAAATAATAATAGAGGGTAAACAATCAGACTTGCCAATAAGCTGCGAAGCCACACCACATCACATGTTTTTATCAGCTAAAGACTTGAGGAAAATTGGCGCTTTAACGCTAACTTTGCCACCACTTCGAGAGAAAAAGCATACCGCAGTCCTTTTGGAAGGCGTCAAAAATGGGTGGATTGACATTTTAGCTTCAGACCATGCGCCACACACTGTGGCTGAGAAAAAAGTTGAAAATATTTGGAATGTTAAGGTGGGCATACCAGGATTAGAAACAACACTTCCGCTACTACTCACAGAAGTCAACCGCAAAAAATTATCGATAGGAGATGTTGTCAAGTTAATGGCAGAAAACCCAGTTAGGATTTTCAGACTCAAGGGTAGAGGATATTTGGAAGAAGGGAATATGGCAGATTTGACGGTTATAGATTTAAAAAGGAAAGGCAAGATAGAAGCATCGAAATTTCACTCAAAAGCAAAATATTCTCCATTCGATGGGTGGAGAGTTAAAGGAAAACCTGTTAAAACTTTCGTCAAAGGACAATTAATTATGGATGAAGATGAAATAGTCGCAAGGGCTGGAAGCGGAGAAATAATTCGGAGAGAATAAAATTGAAGTTCATCGCCGACGGCATGCTTGGAAAACTTACCCGCTGGCTTCGCATGCTGGGACACAACGTGAAATACTCAAGCAAACTCGACGATAACCAACTAATCACAATAGCAAAAAAGGAAAGAAGAATACTTCTCACAAGAGATTTCGAGCTTTACCAACAAGCCACAGCAAAGGGAGTTAACGCCTTCTACATCGAAGGAAAAACAGAAGCAGAAAGACTCGCACAAATTGCAAAAAGATTCAAAATTGAATTAGACATAGACATGGCAACATCCAGATGCCCAAAATGCAACACAAGAGTAAAACCAATACCAAAAGAAAAAGCAGCCAACAAAGTAGAAAAAAGCACATTCACATATTACAATGAGTTTTGGGAATGTCCAAAATGCGAAAAAATCTACTGGCAAGGAGCCCACTGGACAAGAATAAGGAAAACACTTGAACAAGCAAAGGAAAACTTGGAGAGCCTTAAAAGAGCTGATAGTAAATTAAAAACGTAAATTTATTAAAACAGTTGAACACTATAAATATGAATTAAATGTCTGAATCAAAGCCCACACATGAATTATCTGTTGAAGAAAATATTTCCTTAACATTTAGCTTATACCTTAAGAACTTCGGCACCTTCTTCATACCATACTTGATATTTAGCATAATCTCAGCCTTATTAAGCCTCCCAATACTCACTTACATGCAAGAAATTACAAAAATAGATTTCACGGGTCCTCCAGAAGTTGTTTGGCCCAAGCTTTTGAACATACTCTTAACGCTTATGGCTTTAGCATTTATTATCGCAATAATTTCATGGATTATAGGCACTGTTGTCTCTGGAATTTTGATTAAATCCGCTTCTGACATAATTGAGAAGGGAAAAGCAAGCTTGAGCGACTCCTTCAAATTCGCTGTTTCCAAGCTCCCTTCCCTTTTAGTTGCATCGCTGATAGTTGGCATCCTAACAATGTTAGGTTTGCTGCTCTTAATAATTCCAGGCATAATAATATCCATAATGTTCTATCTTGTAATTCCAGTTATTGTAATAGAAGGGAAGGGAGCCCTTGAAAGCCTAACCAGAAGCAGAGAGCTTGTAAGCAAAAGATGGCTTAAGACATTTGCCCTTTCATTAATAGTTGGGTTAATAATTGGAGCTTTAGCTTTTGTAGTAAATCTGATTTTGGCTCCGTTTGGAATGTACAGTGCATTAGTCAGCACAATCATAAGCTCAGTAATTGCACCAATATCTCCAATTGCATCTACATTTTACTACTATTCCATGTACGCAAAAGAAGAAAGCAGAAGGATTCCGCCACCGCCGCCCCCACCATTCTAAGCTATGTTTCCTCTAGCAACCATTTGAGTGGGATGTCTTGGTATGTGCCGTCTGGCAATGTTCGCCTAATAGTCATTGGCAAAATTCCAGCATCAAGCTCCTTTAAGGCTATGTCTATTGGACTTGAAAATCCCTCTGAAACCTCGACGAGGATTGGAGCGCCCATGGATATTTGCAGCGCCCTAGCCCCCACTATCCTAGCCTTTTCGAAACGAGTAAGCTTAGGAGGACCTATCAAAATTTTCTTCTCTTTTTTAGACGTATTCTAATACTCCCCAGCGCCTGGATACCCAGCTCCCGGTGGGCCACCCGGCGGTGTTGGAGGAGCTTTCATTTTTCCAGCAGCAATCACGTCATCAATTTTAAGTATCATTGAGGCAGCTTCTCCGGCGGATTTGACTATTTGCTTCTTGACAGCCAAAGGCTCGAAGACTCCGGCTTCACTCATGTCTTGGACTTTTCCAGAGTTAACTTCTATTCCAGCCCATGTTTCACCTTTTTCGTGGCGTGCCCGCAATTCTGACAGTATGTCTATTGGGTCTAAACCAGCATTTTCTGTTAGCGTTACTGGAACCACTTCAAGGGCTTCTGCAAAGCTTTTAACTGCAAGCTGCTCCCTTCCAGGAAGGGTTTCAGCATATTTTTTGAGCATGCGAGAAATTTCAAGCTCTGGAGCTCCGCCCCCAGCTAAGATTTTTGGTTCTTCAACCACATCTCGAACTACGCATAATGCGTCATGTAATGAGCGTTCTGCTTCGTCCACTATGCGTTCCGTTCCACCCCTTATCAAAATTGTAACCGCCCTTGGATGTTTACATCCTTCAACGAAGGTCATTTTGTCGTCGCCTATCTTGCGTTCTTCAACAAGGCTTGCGTATCCCAAGTCAGATGAGCTCATGTCATCTATGTTGGTTATTATTTTTCCACCAGTGGCTTTTGAAAGCTTCTCCATATCCGACTTTTTGATTCTGCGAACTGCAAGAATTCCTTTCCTAGCTAAGAAGTGTTGAGCCATGTCGTCTATGCCCTTCTGGCATAAAACAACATTGGCGCCTATTGCCTCTATCTTTTCAACCATCCCCCGCAGCATTTCCTCCTCCTGCTTGAGGAAAGCATCCATTTGCTCTGGGCTTTCAATGTTTATTTTAGCATCAAACTCTGTCTTCTCAATCTCCAACGCCGTGTCCAATAATGCTATTTTGGCTTTTTCCACCCGCTTAGGCATTCCAGAATGAACCACTTCCTTATCCAAAACTATGCCTTGAATGAGCTTAGTATCTCTTAAAGATTCGCCGGGTTTCTTTTCAACCTTAATGTCATCAATGTCCACCTTGTATTCTCCATTTTCTTTCTCTGCAACTTCAAGAACAGCCTTAACGGCGAGTTCAGCCAAGTATTGTTTATGTTCAGCCACTAACTTGCTTGCCATGGAAGTCATTGCCACTTTTTTCAAGTACTCTTCAGCGTTTGACCCTGTTGGCATTGCTATTTTCTCTAAAACTTCCAATGCTTTTTCGCTGGCTTTCTTGTATCCGTCAATGATTATTGTTGGGTGAACATTTTTTCCAATAAGTTCTTCTGCCTTGTTGAGTAATTCGCCCGCTAGGACTACGGCTGTTGTTGTTCCGTCGCCAGCTTCGTTGTCTTGCGTTTTCGCAACTTCAACCATCATTTTAGCTGCTGGATGCTGAATATCCATCTCATCTAAAATTGTGCGTCCATCACTTGTTATCGTTGTATCGCCGAAGCTGTCCACAAGCATTTTATCCATACCTTTCGGGCCTAAAGCGCTTTTAACGGTTTCAGCCACAATTCTTGCAGCCATTATGTTTGCGTGCTGCGCTTCTCTTCCTCTGCTTCGGCTTGAACCTTCTTTTAATATTAAGACTGGAACTCCTCCAGCTTGTGCAGTTGATGACAAACCAAACAACCTCCTAATGCGTCTCAATGAGAAACAGCATTACAATATAAATTTTTCTAAAGCAAAAGCGGAAAAGCAAATTTTTTAATGGAAACTATTACGCGAATGTCGTTAGCGTGGTTTAAGCATAGTTTTCAAACCCATCCCAGTAAGAATTATGAGAGTTTCATCAGTTTTTGACGCTTCCTTATTTAAGAGCTGTTTTTTGTAGGCTGCATATGCAACAGCCGAGCTTGGTTCAACAAAAAATCCTTTTCCAGCAAGCTCCATAAAAGCGTCCAATATTTCGTTTTCGCCAACCATAACAGCATCGCCTTTCGCTTCTCTTAACTTTTTGACCATAACTGCTAAAAGTGGAGGATTTACACTCACCAAAGCATCAGCAATGGATGTTACCTTTTCAGGAGGGGCATATCTTAAGTTTTTAAACTGATGATAAAGGGGTGAAACTTGTTGTGTTTGGCAAGCCACGATTTTTGGCATATTTTCTATAATGTTTGAGTCGATAAGATGCTTAAATCCATCAATCACGCCTAAAAGCAAAGTGCCAGCTGAAACTGGCAAGTAAATGCGTTCTGGAACACGCCAACCAAACTGTTCAGCTATCTCATAAGCAAGACTTCTTATTCCATCCCTAAACAACGGATGCAAAATGTGTCCAACATAGAATTTTCCCGCTTCGGTTTTTTGCGCTTCCTCAGCAACCTTGCTACGGCTTCCAGAAACCTTAACGACATCTGCACCATAAAATTGAATTTGATTAAACTTCGGTCCAGAAACATTTTCCGGAACATAAATTTTCGCCTTCAAACCTGCACGAGCAGCGTAAGCAGCCATAGACGCCCCAGCATTACCAGAAGAATCCTCAGATACATATCCACCAGCCCTTTTCACAAGCCTATGTAAGGCGGAAAAAAGCACCGCCGAGCCTCTGTCCTTGAAAGAACCGGTTGGATTAAGACTTTCAAGTTTGAAATAAACATTGCTTGAGAAATTGACAAGGGGGGTCCAACCCTCTCCTAACGTGATAATTTCCTCTTTTTTCACATACGGGAAAAATTTTGCATACCGCCAAATAGTATAGTCTTTAGTTACAATTTTTTCATGTTCAAATTTGACAAAATTCTGAATTTCTAAAGGCTGACCGCATTTGGGACATTTAAAATCTAAAAGATTGGTTGAAGGTTGCCCGCAAATGCTGCATTTAATTTCGTATTCCACAAAGACCACCGAAGATTGTATTAAACTTTGTAGGTTATATTAACTCTTGACCCTTCTCGAAGGCTTTCAAGTTGGCGTCTAATGTTTTTGCAGGAACAACTTCCTCTATGACTTTCTTCATAGTTTCGCCACTAACCAATTTGGTTAGTTTGGTTAAAACTCCAAGCATCATCATGTTTGCGTATGTTGCTTCTCCAAACATTTTCTTACAGGTTTCAGTTATGGGAACTTTGTAGACTTTCGCCTTCGTTTCAAGAATTTCTTGCACATTGGTGCTGTCAACTATCAATAGCCCATCATCCTTAAGGTGTTGCAGATTCGCATTTAAGGATTCTTGGTTCATAGCGACTAGTATGTCACATTTTCTAACCGCTGGGAAACCTATTGGGTTTTCTGAAATTATTACTTCGCTTCTTGCTAGGCTTCCTCTTGCTTCAGCTCCATAGCTCTGCGTTTGTAGAACTTTTCTTCCTTCATATGCAACAGTCTTTCCCAATATTTGCCCAGCTAAGACAACGCCTTGACCGCCACTTCCACCTATTATTATCTCAATCCTTTTTGCCACCTTTCTGCGCCTCCTTCAACAGAGCATGAACATTTTCTACAAGTGTTGGACGTTTTCTTTCCACAAACTCTCCAACAACAATTTTACCCTCCAATTCTTCTTCGCTCATTCCTTCCGCCTGCTTGACTGGAATGGAATTTTCCTTAAACCATCTTAGCATTTCTCCAACATTTTTAAAGCCCATTCTTCTGCCGTAGGCTGTGGGACATTGAGTTACAACTTCAATAAATCTGAAACCTTGCAGTTGTATCGCCTTCTTAATTGACTCCTTCAATTCGCTGAGATGGGCTGTTGTCCATCTGGCTACGTAGGCTGCGCCTGCTGCCACTGCAAGTTTTGCAGCGTCTAAAGGATGCTCAAAGCTTCCATAGGGCGTTGTGGTTGTGTGGGCTTTGTATGGTGTTGTGGGTGCAACTTGTCCGCCAGTCATGCCATAAACCATGTTGTTTCCCATTATCACAAGAATATCCGTGTTTCTCCTTGCAGCATGAATGAAGTGGCTTAAACCTATGCCAACTATATCGCCGTCTCCTCCAAAGACGACAACGTGAAAATCGGGTTTTAGGAGTTTTATGCTTGTTGCTGGCGGTATGCTTCTTCCATGAAGCGTGTGAACAGAATCAGCCTTGAAATAGGGCGAAGGAATCCAAGATGTGCAGCCTATCCCGCTTGTGAAAATGAAATTGCTTAAGTCCTTATAGCCCAATTCATAGACAGCCCTCAGAAAAGTGTCACTTAAAGCAAACAAACCGCATCCGGGACAGAAAGGCAACCTCAAATCTCTCATATAACTGCGACTTGAAAACGCTTCACCCATACCATTCACCGTCCTCTTAAAATTTCAGCTAAAATCTCCTCAGGCGTAATCATTTCTCCTCCGCCAATCTTACTCAAAGAAACAACATCCCTTGAACACGCTATCCTTTTAACTTCATAATATAACTGTCCAAGATTCATCTCCGGAACAATTATTCTTTCAGCAGACTCTGCCAATCGCATGATTTGTTTTTCTGGTAATGGCCAGACGGTTTTTAAACGAACATAACCCGCTTTTATTCCATCTGCTTCTGCAGTTTCAACAGCCTCGTAAACTGCTCGGGATGTGCACCCGAAAGAAACTATGCCCACTCTGCAGTCGTCAATGTTGTAGGTTTCAACTTCCACTATGTCATCCACGTTTTTCTTAATCTTGTTGTTGATGACTTCCACCATACGCCTATGCACTTTTGGGTCTGCCGTAAATCGAACTCCATATTCATCATGAGTTGAAGCGGTGACGGCAACATTGAAGCCTTCGCCGACGGATGGCATTGGCGCTACATTCTCTAAACCGAAGAAGATTTTGTCTTCAGCCTTGGGCTTTTTTCTGTTTATTATCGTGACATTTTCTAATGGCGGGATTACAACTTGCTCCCTAACATGGGCGATGATCTCGTCAGTCAAGACAATGACTGGCGTGCGATATTTTTCAGCCAAGTTAAAAGCCCTAATTGTAAGTTCAAACATTTCCTGAACAGAATTGGGAGAAAGCGCTATAACAGAATAGTCACCATGGGTTCCCCAACGAGCCTGCATCACATCACCTTGCGCAGCCTTAGTGGCTTGTCCAGTGCCAGGTCCAACTCTCTGAACATCCACAACAACGCATGGCGTCTCAGTCATAAAACCCCAGCCAAGAGTCTCTTGCATTAAACTGAAACCTGGCCCAGAAGTCGCTGTCATAGCCTTTTCTCCACACCAACTCGCCCCCATAACAGCACCAATAGAAGCTAGCTCATCCTCCATCTGCATGAAGACACCGCCAACTTTCGGCAGTCGCGCCGCCATATACTCAGAAATCTCGTTTGCAGGAGATATGGGATAACCAGCGAAAAACCGGCAGCCAGCAATTATTGCCGCTTCAACACAAGCCTCGTTTCCCTGCCAGAAAAACGTTTTAGAAGCCATTTTTCATATCCTCTCTTTCAATTTTGTTTGACATTAAAATAAAACTCTATTCTAATATTTTATGTTTCAACACTCCCGAAAATATTGTTTAAACCTCTCATTTCTTAATTTCATTCTCGTAGATTTCGGAAACAAACTCGCCAATAGCTGGCGCCGCCGTCAAACCCGGAGACTCAATGCCTATAAGATTTATGAAGCCAAAAAAGCCCCTGTCAGCCTCATGTTTTATGACAAAATCCCTAAACTCTTCGCTTGGACCTTGAAGTTTGGGTCTGACTCCGGCAAAATCGGGTGTGAGTTCATAGTTTCGGATGGATGGCAAGAATCTTTTGACGTCTTCCCGAAACTCCTCTTCGCTGGAGTTCACTTCATAGCTGATGTTATCCACATAGTAGGCGTTTGGTCCCAATTTCACTACTCCCGCAAGGTCTGGGGTCAAGTGAATTCCTAATCCTGGTCCTTTCGGAACTGGATAAATCAGCATTTTTACTGGAGCTTTGCCAATAAGCCTAAAGTAATCGCCTTTGCAATAATGCAATTTATAACCAAGTTTTTCCACGTTCAACCCAATAAGCGTGGCTATTTTGTCTGAGTAAAGCCCAGCACAATTTATCACGCTTTTTGCTTTTATGGTGAATTTTTCGCCTAAACTGATTCCGCTCACTTCATAATTGCCGTTTGTTTTTCTTAAACCAGTTACTTCTGTTTGTGTAGCCAAAACTGCACCATTCTCAGAAGCCTTGGCATAAAAATAGTTCATAAGCTCGTCAGGTTCAACAATACCCGTAGAAGGAGAATAAAGCGCCTTTTCAACCTCAACATTTGGCTCCAACCGCTTAACATCTTCCCTTTCCAAAAATTTCAAACCCTCAACACCGTTTGCCTCTCCCCAACGCTTCAGTTTTTCCAACTCTTCCAACTCTTCATCTTCAATAGCCACTGTCAATTTTCCTAAAGGCTTATATGGAATCATATATTTCTCGCAAATTTCGTAAATCATCAAATTGCCTTTAACGCATAATTTAGCCTTAAGAGAACCGGGCGGATAATGAATACCCGAATGAATTACTCCACTGTTATGCGTGCTTGTTTCTTGTCCAAACCTTGAATTTTTCTCTAAAATATAGACTCCTTCATTCCTTTCGGAAAGTTTTGCAGCTACAGCCAAGCCAACTATGCCAGCGCCTATAATAACTATGTTCGCTTCTTCCATGCGGGAGACTTTAAAAACATACGCTAATAAATTTTTATGCACACTCACTTCCTTTCCACAACAAAATTGCACCATTAAAACATTAGAGTTATCAGAGCAAAAGTTTTTTACAAGCACCAGAAATTTAGGTTTTCTAACAACCCATTATCAGAAGGGAAAATTATTGAATAGAATAATTGTTTGCCTCAAACAAGCAATTGACGTTTCACAGTTAAAAGTTGACCCAACAACAAGACAATTAATAACTGCTGGTGCAGCCAAGAAAATAAGCGATTTTGACAAAAACGCCTTAGAAGAAGCTATAAGGATTAAGGAGAAAATTGGCAACATTGAAATATTAACCGTAACAGTCACCGCTGAAGATGCAAAAACTGTTCTGCGAGAAGCCCTCGCCATGGGAGCAGACAAGGCTTACATGATTAGCGACCCCAACTTTAAAGACATAGACACTTTAGGCACCGCTTATATTCTTGCAGAATCAATCAAAAAAATCGGAACCTTTGACTTGATATTATGCGGCGAAACCTCCTTGGATAGCTTTTCAGGGCTTGTCAGTTCAAGATTGGCGGAGCTTCTTGGCTTGTCGCAGGCGACTTCTGTTAGAAAAATTTCTGTGGAAGGTGATGCGGTTATTGTGGAAAGAGCCATTGAAGACGCCATTGAAACTGTAAAAGTGAAAATGCCAGCTTTGATATCGGTTACGAGAGAAATAAACCAGCCTAGAATTCCATCGCTTATGATGATAATGAAAGCTTCAAAAAAGGAAATAACAACATGGACTGCTGCAGACTTGAACCTTCAAAAAGAAAAGCTTGATACAAAAATTGAAGTAATGGAAGTTTTGGCTCCAAAAACGGAACGAAAAAGAGTGAAAATAACTGGCGAAACAGCGCAAGAGATTGCCGACAAATTGGTTAAGGCTTTGGTTGAGGAAGGCGTTGTTGGAAGGTGAAAAAATGATTCTGGTTTATTCTGAAAAGCACGATTTGACTTTAGAGATGCTTGGGAAAGGAAGAGAAATAGCGGATAAATTGCAAAAAGAGTTGGCGGCTGTTCTGATTGGATATAACGTTCAAGAAAGGGCAAACGAGTTAATAAAACATGGAGCAGACAAAGTTTTTCTAATCGAAAATCAAGCCTTGACACATTTTCAAATGGAACCATACCTCAGCGTTTTACACAGTCTCGTAATAGATTACAAACCTGAAATAATACTAATAGGCTCAACAAGGAATGGAAAACCCCTCGCAGCCAAACTTGCAACTCGCCTCCAAACTGGATGCATCCCCGACTGTAATAGGCTAAATGTTGACGAACAGGGAAGGCTAATAGGCGAAAGAATAACATACGGCGGAAACGCCACTGCAAAAATAACCTTCAAAACAAAACCACAAATAGCAACAATTCCCCAAAGAACATTTGAAAAACTTCAGCCAAAAGACCGCAATGGACAAATAATAAAATTCGACGCAAAAATTGAAGCACCAAAAACAGAAATCATAGAAACAAAACCCATCGAAATTTCAAGCGTAAGAATTGAAGACGCAGATGTAATAGTCAGTTGCGGAAGAGGATTAGAAAAGAAAGAAGACACTGCTTTACTAGAAGAGTTGGCAAAAATTCTGAACGGGCAAGTTGGCAACACACGACCCTTAGTTGAGGATAGAAAATGGTTCACAGAATGGGTTGGATTGTCTGGACATAAGGTTAAGCCAAAACTTTACATTGCTTGTGGAATTTCTGGCGTAATTCAGCACGTAGCCGGAATTCGAGATGCGAAAGTGATAGTGGCTATTAACAAGGATGAGAATGCGCCGATATTTGAGGTTGCAGATTACGGCGTTGTAGGCGACTTATATGAGATACTGCCAGCACTGAAAGAAGCATTAAAGAAGCAACTGCGGTAACAACATATTTTTGGGCTTAAAAACAACCAATACGCGACCTACCCTCTCTAGTTTTTCCTCCTATTTTCCCAATGGTTCCTTCTATACCGCTCTAAAAACTTATACTTTTCCTTAAAACCAAAGAACTAACAACATTCTCTTAGGAGACATTAAAAGAAGCTGTTCTAAAAATTTGGAAAACCAATGCATTTTCTGTTAGGAGTGTGTCCTTTGGCGTGTATGCATACGCGTGCGCTTCTCTAGTTTGTCTGCAATGTAGGCTCCCAGTAGGTAACATGGTAACGCTAGGAATGCTGAGGTATCTGCACTTAAACCGAACACTTGTCTTAGGGCAATCACGGAAATTCTCCATAAAAAGAAACCAATCCAGAAAATGCCGCACAGGACGAAGACAACTCGCCTGAAAAATTGCCACTTGGGGAAAGAAGTCGAAACGAAACGTCGGAGAGCGTGGGTTGAACCTACAAGCAGCAACGCGATAACTGAGAATTCGACAGTTGTTTGGAGAGAAACATAGCCAGTCATATACCCCACCCACGAAATTATGACGGTCGAGACGTGGCAACTTAAGCTCATCTTCTTAAGATGAAGCCTTAAGGCTTGTTAAGAGTACAAGCATGCTCATGCGTTAATGGTTTCCTGCATGATGAAGGAACTGGCGAAAACAGTAAACTTCATTAAAAAAGAAAATGTGAATAATGGGATTATTTGTAGGGTATGTAGTCTTTGCCTAAAAGTTCTCTTGCTATGACTATTCTTTGAATGTTTGTGGCTCCTTCAGCCCCGACACAGTAAGACATTATTCCACGCAATCCCATTTCTAATGGGCATTCTTTGGTATAACCGTAGGCGCCAAGCCAAATCATTGCATGCTTGAAAACGTCGAAGGCGAAATGCGGCGCCATCAGTTTGCAAGCAGCAATCATTCTGCTAACTTCTAATGGTGTGAATTTGTTTTCCTTGTACTTTTTGTCGTTCATCCATGCGGTTCGATAAACGAGTGAACGCAGAGCCTCAAGTTGCGCCCAATCATCCGCCAATTCAAACTGTATTCCCTCAAATTTTCCGATAGGTCTGCCGAAAGCCTTCCGCTCTTTAATGTATTCCATTCCAATGTCAAGCGCCCTTCTCGCAGCTCCAATGCAGACTGCTGCTATCAATATTCTTGCATTGTCAAAACCTTCCATGGTTAAATAGAAGCCTTTATCCACTTCACCAAGGCGATATGAGTCGGGTATCCTAACATTTTTCATCATAAAACCGCCAGTGGAAATCGCCATCCGCCCCATATCATCAAAGCGTTTGTTAATTTCAACCCCAGAAGCATTTATTGGCAAGTAAAAGCCCGTCATCCCACGATGTGGCGCTTCTGGAGGTGCAGGCGAAGTTCTGGCAACGACAAAGTAGCCTCCGCCAAGTTTTTTGGCTTCTTCAGTTCCGCTAATGTACATTTTCTCTCCATTCAAAATCCAATCGTTTCCTTCCTTACGGGCTGTGGATTTGAAGGCTGCAACATCAGAGCCGCCGCCAGACTCCGTGGAAGCTATGCCTATGAAGGCTTCGCCTTTTATTGCCGGATGGATAACTGTTTCACGAACTTTTTCTGTGCAGTATCTGTCAACAACAAAGCCCCAAGAAGATTCCACAAGCCAAAGCACTGGAATAGCAATACTAATGTCAGCATAACCCAACTCTTCTCCAGCAATACAGGCAGTAACCCAGTCAGCGCCTGTTCCACCATGCTCCTGCGGCGCAGTCATGACAAGCAAGCCCAAGTCAGCCATGCTCTTCAAAATTTCTTTCGGAATTTCGCCTTTACTATCCATCTCTCTGATTTTTTCAAGGGACAAATTTTTCTCGCACCATTCTTTCAATGCTTTGCGGAAAAGCTCTTGCTCTTCTGTGAAACTGAAATCAACCATAAACTTTCACCTTGAAGCTTCTATTTTTAAACTTGGAATATAAAAGTTGTTTAGCGTTTAAGCAGAAATTTTCATTAAAAGTTGCTCCACAGGGCTTTGGTTAAGATGCAAACCAAGTTTTTCTGCTTCGATGTTTAAGGCTAAACCAAGAAGCTGCGTATAATAAATCACTGGAAGACTGGCTTTTGCTCCAACAGTCGCCACTGCATCCTTCTGCCTAAAATCAAACATCAAACCACAATCGGGACAAGAAATAACCAAACCGTCAACACCCAAACTCGTTAAAGCCTTAATTTTAGCGCCAGCAAGAGAAAGAGCAGAACTGGGATGACTATACATTAAAGGTGCACCACAACAATCCAGTTTTTCAGCGTAATCCACCGTTTTCGCTCCAAGAACCTCCACTAACTTATCAAGTTTTCGAGGATTCTCCGCATCATCAACCCTTCCAAGGTCGCTGTAACGAATGATTTGGCAACCAACATGCGTTGCCAACCGCAAATCTTTAAGAGGCTTTTGTGTTGCTTTTTTAATAGAATCTAAGCCAACAAAGTCGTGCAGAAAGTCGATTATGTGCCAAATTTTAATGTTAGCGTTATACTCTAATTCTTCTTCCTTCAGCAAGCCCTTGATTTTTTCGTTAAGATTCTTGTTTTTGTTCGCAACGTTTTTTGCTTCTGAAATGGCAAAGTGGCAACGATTGCATGGCACAAGCAAACCATCTAAACCTGTCGAGTTTGCTAGGGCTAAAACTCTAATGGCTAAATAGTTTGCTGCGGGGTCTTTTATGCTTTTTATCGGGTCTCCACAACAATTAGCTTCGGATAGATCTACAAGTTCTATGTTTAGTTTTTTGAAAACTTCTCGAACAGACATTTCATAAGCGTACTGACTTGTTAATATGCGACAGCCCCAGAAAACAGCAAGTTTCACCTATTTCTCCTCCATAATTTTCATAAACGCTGCTTGAAAACTCTCCTTTGGAAGGTTGATTTTTGGCAACTTTAGACTTTTACGATCAAAAACTTCCATCTTTTTTGTCGTGACTTCTTGAGGTGCTTCAGCCAAGCCTGTTTCGAGAATTCTTGAGAAAGCTTTCAAGTATTCTTCAGGTATCTGCACTTCCTTTTCAACAGCCATATTCCTAAGAACCATTATCGTGTGGTATGGTGAGGCTTTCTGTGGGCACCTTTGCACACACTTTAGGCATGTTACACAAGTCCAAATTATTTCCGACGACGCCAATTCATCCACAAAGCCAAAATTGACAAGTTTAACTATTTCATGAGGCTTCAACTCTAAAAGTTTTAACGCTGTGCATCCGCTGGTGCATTTTAAACATTGAAAACAGTTAATGAGTTCTTTGTTGCCAAGCTTTGACAAAAATTTTTCACGCACTTCCATGTTGGGTTTAGCCATTGACATTAAATCTGTTAAACCCATACTCAATTACCTCCTTTCAGAACAGCATGCTTGAACTTGCGCCAGAAATTGCTCATCATTATAATGCCGCATTTTGATTGCTTTGGTGGGACATGCTGAAACGCAGAGACCACAGCCTTGACACATGGCTTCAATAATTTCCGCTTTAACTTTTTCCACACCTTCCACGGTTTCCGTTTTCATTTCTATCGCAAAAAACGGACAAAGCGGCTCACAAACTTGACAACCACTGCATAAGTTCTTATCAATAACCGCTGTTAAAGGCTCAAGCTCAATTACCCCACTCGCCAAAAGGTCGATTACTTTTGCTGCTGCCCCGCTGGCTTGGGCAACAGTGTCTGGTATATCCTTAGGTCCTTGACAAGAACCCGCAATGAAAATTCCAGCTGTCAAACTCTCTAGAGGTCGCAGTTTTGGATGTGCCTCTAAAAGAAAACCATCGGCGCTCCTTGAGACATGGAATAGGGCGCTTACTTTTTCAAGGTCGCTGTTTGGAACTAATCCGTTCGCTAGAACAATTAAGTCTGGTCGCATTTCCAAAAGCTTGTTTGTTCCTTTATCGTAAACATCAAAGTAAAGTGAACCGTCCGAAGCGCTTCGAATGTCTGATGGCAACCCTGCAACAAATTCTATGTCTAACTCTCTTGCTCGTCTATAAAACTCATCATATCCCTTGCCAAAAGCACGCATATCATTAAAGCAAACATAAATTTTCACGTTTTCTCCTAACCTTTCTTGAACAAGAATTGCTTGTTTTAAAGTTGCCATACACCCTACACGACAGCAATATTCATGAAAACGTTTGTCTCTGGAACCCACACATTGAACAAAAACGATAGTTTTCGGAGGCTCGCCGTTTTGGCGGCAAATTTCTCCTTTAGTAGGTCCAGAAGCATTCAAAATCCTTTCAAATTCTATGTTGGATATTACATTCTTGTATCGTTTATATCCTAACTCTGGCATTTTAGAAGCGTCAAAAACTTCCGCTCCAACAGCCAAGATTATGGCGCCCACTTTAAGCCTAAGTTCTTCTGGTTGCTGTGCAAAGTTTATGGCTTTTGCTTCACATGCGTTTAAGCATTTACCGCAAACATCTTTATCATATTTCAGTCTTAGGCAATGGTTTGGGTTTATTATGGCTACTTTTGGCACGGCATAGGGAGAATAAACTGATATTGCGCGTGTTTGGCTTAAGCCTTCATTAAATTCGTCTGGAACCTTAACTGGACAAACTTGAGTGCATAGTTCGCAACCAACACATTTTTTCTCATCCACATAACGGGGCTTCTTTACAACTGAAACTTCATAATTTCCAACAAACCCACTAACATTTGTAACCTCAGAATTCGTCAACAATGTTATTTTTGGGTGTCTTGCAACATCAACCATTTTAGGAGTGAGAATGCAAGCACTACAATCAAGGGTTGGAAAAGTCTTGTCCAACTGTGCCATGCGCCCGCCAATGCTAGGCGCCTTCTCAACAAGATAAACTCTAAAACCAGCATCAGCCAAATCCAACGAAGCCTGTATCCCAGCAATCCCGCCGCCGACAACTAAAACACTTTTCTCCACGCTAACCCTTCGCTTTTCCAAAGGCTCCAAAAGTTTAACACGTGCTACGCCCATCTTCACAAGGTCTTTAGCTTTTTCCGTTGCTTTTTCTGGCTCTTCGCTGTGAACCCAAGAGACATGTTCTCTCAAATTGACGATTTCAAGAAGGTAAGGGTTTAAGCCTGCCTCAGCAACGGTTCTGCGGAAAGTTTCTTCATGCATTCTCGGCGAGCATGTGGCGATAACTATTCGGTTAAGGTTATGCGCTTTAATGTCTTCTTTTATCATGCGCTGTCCAGTTTCAGAACACATGTAAACATAATGCCTAGCCACCACAACATCTGGCAACTTCTCAGCATAATTAGCCACCTTCTCTACATCAACAACTCCAGCTATGTTCAAACCGCAGTGGCAAACATAAACGCCTATCCTAGGCATTTACAAACCCCAAGCGAATGATTCACTCATCAAACTCTTTATTATTCATAGCGGTTAAAAAAATCAATCCATAACATGAAACATTTAATAAATTGAAACTTTAGCCACTCCCTTTATTTTTAGAAATTCTGGAATCAATTCGCCTGGAATTTTTCTCTCAACAATCAAAGTTAATTTAGGCTCAGGCGACAACTCTGGATCATCAACTATCGCCTGCCTTATACTCAAACCAGCATTCGCAAGAATTGAGGCGGAGCTTGCAAGTATGCCCGGAATTCGTGCATCAACAGGAGTTATTTCAACAACTCCCAAATCCAAATGTTTAGCAATCTCCTTTAAAGAATGCCCAGCAGACCTTAACCCTTCAAAAATTGGCTTAAGTTCGCGGTTTGTGCGGATAGCATTCAGCGTCTCGTTCACTGTTCTTCTGTCTACTCCAGCAACTCTTGCTATGCGAACCGGTGGAACTTCAATTTCGTTAAGATAGATTTTTCCGTTTCTCACGCTCAGTCCATTTTCTACGAGAACTCGAGCTACTTTGAGCCGTTCTGGATAGTCTTCTAGGCATTTTGCAATTTTGCTCCACATGTTACAGATTCCTTCATGTACTTTTTTGTGCAGTAAAGTATAAATATGTTCGTGTTGTCTTGAGTATAATATCATACGCAAATGAACAAAAATATACATAAGGGGACATCTGTATGCATTCAAAAATTAATGAAAGCTTCACACAGTTAAATCCCGAAGAAATACCCAGAGAATGGTACAATATCCAAGCAGATCTCCCAGAACCATTACCACCACCATTGGACCCAACAACCCTAAAACCCATAAGCCCACAACTACTTGAGAGAATATTCGCAAAAGAACTCATAAAACAAGAAGTTTCCACAGAACGCTACATAAAAATACCGGATGAAATACTCGATGCATACCTAAGGCTTCCACGTCCAACACCACTTTACAGAGCAAAACGCCTAGAAAATTATTTGAAAACACCAGCCCAGATATACTTCAAATGCGAAAACTTCAGCCCAACAGGAAGCCACAAAACTAATACCGCCCTTGCACAAGCCTACTACAACAAACAACAAGGAATCAAAAGACTAGTGACTGAAACCGGAGCAGGACAGTGGGGCACAGCCCTAGCCTTTTCATGCACCATTTTCGGACTGAAATGCCGAATCTACATGGTTAAAACAAGCTATTACCAAAAGCCAGGCAGAAGAATCATAGCACAGATTTACGGCGCAGAAATGTTCCCATCACCAAGCGAACAAACAAATTTCGGCAGAAAACTGCTCAAAGAAAACCCAGACAATCCTGGAACTTTGGGAATAGCCATCACAGAAGCCATTGAAGATGCGCTTACAAACGAAGATACACGGTACTCTTTAGGCTCCGTGCTGAATCACGTTCTCATGCACCAAACAATAGTAGGCTTAGAAGCAAAAAAACAATTCGAACTTATGGACATTTACCCAAACATAATTTGCGGATGCATAGGCGGAGGCTCAAACTATGCAGGCTTCGCATTCCCCTTCATGATGGACAAGCTCAAAGGCAAAACAAAAACAGAATTTGTTGCTTGCGAATCAAAAGCCGTTCCCCACACAACAAGAGGCATCTACACATACGATTATGGAGACACAGGCAAAATGACGCCACTTCTGAAAATGTTAACAATTGGACATGGATATGCTTGTCCACCCATACATGCTGGCGGATTGCGATATCACGGGATGGCGCCTTTGATGTCATACCTAATATATAAGGGGTATATGCGCTCTGTTGCTTACAGTCAAAATGAAGTTTTCGAAGCCGCAAAGATTCTAGCCCAAACAGAAGGATTAATAATAGCTCCCGAAACCGCCCACAGCCTAAAATATGTAATAGATGAAGCACTAAAATGCAAGAAAACAGGCGAGAAAAAAATAATTGCAATGAATTACAGTGGACACGGCTTACTTGACCTAACGGCTTACGAGCAGTTTCTCAGCGGCAAACTGGTAGATTATGAACCTGAAAAAATCGAAGTTTCAACCTTTAGCCACTAAGGTAAAGCACATGACGGAAAAACAGGATTTAAAAATTGTTTTGCTTCCAATAAACTCTTTGAAACCCCACGAAAAAGGCTCTCCATTATATTTGGAACTGCTTAAACAAGAAATCCTTAGAGACGGCTTACTAAAGTATCCAATAATAGCAGATGAAAAAACCCATGTAATCCTAGACGGAATGCACCGGTGGCTCGCCTTAAAAAGCCTCGGCTACACACTAATACCAGTCATACTTGTTGATGCCTTCCAAAATCCAAAAATACGAGTTGGAAGGAGAAGGATTCACCGTTACATAGGCAATCCCGACGAAGAAATAACCGTTGATAAGGTTCTCTCAGCAGGGCTTAGTGGACGTCTCATGAAGCCACGTTCAACCAGACATTTCTTCTCTTTTTCAAAATTTCAAAGAATAAATTGTCCCCTTCGCTTGTTAAGAAAACGCAATCCAGAAGATGTTTCCAAATATCTTGCAAAAATGACACGGGAAGAATGCAATTTAGCCATGAAAGAATGGTTAGACGAAATATCTGAGGAGTTAGAGTTTTTGACGAAGAGAAAGGAAGAAGTGGAAAAAGAAATGGAGGAATTCCTAAACAGAATCAAAAGTTTAAACACTTTTCCAACCATTTAACTTAGTTTTTAATACAACCAAAATTTATTCAAACACAGAAATTATTAACACCAAGCAGCATACCTAACTTGGCGGTGAAAACCTATGATTCCAATAAATGCTCCACAAATTGGAAAGGAAGAAATTGAGGCCGTAACAGAAGTTTTGAAAAGTGGTATATTGACCCACGCCCTCGGCGCTGGACCCATGGTCAAAAAGTTTGAGGAAGCTTTCGCAAAATACGCAGAAGCAAAACATGCCATAGCCGTAAACAGCGGAACAGCAGCCTTACATTTAGCAATGATTGGGGCTGGAATAAAACCACGAGACGAAGTGATTTTGCCAAGTTTCACTTTTGTGGCAACAGCCGAGGCTATCCTTATGGCTGGAGCGAAACCAGTCTTTGTAGACATAGACCCAGAAACATACAACATTTCTCCCAAAAAAATTGAAAAGGCAATTACAAAAAAGACAAAAGCCATAGTTCCCGTGGACCTTTATGGTTTACCAGCTGACATGCAACCAATAAGGGAAATCGCCGACAAACACGCATTACTAATAATTGAAGACGCAGCCCAAGCCCACGGCGCAACATACAAAGGCAAACCTGTCGGAAAATTCGCTGATGTTGCATGTTGGAGTTTATACGCAAGCAAAAACATTACCACAGGCGAAGGCGGCATAGTAACAACAAACAACGAAGAGATTGCAGAAAAGATTCGCATAATGAGAAGCCATGGCGAACAGGAGAAGTACAAATCCACTATGCTTGGCTACAACTATCGTATGCCAGAAATAGAAGCAGCCATAGGATATGCGCAACTTCAAAAACTGCCAAAATTTTCAGCCAAACGACGCCAAAACGCCATGAAACTAACGGAAAAACTTACAAACACAAAAAATTTACAACTACCAAAAGAAACAAAAGATTGCAAACACAGCTGGTACCTCTATACGGTTAGACTAAAAAACGCTAGTGAAAAAGAAAGAAACAAAATTTTAGAAGAATTGAGGCAAAGGGGAATAGGGGCAGAAGCATACTACGTGAACCCAGTGCACCTCATGCCCTATTACATAAAATTTGGAAAATATAGACTTCCAGAAACAGAGAAAGCCTCAAAACAAGTGTTTTCATTACCAGTTCACCCAGGCGTCACAACAGAGCAAATAAATTTCATAGGCGACACAGTTTTACATATGATAGGATAGGATTGCATGTTAAGGTTTATATGGAATGATTAAGTAGTATTGAACCCACTTGTCAGAGATTCTCACAAGGAGAAATGTGTTATGGAGAAAGTTAAGGTTATTATAATGGGAGCGGCGGGTAGGGACTTCCACAACTTCAATGTTTACTTCCGAAGCAATGACGCCTATGAAGTTATCGCCTTCACAGCTACGCAGATTCCCGGCATAGAAGGCAGAATTTACCCTGCAGAGCTTGCAGGTCCAAATTATCCAAAGGGTATACCAATTTATCCAGAAGAAATCCTGCCCAAACTAATACGGCAACATGATGTTGACCAAGTTGTTTTCGCCTACAGCGATGTCTCTCACGAATATGTCATGCACAAGGCTTCTATTGCATTGGCAAACGGAGCAGACTTCCGCTTAATGGGACCGAAGACAACAATGCTGAACGCAAAAGTTCCAATTGTTTCAGTGGGTGCTGTTAGAACTGGTTCAGGAAAAAGCCAAACTTCAAGAAAAGTCGCAAAAATTCTCAAAAACAAGGGTTTAAGAGTTGTCGCCATTAGACACCCAATGCCCTACGGCGACTTAACAAAGCAGATTTGCCAAAGATTCGCCTCATATGAAGATTTAGACAAATACGAATGCACAATAGAAGAAAGAGAGGAATACGAACCCCACATCGACAACGGCATAATTGTTTACGCAGGCGTCGACTATGAAAAGATTCTGCGTGAAGCTGAAAAGGAGGCGGATATAATCGTTTGGGATGGAGGCAACAACGACTTACCATTCTACAAACCAGACTTGCACATAGTTGTAGCTGACCCCCATAGGGCAGGGCACGAATTGACTTATCATCCTGGAGAGGCTAATTTGAGAATGGCAAATGTTGTGATAATAAACAAAGTTGACACAGCAGAACCAGAAAACGTGAAAAAAGTTAAAGAAAACGTCAGAAGCGTAAATCCAAACGCCATAATATTGGAAGCAGCTTCGCCAGTAACAGCCGACAACCCTGAACTGATTAAGGGAAAACGTGTCCTAGTAATCGAGGACGGTCCAACATTGACGCATGGAAACATGCCCTATGGAGCTGCAACTATAATGGCGAAAAAGTCTGGAGCAGGCGAAATTGTTGATCCGAGACCATACGCTGTCGGTTCAATAAGGGAAGCTTATAAAAAATATGCCCATTTAGGACCAATCCTTCCCGCTTTGGGTTATGGCGAGAAACAAATAGCCGAACTTAAAGAAACAATTGACCGAACGCCTTGCGATGTTGTTGTGATAGGAACACCCATCGACTTGAGAAGGGTTATGACGCTGAACAAGCCAACAGTGCGAGTGAAATATGAACTGCAAGTGTTAGGACCAGTAACGCTTGAACAAATATTGGAAGAATTTCTCAAAAAGGTGGAAAATGGTGAGCAGTGAAGAGCAAGAGATTTCGCGTGTAAAAATAAAATTTGTAATTGAAGGATTAGGGGAAGCGGAAGGAGAGCTCGTACGCTTTTTGGCGCCAAGAACCGTGGACATGATTGTTAGAAAACTTCCAATAGAAGGCAGAGCCGCCCTATGGAAAGAGGAAGTCTATTTTGAAACACCGATTAAAATGGGAGAAGAAAAAGCAAAAAGTGCCGTTGAAAAGGGTGCAATAGCCTTTTGGCCCATGGGAAGCGCCATATGCATATTCTATGGAGAATCACAGCCATACAGCCCAGTAAACATCCTCGGACAAGTAACAAAAAACCTTGAATTGTTCAGTAACGTGAAAAGCGGAACGAAAATAAGAGTAGAGAGATGTTAAAAGCCTAAGCCGTGAGCAGTTTCTTTTTCGCTATTACCTTTTCTATTCTCTTTTTCGCATCGGCTTTCTGGTATATCATCAGAGCTTGATCGAGAAGCGAGTAGGCCTTTTCTTTATCGCCTTCTTCGTTTCTTTCGAGGTACATTAAACCGTATTCATATAGGATTTCTGCGTATTGGAAGACATGCCAATTTTGGATATTTAGGGATTTGGCTTCCTGAAGGCTTTTCTCAAAGTGCTGTATAGATTGCCCCCAGCTTTTCTTTTCCCTAAAAAGCATTGCTTTCAACAACTCAGCATCACACATAGCCAATCGATTTTTGGCTTTTGTTGCATATTCGTAGATTTTCTCAATTAGAGCTGTGGCTTTATCGACTTCACCTTTTTCCAAATATAGTCTTGAAAGAGCTGGTAGTGGCGTAGTCATTTGACTGTCTGTATCTCCTGCTTTCTCAAAAATGCTGTCGCTTTCATTGAGGTATTTCTCAGCTTCATCGTAGTCTTCCATTTCCATATATAGCATTCCAAGCTCTGAGGCGGCATTTCCAGTTTCTTGATACTCTCCAGCTTCCCTAGCAAGGTCAAAGGACTCCTTAAAGTAATTAAGGCTCTTATCCCATTCTCCAAGATAACGGTAACATGTGCCAAGTGTACCCAATGCGCTTCCTATAAAAGCTGTATATTTGATTCGCTTGACCAATGCGAGATTGTCCTCAGCTAGGGAAAGGGCTTTTTGCAGGTCTCCCCTGTATCCATAAGAAGCACACAGCATCATATCAAGCCAAGCCAAGGGATACAAAGCACCAACTTTCTTGGCCATATCGGAGCCTTCTTGGGCAGTCTCGAACAACTTCTGAAATTCTCCTGTCGAGAGGTAAAGGGTGCAGAGGTTATTGTAAAAGGTGAGAGCATCACCTAGAAGTTTGTTCTCAAGGTCTATTTTTAATCCTTGCCTAAGGTATTCTGCAGCCTTGTCGAATTCTCCAGACTTCAGTTTAAGCACGCCTAGATTGTTGTAACAACGTGCTATAACGTCGGGGGCGTTTAATTTCTCTGCCAGTGCAAGGGCTTTCTGTGTCCAAATCAAGGCTTCATCAGATTTGCCAGTTCGCCAAAGCATGTGTGAAACATCTTCGTACAAGCTAGCCAACTCCACGCTTTCGGGTTCTTTCTCAAGTATCTCCAAAGCCATATGATGATGTTCGGAAGCTTTAACCTTGTCACCCAATCCGTGCCAAAGCATCAATGCCATTCTAGTATGGAGCCTTGCGATATTCTTCTTGTCTTCAAGCTGATCCCACAAAGTCAACGCTTTGCCATAGTATTCCATTCCAGCATCAGGCTTTCCTATCCAATAGTTAAGGTCACCGAGTTTCTCAACTACGGGAACCTTTTGTTCTGGGCTGGCCCTCTTCTCTTTAAGCAGTTCAAGCGCATGTTGGAGATAAGATAAGGCTTCATTGTGGGCATATACTGTCTGTGCTTTTTCTCCTGCTTTCAAGAAATAATCAAGTGCCTTTTCTTTGTCACTGCCTTCGAGAAAATGATATGCAAGCTCGCCAAAGTGTTCGTCAATCTTTTTAGCGTAAACCTTCTCTAAGGCGTTACCAACACTACTGTGAAGTTTCTTATGCCTTAAATGGCTAACTTCCTCGTGCACAACATCCCTCACTATCACATCAGCAAAATAATAAACATCTTCTCCGCGAACAACCCTCTCCTTAACCAGTCCAGTTTTAAGCAACTTCTCCATCAGCTCAAGCAATTTATTCTCTTCAATATTGATGACCCCACATATTGCTTCAAAAGAGAAATCGTTCCCAACAAAAGAAGCTAAAGTCAAAATATTCTGGCAGTCCTCATCAAGCCGACTTATTCTCGCCTTTATAATACTCTTAACAGTCTTAGGAAATTCAATTTTAGAAACTTCCTTAATTTTCCAACGATTCTCCTCACGAAAGATAACCTCTTCTTCCTTGAGAGACTTTATCACTTCTTCAACAAAGAAGGGATTACCCCTCGTTTTCTCATAAACAAGTTCACAAAACTCTCTTGGAACATCGTCTTGGTCCAAAATCTGCTTAATCATCTCCTGAACATCGTTGAAAGACATGCGTTTCAATTGAGCGGATTGAAGCAAACGTTCCCTATTCAATTCTGTCAAAACAGGAGACAAAGGATGCCGTTCGTCAATGTCAGTGTCACGGTACGCACCCAAAAGTAGCAAAGGCTCACGGTAAACACCCCGAGCCAAATAATGCAGTAACAAAAGCGAGGACTGATCAGTCCATTGCAAATCATCAAGAATAATCAGCAAAGGAGTCTCTTTAGAAAGGTTAATCATGAACTGGGAAACCGCTTCAAAAAGTCTGTCACGCTCCTGCTCTGGACTTATAGGTAGAGACTGAGGAATTGTACCAAGCTTCTGCCTGATTTCTGGAACTAACTTACAAACCTCGCTCGGATAGAAACCAATCACTTTATACAACTGCTCAGGAGTGCAGACTTGCAAATAATCTTTTATCACCTCATTCCACAGAACATAAGGAGGCACACCATCCATTCTGAACAACGCTGGACACCTTCCGTATAAAACTTGCATTCCACGCAAGCGTGCATAAGCGTCTAGTTCCCTAGTTAACCTTGTCTTTCCAATTCCAGCCTCCCCACAAAGAAAAACAAGGCCACCTTCACGACGCACTGCCCTATCAACAGTCTCTCTGAGAAAATTCATCTCTTCAACTCTATCGATAAGCTGAGTCTCTCGCATAGCAAAAGGACGTTGAGGTGGAACCACAACGCTTGTTTTATGAGAAGGAACATAAACCTCCCTTAAGAAGCCTTCAGCTATTTCTCTTAGCACATTAAGCAAATCCGCTGCACTCTGATATCTTTTCGTTGGCTCCTTTTCCAGAAGCTTCATGATACACTCTGCCAAAGCCTGCGGAACCTTCGAATTCAGCTTGTTCGGCGAAATTGGGTAGTCATGAATGTGACTGAAGATAATTTTTACGGAGTCTTCGCCTATGAAAGGTGGTCTTCCAGTGACAGCTTCATAAAGTACTGCACCAAGGGAGTAAAGGTCAGATCTTGCGTCAGCACCTTTTCCTAATGCTACTTCAGGCGCAACATAGGCAACTGTGCCCACTATTACTCCTTCTTGCGTTATCCTAGGCTGCCCCAGCATTTTTGCCAAACCGAAATCCATCAGTTTCACATTGCCTTCCTGTGTGATCATGATGTTTTCAGGTTTAATGTCTCGATGGAGAATGTTTTGAGAATGCGCATACTGAAGCGCAGAGCAAACATCTATGCCTATTCTTAGGACAGTTTTTATGTCGCATTTGCCTTCTGGATATGTTCCCATAAGCTCGCGTAGACTCATTCCATCAACAAACTCGAGGACAAAAAATTGTTTTCCATCTTCTTTGCCGATGTCATGTATTGAAACAATATTTGGATGATTAAGTTTCGCTACCGCCTGCGCTTCCCGCATAAAACGGGAATAGGCCTCTTCAGTTAAAACTGCACTTTTAAGCATCTTAATTGCAACAATACGGTTCAAAGCAGTGTCTCTAGCCTTATATACGATGCCTTTCCCGCCTTCTCCTAATTTTTTGAGAGTAACGTATCTACCGCTTTGTAGAGATTCACGAGAGGACAAAAAATTCCCCTTAAATTTTAACAACTTTTTAGTTTAACTAACTTAAAAAGCTACTCATTTAAACAAAAATTTTCAAGCCGACAGCTAATAAACTATGGAGCTTTCATACCAAAGTTTCAGAAGCCTCTCACATTCCACTTTTATCTTGTCTTCTCGAGTTTTCTCTTTTAACACTTTAAGAAATTCTATGCGTTTTCCCATAGAGCGTTTTTCTGCTTCACACCCATAGTAAAGTTTACCCTCAAGATATTCTCGCATATGATGCGCTTTCTGCACAAATAGACTTGCAGCATCAACAGGGTTTTCAACTGCATACCTATTTGCCCAAATGGACGCTTCAGACTCCCGAAGCTGTGTTAAACCATCAATCTCCACTATACAGCGAATATACGTTCTTAAAAAGTCATAGTAGCCAGCTGTTCTAACAAGTTTAAGGGCTTGGCGAGCCTTCTCCTTGAAAATAGTGTTTCCTTTAATTCTTAAACGATGTTTATAGCCTTTATCAATGAGCTCCTTAGCTTTTTTAACCTCTTCATGGGTGTATATTCTCTCTGGAAACTTTTCCATTAAGATTCCAAACTCCAAATACCCAATTAAAGAATCAAGTGGAAAGAGAAAACAAACTAGGAGTTTAGCCTATTGGCTTGTATATTTTGATGTTATGGCTTCCAGAGACCAGTTGAACTACGCCCTCATCCTCCAACTGCTCCAAGAAGTCTTTCGCTGCGCTTATTCGCAAATTAAAGCGGGAAGCGACAGCGTAAGGCGTTAAAACTCCCATTTTCTTTAATTCGCCCACTATTTTTTCGTTTTTTGGGTCTGGCGGAACTATTGTGGAGGGCTTTTTCTCCTTAGGTGCTGCTGCTTTTTCCTTTTTCTTTTTCTCTTCCTCATCCTTCTTAAGCTGCATACGCTCCATTTGCTTTAAGCTAAGCTTCTTTTTGCCACCCATTCTAATCAGCTTCCATTAACTGAAAGAGTGCTTGTAGTTCTTTAGGTTTTCTAAGCTTAGGCGTACTGGGTTATTTCAACCTTATGCTTTTCCTGCCACTCTTTAATTGACATTCCAAGTTTCTTCTCAATTTCTGGACGGTGAATTGAATTCAATGTGCAGAAGGGAATTATGCGTCCGTCTGGAATTGCATAATGGATTACGCAGCGTTGGACTCGTTCTAAATCAAAGTTGTATGGGTCCATAAAATGCATTGATGAAAGCAGTATGGATTTTCTCTGTAAATCTCCTAAAGCTTCGTAACTTCCCTCCTTTAGCACGCCCCAAACATGCTTTCTTAAGAAACTGAATTTTATGTGACGCAAAGCTCCAACCAAGCGCAGTTTTGCCTTGTTTTTGTTTCCCTTTGAAGCATCCTCATATACTTTCTGCATTGTTTTAATGAAATTATCCACGTTTCCATAATGCGTTATCGGTACAATCTCGCCGTTTTCAACAAATATATATGTTGCCATCCCACAGTGAGGATGCGCAGTGAACTCCACATATCTTTTGCCTTTTAAGGCTCCAACGGCTTTCGAAACTGGCACAACTGTTGGCACCGGATAGAAGTCTGACATTTTTATTTTGCCGTTCGTTTGTTCCTGCACCAACCGCATGAAATCTGGGATTGTGATGCGCATTTTCTCCCGCTCTGTTTGGGGAAGCCTTCCACAGAGGGAGACGGGTTGAACGTTTATGCAACGGACAACATCGAAGTTTTGCACTGCAAAACGTATAATGTCACCAAGTTGGCTGTCATTTACGCCCTTAATTAGTGTGACGACCAAAACTATGCTGTCAATTCCGGCTTTGCGACAATTTTCAATAGCCTTCATTTTAATGTCCAGCAAGTCTATTCCACGAATAAACTTGTAAACATCAGGAGTTAACCCGTCAAACTGCAGATAAACTGTGCTCATTCCAGCTTCTTTCAAGCCTTTACAATAATCAACGCTTTGGGCAAGTCGAAGCCCATTCGTATTAACTTCAACATGGCGAAAACCAAGCTCCTTAGCCATTCGAATAAGTTCGAAAAGGTCATTACGCACGGTTGGTTCGCCACCAGAAAACTGAAGAGCAGTAGCAGGTACAGGGTCATTCTTGCGCAAATTTTCCAACATGCCTCGAATTTCTTCTTTCGTTGGTTCGTAAACGTATCCTGCAGCTGCAGCGTTGGCAAAACAAACTGGACATTTAAGGTTACATCGGTTTGTAACATCAATTATTGCTAGAGCCGTATGGGACTTGTGTTGAGGGCATATGCCACAGTCGTATGGACAGCCGTTAACAGTTTTTGTTCTCGGATTGTTTAAGCCATCGCCGTCATATCTGAATTTTTCAGCTCGCAAATACTGTTCATAGTCAGACCAGTAAACTTCTTGGAAAAAGCCGTGTTGTGGACATTCCTTTTTTATGTAAACTTTGCCGTCTTCTTCAAAGATTGTAGCCTTTAATACTTTTAGGCATTCTGGGCACAAACTTTCTGTTTCTTTAATGAATTTCATGTGTTCACCGCACTTTTAAGTAATGTTTTGAAGATTTTAAGGAAGGATATAATAAGGTTTCCAAACTTTTCATAAGGTGATTGAGGGGTTCAAGTTGCAAATGAGTGGGGATAGTAAACAGATTTTACGGGAAATGGGGTTAAACACATACGAGGTTGAAGCCTATTTTGCTCTGCTGGAAAGCGGACAAATGACAGCCATGGAAATAAGCAAGAAGACAAAAGTGCCCTACTCAAAAATCTATGAAGTTCTGAACGCTCTCAAGGAAAAGGGATGGATTAAAATTGTAGAAAGCCGCCCAAACAAATACTACCCATTACCGCCCCTCGAAGCCTTAGCGGCAGCAAAAATTAAACTTGAAGACAAATACAAAAGTTGGGAACAAACAATCGCCAGCGAACTGCAACCATTATACGAGAAAAGGGAGCTTGTGGAACATCCAGACATACTAATATTGCACGGTCAACAAGCAGTTATGGCTAAGCTCGAGGAAACCATAAGAAAAGCCGCGAAAGAAATAATGATAGCCGCACCAAAATTCGCCAAAAACACACTTGCTTTAACAACTCTTTCCTTAGAAACCCTTCAGAAAGCCCACTTGAACATCAAACTTATGGTTGCTGGAAAAACCGAAGAATGGAAGAGCCTTAAAAAGTTTAAGGGCTTAGCCGAATTGCGAGTTAGAGACAAAATGTTTGGCGGCGGAATAATTGTGGATGGAAAAGAAGCTATGTTGTTTTTAGGCGAGGAAAAACCAAGCCTCGTGATATGGAGCAACCATATTGGTTTAGTACAGTTTGCAAGAGATTACTTCCAGTTTCTATGGGATTCTTCACAAAGCCTATTATGAAATGATTTTTAGACTTTGAAAAAGAAAGGAGATACTTGTAAAAGAAGTCATCGACTCATAACTTTTTTTGCAGCAATTTCAATATCTTCTGCTTTTATGGTTTTTCTTCCAGCATGCATCGCAAAATCTAAGGCTTCTTTGGCGATTTTCACGCCAATCTCTTCCAATGCTTTAGCAAGTTCCTTGGCTGCTGCTTCGCTTACTCTGTCCGCTCCAGCCTTTTTGCATATTCTATGCATGGGAGCCACAGCTAATTCTAAATCAGCCATAAACACTCCTCCGCAGCCTCTTTTTCTATTTAAATCAATATTTAACGTTTATTGTTCCTTATTTTCTGAAAACAAAGCAGCATGGAAAATTGCTCTAAAGGAAAAGGAAATTTTAAAAGTGAAATTTGAACATTCTAATAAAGCCGCGGGTTCCAAATGAAGTTCGTGGACTCTCACATTCACCTCTCAGACGAGGAATATTCAGAACACATCAATGAGGTTATAGCTGAGGCTAAACGCTCAAATGTTGTTGCTTTAGTTTCAAACTCCATGGATTTTAAAACAAGCATCGAAAGTCTCAAGTTGGCTGATAAATATCAAGGAATTGTTTATGCTGCATTGGGCATTCACCCGTGGAATGTGCAAGCTTTAACTGATGAAGAACTTCAAGAGACTTTGAAATTGATTTCTGAACAGAAAGGGAACAAGGCGTTTGTTGCCATTGGAGAGGTGGGGTTAGACTATAAGTACGCAAAGATTTGGGATAAACAGTTAATGGTTTTTAACGAAATGCTACATCTAGCTGAAAAACTTGAATTGCCAGTTATAATTCATTCCCGTGGCACAACAACGCAGATAGTCGAAATGCTCCCATCCTACAAAATTAAGAAAGTCTTGTTGCATTGGTTCAGCAACCCAATCAGCCTATTAACTAAAGTTGTGGAGAATGGATATTACATTACAGAAGGCCCACCCACTGCTTACTCCAATGGCATACGCGAAGTTGTCAGAAAAATCCCATTAACTAATTTGTTGACGGAAACTGATGGTCCAGTGCGTTATTTTAAAAAACCTTTCAACGGTCGGATTCCAATGCCCGCTTTCATTCCAACAGTGGTTGAAGCAATAGCTGAAATTAAAAATATGGAAGTGGCGATTGTTGCTGAGCAAATAATAAAAAACTTTGAAGATTTTTTCAAAGTAAAGTTAAACTGAATGAACTTCTCAATTATGTGCTGAAGCATTCGAAGACAAATAGACTAAGCAAATTTACGATAAAATAAAATTGAAATCCATAATGATTGTGCTTTAAGCAACTCGACCGTTTCGTGAACGGGTTTTTCCCATAGTTTAACATTCATTTTTAAATTCATGGACTCTCCCAGAAACATTATCGTATATCTTAATAAATCAGTCTTTCTGATGCGGACATCTATCCAGTTTCGATATAAAATAAGCTTGCATAAATAATTGGAGTGGTTGAATCACCCCATTTCCGAGTTAGGTTGAGAAAGGTTAAATTGTCCCTTTCTTTAATGAAGGTTTACTTCAGTGCATGCTTACATGCGAGGATAATGGTGAGCTTGGGGGAAACTAAAAGTTGGGAAATGTGCGAACAGAACAGATTAAACGATTAGCCAAGGAACTTATTCGACGGTTTCCTGACAAATTTTCTAACAATTTTGAAAACAACAAACGTATGGTTGATATGTTGACAAAAGGGGCAACTACAAAAGTGAGAAATCAGATTGCAGGATACATAACCCACGCTTTCGCTGGAACCCCAGCAGCTTCCTCAAACGAAACTTCAGAAGAAGAGTAACCTTATAAAACACTTTCAATCCTTTTAAGAAACACAAGGAGAAATGATGCAAATGATGGATGAATACAGAAGAGGATGGGCGCATCGATACTTGCGAGAGGCTAAGGCAGAGCTTGAAGCGGCAAGAAAATTGCCCTACATGGCTCCAACCCTAATTTTAGAAGCCGTCAGAAAAGCTCGAAACGCTATTTATTATAGCCTTGGAGAACCAGCATTCGTAGAAATTGCCATAAGAGAAGCCGCAGAAAAACCCCAATCAATAAGCGACCCCCTATTAAAATTTTTAGTGCAAATCGAAGAAATGATGCAGCAACTCGCCCAAATGGGAGAGGTGAACGGAGAAATAACTATGAAAAGGGCAGACAACCTAGTTCAATTAGCCTCAGACATAGTTGAAACTTTAACCGGAGAAAAAATAGAGGATTAAAGAAATTATCGTTTTTCAAGAGCCTTAGATATTCTGTCCAAAGCCTTTTTAATATTCTCAATAGAATTGGCAAAGGACAAACGCAAATAGCCTTCACCGTATTTTCCGAAGGATGTGCCTGGTAAAACAGCCACACCAGCTTCATTAAGCAAGTAATCTCCAAGTTTGCGACAGTCCATCCCAGTTCCTTTTATGTTGGGAAATACATAGAAGGCTCCGCGGGGTTTTTTGCATGTTATTCCCTTAATCTTGTTTAAACCAGAAACTATAACTTCCCTTCTTTTTCTAAATTCAGAAACCATCCTTTCTACTTCATTTTGCGGTCCTTTCAAAGCCTCAATGCCAGCCATCTGAATGAAAGTGCATGTGCAAGAGTTGGAGTTGGTCATGAGTTGGGCGAATTTTTGGGCTAAATCTTTTCGCATTACGCCATAGCCAAGTCTCCAACCTGTCATGGCATAGGTTTTTGAAAATCCATCCAGTATAATCGTTTTCTCCTTCATCCCTGGAAGCGAAGCGATGCTTTCATGCTCGCCCTCATAAATTATTCTGCTATATATTTCGTCGGAAAGCACAAGCACATCATCTCTATTTGAAATGCAATCAGCTATAACTTTCAAGTCTTCCTTAGTCAAAACGCCGCCAGTTGGGTTTTCCGGAGAGTTCAGAATAATCATTTTAGTCTTTTTTGTTATCTTCTTCTTAACATATTCATGATCCATTCTAAAATCATTTTCTTCCAAAAGCGGTATAGGCACAGGTTTGGCTTCAACAAAATTTATGACAGATTCATAAATTGGAAAGCCTGGGTTTGGATACAAAACCTCCTCGCCGGGATTCACGCATGCAAGAATGGCGAAAAACATTATTGGTTTTGCGCCTGGTGTTACAACAACCTCTTCAGGTTCAACCTTTATTCTTCTTGTTTTAGAAATGTACTCGGCAATTGTTTCTCTTAGCTCTGGGATTCCAGCGGATGGAACATAATGGGTGTAACCTTCATAGAGGGCTTTCACGGCGGCTTCTTTAATGTTCTTAGGCGTGTCAAAATCTGGTTCGCCTATTTCTAAATGCACAATGTCTTTTCCCTGTTTTTCCAAGGCTTTTGCTTTTGCAAGCACTTCAAAGGCTGTTTCTGTTCCTAAAGTTTCCATTCTCTTCGCAAAGATGGAACTCACTCAAATCACCTTTTGTTTTGAAGAGAAAAAGAAAGGTAAAAACAAGGAATATTTAACTATTGCACTAAAATTGACCTTAAATCCATGTTAAAATTGCTTTTGCAATGGTCTAACTTTCATTACTTCTGGGTTAACTAGGTTCGGAGGTTTTTTCCCTTCAAAGAACGCCACCAAATTTTCTGCAACCATCTCAGCCATTCTAGAGCGAGTTTCATAGCTTGCACTAGATATATGCGGAGCAACAACCACATTGTCAAGTTTTAGTAAAGGATTATCCATGGGTGTTGGTTCCTGTTCAAAAACGTCAAGGGCAGCGCCAGCTATTCTACCTTCTTTTAATGCATGGTATAATGCTTTCTCGTCCACAACCGGTCCACGGGAGTTGTTTATTAGATAAGCGGTTTTCTTCATAAGTTTAAGCTTCTCTTCATTTATTAGGTGATAGGTTTCTTTCATCAGCGGAACGTGAATGGTGATGAAATCTGATTCTCTTAGAAGGGTGTCCATGTCAACTTTTTTTGCGCCTAATTTTTCCATTTCTGGTCGGGGTACAACATCGTAAAAGAGGATTTTCATATCAAAACCCGTGGCTCTTTTTGCAACTGCAAAGCCTATTCTCCCAGCACCAACAACGCCTAATGTTGCGCCGTGAACGTCTCTGCCCTGCATCATCATAGGATGCCAACCAACCTTCCACTGTCCACTGCGAACATACTTGTCTGCTTCAACAACACGCCTAGCAACAGCCAATAACAAAGCCCAAGCGAAATCTGCTGTTGTGTCGGTTAAAACCTCCGGAGTGTTCGTTACATATATTCCTCTTTTCGTGGCTTCTGGAATGTCTATGTTGTCAAAGCCAACAGCCATCTGAGCAACAATCTTAAGTTTTGGCGCAGCATCAAAAACCTCAGCGTCTATTTTGTCAGACAAAAGCGTGGCAAGGGCGTCAACCTTTCTAGCTTTTTCAATTATCACCTTTTTTGGCGGTGGAGCATATTCTGGCCAAACTTCAGTGTCAAAATGCTCCTTAATTATTTTAAGACCCCTTTCTGGAAGTTCACGTGTAACATAAACTTTTGGTTTTGGCATTTGGACTCACCGAACAAAGATTTGTGGAATTCTTTATTAATATTAGCTTATTACAATTACGCAGTTAACCATAAAAAATCAATGTTAGGGCAATCAAATGATAACAATAAAGAATAAAGAAAAACTAATAGATAATGGCGAGACGCAACTTAACAGAAAAGCCAGAGAACTAGCACTAAAAAGCCTTGAATCTGCGCTGAATGCTGTTGACCCAAAACAGATAATAAAATCAAAAGTTTTATTGAAAAACTCAACCCTTCATGTGGATAAATATTCCTTTGATTTAAAGAAGTTCAGGAACGTTTACGTTATAGGTGGCGGCAAGGCAAGCGGTTCAATGGCTGAAGCTTTGGAACAGGTTTTAGGACGCATAATAAGGATGGGGTTAGTTAACGTTCCTTACGGCAGTAAACACAAAACAGACATTATAAAGCTTCATGAAGCAAGCCACCCAATCCCAGATGATTCAGGTGTGGAAGGAACTCGACGCATGCTGGAAATAGCAGAAAACGCCGGAGAAAACGATTTAATCATTTGTTTAATTTCTGGCGGGGGTTCAAGCCTCATGCCCTTGCCCCGCGGCGACATAACAATCAATGATAAAAAGAAAATAACGGATGCCTTGCTAAAATGCGGTGCAACAATAAATGAGATTAACACTGTCAGAAAGAACATATCGGATTTCAAGGGAGGTTGGTTGGCAAAAAAGGCTTATCCAGCCACTATTCTAAATCTCATTCTCTCAGATGTTGTTGGCGACCCATTAGATTTTATCGCATCAGGACCAACCGTTCCAGATTCCACAACCTTCAGCGATGCAATAAAAGTTTTGAAAAAATACGGGTTGTGGGATAAAATTCCGACATCAATCAGAAAGGTTCTTTTAGAAGGAGAGAAAGGCAAAATTCCGGAAACACCAAAAGCCAATGATGAAGCCTTCAAGAAAGTCTTCAACGTAATTATTGGAAACAACAGGCTTGCAAGCAAAACAGCCCAAGAATGCCTAAAATCTGAAGGATTAAACACGCTTTTGCTGACCGCAACATTAGAAGGCGAAGCCAGACACGTTGGAACCATGCTTGCCTCAATAGCCCATGAAGTTTCTGTTTCCGGAAATCCCATCCCAAAACCAGCAGGCATAATTGCTGGGGGAGAAACCACAGTAACCATTATTGGAAAGGGTAAAGGAGGAAGAAACCAGGAAATAGCCTTGGCGGCGGCATTAAAAATGAATGGAATGGATGGAGCGGTTTTGGCTTCAATAAGCACGGATGGCATAGATGGCCCAACAGATGCTGCAGGGGCAATAGTTGACGGAAAAACATTAACGAAAGCAGCTAAGGAGGGATTAACTCCAGAGGAATATCTTGCCGAAAATGACTCCTACAATTTCTTCTCCAAACTTGAAGACCTAATTTTTACTGGTCAAACAGGCACAAATGTGAATGACATTTCAGTCATAATAGTCATATAAAGTGGGGAAAATGATATGACTGTAACTGTGAACTTTATTGGAGTTTTTCGCACGATTTCAAACAGAAACAAAATAGACATCAAAATTGAAGATGCAGCTCCCCTAAGGGAGGTTATAAAGAAAATAGTTGAAAAGTTTCCAACCATCAAGCGGACACTGGTTGACCCCGAACTTGAAGATCCTAGACCAAATGCGCTAATACTTGTAAATGGAAAGGAAATCAGCGTATTAAACGGTTTAGAAACCCTTCTTAAGGACGGAGACGAAGTTGTTCTTATTCCAGTCATTCACGGAGGATAAACATTATGAGGCTTTATGCAGTCAAAATGAGAATTATAGAGCATAACGATGATTTGACTGATGTAATCATTGAAGCCATAAAGGAACAAGGTTTAAAGCTTGAAGACAATGACATACTGGCTTTAACTTCAAAAGTTATTGCTCACGTTGAAAACCGCCTAATAAAAATGAGCGAAGTTAAACCTTCAAGGAAAGCGAAGGAGTTGGCAAAACACTTTTCCCTACAGCCAGCATTCGCAGAGTTAATTTTACGAGAAGCAGACAAAATTTATGGGGGAGTTGAAAAGGCTGTTTTGACGCTTAAAAATGGAATTTTAACCGCAAACGCTGGAATAGACAATAAAAACGCTCCCATAGATTATGCAGCATTATGGCCAACTGATCCCAAAAAATGGGCGAAACGCTTGAGAGATGAAATTAAAAATAGGACAGGTAAGCGAGTTGCTGTTTTAATTGTTGACAGTGGTTTAGTACCGCTTAGAAAGGGCACCATTGGTTTGGCTCTGGCTGTGGCTGGTTTCAAACCCATAAAAGACAGAAGAGGAGAGAAGGATATTTATGGAAAGCAAATAATCATCACACAGCATGCCGTTGCAGATAATTTGGCTTCTGCAGCACACTTTCTAATGGGTGAAGCAGCGGAGAAAACTCCGCTAGTGATTATTAAGGGCGTTAGTGTGGATTTTGATGATGGTGTTTATGGTTCTGAGGATATGGCTATGCCTCAGAAAGAATGCATTTTCATGGGCACTTTTCTTGCTGAGCGTCGGTATTAATAAGGAGCGTTAAATTTGCAGACTTCAAAATTTTGTGTAAAGTTGTTCCAATAAACGTTCCCATTAATGCAATGACTACCCGTTCAGCAGGATAAATGAATGTTAAAAATTGCCACGTAGCCCTCCAACCATTTATATCCGCCATAAAAACAGGCCACGCAAGAACCTCGAAAACTAAGGAACCAGCAATTTGTCCAGCTAAAGTCGATGTAAGAGATATCGTGAAAAAAGCTTGAAAAAGCTTTGAAACACTTTCAGAGTTCAAATCTCTAATCGCTTTGGACTGCAATGGCGAAATGAGAACGAAAAAACCAACTATTTGAAACCACATTAATGGTGGATAAAGCCAAAAAGGACCAACAAAAGGGTAAAAACCGAAAAGAAACAATAGCGAAAAATAAGCGAAAACGCAAAGGCTTCGCTTGCGAATGTAAAGCATACCAGCACAGAAAGCTGTGACGATGCTAGAAACCAAACTTGGCGGAGAAAAAGCACCAGCAAAAGAAGCAATAGTTCCGCCTAAAAGGGTGGATACTGCGCCTATATATGGTCCAAGCACTATGCCCATAACGGGAGCCATTATTGCAGCGGCTGTTATGGTTTTACCTGGCAAACCAATTATTGGAGATATTGGTATGAAACAAAAAACCGTGTATAAGGCTGTGAAGCAAACGCTTAAAGCCACATTTTTTGCTGAAAGTTTTTTGTTAATTATCACCTTATGAAACTTCCTTGGTCTGTGCAAAGGTAACTATTTTTAATCGTTGGCGTTTATAAAGAACGTTATGCCCCGCGCAATAATTACTTTGACAACGGATTTCGGTTTGAAAGACCCTTACGTGGCGGAAATGAAAGCTGTAATTCTAAGCATAAGCCCAGACGCTATAATTGTTGACATAACCCATGACATAAAAAAGTTTAATGTGCGAATGGGCGCATATGTTTTGGCTTCCGCCTCCAAGTATTTTCCAAAAAACACAATTCACGTTGCCGTTGTTGACCCGGGCGTTGGAACAGAAAGGCGACCCATACTTATACAGACAAAACAGGCATTTTACATCGGACCAGACAATGGCGTATTGACCTTAGCCGCAGAAAATCAAGGAATAGAGCATATTTACGAGATAAAAAATAAGAAACTTTCCAACACGTTTCATGGAAGAGACATTTTCGCTCCAGCAGCCGCCCACTTGACGAGGTGGATTCAACCAGCGGAGTATGGACCTGAAATTCGTGAAATTGTAACTCCAAAATTTGCGAAGGTCATTCGGCAGGATGGCGTATTTGTTAGTGAAGTTCTGCATGTGGATAGTTTTGGAAATATAATCACAAATTTTCGAGAAAAAGAGCTTAAAGCGTTGAATGTTAGGGGTTCCATTACTGTGGAAATTAAAGACGTTAGATTAAAGTTGAAGCTTTGCAAGGCTTACGCAGAAGCTGAAGCCCACGAGCCGTTAGCCATTATTGGAAGCCACGATTTTTTGGAAATTTCAATAAATCAGGGAAATGCCGCCAAAACCTTCAAAGCAAAAGTTGGGGATAAGATTAAACTTTATCAGTCTTAGTTAAATCCCGAAGTCTGTTGATCCCGTCAATCTCCTTTATGAAGGCAGCAACACTTTTTGGAACAAGCTTCTCCCAACTCTCGTCTTTCAGCATTCTTGCCCTAATTTCGGTTGACGAATAAAGTTTTCTTTCATGAAAACGTATGGCTCTAACCTTGTATTTGGCTTCCGAGAAAAGTCGGCGTGTTAAAGGCTCATTGGAATAAACAACGTTAAAAGGTGGGGTATAGCCTTCTACTGCCGCAACCCACATCATATGCAAATGCACATCTGGCACAGGCACAATCCAAACTCGTGAATAGTCTATTTTGGCTTCTTCCAAAGCCTTGCGAATCATAATCAGTCTTTCTCCAGAAGTGAATGGATTGTCAATGCGGTGGCTGTATTGGGCACTGCCAATAACAATAACCAACTCGTCAACCTCCCTCAAAATGTCTTTTATTGCGCCAAGATGCCCCAAATGAAAAGGCTGAAAGCGTCCAACATAAAGCCCACGCTTAACCATTAAATCCCTCGCTTTCTGGTGTATCCACCCCACATTTATCATTTACGATTAAACCTAATCACACATAAAAGCAAAACGAATATCCCCATGAGAAAGCCCATGCTTAAAGGGATATTAAACATGAATAAAAATCCTCATCAAAATCGCTGAATGTTTTCAGTAGATGAAGTGGCAGAAAAATCAGTTCTAGGGCAGTTACCTATTAAATTAATGAGTATAATTGATGCGTTTACATCTCACATAATTCCAGTTAACTTTTGCCTTCTTCAACCCTGTTTAACACGAATTCGACTGGAAATAAAAGCAGTTTTCTGCCTTTTAAGGAAATTTCCTTTTTAGAAGAAAAACCTCTTCTCTCCCGCTTCAAAATTTGAAGCTTAACATCTAAGCCGCCTCCATACCCGCCTAAAGTAAAGTCTGAGCAGACAACCCTATGACATGGAACGAGCGGCGCAAAAGGGTTCATAGCCATAACATTCCCAACAGCCCTTGGGCTTCCGCCAACCGCTTTGGCAATTGCCCCATAAGAGGTTACATATCCCGTTGGAATTAAGAGCGTAGTTTCAATAACTCTTCTTGTATAGTTTGGCAAATGTTTTGTCGCCAAAGAGAAGTTGGCTGAAACATCTTTTCCCTCATAAACATCCTTTAAAACAGCTATTGCGCGCTCAGCAAAACTGGAGGGTTTTTCTAACTGTTGGAAGGGAACATTGAATGGAATGCTTCTTAAAAGACTTTGCAAAGCCTTTTGTTGGCTGAAAGCAAATGTTGTTGCAAAAATCTCTTCGCCTTCAAAGGCTACTCCAAACCAGACGCTATCCAATTCTTTGACGTAAAGGTTTATCATTTCACTTCAGCCTTTAAAATGTTATAGAATGGGTGAGTATTTAGCTCTGTGGTGTTGGGAATGAAAGGTGATATTGAAAAGAAAATTACATATTTCCAATATTGCGGCGAAGTGAATACAGAAAAAGTTTTACAAGCAGCAAAAATACGATGCGAAAAAACCGGATTAAACAAAGTGGTTGTCGCCTCTGAAACTGGAAGAAGCGCCCTAAAAGCGCTTAACATATTTAAAGGAACAAAAACCAAATTGATTGTTGTAACTCATTATCCAGCAACAACATGGGGTCCGAAGGGTGACATACCGATAGGGTTAAAGCGAAAAGAATATGCAGAAACATTGAAGAAACTGGAAGAAAACGGCGTAAAAATAATTCAAGGAACAAGACCTTTTGCGCCTCCCACCCGCTCAATAAACTGGGAATATCCAACTCCAGAAGGCATAATCGATAAAACCCTTGAAATATTTGGAGCAGGGACAAAAATAGCCATAGAAGCTGCTATCATGGCAACAGATGCAGGAGAAGTTAATGCGGGCGAAGAAGTCGTTTCTTGTGCAGGCACTTATAAAGGCTTAGATACAGCCTTAGTTGTGAAAACCGCTTACAGTGGAAGCTTCTTCAAAGAGTTTGAGGTTAAGGAAATAATAGCTAAGCCAATTTGTCGCGTGAAGACGCTTCCTGAATATAAATACGAAAATTGGAAAGGCAACTTAGACCAATATTATCTATAGTAAAAAGGAATGAAGGAACATGAGAAAGGAGACCAATTTTGGAGCCCTTTAAAATTCTTCCAGTTCTAGTCTGCCGAAAAGGTCAAGTTGACGAAGATTTCATGAAGAAAAAAATAGAGCAGCTTAAAGAAAATTTGAAAATCAATATCCAAATATTAGAACATGCTATCGTTAACGAGGAAAAGAAAGTTCCGCTTTTGAAAGAGCAATTGGCAAAGGCGGATGCCATTCTCATTTACAAGCCTCATCTTGGCTTAGGCGATTGTATAGTTAAAATTTCTGAGTATAGTTTTCCAACAATTCTTTTTAATGATGAGGGGATGGTGAACAATCCCTTAGACGCTTTAGAGTACGTTTATCCCAAAGAAAAAGTTTGGGTTGCTGTTGACTATAAAGACTTAAACAACTATTTAGGAGCACTTTCGACAAAGAAAAGAATGGAGCAGACAAAATTCTGGTTTTAAATGCTGACTATCCTCATTGGCAAAGATTCATATGTCATGTTCGTGGAGGCTGTGAAGCAATTAAAGAAAAGTTTGGGGTAACGCTGGAATACGTGGAAAGCGAAGAGGTCATAAGAAGATGGGAGAACATGGATGAGGAACGTGTTAAACCATTGGTGGAGAAATGGATGAAAGGGGCGGAAAGGGTTGTTGAACCAGAAGAAAAAGACCTAGTTAACGTTGCAAAACTTTACCTCGTTATGGAAGATTTGCTGAAAGAGAAAAATGCGCGAGCATTAACTATGGCTTATGGAGACAATCCCTTGCCAGTTCCATGCTTTGCATACACTAACTTAAGAGATGAGGGAATACCATCAGCATGCGAAGCTGACATAATATCCCTTCTATCAATGGTGATTCTCCATTATTTAACAGAAAAACCATGTTTCATGGGCAACACATTCGTTGACACCAAAGACAACACGCTAATCTTAAGTCACTGCGTATGCCCCCGAAAAATGGAAGGATACAAAGCAAACGCTGCGCCTTATAGGCTTAGACGATATCATAGAGAAAAATTCACTGGCAGTCTAACAGCCTTTGTGGAAATGAAGAAAGGGCAGGAGGTTACTATATGCCGTTTAAGTGGAGACTTGAAAAACATGATAATTGCCAGAGGAGTTGTTGCAGACTGTGTGGACATGGATGCTGAGGAATATTGTAGAGTGACTGTTAAAGTGAAAGTTGCAAATCCAAGGGAATTCACCCATAAAACTTCTGGAAACCATCATGTCATGGTTTATGGCGATTATAGAGAACAATTAAAAAGGCTGAATGATGTTTTAGGCATAACAACAATAGAAGCGTAAAAAGTTTTACGATTAAGTTTAATAAGTTGCTTGTGTATATGACGGAAAAGGTGAGAGTATGGAAAGACAAGCACAGGGAGGCGAATATCTTTGGGTTCCAGGCGCAACAACAGTTGGCGTTGTTTGTTCAGACGGCGTTATTTTAGCCTCTGAAAAACGTGTTTCTTATGGTTATTTGGTTGTAAGTAAAGGCGGCAAAAAAGTTTTCAAAATAACAGACCGCATAGGCGCAGCATGCGCAGGACTGGTTTCTGACATGCAAATCCTTGTTAGGGAAGTGGAAGCCTACGCAAACCTTTTCAGCTTAGACTTTAACAGACCAATATCTGTTAGGTCCACAGCCAAACTCATGTCAAATTTGCTTTTCGCCAGAAGATTAGCACCACTAATCACACAAACAATCGTCGGCGGAATAGACGATGAAGGCGCATCGCTTTACGTGTTAGACGTTTTAGGCTCAGTGATTCCAGACAAGTATGCAGTTGTTGGTTCTGGAACAGAAATTGCCATGGGAGTTTTAGAAGAGGGATACAAAGAAAATATGACTGTGAAAGAGGCAAGAGAATTAGTTGTAAGAGCAATAAAATCTGCCATTAGCAGAGACATCATGAGCGGCGACGGCATAGATTTTCTATTCATAACGAAAGATGGAACAAAAGAAGAATCAATTAAATTTTAAACTTTAAAATAGCCGTCATGAAAGCTTAAAACCTCTAATTGCACTAGAGAGTATTCATTGGATAACTGGGGAAGATTAATTGCTATTTGAGCTTAATTTGAAAGAAGGAAAATTCTTAGTTGAACTTGCACGCAAAGCCGTCGAAGAATACTTACAGAACAGAAGGCGCATCAATGCTCCAGAAAATACCCCGGAAAAACTTTTACAACCATGCGGAGTTTTCGTCACAATAAACAGCATAAGCGGTGGAGAAAAAGAGCTGAGAGGCTGCATTGGATATCCATATCCCACAAACCCGTTGGTTGAGGCAGTTATTGATTCAGCCATAAGCTCGGCAACTCAAGACCCACGCTTTTATCCGCTTTCTTTAAGCGAACTTGACAAGGTTGTTTTTGAAGTAAGCGTATTAACGCCTCCTCAACTTATCAAAGTTGAAAAACCTAAGGATTATCCTACAAAAATTAAGGTTGGAAGAGACGGGTTGATTGTTGAAAGGGGACCTTTCAAAGGACTGCTTTTGCCACAAGTTCCAATTGAGTGGAAATGGGATGAAGAAGAGTTTCTTTGCCAATGCTGCATAAAGGCGGGGTTACCACCAGATAATTGGCTTCTCGAAGGCACCAAAATTTACAAATTCCAAGCCATAATTTTTGAAGAAGAAAAACCGAGAGGCGAAGTGAAGCTTAAAGCCCTCGGCGGGAAATAATCTCATGAAAGTTTATTTTGCCCCCTGCGGAATCGGTTTAGGACATGTTGGAAGATGCGTCCCAATAGCAAGAAAACTCATAGAGAAAAAAGCTGAAGTATTGTTCTCAACATACCGCGAAGGCATACGATATATAGAAAGGGAGAAGATGCCGCTTGTAAAGGCGCCTCCTATTGGTTTCCAAGTTAAGCCCGACGGAACTGTTGATTTTAAACAAACAGCAGTCAATCCTGGACCATTTTTGGCTTCTTTCACCCTTCTAAAACAGGTGAATGCTGAAATCCGTGCTATTGAAAAGTTTAAGCCAGATATTGTTGTTTCGGATTCTCGCGTTTCACCCTTATTAGCAGCAAGGATTTTGGGGATACCAAGAATTTGCATTTTGAATCAATTTCAACTAATAATTCCAAGAAAAAAGAGGTTTTTGCGCCTAGCAAAGTTTGCCGATTTCATAACACTTACAATAATTGGAAAAATGTGGACAAGTGGAAACACAGTTCTAATACCAGACTTTCCTAAACCATACACTATTTGCACTGGAAACTTAAACATTCCAAAATCTTACAGAAAAAATGTGAAACTGATAGGTCCAATATTGCCCATGCATCCAGACACGCTGCCGAGAGAGGAGGAACTGCGGAGAAAATTAAAATTGCCAGTTGACAAGCCAATTATTTTTGCACCAATAAGCGGACCAGTAAGAGAAAGAGCCTTTCTAACGGGAATCTTGAGGAAACTATTGCTGGATTTTCCGAAGGATTATGAGGTTGTCATGTCGCTTGGCTATCCAAACGCCAACGATAAACCAATACGCCATGGCAATCTAACAATTTACAAGTGGATTCCAAACCGCTTCGAATACTTGAAAGCAGCTGACATAATTATAAGTCGAGCCGGACATGGAACAATAACACATACAATGTGTTATGGAAAACCAATGATACTCATACCAACACCAAGCCATACTGAACAGCTTAGCAATGCAAAACAAGCCGAAATTTTAGGCGTTGCAAAAACAATCCAACAGGAAGAATTAAACAAAGAAAGGCTTTTGAAAAGTGTTAACGAAATTTTAAACAGCCCAATCCCAGAACGGCTCAAAGAGATTCAAAAAGAAGTTCTAAATTATGACGGATTGGAGAAGGCTGTCGAAACAATAATTCAGATTGCAGAAAACAAGCAAACATTTTAAGTCAAACAAACATAGAATGAAATATGTTCGTACCGCGTAAAATTTTGGAAGAAAAACTCCAAAAAATGCTTGCAGAAGACATCGGGCAAGGAGACACAACCACAACATTAATTGTTCCACCCGAAACCCAGGCAGAGGCAGAGATAATAGCAAAAGAGACTGGAGTTATTGCTGGAGTTGAGGAAGCAAAAATTCTTCTGGAAAGTTTGGGGATTAAAGTTGAAGCTTTGGTTTCTGATGGAGAAAAAATAAGGGAAAAGCAAGTTTTAATGAAAGTTTCTGGAGATGCACAAGCCATACTTTCAACTGAACGTACACTATTGAATATTCTTTCACGGATGAGTGGCATAGCAACAATCACAAGAAAACTGGTGGAAACGCTTCAAAAAAGTGGATTCAAGACTAAGGTTGCATGCACACGAAAAACAGCGCCGGGGCTTCTATATTTTGATAAAAAGGCTGTCATGTTAGGGGGCGGTGACACTCATAGGCTTCATCTGGACGATATGGTTTTGATTAAAGATAACCATATTAAAGTGGCTGGGAACGTTGAAAAGGCTGTTAAAAAGGTAAAAGAAAAAGTATCTTTTGGCAAGAAAATAGAGGTTGAAATTACAAACGCAAATGATGCGCTAACCGCAGCTAAGGCTGGAGCAGACATAATAATGCTGGACAATTTTTCACCAAAGCAAATAGAGAAGGCAATTAACCTTTTAAAAAAGGAGGGCTTTTTTGGGAAAGTGATGCTTGAAGCCAGCGGTGGAATAACAACAGAGAACATTATTGCATTTGCCTCAACTGGAGTAGACATTGTAAGCCTTGGCGAAATAACACATAGTCCAAAAGCGTTAGACATAAGCCTAGAAATTATAAGGATTTATGGAAAAAGCAAATAAAAATGGATTTTATGAAATCAAGCAGCTGAATAAATCATCAATGTTTCTATAATTGCAGCCACCAAAAGAATTACGGCGCAAACTGAAATGAACTTGCATGCATTTACGAGTTCATGTTTACCTCTGCGTTGCCATAAGCGACGGGTTAACCAAATGCTTTCAGCCATCGCAGTTGAATAGGCTATGAACTCAAGCCAAAAAATAGGTGTTAAAAATAAAGCAATTAGGTTTAGGGCTGGAGGAACTTGGTTGGAAATGGCAGTTGCGGCTATAACAGCTCCAGTGTTGTAGAGTACATAAGCTCCGAAGACAACACCAATTATGGGTACAAACATTATTAGGGAAAACATAAAATTGTTTCCAAAAATGTATTGAAGCAATGCATCATTTGCTTTTAATGAATCAATTGTTTGGTTAAGTTCGTTGTTAATTTCATTTGCTTCTTGCTCTTCAATAGGTGCCCATGTTCCCACAGTCGTTATGATTACGGCAAAAATGAAAACGAGAGCAATTGTTATTATTCTTCTGACGAGAGGTGAAGCGTTTTTCCAGAATTCAAAACTCATATGGCAATCACCATTTATGTTAATTGTTTTGGCGTTATTTTTAGGATTCTGAAGCCTCTTGCAATTGGATTTAACATGTCTGTGATATTAACTTTTTTCAAAATCTCTTTCGTGTCTTCTGCATAACCTCTCACGTCATGTTCAGCAAGCATAAGAGAGCAAAGGTAAACTCTATTTTCTGAAAGTATATGCTGACATTTAGACGGTAAACCCAAAAGAACAGTCTGATTTTCTTTTACGGCTTTTTCGCATGCATACAAGATTGCGTGGGCTCCAGCTGTTAGCTCTGCAATCCTTATGGGGATGCTTTCTTTTCCTATGGCTAAGACTTCAACTCCATATTTTTGTGTGATTTCGCCAGCAATTTTTCTAAGTTTAGGCAGAATCCCTATAAGGTTACGCTTCGCCTTGTTGGAGATTCTCATGTTTGAAAACTGAATTGGCGACAACTGCTCCAGAGGAACCGCTCCAAGAGACATGTCCAAATGCACAGAATCAGCCTTCACTTTTTCTAATAATTCTTTACAAAGTTCCGCCTCATGCACAATAACCCCATGTCCGTTGGATGCGTTCGCAAAAATTGGTTCAGCCAAACACATGCTTGGCTCTTTATAAGGCGGGTTCACTAAAACTGATGCTGCTGCCACAATAAATAATGGTTCAAACTTGCTGTTCAATATTGCCGCAGAAGAATCCGCTGCAATAATTTTCAAACTTTTCACCTTGCTTACTAAGAAGGAGGCGACAGAATTTATATTTGCCGTCTAATCTCTTCTCAAGCGCATTCCCAAAATAAAAATTTCAGAGCTCTTAGCCCTACTTGCTTTAGGCTTCACTATTCTTACAACCTCAAAATATTTTTTCACCTTCTTAATGAAGTCGTCAAGCAAGTCTCCTTGAAAGACTTTCACGTAAAAATTTCCAGAAAACCTAAGGGTTTCCAAAGCGATTTTTAATGCATGCTGCGCCAAGTCTATTTGACGGGCGTGGTCTATTTCCCATATTCCAGAGATGTTTGGCGAAGCATCAGAAATCACAGCGTCAGCTTTTCTTGGAAGCATCTGTAGAATCTGGTTAAGGGTTTCTTGCTCAGTTATATCGCCTATAATTGTCCGAACATTACTTTGTGGAAAAGGCTCGATGGGTTTGAGGTCGACTCCCAAAACAAATCCCTTGCCTCCAACAATTTTTCTTGCCGCTTGAACCCAACCGCCTGGCGCAGCACCTAAATCAACGACAACGTCACCGTGTTTTATGAAATGGTATTTTTCTACAGCTTCAAAAAGCTTGTAGGCTGCTCTGGAACGGTATTTTTCTTCCTTAGCCTTCTTATAATAATAGTCCCTTTTTCTTTCCCGAACCCAAGCTTTTGGCAAAACTAGCTGTCACCCAGCACGCCAGATTCGTTTTTAGCCATTAAGAGAAGCCACTCTGTAAGTTTCTCGCAGGTTTGAGGCGAAATTGCACTTGAGGGGTCGCATCGAGTGTTATCTGGACACTTTAGACATGGAACATCTGCTATGGAGTCTATTGACGCTGGAACCCTTTTTGGATAAAGCCTATAAGTCCACCTTCCGTCGCGGAGTTCTCGTTCTCGGCGGATGAGATTTTTGTCTTCTAGTTTTAGGGCTATCCTTGAGCCTTCTCGGCTGCTTGCCCCGAGTTTGCGCCATAGTTCAGACTGGAGCACACCCTCAAATCCAGTGTTCATTATGTATTGGAGGGCTTTTTGTTCTAAATCATTGCGTTTCGGCATTTTTCATCAGTTCCAGCTTTTAACATTAATAATATATGCAATTTTAAATAAAAAGATGTATGCTTCTATTTATAAGAAACAACCATGAAGGATTAAAATAGATGAAGAATAAGAAGACTGGCAAATCCTACTGTTTAGGAATAGAATCAACAGCTGACGACTTCAGCGTTGGAATATCAACATTTAACGGCGAAATCCTAGCCAACGTAATAAACGCCTACATACCTGAAAAAGGCGGAATTCACCCACGGGAAGCGGCGAGACACCACGCTGAAGTGGCAAGCCAAGTCATAGAAGAAGCCTTTAAAAAATCTGGATTAAGGCCACGAGATTTGTCGGTTATAGCATTTTCTCAAGGACCAGGCTTAGGTCCATGCCTTCGCACTGGCGCAACAATAGCCCGTGCATTAGCCTCTTATCTTAATCTTCCCCTTGTAGGAGTTAACCATTGTATAGCACATATTGAAATTGGGAAATTGAAAGAGCGCGTTAAAGACCCGGTTACGCTTTATGTTTCAGGCGGAAATACCATTGTTTCAGCCTTTGATTCTGGACGTTACAGAGTTTTCGGCGAAACTTTGGATGTAGCTTTAGGAAACTGTTTGGACTCGTTTGCAATAGAAGCTGGACTCCATCAAAGCCATGGCATGCCCCTCGGCGCTATGGTTGAGAAACTTGCAAGAGAAGGGAAGAAACTGATTCCTTTGCCATACACAGTCAAGGGAATGGATACGTCCTTCAGTGGCTTATTAACAGCAGCAGTCAACTTGCTCAAAAAAGGCGAACATAAGCTTGAGGATTTATGTTATAGTCTTCAAGAAACCGCCTTTTCCATGGTTACCGAAGTCACTGAAAGAGCTCTAGCCCACACGGAGAAAAAAGAGGTTCTATTAACGGGTGGGGTGGCTGCCAACAAAAGACTACAGTCCATGGTTGAGGCTATAGCAGAAGAACACGATGCAGAATTCCGCGTGGTGCCAAGCGAATTCGCCGTCGATAACGGCGCCATGATTGCATGGACAGGAGTATTAGCTTACAAAAGCGGTTTAGTCACGCCAATTGAGAAAAGTTTTGTAAAATTAAGGTGGCGTCTCGACGAAGTTGAGGTTCCATGGGTGAAATGAAGCTCATATTGATTAAGAAAGGAGCAGAAGCCAGCCTTTACCTTGCAGATTGGCATGGCAGAAAACTTGTGATGAAAAAGCGTTTGGCTAAAAAATATCGCCCGAAAATTTTGGATGAACAGATTCGAATTTATAGAACAATCCACGAGCCGCAGCTAATGCATGAAGCGAAAAAGGCGGGAGTGTCAACGCCAACGATTTTTCTGGTTGATGTAAAAAATGCCACTATAATAATGGAGTTTATTGAAGGAAAACAAGTTAAACAATTGTTAGGAGAAGTCTCAAAAGAGAAAAGAGAAAGTTTATGCCTAAAAATTGGCGAGTTAATAGGTAGACTTCATGAAAGTGGGATAATTCATGGCGATTTAACCACATCAAACATGATTCTGACCAAGGAAGGAAAAATCGTCTTTGTCGATTTTGGGCTTGGCGAGAAAACAAAAGAGTTGGAAGCTAGGGGAGTGGATTTGCATCTTATGAAGAGGGCTCTCCAAAGCACCCATTTTCGCTTCACTGAAGAATGTTTTAACGCCATAATCCGTGGATATACTAAAATTGTGGGCTCTGAAACTGCAAAAAACATTTTAGAGAAGATAAGGGAGATAGAGCGAAGAGGAAGATATGTGGCTGAAAGAAAAGGGAACGCTCATGAGTTTTAGGTTGGAAGGTAGATTCATATTTTTCGCAACAAGCAACATCAACAAATTTAATGAAGCCCGTAGGGTATTAGCTGAATACAAAATCGCCGTTGGCATGTTAAGAGTCAAAACTTTTGAGATTCAAAGCGAAAGCCTAGAAGAAATTGCTAAAGCAAGCGCTATTGAAGCATTTAAAAAATCCAATTTGCCAGTTATTGCAGAAGATGCTGGGCTATTCATAGAAGCATTAAACGGATTTCCAGGACCATACGCCGCTTACGTGTATAAGGCTATAGGAAATAAGGGGATTTTGAAGCTTATGGAAAACGTTGAAAACAGAAAGGCGAAATTCCAGTCAGCCATAGCCTATTGCTCATCAAAATCGGAACCGCCCTTATGCTTTAAAGGCGAGGTTACAGGCGTAATAACGAAGGAAGAACGGTGGGGAAATTCAGGCTTTGGTTTTGACCCGATTTTTGCGCCGCTGGGTGGTGGAGGAAAAACTTTTGCTGAAATGACTGTTGAGGAGAAAAATAGATATTCGCATAGGGCTGAAGCCTTAAGAAAGTTTGCTGAATGGTATAAAAGAAAATGTTAAAGAACAAGATGAGAGCTTGACATTTAACTAGCATGGTGAGTGCAAATGAACGAGAAAACTTTAGGACCACCCGAAAAGTTTCATTTATCTGTGCCTAAAGAAGTCACCATAGCGCCCAATGAAAAGATATTAATGGTTTTGGGAAGAACCTACATATCCTTTGTAACTATAGCAACTATTGGGCTTCTCGTAATTGCAGGAGCACTACTGATCCTAAACTTTGCTATCCCAAAAGAAAATCAGTGGATTGTATTTCCTCTGGCTGTTTTTTGCTTTGTAATCCTTCCGCCACTCCTTTACGGGCTGGGTTACATTTACGTTAAGGGACATCGATACATAATCACTAATGAAAGAATCATAATGTTCAGAAAATTCATTGGAATTTTATTAAGAACGGTCACGCATGACAAGATAACAGACCTCATCGTGAATCAAGGACCAATTGGTAGAATTTGCAATTATGGAAGAGTTTCTCCAATAACGGCTGGAATGATTATGCCCATGGGAGCCGCTATATTCTCCATTTCCGGCGTGCGGAACCCATATGAGGTTAGGGATAGCATAGCCAAGTTGGTGAAAACTAAACAGCCAGAGGGGCAACAAAATTAATGACTGTTGAGGAGACTGTTCCGCCTCAAGTGTCGCTGCTTCCAAATGAGAAAATAATAATGAGGTTGCAGAGGCGCTATGCTTCCATATTCACATCCATCCTATCCCTTATTGCAACAGCAATTTTACTAAGCTTTGGTTCCCTCATCAGAACTTTTGCCCAATATACTCCGCCTATTGAAGCTTTCTTTTGGATTTTTCTCTCTACAATCATAATTGGGTTTGCGTTTGTTTTCGCCGTAATGGCTTTGGTTGGATACTTTTACGTTCAAGGTCACCTCTATATTCTCACTAACCGTCGCATCATACTATTCAGAAAATTCATCACAATCTCAGTTAGGGAAATCGCCTACTCAGAAATAACAGACATAATTATGAACCAAGGTCCCATCGCCAGAATTCTCAACTATAGCTCCATAACCCCTCTAAGCCCAGGCGTCAGAGGATTTTACGCTATGCCATACCCATACATGAGACGTTCTTCATATTCTAGGGTGGAGCTTAAAGATCTCAGTCAACCTTCAAAAGTTATGAATGAAATGTTCACTTTAGTTCGTTTTCATAAGTCAGCCTAAAACTGGACATCGAAGGTTTTAAATATTCGTCTAACCTCGCTCATACCACACTTAAAAGGGAACAAAAATGCCAAAACAGGAAAAGGGAAAAGCCCACCAGATAAGACCAGTCAGCAAACGCCCTCCAAGCTGGTGCAAATACCAACCAGAAGAGGTCGAGGCGTTAGTGATTAAACTGGCAAAAGAGGGACAGCCCCCAAGCCGAATAGGAACAATCCTCAGGGACCAATACGCAATTCCACTTGTAAAGCCTATAACAGGAAAAACAATAACAAAAATCCTTAAGGATGCGGAACTTGCACCAGCCATACCAGAAGACTTAGCAAACATGCTGAAAAAGGCTGAAAGCCTCGCCACCCACTTGGAGAGGAATAAGAAGGATTTGCATAATAAGAGGGCGCTTCAAATTTTAGAGGCAAAAATTCACAAACTCTCACGCTATTACAAACGTGAAGGAGTTCTGCCGCCGAACTGGAAATATGAACCAAAAATAGCCTCAATAACATGATTAAATGTTTCAAAAACCTTCATTCGTAAATTTCACAACACCTTTTAAATCTTTAAATAACTTAGCTTCTTAGCCTAAAGTGATTACTATGGCCGAAAAAGACTCTACCGCAGATTTTTTAAATTCCGCAGCGCGGGCAGCAGAAGCTATTTTGGAAACTGTGAAGGAAGATGGATTCATACAGGTTTTTTCACATTTAGACGC
>JBMFOB010000003.1:0-90523 GCA_049969855.1 Bathyarchaeia archaeon | reverse complement strand
TTCTAGTGGGCAGTCTAGTAAGGCGATTTTTGCGTTTTCCAGTTTTTTGGGCATTCCTGGGTGGACAACTTCTTTGTCTATTATTAAGCCTTTTACTAGTTGCGACTCAAGGAGGCTTTTTCCTGTTTTCTTTATTATTTGTATGTTGTCTATATCCGCTATTCTTCTTTCTCCACGTTTTTCTGCTATTTGTTTGACGGCGTCTATGGCTATTTCTGCTAAATGTTCTCTTGCTGGGCCGACTGCTTTGCTTGCCATTGAGGTTAATGCAACCTTTTTTAGGGTTTCTCTGTCTTCGATGTCTACTGGTGTGGCGATTTTGTTTATTATTTCCACTGCTTTTTGGGCTGCTTTTCTGTATCCGCTTACTATTATTGTTGGGTGAATGTTCTGGTCTAAGAGTTCTTCTGCTTTTTTGAGTAATTCGCCTGCTAGGACTACGGCGGTTGTTGTTCCGTCGCCTACCATGTCGTCTTGGGTTTTTGCGATTTCCACCATCATTTTTGCTGCTGGGTGTTCCACTTCTATTTCGTCTAGGATTGCGGCGCCGTCGTTGGTTATTGTTATGTCGCCGAGGCTGTCGATGAGCATTTTGTCCATGCCTCGTGGTCCAAGGGTGGTTTTTAGGACTTCGCCTATGATGCGGGCTGCCATTATGTTGTTTCTTTGGGCTTCTCTTCCTTTGCTGCGTGTTGTGCCTTCTTTTAGTATGAGGACTGGTTGTCCCGACTGGGTTGTTGTTAAGTATGCCATACAAATTCCTCCATTTTGTTAGAATGTTATTTTAGCTATTCCGATAAGCAAAAAAGCACTAAAATATAAACTTTTACTTTTGTTTTCGCCTTTGCTAATCCACTTGTGTAACAGTTTAAATTTTGGCTTGCTAAATCTTGATTATTGGTGGTTTGCCATGCGGGTTTCAGTACGCTTCTTCACAAGCCTTAGAGAGATTGTTGGGAAACGCGAAGAGACTTTGGAGTTTTCTGATAGTGAAAGGGTTACTGTGGATACTGTGCTTAAGCGGTTAAGTGAGCGTTATGGAAAGGATTTTGTTGATTATCTTTATGATAGTAAGACTGGTGATGTTAAGGGTTTTTTGCAGTTTCTCGTTAATGGCAGAAGCGCTTCCACTCTTAAGGGTTTGGAAACGGAGCTTTCTGATGGGGATGTTTTGGCGATAATTCCACCTGTTGGCGGCGGATGAGCTTAGGAATTTGGGCTGTTTTTCAGTTTCATTTTCTCTACCCCCTCCCTCTAGGTTTTTAGGCTTGTTTTGCCTAGTTTTATTTTTGAGTTTGTTATGGGTAGATGTAGGGTTTGTGGTGAAAGGGCGCTTACGATATCGGAGAATTTGGGCGTCTGTCTCAAGTGTATACGGGAGAAGCCTGAAGAGGCGCTTTTGATTACTGATGAAGTGCATGCGAAGAGTCGAGCCTTTTATGGTTTGCCTTCTAAGCCGCCGAAGGATGAGGGTGGGCTTGCTTGTGGCGTCTGCGCTAACAATTGTGTTATTGGTGTTGGCGGTTGTGGGTTTTGTGGTTTGGTTTGGAATGTTGGCGGGCGTTTGGTTCGTTTCGGCGGAACCGCCGAGCAAGGCGTTTTGGAGTGGTATTATGATGGTTTGCCAACCAACTGTGTAAGCTGGTGGTTTTGTCCGGGGTGTACTGGTGCTGGTTATCCGCGGTATGCGTATAAGCCTTCTGCAGAGTATGGTTATGCGAATTTGGCTGTTTTTTATGGCGCTTGCAGTTTTGATTGCCTCTTCTGTCAGAATTGGCATTACCGCAACCTATCAGCCAAACACAAGCCTGTTATGAGTGCTGAAGCCCTAGCCGCCCGTGTGGATAAGCATGTTTCTTGTATTTGCTATTTTGGTGGCGACCCTTCGCCTCAGATGCCTCATTCATTGGAGGTTAGTCGCTTAGCCTTAGAAAAGGCGAGGGCTGAAAATCGTATTTTGCGTGTTTGTTGGGAAACTAATGGCTGTATGAATCCGAAGTTGGCTGAGAGGGCTGCGGAATACGCTTTGGAGAGTGGTGGCAACATAAAATTTGATTTAAAAGCGTATAATGAAGAGTTGGCGATTGCGCTCTGCGGAGTATCTAACAAGCCTTCTTTGGAGAATTTTCGTTTGATTGGAGAGAAATATTACGGTAAGCGTGAAGAATTGCCCATGCTTACGGCTAGTACTTTGCTTGTGCCTGGTTATGTGGATGCTGAAGAGGTTGAAAATATTGCTAAATTCATAAGCCAGATAAACCCGAATATTCCGTATACGCTTTTGGCTTTTTATCCATGTTATGTGATGAATGATTTGCCAACAACAACCCGAAAACAGGCTTTGGAATGTCAAAAGGCAGCGGAAAAACACCTAAAAAACACACGAATAGGAAACATACACCTACTTTCATGAGGTTAAAATATAAATCTACCAAGGCATTCACAATTTTAAGGGGAGAATATGCCTCCACCAGTGGTTAAGACCGTTAGAGATTTAATTTTTTGGCAGTATGCAAAAATAATTGCTGAATCAGCGGGTTTTGGGAAAAAGAACTATGGTTTTGTGATGAAAAAGTTTCAAGAGCTTAAGGCTGGCGAAATTTTCTGGAATGAAATTAGAGAGTATGTGAAGGAAAGGGAAAGTAAGGATGAATGCATTTTCTGTGGAGCTAAAACAAACTTAACCATAGACCATATGCTGCCTCGCTGTTTTAATGGACCCGAAGATGAGAAGAATGTTATCTGGGTGTGTAAAGAGTGTAATTCGTCCAAAGGTTCCAAAAGACTTTATGAATTTTGGACAGTTAAGAAGGGATTGGAAGGAGCTAAATATGAAGTGCCAAGAATTGCTGAAGGCAAATATCTCAAACTAGTTTATGAAGTTCTGAAAGAGAAGAACTTGCTAGATTTAGATGCTAACAAAATCAGAGAAATAATTTGCCCTCAATGCGACATTAAAAGACTTTGTGTTAAGGAAAAATCTGAAGGTAAACTTTCGCCACTTTGTTTGGACGGCATCTTAACGTTATGTTTCAAAATGTAAGGCTACGCTGTCCAGTATGGTGTTTTCTTTTTCATTATGTTTATGTATTCGTTTAATGCTTCCTGCTCCTCCGCACTCAATTTTTCCATAAACATTGTCTGCAAAGCCTTCACATGCTGTTCTGGCACTTTCACATACAAAATATCCTTCTCAAAAATGTGCCTACCCACCATAGGCTTGTCAAGGCTTATGGCTACTTGCATCCCCTTACTGGCTTCTGATAACGCTTTGCCCTTCTCTTGAATCTGCTGTATTTCGCCAACCTCCTCGCCATCCTCAGCCCTTACAAGTGCAAGTTTAGGCTTAATTTTTCCCGCCAAAACTTCCACGCCAACTATTGCTGGCTTCGCTCTTCTGAAAACATAGCCTTCCATAATTTGAATCTTGGCTGGTTTAACCAGATTCGCAAATTCCTGTTCAATCTTTGCTTCCCGTTGATTTTTAAGCCAAGACAAATAATTATCTATCAAATGGTAAATTATTTTTTCCTGGAAAATCTGAACACCCTTAGCATTTGCTTCTTCTTGAGCGTCTGGCAAAACCTTAACGTTAAAAGCCAAAACAACCCCATAATAAGGCTCATGTTCCCTAACAACAGAAGCCTCAGTAACATCCCGTTTCGAAACATCTCCCACATCCGCCAACCGAACGGGCACATTATTACGCTTTAGGTTTTCGGCAATAGCCTCCAAAGACCCCAATGTATCCGCCTTCAAAACGACGCCTTCAACGTCAGTCGCAATCCGAATACGCTCAATTTCCTCAGAAACAAGCCTAACATAATCCTCAGCCTTATCCCCTTCGCCAACAGCATATAAGGGCGCCCCAGCCAAAGCCCCCTCCAAACCAGGCGCCACAATCTTCACCCCAGCCGCAGCAGAAACAGAATCCACAGAAGAAAACCTGTCCCGCGGATCCCTAATCTCATCCAAAGGTTTAGGAACCAAAATCGCCCTAATCCGCGTCACAATAGGCTTTTCCTTACCGCCAACAACAATCAAATCATCCTTGCGCAATATTCCATCATAAACAATTGTGTTAAGCGTCAAACCCAAGCCCGGTTCTTCCTTAACCTCCAAAACCGTGCCCTTCGCTGGTCCTCGCGTTGTCTGCAGTTCCTTCTTCAAAAATTGCTGCGTCAAACCAACCAAAACCATAAGAAGCTCCGTTATGCCCTCGCCAGTTTTTGCGCTTGTAGGCACAATAGCCACAGTTTTCGTAAAATCCTTTATGCGGTCGAAACGGTCCGCTCTAAAACCTTGACGCGAAAAAACCCCAATAATATCATATAATCTATTATCCAAATCCTGCTTCACATAAGTATCCTGCATCTGATAAGCCTTCAAAAAAGGCGTGTCCGGATAAGAATTCCATCCCGGAATGCGGTCTATCTTGTTTGCAGCCACCAAAAAAGGCGTCTTCCGAGCCTTCAGTATCTCAATACACTCATAAGTTTGAGCCTCAAAACCCCTCAAAATGTCAATGACAAGAATGGCTATGTCAGCGACGCTTCCGCCCCGCTTACGCAAATTCGTAAACGCTTCATGCCCAGGAGTGTCAATAACAAGCAAACCAGGAATCTCCAATTCGCCCTTAACCATAGACAACAATGGACCAACAAGCTGCTTAAGCGTATCAACAGGAAAGAAACTTGCGCCAATGTGCTGCGTAATCCCACCAGCCTCGCGGGCTTGAACGCTTGTTTTGCGAATTTTGTCCAAAAGCAAAGTCTTACCAGTATCCACATGCCCAAGAACACAAACAATAGGCTGACGAATAGACATTTCCGTAACATCCTCTTTTCTAGCGCTGAACAAACTAATGGTTTAATACGCATTTCAGAATAAATAAACCATTCCTAACAAACGCATGATTTAGCGTTATTCTGTTTTTGCAATTAACATGAGAACTCCCAAAGCCAACAACACAATGCTTAGGAATCCGAAGAATCCCGTGTAGGCTCCCAAATCATTAAAACTCGTGAACGTGTAGTATGTGGCTATTGCGCCAATAATTATGATTAATAGGCCGAAGAATTTTTCAGCCAATGTTATTCCGAAACCGCCCTCTTCTTCGCTCATTTTTAGTCCCCTTTTCGTTTTTGATGTGCTTTTAACTAAAGACATAAACGGTTATTTTAAATTTCCCTTTAGGCTTCACTTTTCCATTTTAAGTTTTTCAGGCAAGTATTCATCAACTATGTATGTTAAGCCGTATCTGCTGAAGGCTTCCTGCTCCGCCTTCCTCTTAATCTTCATAAACGTCTTAATTTCCCTTTGCCACAGTGGGTCTTTGTAGCGTGGGTCCCTCTGCAACTCATAAAGCCTCTTCATATCCACCTCATCCAACGGGTCTGTTGGCAACTTATAATTCACTATGTCTGTTGCCCAAACACCGCTCCATTTTGCGTCCGGCGTGTTCAACTCGCGTAAGTGAGCCGCATTTGCAGAACCAGAGATTATAACCATGGCAATGTGCATTCCCCATGGGTCGCCGTCTGTGAAAATGTAAACTGGAAGGTTCAGTTCTTGGTTTAATCTTCTAATAAAATGTCTTGTGGCTCTCGGCGCTTGTCCAGCCGTTAAAATGAGTAGGGCGTTAAACTTTTTGTGCACATTTTCTTCTATGAAGCGTGTGAATAAGCCGCCTTTTTCTATGGCTATGACCTTGTCTGCTGTTGTTTTTACAAACTCAGCTGATGTTAAAGCTGGTCCAATGAGGACGCCGTCTGGGTGCGAAGTCAAGTTTAGGGTTCTTCCCTCATATCCTGGCACTGTGTATTCTATTGTTAGGTCTCCGAAAACTGCTGAGCGTTCTTCTGGGAATATGCTGAAATCTTCTCTTGAAAATCCCAAAACTGTTTCTAAATCCGTTATAATGTTGTTTGATTCTTCCTGGTCTGTGAAAGTCATCTCGTAGGCTTGGGCTGAATAATAAACATCCCTTAAAGTGGAAGTTTTTCTCTGCGAAGTAAGCTCATGCGAAAACAGCGCAGCCCAAATAAGCTGCGTGAAAGGCTTTAAATGGCGAATATTGCGGGTGCTTCTTCGAACAGTTCTATCCCCCAAAATAAATTGTCTAAGTTGCGAGTCGTAGTGGATGTTTTCTGTGGAGCGGCTTGGCATTGTTATTGATGGGAAATATCCGCTGTCAAGCTGCTCATAAGTTTTAACGCCAAGATTCTCTAAACTTGATAAAACTTCCTTTCGCTTTTCAATCATGCTAATTTTATGTTTCTTCTGCTCCAAAACGTTTCACACTCCTTAATAACTTGTCAATGTCAGGAAGCTTCTCTTTTCCCGCTAATTTGGCTGAAAACTGGGCTATTTTTGGCAAATATTTACTGAAAACTCCCAACCTTTTCTTTTCTCTATCCACATGCTCTATTCTTGTCAAGAAATGTTGGATTTGGCGGGCAACCTCCCTAAGCCCATTGGCTATTTCCCTTCTAACTTCTGGTCTGTCAGCAATGAATTCTTTGCCAACGGTTTTGTATGGAACTTTCGTGCTGCAAATGTGAACCATTATGGCGATTGGCATGTCTGGCGTAACTTTGTATCTGCGCCAGTTCATAGCTTCAATAACTTTAACTGAAACATCGCTTGCTTCATCATAAAGCAAAGGAATCCTATTAGCAAAACGATAAATTAAGAATCCATCCTTTTTCGGAATTTCCCCTCCATAGGCTATTCCAACTTCAACAATGAAGGGATGACCAGCATAAGTTGCAGGTTTCCGCTGATGAACAGCAACAAACTCTGGTTTAAGCTCCTTCATTATACCAGCCTTTAACAACTCTTCACCCAAAGGCGAAAGGCAACTTGCATCAGGTGCCAAAAAATCCTTAAACTTCTTGAGCATATGCATTAATCTGACAATTTCTTCATGCGTAAGCTTTTTTGGGTTTTTTGAGGGGCTTAAGTTGCTGAACTCCAAAAACTTTTGCGCTGTGACTTCGCCAACTCTGTGGAAGTGGTTTTTCAAAAAGTCAAGCATGTTTTTGTGGGGTGTTATCTGTATAAGCCTCTGTAGAAGTTCCACATCAACGCCGTATGGGTGCGGTTTAGTTTCTTTTGGCGGTTCTGGCATTTCCTTTGTTATTCTTGTGAATTTGTAGAGTCTGCCCTTTGGGTCAACAAAGGTTAAGTTCGCATAGGGGTTCACCATAGCCGTCTGTTTGAAATAGTCAAGAATTTTTGGCATAGCCCTGAAATAGTCGCCTTCCAATGTGAATTCAACTATTGTTCCCCGCCACTGCTCCTTGTTTAGTAAAATTTTTCTGTCAAGGATTAGCGGGCGGTTTCTTTGGATGTCAATCATAAGTTTATACATGTAAATTTTCGTTATGCCCGTGCTTGAAATTATTGTGGCTGGCTGATGCGTGGTTATTTGTCCATAAAGAAGCGCCATTTTTCCGCCTAAACCAAAGGTTCCCCTCTGCTGTTTCAATTTGTATTTTGAACCATAAAGCACCTGTCCAAAAGCTGACGGTATATGCCTCGGAGGAACCCCAATTCCATTATCTTCAACCCTTAACCTATAAATCTGGGTTTCTTTGCTGGCTTCCCCCTCATAAGAAAGCCTAACATAAATTTCAGGCGGAATTTTGAGGTTTTCAGCAGCATCTAAAGAATTTTCCACCAACTCCCTTACGGCTGCAAAAATAGCCCTAGACGGATTAGTAAAACCAGCAATATCCCTATTTCTGTAGAAAAAGTCGGAAGCGCTGATTTCTTCGAAGGTTGTTTGGGCCACCACTTGTTTTTCACCGGCACCTTGATAATAGCAGCATTCTTATGGTATTGTTCAGCTCGCTATTTAATTTAACTACGTTTTTTGGTTGTTTTTATTCATTTTTTGAAGGGATGGGGCAAGAGCTCTTTTAGACTTTTTACTTTAACGGTTTCAAACAGGATTTTGCCTTTTTCTGTTTTTGCTGTGACAATTTTAATTTTGGGATTTTTTGCGAAATCATTTATGTATTGGAGGCATGCTCCGCATGGTATGAGTTCGTTTTTATTTTCTTCCTCCATAACCACTGCTATTTCTTTGATTTTTCTGTTGCCGTGGAGAACGGCGTGGTCGATGGCGCATCTTTCGGCGCATGTGCCCAGTCCAGAAATCCAGCTTTCAACATTGCAGCCTTCATAAATTCTTCCATCTTCTGCAAGGACGGCGGCGCCAACTTTGAAGCCCCAGAGCACATAAGCCTTATTCATCGCCTTAGAGGCTTCTTCAAGCAATTTCTTTTCGTTTTCTTTAACTTTTTCCATATTTTATCAAGCCACTTCATTGTCGAAGTGAACGAACATAATAGTATTCTCCAATTTGTTTTTGAAACTTGTCAAGCTTTGAGTTTTCCTTGTTAACTCTTGGTCTTTTCGTAGCTGGGTCTCTTCTAAAGGTAACTTCCATATCTTTCAAAAACATGTTCATTCCATCCCTTAGGCTTGTAGGCGAATTTGCCGTGCCGCTGTTTCCCGGTTCTCCAGTGAAAATCATGAGGCGGTCAGCTATGAAATCCTGTGCAACCACGTCATGTTCAACTACAAATGCTGCCACGTTATGGGTTTCAACAACCCTTCGGATAGCCCTCGCCATGTTCAACCTTTCTTCCACGTCCAAGTAAGCGCTTGGTTCGTCTAGTAGGTAAAGTTTAGCTTTTCTGGAGAGGCATGCGGCTATGGCGACTTTTTGCAGTTCTCCGCCGCTGAGTTCTGCCACATTCCTATCCAAAAGCAAATTTATCTTTAAGGGTTGAAGAATTTCCGTTCTATACCAGCTTGAAGTGAAATTTTCCTTTGCAACACTCATTAAAAGTTCTTGAACAGTGCCTTCATATTCTGCTGATATGTATTGGGGCTTGTAGCTTACTTCTAACGCATCAAATTTCACTCCGCCATCAGCTTCTTCTACTCCAGCCAAAATTTTTACGAAAGTGGTTTTGCCTATTCCATTAGGTCCCAAAATTCCGATGATGTCGCCTCTTTTTATTTCGCCGGGTTGAACGTCAAGCTTAAACCCTTCATATGATTTCGTCATTTTTTCCCATTTCAGCAGTGTTTCGCCGGCGCCGAAACTTACAGTTGGTGGTTTTTCATGGAATATTACAGCTTCTTTTCTAAAGCGGACGTTTTCGTCTGGAATGTAGCCTTGAAGGTAAATGTTTATGCCTGTTCTGACGCCGTGAATGTTTGAGACTATGCCGTAAACGCCTGGTTCTCCATAGAAAATGCAGATTTGGTCTGACAGATAATCCAGTATGGCTAAATCATGTTCTGCCACGATTATTGATTTTTCATCATTTTTTAGGCTTCTTATGGCTTTGGCAACTTCCAGCCTCTGCTTAACATCTAAATAGCTTGATGGTTCATCGAAAAGGTAAACGTCGGCTTCGCGGCAAATGGCTGCGGCAACCGCAACACGTTGCAGTTCGCCTCCGCTTAAAACTTCGAGGGGTCTGTTCCAAAGTTGTTTAAGTTCAAGTTGCTCTGCAATTTTGTCCAATTTCTTTCTTTCATCCACTTTTTCCAGCAGTTCTCCAACGTTTCCAGAAACAACTTTCGGAATTTTGTCCACATACTGTGGCTTGTGCGAAACCTTTAGTTTTTCTTCAGCCATTTTTTGGAAATATTCTTGAAGGGTTGAGCCTCTGTAATGGCGTATTATCTCATCCCAACTTGGCGGTTCCTTGTAGTTTCCAAGGTTTAATTTTATTTCTCCAGAAAATATTTTGAGAGTTGTTGTTTTTCCTATTCCATTCTGTCCAAGCAGTCCTAAAACTGTGCCAGGCGAAGGTGTTGGTAGTCTGTAGAGTTTGAAGGTGTTTTCTCCGAAGCGGTGGCTGCACTCTTTTTCTAATTCGTCTGGGAGATTAACTATGGATATGGCTTTGAATGGGCATTTTTTTACGCATATTCCGCATCCTGTGCAAAGGGACTCCACAATTACGGGCTTGTCATTTTCAAATCTTATGGCTTCAACGTGAGTGCGCACTATGGGGCAAAAGCGATAGCATAGTCTACCGCAACGTTTTGGTTTGCACTTGTAAGCATCTAACACTGCAACTCTCGTCATGGTTAAACCGCTAATGAATGCTCATAACTGTTAGGTTAATATAAACATGAACCCAGAAAAATTTTAAAACATTCATGAACCTCTCAAAGAAAAGTTGCAAAAACTTGGGAGCATACTTGCATTTCTCACCATTCTTCTTCTTCCCACTCTTCTTCTTCACCCTCTTCCCATTCTTCCTCTTCCCATTCCTCTTCCTCTCGCACTTTTTCACCTCCTTTTCAGTTTTAGTGCTTAAGGAAGCATGCCTAACAATATTTTAAACATTTTTGTTCGTCAACCGTCGAGAATAAAAATCAAGAAGGCTGTTTCTAACATGCTTTTAGACGCTTATTTTACTATTTTAGCTGTTAAAGAGACCACTGGCTCCTTCATTTCTGATGTTATATACGCCCAACATAAGTTCGGCGAGTTATGGGCTGCGCCAACTCTTCCATAAGCGTCAACGGCGATTAACCCCATACTATTATAAATTGTCGGCAATTTTTTGTTGACAAGGCTTATTGCCATTTCAACAGCCTCTTGCGCCGACTTTCCGCTTTCCATATAATTGCAAACAGTCTTTGCCAATGTAAGCCTTATCGCTATTTCGCCGACGCCTGTGGCTGAGCATGCTCCAGCTTGGTTATCCGCATATGTGCCGCATCCAATAAGTGGGGAATCTCCAATTCGTCCAGGCAGTTTTAATGGAAAACCCCCAGTGGAGGTTGCTGCTGCAACATTCCCCTTTTTGTCTATGGCAACTGCCCCAACAGTTTCAAGCTCAAACATTTCTGGATAATTTTTAATTAAATCATACAGTTTTGGGAGTTCAAATTTTCCATCAAGCAACGCTCTTTTCTGATCTTCATGATATTTTAACCTAAGCTCAGTCATCGGGTTTCTTCTCTCCAAGTTGAAGATTTTTGCAAGTTTTTCCGCGCCTGGACCAACCACGAACACGTGGTCTGTTTTTTCCATAACAATTCTCGCCAAGCGAACGGGATTCTTAATGTCTTTCAAAAGTCCCACAGCGCCTGCTTGCAATGTTTTTCCATCCATAATTGATGCTTCCATTTCTATTCCCTTTTCTATGGTTAGGGTGGATCCGTAACCAGCATTAAAGGCTCCTTCATCTTCCAAAACTGCGACGGCTTCCATAACGCTGTCCAGAGCGCTTCCATCATTTTTTAATATTTCAAAACCTTTTTTTGCGGCTTTTTTAACTCCTTCCAAACCTGCTTGGCTTCTTTCTGGCTGCCAAGTTCCTGCTCCTCCGTGAACTGCTATGGCTGGTTTTCTTTGCATAGTTTTTCGCCTTTTCCTTTCTTATTTTAGATTAGTGAAGTTTCATTGCCAAAATTTAAGCATGTTGCTTTAAAATTTCAAAACGGATAAATTTGTGGGATGATAATAGTATTTTTGGGATGATGTGAGGCGACGGCTGGGAGCCAAAAGCTGTGAAAAAGCCACTAACCTGCGCTGACCAATCCTTGAAACGTTAAATTTACTTATAAGACAAATAATAATGTGATAAATTCCAAGAAGGTGCGTGTTATGCTTAGAGATTTTAACCTTTTAGCCACAACATCCCGGGGAAATGAGGATGAAGCGTGTTCGGAATTGTGGTATTTGCTTGGAGAAATAGGCGATTCTGCGCCTACTGTTGATAAGACTGGAGTTTCTGGTTTAGTGGCTGCAAAAACAGCCTTTAACCCCTTTGAGGTTATTGAAAAGCTTCGCAAAATCTTGCGCGAACGCCCCTACGAGTTTCGCTATACGCTTAGAATAATCCCAATTGAAAAGGTTGTCCGCACAGATTTGGGCGAAATCCAAAGAGCCGCAACGGAAATAGGCTCAAAAATTGGAAAAAACGAAACCTTCCGTGTCACTGTTGAAAAGCGTTTTACGGAAACTTCCACACTAGACATTGTTGAGGCTGCTGCAGCAAACATTGAAAGGGAAGTTAACCTAAACAATCCTGACAAAATCCTTTTGATTGAGGTTGTTGGCGGATTAACTGGCTTGTCTGTAATAAAACCTGATGAAATCTTGGCGGTTGTGAAGGAAAAAATATTATAGTTAACGCTGGGTTGCCAACAGTGCCATTCGTTCAATGACAAGACTTGTTAAGGCATCTTCTAAACCATTCTTCTTCATGACTGTTTTAAGCTCCACTTCTGAAATTCCAAAAGTTGTTCGGATAAGCTCATTTTTCCTTTTTGACAAACCAAGAACTGCGTCGTCTTGTTCTGCGTTAATATGCCTTAAAACCACTTGTAACGCTGATTTCAGCGTGGCGGGTTTTTCTCCGATAATCAGAACCGCCATTTCTGAAGTGTTTGCCTTAATTCCCATGATTTCCATGGCTTTTTTGATTTGGCGTTGTGCGGAAGCGTAAAGCAGTGTTTCCATGGCGAGGCTTTTTGAAATATTCTCCTTGTTTCTGAATGCCGTTAAAGCGTTTAAAGCTGCGAAGTAAAGGTGTTGCCATGTGGCAATAAGGCTTGCATCGAAAAATTGGATTTCAACGCTTGGAGGCTTCTCATCATTTATTATTTTTAAAAATTCTTCAGCATCCCCGATTTTAACATTTTTAAAACCCGTTATTATGATGTATTTCTCAAATTCTTTTATTTGCTTAAGCATTCATGCTTCTCCAACTATTTCCTTCAAAAACCTGTCAACAAGCTTTTTGGGTATTCCAGCCTTCACAAGTTTTACAGTTTCGCTTTCTACAGATTTTCCTTTTTCCTTGCATTTTTTAACGATTTTGTGAACAGTCTCCTTTATCTCCCATGGAAAAACCACCCAGCGGCTTGTTTCTTTCTCGTAGTAGTCTGGTTTGATTATGCTCCAAGGCTTGTAATAGACTGTGGCTATTTTGACTTCTCTGGCGCCTTGTTTGACAATGTGTTCTTTAACCAACTTCAAACTTTTACCAGTATCTGCAATCTCATCAACGACAAGCACCTTTTTTCCAGAAACATCCACAGAAACAGGCTGCGTCAAGGTTGGCTCGCCCTTTGTCTCCGCCACTCCCAAATAGAATTCGGCTCTCACATTTGCCAAGTTAGGATTATCCATCAAATCTGAAAGGACTCTGGCTGGGGGCCACCCTCCTCTGGAAACGCCCACAATTATGTCTGGTTTGAAACCGTTTTTTCGGATTTTATCCGCTAAATTCAAAAGCATATTGTATATTTGGTTCCATGTTGGAACTTCAAACTCAAGTTCCGAGCCCAAGCCTTTCCTCTCCGTTATGGATTAAAACCATAATTGGTTGTTTTGAATTTGGTAAGTTTCTGGTTAAACACATATAAGTCTTCTATTTTGATAGTAAAGGCTTGCTTAAGAGTTAGCGTGCTTTAAAGGGGGAAGGCGTAACGAAAGAAATAATTGAGTGCGTGCCAAACTTCAGCACTTCAGACCCTAAAATTGTTGATTTAATCCTTAAAGAAATTAAGGCGACCAAGAATGCTTTTCTTTTAGACTATACTTTCGACGACTACTACAACCGCCTAGTTGTTTCCTTTGTTGGTGATAAGAAATCGGTGTTTGAGGCTGCTTTGAAATCCGCCTTTAAAGCCATAGAACTGATTGACATGCGAAAACATAAGGGGCAGCATCCACGCATAGGCGCTGTTGATGTAGTTCCGTTTATACCCATAAAAAATGTTACAATAGAAGACTGCGTTACTCTTGCAAAAAATTTTGGAAAAACCTTAGCGGAAAAATGCGCTGTTCCAGTTTATCTTTACGGTGAAGCTGCTTCAAAAAGTGAGCGGAAGGATTTGGATTGGATAAGGGAAGGCGAATATGAACGCTTAGCTGAAAATATTGTTAAGCCTGAACGCAAACCAGATTTCGGTCCAGCTAAGCCTCATCCAACGGCTGGCGCCACAATAACTGGTGCGCGGAAGGTTATGGCTGGCTTTAACGTTAACATCGGCACTGCAGATTTGAATGTTGCCAAAAAAATTGCTAAGGCTTTGCATGCCAAGAAGGGCGGCTTTTCAAACGTTAAAGCCATGGCTGCTTATATTCCAGAGAAGAACATTACGCAGATAGGTATGAGTATAAGCGATTTTGAAAAGACGCCGCTTTACCGTGTTTTCGAAGTGCTCAAGGTGGAGGCTGCCCGCTATAACGTTCCAATTTTAGGTTCAGAATTTTGCGGTATGGCTCCGCTTAAAACGCTTATTGACATAGCCTCTTATTATCTTAAAATTGATAATTTAACTGAAAATCGGGTTTTAGAGATAGCCATACAAACTGCTATTGAGAAAGGCGGTGAATTTGAGTAAAACCAAGACGAGAGCGAGAGAAAAGGCTGACTTACTCATTGTAAACGCTGATGAACTTATCACATTAGCTGGGGCAAACCAGAAACCACGAATAGGCAAGCAAATGCGGGAGCTTGGAATAATAAATCATGGAGCCTTAGCCGTCAAGGATGGAAGAATAGTTGCTGTTGGAAAAACCATTGAAGTAGCAAAGGCTTTCAAAGCTGAAAACGTAATAAGCGCCAACGGAAAAATTGTTACGCCAGGGTTTGTAGATCCGCATACGCATCTTGTTTTTGCTGGATTCCGCGAAGAAGAATTTCAAATGCGGGTTGAAGGCGCCTCTTACATGGAAATTCTTAGCGCTGGCGGTGGCATACTGAAAACTGTTAGGGAAACACGAAAAGCAAACATTGAAAAACTTGTGGATTCCAGCCTAAAAAGACTTGACATCATGTTAGAGTATGGAACAACAACTGTTGAAGCCAAAAGTGGATATGGCTTAACAACAAAGGATGAGTTGAAGATTTTAGAGGCTATTAAACGTGTTAATCAGTTGCACTGTGTGGATGTTGTTCCAACATTTCTCGGCGCTCACGCTATTCCGCCAGAATATAAGGGCAACCCGCATGATTATGTAAACTTGATAGTTGAGGAAACAATTCAAAAAGTTGCTGAAAGGCGATTGGCGGAGTTTTGTGATGTTTTCTGCGAAAAAAATGTTTTCAGTTTAGAACAAAGCAAGCGCATTTTGGTTGCTGGAAAAAATTATGGCTTAAAACCTAAAGTTCACGCTGACGAAATGAGCACTTTGGGCGGAGCTGAACTTGCAGCAGACCTCGGCGCAGTTTCCGCCGACCACCTGCTTTTCTCTTCTGTTGAAGGCATAAAAGCCATGGCAAATAAAGGCGTAATTGCAGTTTTGCTTCCAGCCGCAGCCTTCAGTCTGATGATTGGAAGATACGCGGATGCACGATTGATGATTGATTTGGGCGTTCCAATAGCCTTAGGCACAGATTTTAACCCAAACTGTTTGGTTGAGAACATGCAGTTAGTCATAGCCTTCGCCTGTCATTTTATGAAGTTGACATCCGCCGAAGCTTTAACTGCAGCTACGATTAACGCTGCGCATGCTGTTGGAATGGCTAATGAAGTTGGAAGCTTAGAGGTTGGCAAAAAGGCGGACATCACAGTTTTAGATGTGCCAAACCACAAGTTTTTGGGTTATCACTTCGGCGTGAACTTGGTTGACAAGGTAATTAAGAATGGCAGAATAGTCATTGACAAGGAAGCAAGCAGAAGCGAATTCCCAATAATGAAAGAAGAAGAATAAATTAGGCAACAATTATTAATATTCTCTGTTCTTCCATTTTATAGAGGCGCATCTCTTTGAAGATTGAAAAACCCGTAAAATGTTTAACTGGTCCAGAACTGCATTGCAAAAACTGGCAGATTGAAGGAATACTCCGCATGCTCTATAATGTTGTTGACCCAGAAGTGGCTAAAGACCCTGAAAAACTCATTGTTTATGGCGGAACTGGAAGGGCTGCCCGAAGCTGGGAATGTTTTGAACGTATTGTTGAAACCCTAATTGAGCTTGAACCCGACGAAACCATGCTTGTTCAAAGCGGCAAACCAGTAGCCGTTTTCAAAACCCATGAGTGGGCGCCCAGAGCCTTAATCGTTAACGCCATGCTTGTGCCAAAATGGGCTACATGGGACTACTTTTACGAGTTGGAGCAGAAGGGCTTAATCATGTTTGGACAGATGACTGCTGGCTCATGGGCTTACATTGGAACCCAAGGAATACTGCAAGGCACATATGAAACTTTAGCAGCAGTAGCCAAAGAACACTTTGGCGGTTCGCTGCGTGGGAGGCTTGTTTTAACGGCGGGCTTAGGCGAAATGGGCGGAGCCCAACCCTTAGCCGTCACAATGAACGATGGCGTCGCCTTAGTTGTGGAAATTGATAAAAAGGCTATTGACCGAAGGCTTAGGCACAAATATTTGGAAATGTGGACAGACGACTTAGACGAAGCAGTAAAACTGGCATTAGAAGCTAAAAGGGAAGGCATCCCCAGAAGCATAGGCTTATTGGGTAACGCAGCCGAAGTGCACCCAGAACTCTTAAAGCGGGGAATAATCCCAGACGTGCTAACTGACCAAACTTCAGCTCATGACCCATTGAATGGCTATTACCCAGCTGGCTTATCCAAGGAAGAGGCGGATGAACTGCGCTTAAACGATTCAAAAGAGTATCTGCAGCGGGCAAATGAAAGCATGCGGGTTCAAGTGGAGACCATGGTTAAAATGATGAAGAAGGGCGCAGTAACCTTTGAATATGGCAACAATCTGAGACAGCAAGCCTACAACGCTGGGTTTAAAGACGCTTTTGCCTATCCAGGCTTTGTCCAACGCTATATTAGACCAATGTTCTGCGAAGGCAGAGGTCCTTTTCGTTGGACTTCGCTAGTGGGCAGTAAAGAGGATATTTACACGCTTGACGATGTCATTTTGGAAAAATTCGCTTACAATAAGGAGTTGTGCCGCTGGATACAAAAAGCAAAAGAACAAGTCGAATTTCAAGGCTTACCCGCAAGAGTTTGCTGGCTTGGCTTCGGCGAAAGAGCCCGCTTCGGAAAAATAATGAATGACATGGTTGCTGACGGAAGCCTAAGCGGACCCGTATGGATTGGAAGAGACCATTTGGACGGCGGAAGCGTTGCATCGCCAAACCGCGAAACAGAAGGCATGATGGATGGAAGCGACGCAGTGGCAGATTGGCCAATCCTTAACGCTTTAATTAATGCTGTTGGCGGAGCAACATGGGTTAGCGTTCACCACGGCGGAGGCGTTGGCATAGGCTACAGCATTCATGCTGGCATGTGTTTGGTGGCTGACGGCACGAAAGAAGCAGAAAAACGCATAACAACAGTCCTAACAACGGACCCAGGGACAGCGATAGTGAGGCATGCAGATGCAGGCTATGAGAAGGCAAAGAAAATAGCCAAAGAAAAGGGCATTAAAATGCCCATGCTAAAGTGACTGGCGCCAAAACATTTGAAAGATCAAATTGAAAGGCAAAAGCATAGTTTGAAATTTTATTTGTTGATTACAGTTGCTGCCTTATACGTTGTAGCTATGATTTTTAGGATTTATGACGCCTATCTTCAAGGAGACGTTTGGTTAGCGTTTAGCCGACGTTCTGATGTAGGCTACCCGACAGCCCACATTCTGGCGCTTATTGCATTAATAATCTTGCTTTACACAATTTTTGGACTTAAAAAGAAAACTTAAGGCAATCATGCAATCTTGTGAAAATCTAGAGAGGGGCTACTCGTATTGGTTGATTTTTACGCCAAAAATATAGAGAAAAAATGGGCTGATTCTTTTTACTCTTCGAATTCTGACGGTCCTTTTGGCGGTTTCTTTTCCTTCGCTTCTTTTTCCATGCCCTTCGCTGCTATCAAATCGTCAATCTTCAAAATCATGTTCGCCGCTTCAGTGGCAGACTTAACCACTTGCTGTTTAACTCTCAATGGTTCAACAACGTTCAGTTCAAGCATATCCCTAACCTTGCCTGAAAAGACATCCACGCCATATGATGGTGATGCTGCGCTTTCGTGTTTGGCTCTTAAAGCAACCATAATGTCTATTGGGTCTAAACCAGCGTTTTCAGCCAAAGTCAAAGGAATCGCCTCAATAGCATCAGCGAAAGCTTCAATGGCGAGTTGCTCTCTTCCACCAACCTTAACCGCATATTCCCTCAGATGTCTTGCAATGTGGGCTTCTGGAGCGCCGCCGCCTGCAACAATTTTTCCGTCTTCTATGGCGTTTCTTACCACGCATAAGGCATCATGCAGTGAGCGTTCGGCTTCGTCTACAACGTGTTCTGTTCCGCCTCTGACAACTATTGTGACAGCCTTTGGGTTCTTGCATTCCCGCACATAAACAAGCTTGTCGTCGCCTATCTTAACTTCTTCGACAATTTTTGCTTCTCCAAGCACGTCAGGGGTTAACTCTTTAACGCTTGCCATTATTTTGCCTCCAGTAGCCTTGGCAAGTTTCTCCATGTCGCTGCTGCTAACGTTTTTGACAGCCAAAATGCCTCTTTTTGCTAGGAAGTGCAGTGCCACATCGTCTATGCCCTTTTCGCAGAAGACAACATTAGCTCCAGTCTCAGCGATTTTGTCAACCATCTCTTTTAGCATGCGTTCTTCTTCATCCAAAAAGAGCTTCATCTGTTCTGGGCTTTCAATGTTTATTTTTGCGTCAAACTCCGTCTTTTCAATCTCAAGTTTAGCGTTCAGTAAAGCAATTTTTGCTTTTGTTACGAGCTTTGGCATTTGTGGGTGGGCAACTTCCTTATCTATGACCATGCCTTTGACAAGTTCTGTTTCTTCAAGGCTTTTTCCATGTTTCTTCAAAACTTTTATTAAGTCAATGTCTGCCTTGAGCTTTCCATCCTTTTCTTCGGCAACCTGCTTAACGGCTTCAACTGCCAACTTTGCAAAGTGCTCTTTGGCTATGGTGATGCCTTTGCTTCCCATGGAGGTGACAGCAACATCTATTAGGCGTTCATTGTCTTTGATGCTTATTGGAATTGCCATTTCCTCCAAAAGTTCTTGGGCTTTCTCGCTGGCTTTCTTGTATCCGTCAATGATAACTGTTGGATGAATGTTCTGGTCAAGGAGGTTTTCAGCTTTGTTTAAAAGTTCTCCAGCCAAAACTACAGCCGTTGTTGTTCCATCGCCTACCTCGTTGTCTTGGGCTTTTGCAACTTCCACTAGCATTTTTGCTGCTGGATGCTGCACGTCAAGCTCCTTCATTATTGTTGCGCCGTCATTTGTTATTGAAACGTCTCCGAAGCTGCTGACAAGCATCTTATCCATGCCCTTCGGTCCCAAAGTCGTCTTAATGGTTTCAGCTATTATCTTCGCAGCCATAATGTTATTTCTCTGCGCTTCCCTTCCAGTCGTCCTTCCAGTTCCTTCCTTCAACACTAAGACGGGAACGGTTCCTGAAGGTGCAGCAGCCATTTCCCAATCACCTCCACACAAACTCTGCGCAATATTATTGTTAAGCTGAAACAAGCAGAATTTTACACGAAAAACACTTAAATATAAACTTTTCTAAGCTTATTGTTGCATTCCAAAGTTTTTCTTAAAACATAAGTTTTCAACCAGCACCTAAACCAGCTTTGAAAGGATAGAGTTTACAAAATGAGTTCAACTCCGTTTTTATCCACACAAGTTTTGAATCTTCTTAAAATGTCCATACCCAATACGTTAGGTGTTACTTGAATCAGTTTATCTCTTTCTTCATTAGTTACGTTAGGTGGAGTGCAAATGACTTCAAATCCACCACATTTAACTTTGTATTCATCTTTATTAGATTTAAATGTTAGAATCACTTCTCAATTAATTATCTTATTTCTAAAAAATCCTCCAAACCCTACAGCTCTACGTTTAGAATAAGGAAGAAGAGAGACATCAATTTTCATCATTGTTGCCTCTTTTTCGGTTATTGCGGAATAAATCGCCCCTGTATCCACAAGAAAATCAACAATTTTGATTACATTGAATGCTTTGACTTCAAAAAGAACTAATATTCTTGGTTGTCTATTTATGAGGAACCCTTTGAATCTAATTGTGTGACACCTACCTTTGAGGCTTTAGAAGAACATGGCGACTTGTTCTGACGATATATACTCTACTAAAATTTTGTTTATATCAAGTCCTCTAAGTGCTTCCATTAACTCCTCAAAAGTGCTCGCAGCTTTGACAACCTTTCTATTCTCTATTATAACCCAACGATTATTATATTCTTTTTTTAGCGTTTTGTAATTCTTTTTTAACCACTTAATATTTGCTCTCGAAATTTCAAATATTTGACTTTTTTCCATCATGATTCCCATCTAAGAGCGCTTATTCTGTTAATAAACCATTCGGTGAGTTATTAAATACACAAGCATCTCAAATTTTTTTCGGTTGCACATATATACTTTTTATGAATACAGATTACAGACTCCATATCCATTAACATTTTGGGTTCTGATTTTTAGTTAAAAGTATTCCTGTTTCTGAACTGAAGGATGGTTTGCAACAGAACCCTACCGTTCCACTTTGAATATTTTGTATCCTGCAGCCTTGCGAAGCCTATTCATAACAGCTAAACCAAGTCCTTCCAGCGGCAATCCTTCGGCAATGATAACTTCAACTTTTTCGGAGTCAAACTCTCTCAGAAGCCTAAACAAGTTGTTTGCAATAACTTTTAGGTTTTTTCTGCTTCCAAGAGACTTCACAACATCCGCCCTATAATAGTCAAAATTTTCATCCGTTGTGAGAACGCCAACCCTTTTATTCTGTTGCTTGTAAAAATCCACAAGTTCTTTCACTTTGCTTACAATTTTTGAAGTTTCGCCTTCCACAAGGATTACTTCCGCATTTGGAGCATAATGTCTATGCTTCATACCCGGCGAACGCGCCTTCTCAATTGGCACTTCTTTATCTGCAAAAGCCACTGGGTGAAGCTCAACTCTGCTTAAAATCTCCTTCAAATCCTCGTATGGTATTCCGCCTGGGCGTAAAATTTGTGGAGGTTCAGTGGTCATGTCTAAAACTGTGGATTCCACTCCAATGTTGGTTGGTCCAGCGTCTAAAACTGCGTCTATTCTGCCGTTAAGGTCTTCAAGGACGTGGTTTGCGGATGTTGGGCTTGGTTTTCCCGCGAGGTTTGCGCTTGGGGCTGCTATTGGGCAGTTGCTTTCTTTTAATAGGGCTAGAGCAACATTATGTCTCGGCATTCTAATTGCAATAGTGTCTAAACCAGCAACCGTCACGCTTGGCACAACACTGGAACGTTTAAAAATTAAAGTTAATGGTCCAGGCCAAAACTTTCGCATGAGCCTTTCAGCTTCTAGCGGAATTTCCTTTACAAGTTTGTAGACTTTTTCTATTTCTCCCACATGCACTATGGGCGGATTATCTAATGGTCTCTTTTTTGCTTCAAACAAAGCTAAAACAGCTTTCGAATTTAATGCGTCTGCTCCAAGACCATAAACTGTTTCTGTTGGAAAAGCCACCAAACCGCCTTTTTTGATTAAGTCTGCTGCTATTCGAATCTTTTCTTTTTCAGGTTTTTTGGAATCAACTTTCAATACTAAAGTTTTCTTCATCAATCATTCTTGTCCTTGCTGGCTCTTGCATCTTAAAATTAACTGTTAGCCTCTTATTTTGTTTCTTATCCAGCAAAAAGATAGTGTAAAAAGTAAAGTTTCTTGCTTGTTGTCTTATTTAGACAACGTAGTAGTCTATGACTTTCTTCATGCTTTTTGGTGCAGCCTGTCTCATGGCAAGTTGTTTCAGTATCTTTATCACTTGAGGCTGGAAACGCGCTATGTCGGTTAAGGAAACTAAACCTACAAGCCGTTTTCCGTCAACCACTGGTAACTTTTTAATTTTCATTTGAAACATGAGCTTTACGGCTTCTTCTAAATCCATTTTGGGTTCAACAACAACCAAGGGGCTTGACATGACGTCTTTCACTTTGGTTTTGTTTGCGTCTTTTGCTTCTGCAACCACTCTCTTTAGCAAGTCTCTTTCTGTTATTATTCCCATGGCTTTTCCTTTTCTGACTGCAATTAAACAGCCAATCTCAAACTTGTTCATGATTTCTGCTGCTTCCTTCACTGTTGAATTTTCATCTATGGTTATTACTTCCTTAACCATGACGTCCTCAACTTTTAGGGATATGCCGCTTTCTTCTTTTTCCTCTTCAGACAATAGAACCACCGTCTCTTTTTATCTTTCAAAGCCCATATATAAGTTAATGTGCTAACAATTTTTGAACGAGTTTCTGGACCGTACTGCTAACTGGAATTTTCGCCCGCTCAAATTTTTCCTTAGGCTTAGTAAACGGTTTTGTGGCGTCCAAACCCATCTTGCTTGTTAACCCTGTGTCTTGGTCAGCGGAAGAATCCAATGTCGAACCTCGCACATTATTTACAATGATTAAATCTTCGCTTGCTTGAAAACGAGTTGCAATAGCCCATTCAACCTCATATGGGTCAAAAACGTTAATGTCTGAATCGACAACCACGGCATGTTTTAGGCTTGGATGCGCAGCAAAAGCAGCTAATAAAGCGTTTTTTCCGTCTCCGTCAAGTTGTTTCTCAATTGATATTATTGCGTGGAGCCATCCGCTTCCGCCAACTGAAAGGTTGACAGCATAAACTTTCGGCACAACCTTTGAAATGGCTTCCCAAATCAAAACTTCGTGGGGCAACCCCATCAAGAGCTTATGCTCTGCTCCCGACGGCAAAAGTGCTTGATAAACATAATCTTTCCTATGCATAACATTAACAACTTCAACAACTGGCTGAACTCTTTGGATGTCATAAGTTCCAGTTATATCCACAAACGGTCCTTCTGCGACTTTTCCCTTTGCAGAAATTTTCCCCTCCAAGACTAATTCTGCATCTGCTGGAGCGTAAGCATCTACATGCTCACACTCAACTAAGCGTAAACCATTGTTCATTAAGGCATTTGCCACTTCGAATTCGTTAACGCCAAAAGGAACAGGAGAAGAAGCAGCCAGCATAACCGCTGGATGAACGCCTATGGAAATGGATACTTCTAAATCTCTGCCATTCTCTTTTGCTGTTTGCCACAATCTGAAAAGGTGTCGAGGAACCAGACGAATTGCTAAACGTTTTTTGTCTAAAACTTGAAGGCGATGAACAGAAACATTCTCAACATTTCCATCAGTGCTTTTTGCATAAACAACCGCCGAAGTGATGTATGGACCAGCATCCCTCTCAAAATGTGTCAAAATGGGAATCTTGGACAAATCTTTCTCAGAAACTTCTTTCACAGCACCGTCTCCAGCAACCTTTGGTTTTTTGGGCAAACGCCAAGCGTCAATCAATTTTCTGTAAAGCCCATCTTGCTCAACATCTATGGCTGCGCAAATTCTCTTTCGAGTTCCGCAAACATTAGCAACAACCTTTGTCTCGTGATTTTTCGCCTTCTCAAATATGAGGATTGGACCTTGATTATCGAAACTTTTCATGATGAATGGAATTTCAAAACTTGTTGACAGTTCATTTTTTATGTGTAAGACTTCGCCTTCTTTTTCCATCTTTTCAAGGAACTCTCTAAAGCTCATGTTCCCGCCTTCTCCTTTTCAATTTCTGCTTGAGCAACTTTTTCGATTAACTTCATAAAGATTGATTGGGCTTGCATTTCGTTAATTGTTTCAAGGTAAATGGAAACTAACGCAATTTTTTGTTTTCTCGAGGCTACATATTCGGCGAACATGCGGGCTGATATTGCGTTTTTGTCGCCTAAAAGCACAGAAGAGGAAACAGGTCCTATCAAATCCCTTGGTTTCGGAACCGCTATCGCTAAGGTTCCAAGCTTGTCTTCTCTTTCGCTGAGAAGAATTAGGCATGCGTTTCGTGTTTCAACGTATACTGCTAGAAAATGTATGTTTTGTTCGACCATTTCTTCTTTAACGATTTTTGCGCGTTCCATAAGGATTCTCCATTCTTATTTATAGCTCATGCATTCACTATTTATTGTTTTCAAAGGTGACACACGAAATGAATGAAAACCGTGCTGAAAAAATCCTGCAAACGCTTCAGAAAACTTTCACAATGCCTAAATGGGTAACTTCAAACAGAGACTCTTTTGAAACGTTAATTGTTACAATAATTTCACAGAACACTGCTGACAGAAACACTGCAAAAGCCTTCGAAAATCTTTCGAAACAATTCAAAATAAAGCCCGAAGTGTTGGCGAATGCGGAAATAAGCCAAATTGAAGAATGCTTGAAGGTTGCTGGCTTATACAGAAACAAAGCCAAAACAATAAAGCAAATCTCAAAAATAATCCTTGAAGAATTCCACGGCACCTTAAACACAGTCTTGTCATTGCCCTTTGAAGAAGCAAGAAAAAAGCTTATGAAACTTCCCGGAGTTGGACCTAAAACTGCTGATGTCCTCTTGCTTTTTTGTTCAGAAAAACCCACAATACCAGTGGACACTCATGTGAATCGAGTGGCAAAACGCTTAGGCTTAGCGCCATCTAACGGCGACTACGAAAAAGTTCGCCAATCTCTTCAATCTCTTTATAATCCGAAAGATTATCTTTCAGTTCACATATTGCTGATTTTGCTGGGTAGAAAATACTGCAGAGCCAGAAACCCACTTTGCAAGCATTGTCCAGTGAACATGCTGTGCCCTTCAAAGCAGTTATAATCCGTAATGGACAAGGTTTTACAAACTTTCGACTTTCTCCAAAAACGCTGGAGTTTCCTTGAGATTCTTGTCCAGTTTCACCTTTCCCAGTGTGACTATGGAGATTCCTTCGGAGACTGGGGTGAAAATTTTTAGGGTCTTTCTTGAGTAGTCGATTTCTCTTATGACGCCTATTCCGAGGAATTTTTTGTCATTGTTATATAAAGCGACTAGTAAGCCTTCTTCCTCGCCCTTGTGAATGACCACAGTTTTCTTCCCCATGATTTCCTCCAGTTTTCTTATCTTCTCCTCACTAATCCATCGGCTTCTACCAACAACTATGCAAACTTTATCCTTCAATTCTGCAAAATGTAACGGGTTCATCCCCAAAAAATCGTAGATCCTTTTGGCTTGCTTCATGTTTTCATGAGTTACGCCTAAGCCTAGAAACTCGTTTGCTTCAATTTTTAGCCATCCTATTGGGAGAGATTGCACTTTTGCATTTCTCAAATATTTTATGTATCCAAGCTCCCGTAGGCTTCTTCTCTTTTCTCTACTCCTTTGTTTTATAGCTGAAGGAAATTCAACGACAAGTTTCTGAATTCCTTCAAGGCTGTTGATGAGAGGTGCTAATTCGTCTTTTTGTTGGATATAGAAGATTATGTCGGAATTGAGTTCCTTGGCAAGTTGGACTTTATAGTTTACGGCGTCTTCTCCATCAACCCAGCCGTCAGTGTTTATAACGATAAAGTCTGGGTTGTTGTCCAAGATTTCCTTTTTTAGCGAAGTTAACCCTTCGATTACTTTGTTTATGGCTGTGCTTGGTGAGGTGGCGCCTACGAAAAAGGCGTTTTTTGCTTCTAAATTGAACAAGTCTGTTACTGGTTTGGTTACAAATGTGTAGGCAACCGTGCATGGTGGTCCTATATCTGATTGACCCAAATCTCCATCCAAGATTGCCACTTTTTGTTTTTCCTGCAATAACTTGTTCGTTAGGTATGTGCAGAAGCTTGTTTTTCCAGAGTCAACCGTTCCCACAACTATTGCAGCAACAGGTTTCTTTTGGAAATTCAAGAGTTGTTCAGAAGCTTCAATCCATGATGGTGGAATGGTGCTTCCATCAACTTCCTCGACGCTTGCATTTTCTCCTAACGAAATTTCAAGGCTTGCTGCCTCTTTTGCAGTGAAAGGTAACCGTTTTCCTTCGCGTATCACAACTTTGCCTTTGCTGCTGACCGTAGAGCCGAAGACTTCGGCAATCCCTGAAATAACAGTGACAGATGCGGGTCCATCCACCAAGAGGGTTTTTCCTTTTTCAACAGTCCTATTCATTTATGTTCCTCCGCTGGAATCTTTGTCCATTTCTTCCGGCAATTCTTATGGCTGAGGCAATATCTCTTAATCCTCTTTTATGTCCAACCTCGTTTGGGTAGCGGTCTGTTCCAGCTTCGCTCACGCTTTCTAACATTACGTTTGAAGGCAATGCCTTATCCAACGCTTTTAAAAGTTTTTCCTTATAAAATGGGACGCCATCTCCAATTTTCACTGAAAAGGATGTTGCTTGACTTTTTCCGAAGCTTCTAACGGCATTTTTTATCTTATCTAATGTTTCGTTAACGCTGAAACAATTTCCAGTTTCAATGACATTTCCATCTGCCAAAACAGCCAATCCGAAAACTTCGCCGGGATCTACGCCTATAACTATCTTCTCATAATGTTCTTTTCCTTGAACAAGCTGCAACGCCTCATTTATTAATGCCTCTGGTTCTACGCCTTCTTGATAAACTAAGATTTTTTCATGATTTATGATTGTTTTCTCTTCTGTCGTGGTTATGACAACTTTGATTTCTATGGGGATAGGGTCATTTGGGGTTAGGCTTAGAAAGGGTATGTTTTTTCTTTTCAATTCATTAACGATTAGGTAGTAAGCTTTTCCTGAAACTGTTGCAACAGCAATCTTCGCTTTCATGTCATCTTCCTGTTTTTGAAGTTTTGAACACAAAACAAATTATTAGTTTCGCTGTTTATATTCCTTAATGTGCATGACCTTGCCACAGAAGATTCCCACCGGCTGCGGAAGGCTTGACAACCTTCTTGATGGCGGCATCCCATTTGAAAATGTCAGCTTAATCTATGGAGAAGCGGAAACTGGAAAAACCACCTTTGCTATGCAGTTGGCTGTGAACTGTGCACTGCATGGTTACAAAACCTTATTCATGGACTGCGACGGCACCTTCTCAGCGCGGCGCCTTTCTCAGATAGCTTCTGAGAACTTCGAAAAGGTTTCTGAACTAATAATTTTGGTGAAACCAAACAGTTTCCGTGAACAAATCATAGTCATAGATAAGCTGCCAGAGTATGTTGCCAAAAATTTTGGACTTATAGTTGTTGACACGTTCACGTCGCTTTATCGTGTCGAAATCGCGGAACACCCAAATAAAGCCTTTGAACTGAACCGCGAATTAAATAGGCAGATGGCTTTGTTGGCGCAGATTGCCAAGACCAGAAAAATTGCGGTTATAGTGGCAAGTCAAGTGCGAAGCGCCTTCGATGAAAATTTTGTGAGCATAGAACCCGTGGCTACGCGAGTCCTAAAATTTTGGGCAGACACAATAATTGCCTTGCGCCCAACCGAAAACTCGTCAATAATTAGGGCAGTTTTAGAGAAAAGTCAAAAATGGAATCAACCCTTAACTTGTGAATTAAAAATAGAAGAAACGGGAATCCATGAGCATCTACCTCGTTGATGGTCGTCGAAAATGGAAATAACACAACTAATCATTGAAGCATTAAAATTCATATTCCCAGCATACTGCGCCAACGCCATACCAGTAATCACAGGCGGAGGCTACCCTATCGATTTTGGAAAAAAATTTTTTGATGGAAAACCAATCCTTGGAAAAAACAAAACCTTCCGAGGCTTCTTTTCTGGATTAATTGTTGGAACGGCTGTTGGATTATTAGAAAGCATGTTCTTCGGTTATCCCATTCCATTTGGTTTCCTCTTATCTTTTGGCGCCTTGTTTGGAGATTTGGCTGGAGCCTTCTTAAAGCGGAGGCTTGACTTGGCTCCTGGAGATTTGTTGCCAGTCATCGACCAAATTGATTTCATTATAGGAGCCATTTTGTTTTCGCTTCCACTGCAAATTTTGGATTTAAACCTTGCAATAACAGTGTTAATTATAACTCCACCAATACATTTGTTAACGAATTTTGCAGCCTACAAACTGGGTTTAAAAAGTAACCCTTGGTAATCCTATCCGCCGACTTTTATTCGTATTGCAACTTCGAGAAATACGTAAGCTATTAGTAAAAGGCTAAGCCCTACCAGAAACATCATGTAGGCTTGTCTTGGTTTGTATGCGTATTTTGTGCTTTGGTAAATTGCTACTAACCCAACAACGCCCAATGTATAGAGAGTTATGACAACTATGCTGTCTGTTATAAATTGCTCTGACAATTGCGGGTAAAGAAAGATGAAACGCCCACTATAATAAACTGCTGGATAGGGCTTCATTATAATGTCGTATAAGCCTCCTCCAAGCAGGAATATGGCAATTGCAATAGCTAATATTGAAAGTATAAGCGAGGAAGGTTTTGCCGTTGAGATTTTTCTGTAAAACCTGTTTATTGAATATGAAAGTGATGTGATTTGTCTCTTAACTTTTTTTGACATTTTGTTCTTCTCCACTTTTTATCAAGTATTCCGCCACTTCTCGAGCCCACTCACCTGTTAACGGATTCTTGACAATCTCACTTAAATACTCTTTCCAAGAAATTTCTAGAGCTTTTTTCCATAACTCATACTTTTTTGAAATGCTTTCATAAGCTTTCATATGCAATTCGCAGTAGCCTTCCTTTTCTGCCTCTCTATTGCATATTACGCATTTCAAGTCTCTTCCTCCTCTCCTCCTTTAATGGGCAATTCGGGTTGAAGCATAATGTCCAAGGTCTCCGCCCTTTTATTCGAACTTGAACTATGGGCCAACCGCATCCTCGACAGTTTTTTCCAAGGGGTCTAATTGTGCCTTTCTGGGGAAGCGGAAACGATGCTTTGCATAATCCTTTGAAATAGTTTGTGCATCCGACAAAACGTTTGCCTGTTCTCCGCGAATATAGTGTCATGAGTTTTCCAGTGTTGCATATTGGACATGTTCCTATGATTCTTTCTTCAAGTCTTGCCCTTTTTATGGCATTGCTTAATTGTTCGCCTATCTCTTCTTCTTTCTCTTTAAGCTCTTCTACTACTGGTTTGAGAATTTCAACAGCGTCTATGAGGACTTCTTCCCTTTTCTCGTTGTTCACCTGAATCCTATTCATTCTTTCTTCAAGTTCCCTCGTTAACTTTATTGAAACAACAGTTGGACAGTGTTTTTCCAAAACCTCTAGGACTTCGAAGCCTAAATTTGTTACAGTCATTCTTTCGTCTCGAACATACTTTCTATCATAAAGTGTCTGTATAATATCCGCCCTTGTCGCTTTGGTTCCAATTTCGGCTTCTTCCATTCTTTTTAGGAGGCTGCCTGGATTGTATCTTGGAGGCGGTTTTGTGAATTTGTCTTCCAAAATGACTTTTTTGATGTTTATAGTTTGTTCCTCTTTTATTTGTGGAAGAATGACTTCTTCTGATCTTATGTAGGGTTCGTAGAAACGTAGCCATCCTTCTTTTAGGGTTTGTCTTCCCCTTAGGTAGAAGCGGTGTCCATCCACGTTTATGTAAACTTTCATGCTTTGCCTTATGGCTGGTTCGTCAAAAACTGCCATAAACCTTCGGATAACAAGGTCCCAAATGTTTCTTTCAGAAGCGTCTAAGGTTCTTTCTGGCAAGTTTCCAGTTGGATAAATTGCTGGGTGTGCCGGGTCCTCCTTTTTTCCTTCTCTTGGTTTTAACTCCTTTTTTGCGAGGAGTTCTGCTGTAAGTTTTTTGTATTCCGAAACTCTGTTTAAGCTTCTTAGAATTGCTTCGTAATTTATTGATGGTGGAAGTTTTTGGCTGCTTGTTCTCGGATAAGAAATTAGGGCGTCCAAGTACAATCGTTGGGCAATGTTTGAAGTTCGCATGGGAGTATACCCGAAAAGGCTGTAGGCTTCGCTTTGCAAAGCGCCCAAGTCGAAGGGTGTTGGCGGCATCTGCTGGAACTTTTTATAGTCTATTTTTTCTATTACGCCATTTTTTCCTTTGCAAGCGTCCAGTATGGCGTTTGCCTCTCTTTTGGTTTCGATAATTTTCTTTTCGTATTCTGCTTCAAAGACTGAGCCATTTATTTTAACTTCTGCTTTAATGCTCCAGTAAGGAGTTGGCACGAAACATCTTATGGCTTTTTCTCGAGCGACAAGGAATCGGAGGGTTGGACCTTGCACTCTTCCAGTGCTTAATGTAGCGTATTTTCCACTCCAATCTTTTGCCGCTATTGTTAAAGCCCTTGAAAGGTTAACGCCATACAACCAATCAATTTCATGTCTTGTGCGTCCAGCCTCTATTAATGCGAAGTCTAAGCGTGGCAGCAGTTCATTGTATGATTTTTCAAGTTCTTCTTTGGTTAATGTTGAATATTTCATGCGTTTTGATATGGCTTCTTTGTTTCCGCAAGCGTATTTTAGTATGCTGTATCCGATTATGCTTCCTTCAATGTCGTAGTCGCATGCATCGACAAATGCATCCGCATCCTTTGCCAATTTTGATATGGTTTCCAGCCATGTTCGAATTTGTTTTGCGCCTCTTTCCACAGCGTATCTTGGCACCCATCTAAAATTGAAAACTGGATAATAGTTTCTTCCACCGCTTTCTTCCGCAACCGTGTACAAGTGTCCTATGGCTGGAACCACAATTATCTCCTTGTCCCGTTTAGCCACATAATAGGGTACTCCTTTCTCCTCCATTTTTCTCGTTTTTCCCTGAATGTCAAGAGCTGAAGCTATCCTTTGCGCTGCATCTGGTTTCTCGGTTATAATTAATGTGTAGTTTCCCATTTCAGCACAAACCATTTGAGGCTTGTTTGGAAATGCTTCCAGAATTAACTTTATTCTAAGATTAAAAGTTTCTGTGGGGTTTTAGTTCAGCAACCAATAAATATGCCGTGAAACTTACTGCTTATGTTGTTACTTGGAGCGTGTTGAATTGCCTCAGCGTGTTGTCTGTCAAGGATGTGGCTATGTATTATACGAGGGTGCTGAGCTTAAGCCTCCTGATGAAATTTTACATCAACACGGCGGAAAATGTCCAAAATGCGGCAAGAAACTTTCCCTCATACCCATCAATGTGGAAGTAAAACCAATAAAATAAAATGTTGTTGAGGTGATTTCAACGGAGAAAAATCGCAGAACTCAGCTTTACGAAGTGCATCAAAAAAAGGCTAAACTCACGGTTTTTGCTGGTTTTGAAATGCCACTATGGTATAAAGGCGTAATACCAGAACATTTAGCTGTGCGGAATAGCGTAGGCATTTTCGATATTTCCCACATGGGACGAATAATAATCACAGGCGCCGATTCAGAGCGTTTCCTAAACTATGTAGTAACAAACGATGTTTCTAAACTGCCACCAAACAGCGCCCAATACTCTGTGATGTGCAACGAGAAAGGTGGCATAATAGACGATTTCGTATATTACCGCTTAGAAAAGGAGAAATTCATGTTTGTTGCCAACGCAGCCAACAGAGAAAAAGACTATAATTGGCTGGTTAAAAACGCTAAAGGCTTCAACGTTCGCATCGAAGAAGTTTCAGATAATGTTGCAATGCTGGCAGTTCAAGGTCCAAACGCTGAAAAAACTCTGCAAAAAATTTCCTCAGATGATTTAAGCAAGATTGAACGCTTCAAATGTGCACCTTCACGTTTAGCAAACATTGACGCCCTCCTCTCCAGAACAGGATATACAGGCGAGGATGGATTCGAAGTTTTCATATGGAACACCCCACTATCCAACCCAGACAATGCAGTAAAAGTGTGGAATGCAATCTTAGAAGCTGGCAAACCCTTCGGAATTGAACCCTGCGGATTAGGTGCAAGAGACACTTTAAGGCTTGAAGCTGGAATGTGCCTTTACGGAAACGACATTGATGAGAGCACAACCCCATTGGAAGCGGCGTTGGGTTTTGTAGTGAAGTTTCAGAAAGATAATTTTATAGGGAAAGAGATGTTGCTGAAACAGAAAACTGAAGGAATCAAACGCAAGCGTGTAGGCTTGCTTATGGTTGAGCAAGGCATACCGAGACCAAAATTTGAAGTGTACAACGACAGATACCAAAAAATTGGGCAGGTGACGAGTGGGACATTTTCGCCTTTGCTTAAATGCGGAATAGGTATGGCTTATGTGGATATGTCAAGCGCTCAAGAAGGGAACATTGTAAATGTGAAGATACGTGGCAAAATGGCTAAAGCAAAGATTGTTGGTTTTCCATTTTACGACGCAAATAAATACGGGTATAAACGTGAAGCTTTGGTTTAAAACTGCAATGGCTACGGAAGAATTGGGAAAGGTATATACGAGTGATTCTGGTCTATGAAGCTTTATCAACCGTAAGAATAATAAAACACGTCAATAATCTCTGTAGGAGAGATGAACTTAATGGACATCCGCAAAGCCATATCAAAAGAAGGCATCAGAAACGGAATAAAAAATTTGGGGAAACTACGCGTCAAGATTAGCCACGGTTCAATGATAAGTCTTTCAATTTTGCTTCTCATATTATTTGTTGCCTTCACAATCCGCATCTTACCTTTGCGTTGGGAAATAACAGAAGGAAAAAACACTTTACTCCTTTCAGAATTTGACCCCTACTATTATTATAGTCTTACAAATTACATGGTGAAAAATGGCTTATTTTCACCTTACATGCCTCCGGGATGGGTTGATCATCAACGATGGTACCCCGATGGAATAAACATGAGAATGTCCTATCCTTCATTACCAATGACTGCAGCTTTTCTATATGACATAATCTCTATGTTGGGCGTAAACATTGACGTAATGAGCTTCTGCGCCCTTTTCCCAGCAATTCTGGGAACTCTGGCATGTTTAATAATTTATTTTATCGGTAAAGACATTGGAGGTGCTCCAACTGGATTTCTTGCAGCTCTTTTTCTGGCTTTAAGTCCATCCTATATTCAGAGAACTTCCCTAGGCTTTTTCGATGATGAGACAGTGGGCATAGTTGCCTTGCTTTTGTTTACGTATATGTTTTTAAGGTCAATTGAAGATGAAAGACCGCTTAGTTCAACTTTAAAATATGCAATTGGCTCTGGATTAGCTTTAGGATATTTCATTTGCGCGTGGGGTGCAGCACTTTATCCGATTGGGTTAACGATACTTTTCGTTTTCATCCTAATTTTGATGATGCGATATACACAGCGTCTCTTTTTATCTTATGCCATAACCTTTGGAACAGGCTTATTTATGGCGGTAAGCACTCCATATCTCTCCTTAGGATACCTGACAGGCTCAGTTATAATGTTAGTTGCAGGATTTTTCGTTCTATTATGTCTTGTCGAAATTCTACGTAATATATCATCGACTAAGATGAAGATGGTGTTTGCTATTGTTTTCATTTGTTTGTTAATAGGCGGATTTGTTGTTTTGTGGCATTTTGAGCGTCTTGGGAGCCTTGGCAAATTCTTTGCTGTAATTAATCCATTTGCGAGGGCGGAGGAACCGCTTGTAGAGTCCGTGGCTGAACATAGAATTTCGGCTTGGGGTTCCATATACTATGAGTTTGGCATAGGAATAATATTCTTCCTAGCTGGTTTGTATTTCCTGTTGAGGAATCCAACCAATAAAAACTTGTTTATGATAGTTTTCGGTATAACATCGCTTTACTTTGCATGTTCTATGGTGCGGTTATTTGTGCTTATGGCTCCAGCCTTTGGCCTTGTAGCATCCAGTGGCATAATTGGTGTTCTAAAGCCCTTTTACACAGTGCTGAAAGAACCGCCAAAATTAATTACAAAGAAGAAGTATGGCTTAGAACATGTTGGAAAAGAATTCAGCGGAACAGCAATCTTCTTAATATTCCTAATTTTGATGGCGAACTTTGCTTTTTCGCCACAATCAGGGGGTGTGCCAAGGGTTTATAGACAAGCATATGCGCCAACTACGATTTCAGCAGGCAGTCTTCCAATATCACCTAACCAGCCTGTTAAAGAGTGGTTAGATATGCTGAACTGGTTGAGAAGCAACTTGGGACCTAAGCCAATAGGTGAAAAAGTTGTTTGTGCATGGTGGGACTACGGATATTGGCTGTCAATTCTTGGCAATGTTACATCGCTTGCGGATAACGCAACAATAAATGCTACGCAAATAGAGAATATAGGCTTCATATTCATGGCTAACGAAACCCAAGCATTGAAAATGCTGAAGCTTTACGATGCAAAGTACATCCTAGTTTTCACAACGCTTGGATTAGGGCAATCTCAATCTGGCGGTTCGTATTATGCGACGTGGGCTGGATATGGTGATGAAGGAAAGTGGATGTGGATGGCTAGAATCTCTGGACAGGCACGAGACGACTTCATATACAAATATCATTTTCTTGACGAAAACTCAGCTTGGACTAACGAGACGATGTTTGGGAGCTATAACAATCAAACTAATAGGTGGGAGTGGAATGACATTGGGAAGAGCACCACCATATACAAATTAATGAGTTGGGCTAAACAGTTATGGTGCAGCCAAAATCAAATAAGCCCAGACGAAGCTGGCGTTGAACCGCAATATTTTGTGCCGGAATTTATTTCTGGACTAACACTTACTCCGTCGGATGCTAGTAGTAATTATGGTGGAATCATTCCGTTGGTTTGTCTCTATCGTATTGAATATCCAGAATAGAAGGAAGGTAAGCCATTGTTCCCAAAGGTTCCAGATCAGCATAAGCCAAACAATCCTTTAGTTCCAAATGGTTTAGGCGTAATCTATGTCTTGGCTAGTGCGTTGTATCTTTTCATTCTTGAATATTTTCGGTCTTCAACCGATAATGTTTCTTCTGCTTTGACTTTGGCTGTTTGCATTTTGTTTGGAGGTTTTATGGGTTTACTTGACGACTGGATGGATTTGCGGTGGCGTTATAAAGCTTTCTTTCCCATTATAGCGTCTATACCGCTTGTTTCATTGGCGACACGGCTTGGGCTACGTACAGCTATAACTTTTCCCATTTTCGGGTCTGTGGATTTTGGGCTTTCATATTATTTCATAGTTATTCCGTTAATTGTAACTGTGACTACTAATACTGTGAATCAGCTTGGCGGGTTGAATGGTTTAGAGACGATTCCGCCAGCAATAGTGATAATGGGGTTGATGGCTATTTCAGGAGCGCATGCTGTCCTTTTGCTTGTTCCCTTAATCGTTTGGCTTTTGCTGTGCTTTTTTAATTTTCAGGGCAGAATTTTCGTTGGAAATACTGGGTCTTTCGCTATTGGGATAACATTGGCAGCGTTTGCCATAATTTCGGATTTAAAATCTGTTTTGCTTATTTCTATTCTGCCTTACGTTTTTAATTCTTCGTTGATTTTGTTGAATTACTTCTTTTTTAGAGCCAAAGCTCGCGTTTCTTTTGATGGGGAAAAACTTTTTTCTGATAATAGAAGAAGTCTTGTTACCCTTATTACTTATCATAGGCGTTTGACGGAGCGACAAGTGGTTGTGGCAATTTCGCTTTTAATGGCGGCTTCTACTTCTGCTGCTTTGTTGTTTTATTGGTTTTCGTAGCCGTTATGTTGTGTGTATGTTTTGTGACACACAAAAGGCAAAAATCAGTTTTTTGTGAGGCTTACTACGGAGGGTTAGAGAAGCAACTGGCTATAACTGTTTAATGTGGGGAATCCATTATTTGTCCAACATTGTATGTTCCAAATGCTTCGGTTAAAGTAGAAATAACCAGTCTTGTAGGTGTTCGGTTAGATGTTAAGAGCGGAGCTGAGAGTGTAAATTTTGATGTTAAAGCAAAATTGGAGGAAAGAGAACGCAAAAGCCAGATGGTTATTTTAGATTTTAAACTTTTTTTGACGACTAAGCCAAGCCTTGTAAAGTTTGAGGTTGAAGGAACGGCAACATTAAGCGGTAAAGATGCTGAGATAAATAAAATGTTGGAGGTTGATCCAGAAACAAAAGTGCCATATGTCTTTCAAAGAATTTATCAAACAGCGTTTACAGCCATGTATCTTCTATCTACGATACTTAATGTTCCTCCGCCACCTCAGGATTTGCTCTTTTCACATAAAGAGGGAATTCCAGTTGAAGATGTAACAGTGAAAATATCCCCAGAAGCCGCAGAATCTGTGGAGGTTCAAGCTGAAACTGAGGCGAAGAAACAGTAAGTAAATGTTTTGGCTGATTAGTTGTTTCAGTAAAATTAATAGCCTAAGAATTTGTGGATAGAAGTGTGGCGGGTGAGTGGACCTCCACCCGTTCCGCCATAAAAACCCCGGTGTAGGAGGTGAAAATGTGAAATTTGACGCTAAAAATTTGACTTTGGCAGCGATTTTTGCTGCACTCTATGCAGTTGGTGTGATTCTTCTGGCGCCTATAAGTTTTGGAATTTATCAAGTAAGAGTGGCTGATGCATTACTGCCATTATCAATGATGTTTGGGTTGCCAAGCGCTATTGGATTCGGTTTGGGCTGTTTGGTCGCAAATGTTTACGGAGGATTAGGCATTATCGACGTTGTTGGGGGGACTGTTGCAAACTTCTTGGCATGTACTTTGGCGTGGTATGTTGGCAGAGGAGATTTTGTGCGTAGGTTTCTGGGAAGTTTTGTCGAAACGCTGGTTATAACAGGGATTGTTGGTGGCTATCTATGGCTGATATTTGACGTTCCAGTTGAACTTGGAGTGTTTGGCATCTTCGTCGGTTCAATTGTAGCAATAAACATTTTAGGCTTTGCATTGGAAGAAAGTTTACGCCGAAGCGGCATAGTGAAAGATACGCTGAGAAAAAATCAGAGTTAAAGGCTATGCAGTTTTTACATGAAGCGTTCCAGTTTTGTTAATCCTATTATTTCGTCGAAGTCTAAGCCTAACGCGTCTAAAACTTGGTCGAATGTTGAATGGAGATAGGCGATGTATTTGTCTACGTCTATTTCGTTTTTTGTTGCTAATTCAACTGGTTTTACGTGGGGTTCTTTGACGACTTTTACGAAGCTTATTAGGTCGCCTGCTTTCAGTTCCATTCCGCCTTCTTTTAGTATTCTTGCGGCTCTCACGTGTTGGGGTGTTGTTTTTGTGTAGTGTTCTGGTTCTTCGCCTAAAACCACGTTGAAGGCAAGTTCGTTTAGGTTTTCCCATTCTCTTCTTTTTAGTCGCATGTAGCAGTCGCGGATGATTTCGCAAATGTCCTTTTTTGCCTTTTCAAAGTCGGCTGGTGTTTTTACAATGGCTAGGCGTTCTTTCATTTTGTCAAAAGCCTTTTTTATGAAAAGGGGTATGTGCCTCTTCTTGCCAGTTAACCCCTTAACGTCAACGGTTCCGTCTTCCAAAACTCCCAAGTAGTTTTTCTTTCTTGAACTGAAAACGGCATATCTATACACTTTATCTACGTCTAAACTCATTTTTAGCGCTTTTTCTGTCCATTGGGCTAGTTTTTCAATTTGTTCTTTTGATGGATTTTTTAGGAATATGCTGTCTGTATCGCCGTAAAGCACTTGGATGTTAAGCTCTTCCGCTTCCTTCAGTATTTGGGTTAGCGAATGCCTAGCGATGGCTGCTGTTGCTTCTGCCACTGGAGGACAGTAAAGGTCGAAACTTTCGGCTCCGAAAACTCCATAGCTTGCGTTCAAAATAACTTTAAGAGCTCCTTGAATTATGTTATACCAACTTCTAATTTCAGCTGGTAACGTTTTGTCTTTTGATTTTGGTTTATACCATTGAACTCGCAAATCTCTGAGCGAGCCTATTAGGAGGCTTTCTAGGGCGTGTTTTTTTGTGCAAACCCAGTGAGGTGTGTCTGGAATTATGTTGCTGCGGCATTCTGGATGTTTGCATAGTATGGATTGGTAGCCTAGGTTCCAGACTTTTATTATGGATGGGTATAGACTTGGGAAGTCCATTACTGAAACGTTAAAGTGGACGCCTGGAGTTGGTTCGACAACTATTGCGCCTTTGTATTTTTTGCCTTTAATTATGGCTTTTGTGGTTGCTTTTCCTTTTGCGGCAATTATTTCTTCTGCGTTTGGGATGAGCATGTTTCTTTTTCTGTGTTCGCGGTGCATGAAGTTTCTTATCCATCTGGAAACTCCTTGGCGGCTTACGTCTTCCATTGGCATGCTGCTGATTCTGGCTAAAACCAAAATTAGCTTCATAACCAACTCGTCTTCGAAGCTTGCAAGTTTAAAAGTGATTTCCGCATCTCTGAAACAGTATTTGGCGAGTTCCGTGTAGGTTAATTCGCCCAAGTTTTTTTCCAGTTTAATCTTTTCCATCCCAATTAGGGCTTTTCCAACATCGTCAAGGGTTACATCCCGATAACGGTTGTTGAAAGCGTAGATTTGGATTGAACGGTTGAAGAAGAACTTGTAAAGGTCAATGTGCACGCCATACTTTAATAGGCATACGCGTCTGCCAACTTCTATTGGAACTTCGTCTCTTCTGAAGCCGTGGTTAAGGGCTCTATGCGCCAAATAGCGCAAGTCAAAGTCATCGCCATTGAAGGTTACCACAAAGGGATAACTCCAAAGCGCATCAAAAACAGCTTTTATCAGCTTTGCTTCCGAGTCAAAATACTCAAGGGTTACGTCAGCAGGCAAGCGTTCTGTTCCTTCGCGGGTTCCCTCTCTTTTTAGGAGTAAAACTCTTTTCTGTCCATCTGAGCCATATAGGGATACGCAGACAACTGGGTAGGCAGCATCTCTTGGGTCTGGCATCCTTGTTGGAACAGGTGAGTAAACTTCTATGTCAAGGGCTACATAAAGAAATTTTGGGGCGGGATACTCTAAAAGTCTTGCCCACTCTTCAATGTGTTGTAGCTCCTCTGCTGTGGCTTCCTTGAAAATTTCTTTTATTCGTCTAACCATTTTTTCTGCTTCTTCAACATTTTTGAGAATTAGTTTGCCATTTTTAACTTCGTAAATCATTCCAGGCAAAAGATTTCTATCATAAATGTAGGATTGGTAATACTTTATTTTTGATTCCCAAACCTTGATTTGCTCTGGGGAAATTGGGGTTTCCGCCACCATTGGGAAATCTTCTGGGATTATGTCTCTTATGCAGCCTTTTGGGCGTCCTCCGATGGCTAATGGGTCTCTAGCCACAATCTTTGTCACTTTCACAGCCTTATCCAATAAGGGGTCAATTTTGTCAACAATTTCAAAATGGTCAAATCCTGGATGTTGCATTAAACGGTTTATTTTTTCAAGCTCTAATGGTGAAAGGTTTGTTAGGCAATAGGGCTTATGCCCGGTGTTGTCGTACCAGAAATAGATTTTGCTTGAAACTGGCTCGTAAAGTTTGATTAGGGCTTTCCCAGTTTTTCCATCATATGTTGCAGAAATAAAATATGAAGGCGGCAAGTTTTCAGGCGCTAAAGGTGGATAGGCACGTTTTTGTTTTTCTTTTGTTATGGCTTCCATGAAGGGTAGGGCTTCCGCTTCTTTTTCCTTTAAACTTTCAGCTTGTATTTTGGCAAAATCTTCTAAACGTTTCTGCGCCATTCAGCCCTTAACCCAACTAACCTTATGAGCAGTATAACCTAAAATCTCTTACTAATCGCATTCCTCGAATTATTTAATATTTAAAGGACTTGTTTTTGGCTTTGGAAGCAACCAATACGGACCTACCCTCTCTAGTTTTCTGGCGAACTAGCGCCTTTAATTTTATTTATGTCTCACGCATTTGTTTATGGATTTGTGGATAGAATTGCTTAAAGAAGCCTGGACGCTTGCCATTGAAAGCCTAAGCTGGATGGAGATGCAAAAACTAAGTGAGCGTCTGGCATTGGCGAAAACTGTTAAGCAGTTGGGCATAAGTGACGCTGATGCTGTAAGGCTTGCGCACATGCTGGTATGCGAAACCATTAGACGGCGGAACTTCATTGACGCTTTCATAAACAATATTTTAAAGCCGAAAACCATAAGCGAATTCGATTTGGGCGTTCAAGCCTTTTTGAGACTTTACATTTACCAAACCCGCATAGCCAAAAACTGGTCAAAAATTGATGTTAAAGAAGCAGAAAACATAGCAAGCCTCGCCCGCTCCATTCTCGGATGGAAAACCCTGCGAAAAATCGAACAGTTTTTAGGCTTTTTACTGACGCAAAAGCCCGCGCCAATTTTTGAAGGTTTAAGCGACGAAGAGAAAATTGGACTTTTAACTTTTCATCCTGCGTGGTTTGTGAAATACTGTTTTAAATTGTTCGGGAGAAAGGAAGCCATAACAATTTTGGAAGCGAATATGCAGCCTCCGCCAACTTACATTAGGTTTAACACGTTGAAGGCGGATGAAAACGAAATTCTCGAAAAACTCGCAAAAGAAGGCGTTAAAGTTGAAAAGGTTGAAGGGTTAAGACATGCATACACGGTTTTAAACACAAAGCAACCCTTAACCAGCACAACAAGCTTTGGAGAAGGCTTATTTTACATTCAGGACAAAGCAAGCTGTTTCGCAGCTGAAGCGGCAAACCCAAAACCAGAAATGACAGTTCTAGACGTTTGCGCAGCGCCTGGAGCCAAAACCACTTATTTGGCTCAGCTCATGCAGAACCGTGGTTCCATTTACTCCATGGATTATTCAAGGCGAAGATTAGAAGTTTGGAGAAGCGAAGTAGCCCGCATGGGAGTCAAAATTGCGGTGCCAATAATTGCTGACGCTTGTAATCCCTTACCCTTTTCTGCGGAAGCAGATATTGTGATTTTGGACCCGCCATGCACAAGCACAGGCGCCTTCGGCAAGTTGCCCTCAGCCAAATGGAGACTTACAAGGCGTTCAATTGATAAAATGGCTGAAATTCAATGGCAGATGCTGCGCAACTGCGCTGAAAAAGTGAAATCTGGCGGCACACTGATTTATTCCACGTGCAGCATAACAATAGAAGAAAACGAAATGCTCATCGAAAAATTCCTAAAATGGTATCCAGATTTTTCGTTGGCAGAGATAACGCCGAAAATTGGTTTACCAGGGTTAAGGGGGATGGAAAAATGCCAGAGGCTTTATCCGCACATGCATGAGTGTAATGGTTTCTTTATCGCAAAATTGTTAAGGAGTAAAACATGACAAGAATTTGGAGGTGGCTGGTTTGAAAGGGTGTAAATTAATTGGGAAAATTGTAAAGGTTGAAGGTGAATGCTCAGCAGGACACCATGTTGGAGAAGAATATGATTTAACGCTTTACTCTGAAGAGGCAAACAAAAGCCTTAGAGCCCCAAACATTTGCAGTTTCTTCTACGACTCAATTTTTCCATATCTGGTTGCTCTGCAGTTTGGCGGAGTCTTCCCATGGAAAGAAAACAAAGACACATTCACTTCAAGCTGCCCCGACCGACAAAAAGTTGTAATCGAAATTAAAAGAGTCAAGAAGTGAAAAGGCTTAACATCTTCTCGCCTTTTCTATACCACATAACACCTCAAAAACCACTTTTGCAGCTTGTATTGCGGATACTCCATCATAGTTTGGCGCCACCTCAACTACATCAAAACCGACAACACGTTTGTCGCAAACATTACATAAAATGTCAAGCAAACTATGCATTTCCAGCCCTTCGGGTTCTGGATTTTGCACTGCCGGCGCATAGGCTGGGTCAAGGACGTCCATGTCGATTGACAAGTAAATGCTTTTGTATTTTGCCAATTTTTCCTTCAACTTTTTCACTATAGATTCGCATCCTTCTTTTCTGATTTGTTGTGTTGTGAAAAATTCTATTCCAGCCTTTTTTGCATAGGCAAGTTCTTCTTTGCAGACCGCTCTTGTTCCAACCTCGATAATTTTGGCTGGCTTTCCCCCCTCATTTATTCTTCGCATAAAAGTTGTGTGAGAAAGCTTTAAACCCATGAATTCGTCGCGTAAATCCAAGTGGGCATCAAAACTGACTAATGCTGTTTTTGAGGCTTTCTTTTCTAAACCTTTCATTACGCCAAGGGTGATTGTGTGTTCTCCACCTATGGTTACAGGCGTTTTTCCAGCTTCTATAATCTCTTTAATGACAAGTGCAATTTTTTCCAAAGTTTTCTCCGTGTCAGTTGATATGTGCAAATCACCTAAATCATGCAATTTTAAATCTTCCACATCCAAGCCTGTGCGAAAACTGTAGGTTTCTATGTTAAGCGATGCTTGCCTAATAGCGTTTGGCGCGAACCTTGCTCCAGTTCGGTAAGTGCTCGTAACATCGAATGGAACACCTAAAACTATGTAGTCTGCTTTTTCAAATGGTTTCTGGAAACCGCTGAAAATGTTTGATTGCGAAGCAAAGAGTTCATGATGGCTCATTTCTTCTTCTTCCTTTTTCTTTCAGCCTTATTTTCACGGTTTTATGCAAATATAAGGCTATGCCCAAAATTGTGGTTAAACTGCAAAAGCCATAGATGAAAGGGAGTGAAAGGGCACGATAATTCACCTAAAACAGATGTAATGAGACATTAAATTTATTAATGATGGCGTCATCCATTTAGGGTTAAAAGGCGGTTATCAATGTCAATTAAGTCCAAAATTAAAATGGAAAACATCGGAGTTTTTTTAGCCATCGCTTTTTACGCTGTTGTTGGAGTAATATGCTTTGTTGTCTTGCCACTAGCGAATTTTCCTCCACACATCGGCATAATTGGCGTTTTAAGCTTAATAACAGCTTATGGAATTTTTAAAAAGAGGGTTTGGGCGGTTTGGCTTGTTGTTATGTTACTTTTTATAGCCACAACATTTTCAGCTTTCATGCTTTACTATTTGTTTGGGAAAGACGTTCTCTTTGACATAGGCATATTTGCCTATCTCATTTTGACATGGGTTTTTACAGTGTATATTGTGGCGAAGAGAAAGATTTTCGAAGGCTAACGCTTTAAAAGTTGCACCAAAACTTCCTCGCCAGCATCAACAAACTGCTGTTTTTCACTTATTTCCACAAATCCGTCAGCCTTCGCAAGAGTCGTAATAGCTCCAGATAATCCTGTTGGAACTGGCTCTGCTACAAGCCTATTGGACTCATCACGCCTTAATTTGACCATTACAAAGGTTCGTCTGCCCTTTGCTGGAAACATTCGCATAGAAGCAAAAGCCTTCACCTTCAAAGGCTTCTGTGCCTTTCTCCCAGCCACCCGTTGAATTATTGGGCGTACAATTAAGTGGAAAGTGAGCAACGCTGAAGTTGGATGACCTGGAAGCGCAAAAACAATTTTTCCATCAATCAAAGCCACTGTTGTTGGCTTTCCAGGTTTGGTTGCCATCCCACAAATGATGACTCCCGGCTTTCCAAGCGAATTTAATGTTTGAGGCACAACATCTTTTGGTCCTATGGAAACTCCGCCTGATGTTACAACCATGTCAGCTGATGCCAATGCATTTTTTAATGTTTTCTGCAATACACTCATATCGTCTGGTAAAACTCCGAAATAAACTGGTTTTCCGCCGCTTTCCAGAACCGCTGCGCTTAGGCTGTAGGCGTTTATATCATAAATTTTTCCTGGCGGAAGTTTTTCGCCAGGTTCTGCTATCTCATTGCCCGTGGAGAGAACCGCAACTCTTGGAGTTATGTAAACCTTAGCCTTTGCCGTTCCTAACGAGGCTAAAACTCCTATTTCGCGTGAACCCAAAAATTGTCCAGCCTTTAGGACAGTTTCGCCTTTTTTGATGTCTGCTCCGGCTTTCATGACGTTTTCGTTTTTTGCCACGGCATTGTAAACATAAAGTTCATCACCTTTGCGCTGTGTATGCTCAAACATTAAAACGGCGTCTGCTCCTTCTGGTATGGGTGCGCCTGTTACGATTTCTGCGGCTGTGCCTTGTTTGACGATTGTTTTTGGGGTTTCTCCAACATTCACGGTTCCGCAAATTTTCAGTTTTGTTGGCTTGTTTTCTTCTGCGCCAAAAGTATCTTCGGCTTTTACTGCGTATCCGTCAACTGTTGAGCGGTTGAAAGGTGGAATATCCATTTTTGCGGTTACATTTTCTGCGAGAACTCGGTTCCAAGCCTCTAAAAGGGGGATTTCCTCCACGCCTAAAGGTGTTGGTTTAAAATTTTGGTGAATGACTTTTCTTGCCTCTTCTAATGTTAATAATTTTCTAAACATTCTCATCCACCAAGTCAACGTAATCGAATAGGTGCACTGAAACGGTTTCTCCCTCTTCTAAGCCCTCCCTATTTTCTGGAACAATAACGTACCCATTAGCCTTAGTCATGGTTGAAATTATTCCTGAACCACGAGCGCTTATGGGCTCCGCGAAAAATTCGCCGTTACGCTGAAAAACATGGACTCGCACAAAGGTTTTCCTTCCAAGAGACGTGCTGATTCGTCTAGTCATTTTCGCCTTTACAAGTGGTCTTTGTTCTTCTCGTTTTAGTCCAAGCATTCTACATATTAATGGTCTGATGAAAACTTCAAAACCAATCATTGCAGCAACAGGATTGCCTGAAAGGATGATTATTGGTTTTCCACTCACTATTGCAAGGGCTGTGGGCATGGCTGGACGCATAGCCACTCCATGCACAATAACGCCTGGCTTTCCAATTCTGTTGACAGTTTCTGGAATCAAGTCGGAGGCTCCAACGCTTGTTCCACCAGTAGTTATTACAGCGTCAGCTTTTTCCAGTCCAGTTTTTATTTTCTTAAATATTTCATCTGCATCGTCTTTTGCAATGCCTAAATCTATAGGTTCAGCGCCCAATTCATGGCATAGGCTGGAGAGAACAAGCTTGTTAACCTCGAAAATTTGGTCTTCTTTCGGTTTCTCGCTTCTTTCCACAAGTTCGTTTCCGGTGGCTAAAATTGCGATTTTTGGTTTTTCAAAAACATTAACTTCAGCAACTCCCAACGCAGCCAGCAAGCCCAAATGTTGAGGTTTTAAGCGCGTTCCAGCTTTTAATGCCACTTCGCCCCTTGCAACATCCTCGCCTTTCTTAGAGACGTTTTCGCCGGGCGTTACAGAAATCCAAACTTCGATTTTTTCGTCAATTCTTTTAGTGTTCTCCAGCATGACGACAGCGTTTGCGCCTTTTGGAATTGGGGTTCCAGTCCACACTTGTCTTGCTTGTCCATTCTCTATCTCATTTTTAGCGGTTATTTGCAAGATTTTCGGCTTAAACTGTGAGGCTTCAACGGTGTCCTCGGCTTTTACTGCGTATCCGTCAACGGCTGAGCGGTCAAATCTTGGCAAATCTTCCTTTGCAATTACATTTTCAGCGATAACACGGTTTAAAGCCTCGTGCACTTGGACAACAGCCGTTTTCGGATTTTCAATTCTCAAATTTTTAAAAAATAGTTGCAGTGCTTCTTCTATGGTTGTAAGTTTTTGGAATCCCTTCAACCGTACCAAAAAGGCACCCATAGACAGCACCGCAGAGGATATAAAAAATGTATCGCATCAAATTTGTTAGAAGCCTTATCTACAAATGAGACTAAGCGTTTCTAAGCGCGTTTTGAAGAATATCACGCATTTTAACAGCGTCCAAGTCTAGAATTGGGCTTTCGCTTATAATAACTGGGTTCAGTTTGTATTCGGCTATTACTTTTGCAAGCATGGTGAAGTCTGGTCCATAATCCGCTTCGTCCATTACGTGATGGCATTTTTCGCCCTTGTCTGTGTATTCAACTTTTGTAAAGTGGCAATGCATGTTTTTGATAGCTTCTGTTCCAAGACGCTTTTCAATTTCATCCACAACCTTGCGGAAATCATCTATAGTTTTGAAGCGTCCCTTATCTCTCGCATGCAAATGTGCCCAATCAATCACCGGCTGGGTTTGTTCAACTTCCTCGCATAGGCTTAAAACTTCATCTAGGCTTCCAAACTGCGAAGGTTTGCCCATGGTTTCAGGTCCAATTTTAACATTTTCTATTCCCAAATTTTTTAATGATTCAACAGTTTCTTTTATTGCTGCCAAACAGTTTCTAAAAACTTCTTTCTGAGGTTTTTTACCGTAGAATCCAGGATGAAAAACCACAATATGTGCGTTCATCCATTCGGCTGCTGTTGCGCATGCGATTAGGCGTTGTCTGCTTGCCTCTATAACGTCTTTTTCGCCGCAGAAGTTTATGAAATAGGAGCCGTGCAAACTTAGCCAAACATCTTTTTCTTTTGCTTCTGAACCAAGTTTTTCAGCTTCTTCCCTCTTAATCTGGGGTTTTGCGCCCCAACGAACAGCTTGATACTCAAAAGCGTCAAGTCCCTCCTCTCGCAAAAGTCTGGGAACATCCGACAAGGCTGCTTTCATCATTCTAAATGTGGGAGGAACTCCAGCTGGACCAAATCTTGGACGGTCAGCCATTTAAAAGCCCTATAAACTTTATTTCTTCTTGTACCGATAACCTTTTCGAGTGTACTCCCCATAAATTAAGACGGCTATGGCGCAAATCCAAGCTGCAGCGTTTTGAAAAACCAAATATTTTCCAACATTGTCTGAATCCACTAAGGGCTTAATTACTATTCCAATGTTTAGAACGAAGTCTCTGAATGTTGGTGCTGCAGACAATAAGGCGCTGTTTATGCCCGAAAAAACTGCGCCAACGGGCGCTAATGCTTCTGCAGTGTTCTTCACAAAGCCAAGTAGTGAAGGATTGTTTTGGTAGGCGTTTGATATTGTTCTGTAAATCAGTTGTGGATAGGCTAGAAGGGAAATCATGAAAGCGAATGCTGAAAAAATTAGGAGTACTGTCAAGGCGCTTTTTATGGTTGCTCTTGCAAAATGTATTTTTTGCCATACGTATGCAACACTTTTAATGCGTAATAACCCGCTCTTAATTTTACCGAAAACTTTTCCCTCTTTCTTTCGTTTAGCGGGTTGAGCTTTTCCCTTCGTAGTTTCACGAGGTTTTATAGTAATATGTCTCGTTAGGTATGCCCAACTGGATGCTAAGGCGATTATAACTGCTATTGGAACTAGGTGGAATAGTGGACTGATGGCTGTTGTTATTATCCAGTCTGTTCCTGGAATTTGGAGGCTAAATTGTAAGGGGGCTTCATTAACTCCGAGTTTTATGGCGTAAAGGACAATAACGTATTCGATTAAGGCTGCTATTATTAAGAATAGAATTATTGCGGTTAGCCCCTTTAATGTTGTCCATCGAATCATTAAACGTTTAGGAGTATTCTTAGCTGACAATTGCTTCACCGTTAAGCTTTGCGTCTTTCATTTTATGAGTGTTTGAAATATGAAAGTTCCTATTAAAAAACGTGCTGCTGAAAATTACAATACATTCTCGCTTTCATCATTGTGACAAGGGAAATTCATGTCCACATTTGGGACATTTAGCCATTCCACATTGCACAGAGGAGGGGCATCCAGAACAGGCGAAGGCTCTGCCGTATGTTATGTCGAATGTGAAACCGCATTTTGGGCATTTCACCATAGATTTTGACTGTGTTTTTATTTTCATTATGTGTCACTTTTCATAATCAACCAGTCGATGGAATTTTAAAAACCTTTCTTGAAAAATTCTGCGTTTTTATTCGAAAATTTTAACAATACTTGAAGCTATAATATTATGTTCAAGCGTTTATATGAATGTGTTTGCGGAGAAACGAATAGTCTGGGAATAGGATGCTGAAGCCAAATAAGATTGAAAGGATGGAACTTTACAGAGAGCGTAATACGCAAGCTTTCCTAAGTAAATTTTTAAGTGGCGAAATAAGTGAGCTTGAGCCTGTTTATGACCCGAAACTTGGTTATCGTTATCCCATGGTGGAGACAATTCTTGGTGATGCTTCTGAGGTTGAGCCTTTCTTGAATAGGCTTTTTGATGCTGGTATACTCAAGAGAAGGCTTTACGATAAAGTGATTTACTGTCCGAAGTGTGGCTCCGCAAACATTTCCATCCATTATCGTTGTCCATACTGCAAATCCTTCGATATTCAAAGAAGCGCCTTGATTGAGCATGTCAAATGCGGTTACATGGATGTTGAGGAAAACTTCAAAAAAGGCAACAAGCTTGTCTGTCCAAAATGCCATGAAGAATTAAAGAAGCTTGATGTTGATTATAGGAAGGCTGGAACATGGTGCACTTGCAGAGACTGCAGCAAAAGCTTTGACATTCCCTTAACTGCCCATTTCTGCAGAGACTGCCACAGAAGCTTCACTTTTGAAGAAGCCGTGATTAAAGACGTTTACGCCTACAGCCTAAACGAAGAGGTGAAGGAAGAGGCGGCTTTAGGCTGGGTTATAATTTCGCCAATAAGAGAGTTCCTCGTCGAAAATGGGTTCGAAGTTGAAACTCCAGCTTTTGTGAAGGGCAAATCTGGAGCAAACCACATGTTTGACATCGCAGCCTATTTGAAGGATACCGCCAACAAAATAACGGTAATTGACATAGCCACATCCACCGAAAACGCCGTTTCAGAACAACCAATAATCGCACTTTTTGCCAAAGTTTTCGATGTTGCCCCAGAAAGCGCATATTTAATCGCAATTCCAAAAGTAAGCGAAAACGGAAAGAAGATGGCAGAACTATACAACATCAAAGTGATTGAAGCGAAAAACCAAAAAGAAGCAATAAAAGCCTTAAAAGAAAAAATGCTTTAAAATTCAACTTTCTGAAAAAACAGCCATGTTGCCTCGTTCTGTAACAACTTTCGCTATAAACTCTTCTGGCAAGCTAATGTCAGCACGAATGTAAACTGCGTTTTCTCCAGCGTTTATGAATAAGTTAGCGTTGTACCGTTGATGATTTGTCGCGTTGATTATCCATATTGAGACAACATGGGTTGTTGTTGAGCCATTGTTCCTTAAATCGAAACATGCGCCGTCAATTATTGTTCTTGTTCCGAAAAAGTCTATTTCGACGGTTGTCTGGTTTGTGTTTAATCCTTCGTCAACAAATTCTATGAGCAAAGTGCCATCATCTTTTACGTAGCTCCTCCAGTTCTCTGTTATGTTAACGGCATATTCGTTCCATTCGTCAAGTATTGGTTGATTTCCTTCCGTGGTATTAAATCCTACATTGCTAAAGTTTAGTTCTGTCCAGTTGTATGCACTTAAGAACCATTTTTCAGCAGCCTCCGTGACTTTATATCTAATGAATATTTCAATGCCATGGATATAGTTCAACGGGTAAGTTGATGTGTCTATTGTGAAATTATTGCTGATACATAGTCTGTAAATGTCTGACATTGTTACTTTAAACTCAATCCAGTCAACATTAAGTTCAAACTGTGTAGCGGCAGCTTTAACTCCTTTAATCTTCATTTTCCAGTTTCCATCTGCATCTCTGAAGTGTGTTGCGTTGCTTGTTATTGTCTGGCTGTTGTTGATATTTGTCATGTATCCATCTCCGCTTGTTGGGTACGCGTCTTCATGGTAATTGTAAAGTTGAGCTATTGCGGTTACTCCGTCTGTCGTAAAATAGCCGTTAACCATCCATGTCAAGTTTATCCAAGATCCAGTGTTTGATGTTCCAGTGAATTCTACTTCAACTTTTTCCTCGGTTGCTGGTTTAAATGTGCAGTAAATGCTATACGCTCTCGATTCATGAATTGGATTTGGCATTGGGTTTGGAAAGTTTGCTCCATAGGCTGAACTAACATAATGTCCTTGGTTTGATGCTCCTGAAGTATATGCGAGATAAGCATAACCGTTTCCAGAAGAAGACCATGCTACAAGCAAATATTCCGTGTTTGCTTTAAGTATAGGTTTAGGCGTGGGAAAATTAAATGTAACCCACGCTGTCCCTGTTGGCACGTTTTTCTCTTCTGTTTGCGCTACTAAACTTAGGTCGCTGTGTAAGTAAATGGCACATTTCATATTTTTGGAACTGCTTGTCATGCGGATATATGCGGTGATGCTTTGCGCTTCGCCATCCTTTGCAGGTGTAAAAACTGAACCGACAATAGTGCCTTCTGTATTGCGATAACTTCCTCCAGCTACTGTGTTTCCAAAGGTTTCAGTAGTATCAGAAAATGTAGAAGGATAACTGCGAAACTGCATGTAAACGCCGTCATCGGTTTGCAGGTCAGCTGGTGAGCCGGAAACGAGGGTTGTGGAATTCCATAGAGTATAGTCTAGAGGATTATATGAAATTGATGGAAGTTCCTCTCTGAAAGTTTCATGAAAATCATCAATAAAATTTGTATCTGCGTAATTGCCGCTTAATTTGATACCTACGCTGGTTGAAAATTCGTTTTGCGCAGTAAACCATGAGGAGCGTGTAACTCTTGTAACATTGGCAATTTTTATGTTTTCCTGCATTCTTTCTAGGTCAAACTGGTTCATTTGGTAGCTCCATAAAACCACGTTTGAAACTATAAGCACTATTAGGATTAGGCTTAGCATTACAACTATTACGTTGCTTATGCCCTTTTTTGCTTGTCTGAATTTTTTAAGGAGCCTTATAGTATTCTGCAACGTGCGTTCCCCTTGTTGTTACAATATCTATGTAGTATAGGCTGCCAGAATCCCAAGTATAGGATATGTTAAGCCACCCATGTTCGCCTATTTCTAAACTGAAAGATGAGAAAGATTGAGAAGTGTGGTTGATGTAAACGGCGGAGATGTGAATGGCAACTTTTCCTACGTTGCGAAGATAAACTTGAATGTTGCCAGTGGAATTGTTAAACCATAAATCCTCAATGATGAGGCGTTCGCTCATTATTTCCCGCATGTTAGTTGTTATGACATATGTTGCCGTTGTCGCAATTGCCATGGCGCCTACAGCCACAATCGTAAGCAAAAGGTTGCTTAAAACTGGAGTTATAGCCCGTGAATCCGACAAAAATCTTTTAAACTTTTTACTCATTTTCCTTCACCTACAAGAAAAGTTTTAGGGCTATGTAGCCGCACAACATCATAATTATGCTGTGTTTTAAACCAGCGTTTATGGTTCCCTCTCCCATTTTTCCAGCAACCAACCCGCCGAAAAAGGCTTGGATTGCGGCTAAATGGAAAAACATTCGCTGCATTTCCTCTGGAGATGTTACTGCTGCCCCAAGGGTTGGTAAACCTTCTATGCTTAGGAAAAACGACCTGAAAAGCAGTATTATTGTGAATATGAACACGAAAAATGCCACATAAATTATTGCAATATACGGTCTCGTTTGATTTCTTCTTTCCTTATCCAGCAAAAGCGTTGTTTGAATGAACTTTCCAGTTGGATCAAAAACTTTTTCCGCGTGTCCTCCAGAACGGCTTGCCTCGATTATTAATGGCACAGTTCTCTGAACAAGAATTGTGTTGACACGTTTTCCCAAAGCCACCAGTGCCTCTTCAAAGGTCATTCCCCAAGAAATTTGGGTGTTCATTTTTCTCAGTTCTGCCGTGAGGGGTCCATAATTTCTTTTTGAGGCTTCCTCTAAGGCTTGGGGAAGCGTCATGCCCGTTTCTTGTGCTTGAACTATGCTTCTGAAAAGGTCTGGCAAATGCTCATCTATTGCTTTTCTCCATTTATAGTCGATGTAGTTTAGAATTGTTGGGGGAGAAACGGCGATTATTACGGCAAAAAATACGAATTCATCGAAGGCTCTGCTTCCCCCAAACAAGATGTAAGCAAAAAGGATTATGGAAACGGCTACTGAAACCGAGGCAACCCACGCAATTTTTTTGACACGCTCTTCTATTTTCGGCATCTCAATTACCACTTAGGCGAAACAGCGTCTAGGATAATCAGGAACATTATGGAGCCTAATGGTATTCCAAGATAAGTCAGCAAACTCAGCAGCAGATTTGGACTTAACATGCCGAGAAAGCCGCCGCCCATCATCTCCATAACTGCAAGCATGATTATGAGAAGCAAAGGACCAGTCACAATCAAAGCAACATAAAATTCTGACAAAATGGACAACGTATCAGAAAATTTTCGAAGACTTATCCTCTTAAGCTTCATATATTGCCTAGATTTTTCCCTAAGATAAGCGGACAAGTTTCCTCCAGAATGTATTGTTGAAATAAACCCCTGAAGCATTTCGCGAAATCTTTCAGAAGAAGTTCGCTTGGACGCCTCTTCTAAGGCGGAGATTATGTCGAAACCGAAAAGTCCCACATCCCTAACAATGTTTTTGGCTTCTATGGAAACTGTTAATGGTTCGCTGAGATTTGAAAGTGAATAGAAGATTTTTTCTGGAGAAACGCCGGCGGTTGTAAGGATTGCCATATAACCTGTAGTGAAGGGCAATTCGTCTTCTAACTCTCTCTTGAGTTTGTCTGCACGATAGACTGGGTATGCGTAAAATCCAATAATTGAGAAGGCGCTTGTGAATAAGCTTCCGCCAAAGCCGAAGAGTATTGCTGGCAAAAGCGGGATTTTTAAAAAGAAAAGCAGCATGGATGGAACAAGGGCTAATGTTGTGAGTGAAGCTAAAATTGTTACAAAAACTGTTAGGCTAACATAAGCCTTAAAATTAATCTTCAACTCTGACCTCTGCAAATTCAAGTCCAAATCTCTGAAAAGCGGCATAAAGCGTCCTATTCTGCCACCAATAAGTTGGTAAGCTAGTGTGTGCGTTTCTTTTAGCTCAAATTTGTGTTTTTGTTGTGTCTCTTCTGGTTTGGTTCTCGAAAGTTTTATTGATGGTAGTTTAAACATTAATTTGAAACGGTTGTAGAGCTGTCTGATTTTTTGGTAAGCCTTAGTGTTTTTCATTTCAACCCAACCCTTGCTTTTTGGAAAACCCTATTCGGGTTAGCATAATATTCTCGAATAACATTTGAAACGTCCATGTGGCGTCGAATGCCCTTCCTCACCATCCACTCTAAAACGGTTTTTCTGCGATGCATTTCTCGTTTAATGTCTTCTTCGCTGATTTCCATTTTCTTCATGTGTTTTTCAAGGAGGCTGCTGTGGCCTGAAAATACAAACTTGTCTTCTTTTTGGTTCCAGCGGAAAACGTCTTCTGTTAGTATGCTCTTTGTTTTTGAATTTAACCCTAAAATCTCGCTTGTTATGCTGGCTCTTCTTGCTGGTTTTCCTTCAATTTCTGTTCTGGTCATAACCATTATGACGTTGGTCATGGCTATGAGCGGTTTTGGAATGTTCATTGGTTCAGATTGTAAACGATTTATTGTGGCTTCAACTGATTCTGCGTGGATTGTGCTCATTCCCAAGTGGCCTGTTGCCATGGCTTGAAAAAGCGTGTAGGCTTCTTCTCCGCGGACTTCGCCTACGATTATGTAGTCTGGTCTTTGTCTAACAGCAGCCTTTAACAAGTCGAATAGAGTTATTGTGCCGCCTTTTTTGTCTTCATGTCCAAACCCCAGTCTTACGACTGAAGGTATCCAGTTTTCATGGGGAAGGTTCAGCTCTTGCGTGTCTTCTACGCTTACTATTTTCATTTCAGGCTTTATGAACATTGACAAACAGTTCAGCATGGTTGTCTTTCCAGAAGCTACGCCCCCAGCAACAAGCACTGAAGCCCTATTTTCTATTATATACCACAAGAAGGCAGCCATTTCTGATGAAATTGTGTTGAAGGCGATAAGGTCTGAGATTGTTAGTGGGTCAACTCTAAAGCGTCGAATTGTGAATGTTGACCCCCTCCTTGTCACTTCATTTCCATAAGTTAGTTGTACACGGCTGCCGTCTGGAAGGGATGCGTCCAAAATTGGGGATGCTATGGAAATGTTTTTTCCGCTCAAGTATGCCAGACGGATTATGAATGAGTTTAGCTCTGCTTCGCTTCTGAATATTATGTTTGTTGGTAATGATTCGTAAAGCCTATGCCAAACGTAAATTGGTATGTTAACGCCGTCTGCTGATATGTCCTCAATTAAGTGGTCTTTCATTAATGGGTCTATTTTTCCGTAGCCTATGAAGTCCCTTGTCAGATAGTATATGAGTTTGTCGATGGCTTCTTGTGAAACTTTTATTCGGTATTTTTTAATTATCTCCCTTGTTTTTTCTTCAAGATATTTTTCTGCTTTCTCTTTGGTTTCTATTTCTTTTAGGTTTACGTCTAACTCATCCATTAAAAATGCCTTTATTTCCTTCAGCAGCTTTTCTTCTTCTTTTTGGAGGGTTGGTTCCACAATTTCGTAGAGAATTTTCTGGGTTTCTGGGTCTTTCACTATTGCTGCGTAAACGTAAGGTTCTTTTATTGGGTAGACTTCTCTGAAAATTGTTGGCTTTTTTATTTCCGCCCCTACTGTTATTGTTGGTTTTGTTTCTTCCGCTGTAGTTTTTTGGGCTTTCGGCATTGGTTTTCACCGTTGTGTTTTGGTTTATGGTGTTGGGTGGTTTTCCATGAGTATAGTGTGTCGTGTGTCTTAATAAGTTATATGCATAATTAATCTTTAGCATGCTTAACACTTACAACTCAAAACAAGCCAGAAAATTCAGTGATACATAAATTACTTACTTATACCGTGCTCTTCTCTTTTGACGTTTCTTCTTCTGCTTCCGCATCCTTTTCTTTTTCCATTTAGCCCGTATATGCGGCACTCTCCATCTCTTTAAGCCTACTCTATTGTTGCATGCCTACGCTTTAAATCCTCTTCAGTTCTTCCCAACCGATGCATTAACTCCACAATTAAGCTATCAAGAAACACCATACAATTATTCTCAAAAACACTTCCAAGAGGCGTTAACGGTTCCCTTTCACCCATAATCTGCCTAGCCAAATAATCCTCCTCTCTCGGCCAACCCATCTTTGTCCTTCCTTTCACCGTTACTACAAGGTCAGCCATTTGACCAAGTGGAGATTCTGGAAAGGATGTGATGGCAATTACTGTGGCGCCTATTTCTTTGGCTGCTGAGCTTGCGGTTAAAACCATTTTTGTGGCACCCGTTCCTGAAATAGCAATGAGCAAGTCTCCTTTTTCAGCGGCTGGCGTGATTGTTTCGCCTAAGAAGTAAACATTAAATCCTAAATTCATTAGGCGCAAGGCGAAGGCTCTGGCGACGAATCCGCTTCTTCCAATGCCTACAATAAATATTTTCTTCTCTTTTGCTTCCAGCAAGAGCTCAATTAACCTTTCAACTTCTTTCATGTTAAGCTCTTCAATGCAGCGTTTAATTCCGTCAATGATTTCTTCTGCTGCTGCCTTAAGCATTTCCAACTTTTGAACCTCGAAACCCATTAAATTGTGTCCGTATTAAAAGCCTTATGGTTTAAAATTGTCCTTTTAAAAGTTGGTTTAATGATGGAATTGGAACGTATAGGCGAATGAAAATTGCTGTTGCCAAGATTCCAAGGGTTATGGCTATCAGGAGAAAATCGTTTTTGTGCATTTTTAACACGTAAAGGTTTGTGCGTTTTTTGGTGGCTCCCCAAGCGCGGGATTCCATGGCTTCAGCTAATTCAAGGCTTCTTCGAATGGCGCTTATGATTAATGGTATAAGGATTGGAATATAATTTCTAATTCTTTTCAGAAAGTTTCCCCTTTCAAGCTCTAAACCCCTAGCCTTTTGGGCATCCATTATTGTTTGGGCTTCTTCAGCTAAAACAGGCACAAAACGCACGGCGGTTGTGAAGGCAAAGCAAAACTCGTAGGGTATCCCAGTTTGTTCTAGGGCTAAACCCAAGTGGTCTGGTGATGTTGTCAAAAAGAAAATTGAGAAAGATTCTATGAGAACCACGAAACGTAATGTTAAAGCGATAGCATTTTCTAGGCTCTCTGCTAATCCTCGTCCTCCAATGTATGCGACGGCAAAGTTCGTTATGAAAATTATTGCGGCTAAAAAGGCTCCTCCACGCATTGAACGAATCCATTCCCGTTTAACTCTAGCCAAAACGACGAAGGGAATCTGAATAACAAAAAGCACCATTAAGGGTATGAGTTCCCAAAACATTATTGCTATGACAAAAATTGCGAGGACGTAGATGAATTTTATTCTTGGGTCTAAATTGTGAATTGGAGAGTAGACCCTTCGGAATTTTAGTCCGTCAAAAACGCTCATTTAGCATCCTTCTCCAATTTTTTAAGCAGTATTTCTCTTGCTTCGTAGACGTCAATGACGTTTTTTGGCAATTCTAAACTTGGAATCTGCATGAAAATTTGAGCGATTTGAGGCGGAACTATGGATGCTTGGGTTAAGACTTCCTCGTTTGTTAGAATCTCTTTTGCTTCGCCGTCTGCAACAATTTTTCCTTCCCGCATTAAAACAACCCTTGGGTTGCATTCAGCCACAAACTCCACATCATGCGTAACAATAATCACCGTCTTTCTCTGCGTTTTCATCTGAAGAATAAACTGTCTAAGCTTCTCTTTTTGTTGATAATCTTGCCCTATTGTGGGCTCGTCCAATATGAGTATTTTAGGGTTCCATGCAAGAACCGAAGCAAGGGCTACACGTTTTCTTTCTCCACCGCTAAGCATGAATGGCGAAGTTTTTATGTATTGAGTTAAACCTAAAAGGTTTAAAGCCCACTGAACCCTTCTTTTTATGATTGTTTCTTTGAACCCGAAATTCTTCAATGCGAAGGCTATTTCTTCTTTCACTGTTTCGCTGAAAAGTTGATGGTCTGGATTCTGGAAAACAAAACCAACTTTTCTGGCTAGGGTTGCCACACTAACTTTTGTTGTTTCAACTTCATCAACCAACACTTTTCCTTTGGTTGGTTTTAATAATCCATTAAAATGTTTAACCAATGTTGTTTTTCCCGCGCCGTTTTGTCCCATTATGGCTACGAATTCGCCGTTTTTTATTGTTAGAGATATCCCTCTTAATGCTTCAACGCCGTTTGGATACCTAAAGTAGACGTCTTCAACTTCAATCATGAACTTTTAAAGCCTCCTTTAAGAGATTTGCCATCTCATCGGAAGACAAGGGAATGGTGTTGCCGAGTTTTACTCCATCCTTTCTAAGAATGTGATAGAGGCGTGTTGCCTTTGGAATTCCTATTCCAATAAGGCGGGCTTCTTCTGAGCTTAAGATTTCTCGGGGTTCACCGTCCAAAACAATTTTTCCATCATCCATCACGATTATGTGGTCGGCATATCTAGCTGTTAAATCAAGTCTATGTTCAACAAGCACCACGGTTATTCCAAGCTTTTTATTCAATTCATAAATTACTTCGAAAATTTTCTTTGCACTTAATGGGTCAAGGAAAGATGTTGGCTCGTCCAAAATCATCACTTCTGGCTGCATTGCTAATATGGAGGCTATGGCGACACGCTGCTGTTGACCACCAGAAAGTTCGTGAGGAGCCCTCTCCCTCAAATCATATATGCCCGTAAGGTTCAGCGCCCAATCCACCCTTTTTCGCATCTCTTCCCTTGGCACTCCCAAATTTTCAAGACCAAAAGCAACATCCTTTTCCACCGAGAGAGCGAAAAGCTGATTTTCAGGGTTTTGGAACACAAGTCCCACATGCTTTGCCATTTCATAAATTGGATTTTCGAGAACGTTCAGTCCAGCGACTGTTATTTCTCCTTTTAATTCGCCTTGATAGAAATGAGGAATCAACCCATTGAAACAGCGGCAGAGGGTTGTCTTTCCACATCCGCTTGGACCTGTTATGAGAGTGAATTCGCCTTTCTCTATTTTTATGGAAACATCACTAATTGATGGTTTTGTTCCACCAGGATAAGTGTAAGTGAGATTCTTTGTTTCAATCACTGTCATGCTTGTGGTGCCTACCAACTTTTAAGCGGTTACTTTGGCTCATTTAAGAGTAGCTACTTAAATATGTTATACTAAACTATGTTGTAGCTGCCAACTTTTCTTTAAGAAGTCGCAAACACCTTTTAAGTCCCGTCTCAATGTCTCCAACGCCGTTCACTCCAGCAGCCGTTGCATGTCCCCCTCCCATGCCGTGGAGATATTCGCCTAAGGGTTTGGCAATGTCTCTGCCTAAATGTATGCCCGTTTTCTCGTGAAACTCGCGAACGCAGCGTAGGCTAATTTCAAGATTTTCATTTTTTTGTCCCGCCACACCAGCCACGTGAGCGCCTAAGTCTATTATGGCTCTTGCTGCTGAAGCTTGGTAAGCGCTGACATGGGAAAAGGCAATTATCCATTCTCCAACTTTGAAAAGTTTGGCTCTTCTGCAAGCCTTTAACCTTGCAACTCTTTCAGAAAAGTCCATGGGCAAAGAAAGCAAGGATAATGTCTCTTGTGCATTTACGCCTGCGTCGATGAGTTCTGCTATTGATTTTAGTGTGGACGAATTCGCTAATACAAAATGACGTGTGTCAAAGGCTATACCCAAAAATAATGCTTTAGCTTCATTTTCTCCAGGTTTAATGTTTAACTCTTTAAAGAAATTGTATACAATTTCGCATGTTGATGATGCTTCTTCGTTGGTTATGCAGATTTTTGCCATTTGTTCCGTTTCTGGATGGGCTGCGTGGTGGTCTATGACTATGAGCGGAGCCCTTAACGTTTTCACTTTTTCACCTAAATCGTTGAGTTGTTGGATTGTGTTTGTGTCAAGCAAAACTATTGCGTCTGCCTTTTCAACATTAGAGCGGGTTTTAACTTCTATTGGAATATGTTTTAGAAGATGTTTTGATAGTCGACTTATTCCCTGTGCCGCCACAATTTCAACTTCAATGTTTGGTTTTAAACTTTTCAGCAAGCTTGCGAAGGCATAGGCTGAACAGACGGCGTCTGGGTCGGCATTATGGTGGCATAACAAAACAACAAGTTTAGCATTTATCTCTTCCAGAATTTTCATTATTCTTGAGAATGACACTTTAGCGCCCTCAAATATTCATCCACAGAAACGAACGCTTTCTTAACAGCGCCTTCAACCAAATCTTTCACATCAAAATCCTTCATCAAAGGCGACAAAACAACATCCACATCTATGGTCACAGTCACAGGTTTTGTGCCTTCCACCTCAACGCTTATGTTTAATGTTTCTATTCTTTTTGAAGGCACCTTTGCTGTGACGTATTCTCTGGCAGTCTTCTCTGCAACAGCGCATAATTCCTCAACTTGCTCACTTGTTAACTCTGGTATGCCTAAATCTTCCAAAAGTTTCCACCTAAAAGGCTTCTGTTAGGGTTGGGATGGAGAAACTGGACTTAAGTCTTGTTGAAGCTTAGTTTGCAAATCTTTTATTTGACTGCGCAGGCGTTCCTCCTGTTTTCCTAAAACTGCAGCTCTTGTGTTGAAAAGTTCCTTTCGTTCATTCAAATCAGCCACTGTTTTGGCTTTTTCCGACTTAACCAGAAGCGAGCCAATAGCCTTGTATATAACTGCGTCATCACTCATCTTCTGTAATTCACCCAAGGCTTGTTCAATTTCTGTAAGCTCAATCTCCACCTGTTGCTTCTGAACCAATACGGACTGAAGTGTCTGTTGAAGCTGCTGAAGCCTTAACAAACGTTCTTGAACTTGGGGTGGAAGCTTCGAAATTTCGTCACTCACTCTTTATCCTTCCGTTGCACATGAATAAGCTAAGCCATTAATTAACATTTTCTCAAAACTACTGAAAGCTGATGATGTTGGCTCATAGATAAAATCTCCATGTTGCAAAAAGGATAGTTCCTATTACCATCATCGTTAACATTATGGATGTAAGTATTATCATGGTTACCTCGTGACGAGTGGCGATTTTTCCTAACACCCAGTACATGGGTATTAGGGCTAAGGCGTATCTGTGTAGATTATTTATGGTTCCGTAAAACAGAATTGTGGGAAGTATTGCCAAGGCAAAACCATAATATTTCGCTTCATCATGTCTCTTTTTTAGATTAAGCGATAAAGTGGCAACGAGCAAATCTTTAGACAACAAAAGATTGACAACAACTGTCATTACAAAAATTAGTTCAATAAGAGCAAGAAGCGAATACCCAAGCTTTGGGACTCCTTTAGGAAGCGGATAATCCAAAAGCTGACAAAATACAATGGGAATTGGGTGACTCCAATACTTCATGTATACCCATTCTCTTATTAGAAAAATGCCCGTTCTGACAAACCCATAGAGGCTAAACAACAAATAAGGTGAAAAAACTATCAGTGATTGGAAAACCAAATAGCGACTACGTTTTTCAATTGCTTTGTAAACGAAAGGTATGAAAATTAAAAATCCAGTTGGTCTAGCCCAACCTGCAAGAAAACCTAGAATCATTGCCTCAAAATTTTTATCGCACTCAAGAAAGTAGAGAGCGGTCACAATTAAAACCATAAAAAGGCATTCAGGATACACACACGAATAGAACAGTGAACCAGGCCATAACGAAAACATAATAGTAGAGAGTAACGCCAAACGGCTGTTTTTAAGCACAATTTCGCTTAATCTGTAAAAAAAGAGAATTAGGATAAAAAAACAAAATGTTGCTTATTAGGAAACCGGCAACTGCAACGGCTTGAAACTGACTGAAAAAATTCGCAAATGGAACCCCTATGATACGCATGAGTAAAGGATATAGAGGAAAAAACGCCCAAACTTCACCTGGTCCTTCAGGTCCAACAGAATACCCGTTTATTGCAATGTTTATATAATGTCCTGAATCCCAGCGGGCGAAAAGGTTCATTATAGGCAAGTTTAAATCCCATAAAACTTCATGAGAAACGGGTTCTCTAACTCCTATTGTGTAATATCCAACAATTGCGGAAAATAAGACTATGAATCTTGAGGCTAACCCTATGCTTAGAACAGTTCTATTGATATTACTTTGTCTGAATAGCGTGATAAAATCTGCTCCAAACTTGGATATTGCCATAATATTCTCCAATCCAACATTATGTGACGTTTAAGCCTACATTGAATTAAGCTTATTATTTGCTGGTAATATAAAAATTTCAAGGTGTACCTATTTTTCTAAATTTTTATATTTATTGGCAGATGATTGTGGTTTGTAGGCGTTACCATTTGTTGGTTGTCACGATTCCAGCTTATAACGAATCTCAATTTCTAGAGAAAGCTGTAAGAACATTGTTAAAGGAAACCAAAGCTTTGGAAAATGATTACATTATCGTCATAGCTGAAGATGGAAGCACAGATGGGTCTGATATTATCGCTCAACGTTTGGCAAAAGAGAATCCGCACATTATTCATATTCACGCGGACACAAAATTAGGCAGAGGTTTAGCCCTCAAGAACGCTTGGAAAAAAGTTAACGGTAGCGTCTATGTCTATCTTGACTGCGATCTAGCTACAGATATGAAATATTACCCGCAGCTAATAACAGCGATAAAGAAAGGCTATGATCTTGCCACTGGATCAAGGTATATAAAGGGAGCCAAGGTGCGCCGTCCAGGGCTTCGTCATTTTGTGTCGAGAATGTACAACTTGATTGTTCGAGTTGCCTTTAAAACTCATGTATATGATCATCAAATAGGGTTTAAGGCGTTTTCCGGCAAACTTGTGAAAGACCTTTTGGATGCATGTGAAAGTACAGACTGGTTTTGGGATACCGAAATCATTGTTCGAAGCGTCCATAAAGGTTACAAGTGTCTCGAATTTCCAGTTGAATGGGAAGAAAAGCGTGGAACTAGAACTCCATTAAAAAGACTGTTGAAAGACGTTTACATTCATGGTAAAGGCTTTTTGAAACTCAGCATCTCCCTCAAAAAGTGGGCATCATAAATTCGCAATTTCAAAGGCTACTGGTCATTGGGATTCCAAAACTTCAAAAACATTCATAATCGAGTTTATCCATCTTAAATAAGCATTTAACGTAGCCCGCAAAGCCACAGTGTCTCTTGCTTCAACCCTCAAAATTAGAAACTTTTCTTTCTTCTCTATATTCGCCTTTGAACGTGACGTGGCGGGCTTTTTAACCTCTGGCTCCAAAGCTTTAGCGAATATTTCTAAATGCTTTCTCGAAGGAAACTGTAATCTGACAACAGCTTTCGCCTTCAAATTTCTAACTCCAATCTATACGTGAGACCCAAATTTGTGGACCAACTTCAACCATTTCTGGTAGAAGCATGAAAGTAATGATTAAATCTTTTCGTGGATTAATTTTGATTTGCATTGCTGCGTCGCATTTTCTATTAATGGCTTCTCTAAATGAGAAAACTGGGATTGCAAAAAAGTCTGACAGAGCCTTTTCGAGCTTCTTAACCTCGGAATTTTCGTGTTGGGAGACTGCGATTGCTAACGATTTTATTTTTCTTCCCTTCATCGTTTCTTCTGCCAAGTTTCTTCGAAATTTTGCATTATGCACATAAATGGTTGGCTGAACCTTTTTCAATCCTTCTGGTTTTACATTGAAAAGTTGTATTTTTCCAAGTCCGAATTTCCATCTTTCAATAATCATAACTTTTTCGGCACCATGCTCTAAGGATTTTTCTGCAATTCCTTCAAGGTTCAATTTGCCACGATTTATCCGTACAGCGAATGGCAGGTTGTGGCAAATTTCTCTGCAGAGAGTTCTCATATTTTTTGTTGGTCTTCTTGATGTTGTTAATAGCAGACGCTGTCTTTCGCTCAATATTTAAATCACTCATAAAATATAAGAGGGGGCTACTCTGTTTCTTCTGTTTCCACCGCTGCTGCTTCTATGGGTGCGCCTTTAGCCACACGTTTTGCAACTGTTCCAAGCTTTGTTGTTGGAGTATACGCTCCACCTGTAAAGGTGAAACCGCATTTTCTGCATTTCCAAACGCCAACACTTACTCTTTTAACTCGTGAAAATCCACATTGGGGGCATGCATGAGGTTTCTTCATTTCCGTAATTACTTTGATGTAACGTTTTCTTACAGTAGCGCCATAGCGGGCTCCTAAGCCTCGGGTGGGTCCTACCTTTTTTGTTCTTTTTCCCATAGTCTTTTCACCATTTTAGTTTTTTGCGTATTTCTTCAGCCTTTTCTTTGGCTATGTTTGCGGCTTCTAAAACCTGTTTTGGTTCGAAGTACCCGCTGCCGCCTTTTTGTATTGCGCATATGTTGCCGTCATCGTCTATTGCCATTGAAATCCTAGCATCCATCACTTGTTCTTCTTCTAACCATGGGTCTACAACGAGTTTGTCGCTTATTTTCGCAAAAGTAACTGTTATGGGATGTCTCCTTATGGGAAGCGGAGTATAACCTGACTTAATTTTCACTTCGCCTTCCTCAACTTCATAGTTTGGCATTTTTGTATTAAGTAAAGCAGCTAAAGCGGCTAGAGCGGATGCGTCTATCAAGTTTCCGTCATGATTAAGAACATAAACATCTACGAAGACAACAAAAACCTTCTTTCCAGGCTCTATGCATAATTTTTCCAAATCAATGGCTTTTGACTCCCTTATTCCTCTGTCGACTATTCTGGCAAGTTCTATGGAGTTTTCATCTGGCGGTCCGGCTTCGAAGGTTGGTGAAGCTAAAGGCACTAGTTCGGCGTTTACTGTTAGGACGCCTTCGTTTGGTGTGTCGGAGAATGGTTCTCCCGTTTCTATTTTTGTTCCAACCATAACTTCTGTTTTTCCAAGCAACACTCTTGCTGAACCTTCAGCCTTTTCAATTATTCCCTGTTCCACTTTTATTTCTCGATAATCCGTTAAGCCTCTTCCGTCTAAACGTTTTCCTCTGGAAATTAGTTGTGCGATCTGTTTCTGTTTTACGCGGGTAATCATAGCTGACATTATTCTTCAGCCTCTTTAACGCTAACATACTTAGATTTTAACGCTTCCTTTTGCAGTGCATAGATTTTCTTGCAGCCTTCCAATGCCAGGTTAACAGCCTTTTCGAACTCTTCAAGGGTTAATGTTCCATCCATCTGAAGCAATGTTATGGCGTTTAAGTTTGGCATTAAAGCCAAAGGAACATCGGCTAATCCCATTTTATCTTCCGTGTCCATCAAATCCAATATTATTGTGTCGTCAATTTTTCCAGCCGAACAAGCGACAACCAAATCTCGCATTGGGATGCCTGCGTCTGCCAAGGCTAAGGATGCTGCCACTATGCTTGCGCATCTTGTGCTTCCGTCGGCTTGCAAAACTTCGATGAATATGTCTATGCCCGTTTTTGGGTAGTATTCGAGGAATATTGAGGGTTCAAGGGCTTCTCTTATGACTTTTGAGAGTTCTATTTCTCTTCTGGATGGTGCTGGCGATTTTCTTTCTTGAACAGAGAAGGGTGCCATGTGGTAACGGCATCTCAAAACCATTCTGTCAGGAAGCGCCATATGTTTAGGATGGAGTTCTTTTGGTCCGTAAACTGCGGCTAAAATTTTGTTTTTCCCCTGTTCTATGTAGGCTGAGCCGTCAGCGTTTGATAATACGCCTACTTCAAGTTTTATTGGTCTTAACTCGTCTGGTTTTCTTCCGTCCAGTCTTACACCTTTTTTATCAATTAACTTTTCAGATTTTTCACTCATTTTTATTTTCCTCCCTTTTTGCTTTTTCCTCTTTAAGCATCTGGGTTATGCGGTCCGTTAAACCGCTTGTATGGGATTCTTCTTCAATTTTGCGTATTGCCATTATCGCCAATTCTTCATCTTCTAGACTTTTTCCAGTGATCAGTATAACTCCATTAAGTCCGAGGATTATTTGGCAGTTTGTCTCCTTTTTTATAATGGATATCATGGAGCCTTTTCTGCCAATTACTCGGGGAATTTTTGTTGGAGTGATTCTTATTATTTGTCCACGGGTTATCTTCCCTAATCCTGGTTCGCCAACTGTTAGCTGGGGGTCGTGTGCTCTGTCATAGGCTGTTATTTTTGCAACTATAAGGTCTCCTATGTCCAAGAATTGGGAAAGTTCGTCTTGTTGTGGTTTGAAGGGTCTGCTTAGCACGTCTGAAGCCCTTAGAATGGCTTGGTATGGCGCATTTATGTCCACAGTCCAGCCGTTAAATCCCACTTCAACAACTGTTCCTATGACTATGTCTCCAACTCTTGGGATGTAGAAGGCTCTTAACGCTACGACGTTCACTTTTTTGTCTTCGTATTCCACTATTCCAATTCGTGAGGCGTAGATTTTTTTGTCTTCTGCGTATGTGTTTTCTCCTGCTATGTAGTCTCCTTCTGCGATTAAATCTCCTGGAGTTACGAGTTGTCTACTTTCAACATATATTGGCATGTTTCACCAAAACCTCATAACATTTAAGCTATTATCTTCGCTTCGCCGTTTCCTTTCGTTATCTCTCCAAGTTTTTCAAGAAATGGTCCATATAAGCCTGCTGGCATTTCAAGGATTCCATACCAAGAGCCGTCTGCTCGCCATTCTTCCTTTTTTATTGTTCCAAAACCTTTTATTGTTCCGTAGGCTCTTGCAGAGTATTCGGCTGGTATGCGGACGCCGACGGATACTTGTTCCATTTTTAATGGCAAAATTTGTCGCAGTAACTTTATTATTTCTTTGGCTTGTTCTTCTACGGGTTTAAAGGGGTCTATTGGATAGTGAATATGTTCTAGGGCGTTTTCTATGCGTGACGGCGGATGGGGAAGGTTTGTTTTTGGGTCGACACATTGTCTCGATATGAAATCTATTATCTGTCTCCTCTTATCCTCAATCATTTTTTTGCGTTGTTCTGTTGTCAGCTGCAGTGTCCCTTTTTTCAGTATAGTTTCTGCTATTTTGAGGGTTTCTGTTGTTCCAAAGGCTTTGCGGAGGCTTTCTTCTGAAACTTTTGTGCCTTTGTTTGCGTCTGAAAATATTGTTTCTGTAACTAAGACTTCTGTTATTGCTGTTATTTTTCCCATTCGATAGTCTAATGCTTTTTGGGGTTTTACAAGAACTTCGAAGTGTTCATTGTCTTTTGTTATGCGTGCAACCGTGTATTTTTCACTCATCACCGTTTCACTTGCCGACGCCTAACTTTTTCATGTACTCTTCAATTTTTTCGTCGCTTAACATTTCCATTTTCTTTGTAGCTGAAGGAATTACTGCAATCTTTATTCTGGGCGGCAGTTGCCTTGCTTCTAAGGCTTTTACTAAACATTTCACAGCCAGTTTCTCTGCTTCTTCAAGACCCATTTCTTCACGGTACTCTTCCTTCAATATGGATAGTACGGTTTCTCTTCCTGCGCCTTGAGCCGTAGCCTTATAACCCCTATATGTTCCGCTTGGGTGTGTTCCGAAAAGGCGGTTTCCAGTTTTGTCCACTCCTCCGAAGATTATGGAAACTCCGAAGGGTCTAACGCCAGCATGCTGTGTGTAAAGCTGTTTTATGTCGCATATTCTCTTGGTTACAACTTCCGTGTCTATTGGCTCATCATAAGTTAACTTGTTACTTTGGGCGTATATTCGCGCTTGGTCTATGAGAATGCGGGCGTCCGAACTTAAACCGACAATGGTTGCGCCTATATGCTCGTCAACCTTAAAGATTTTCCATGAATATTCCGCCTCTTCAAGAGGTTCAACACTTTCTTCAGCTCCCAAAACAACTCCTTCAGAGCATCTTATCCCCAAAATGGTGGCTCCACGGTTAACCAACTCCATGGCATACTCAACCTGGAAGAGCCGTCCGTCTGGTGAGAAAACGGTTATGGCACGGTCATAAGCGCCTGGTGCTGCAAACACAGACATTTAACATCTACCTCACATCACTTAAACACATTTGCAGACTTTCATATGACAACTAAACTAAAAACCTTTTCCTATTAAATCTCGCTTTTAGTTTACCCGCTTAAAGAAGAATTATGAAAACTCAAAAGTATATTGATGCTTACGCAAGAGCTAAAAGGGTAACAGCATAGGATTTTACGGAGAGGAAATTTGATGAAGTATGAAATAAAATACAAGCCGTCTTATTCAATGTTTGTGGTAAACCTAGAACCAAACGAGAAGATAGTCGCTGAATCGGGTGCGATGACATATATGAACCCAAACATTGAAGTCCACACAAGAAAAAGAGAAACAAGTCTCTTAGGCACCTTAGGTTTAGCAATTTTTGGACGCCAATCCTTTTGGGTAAATGAATACACTGCGAGAAACGGCACTGGAGAGGTTGCTTTCGTTTCTGCACCAATAGGCGACATTGAAAAACTGGAAATCAAGCCAAATCAAGGTTATATTATACAGAAAGCCGCTTACGTAGCTTCCACAGAAAATGTGGATTTAGACGTTAAATGGGAAGGCTTCACAAGAGGCTTGTTCGGACAAGGCTTGTTCATGATAAAGGTTACAGGCGACGGAATGCTGTTCATAAACACTTTCGGAGCCATAGACAAACACGTCTTACAGCCTGGTCAATCAATGATTATTGATAATTTTCACCTAGTAGCTTTCAGTAGCACATGCAACTACAAAGTCACAAAATTTGGCGGATTAAAAGAAACAATCCTTGGAGGAGAAGGTCTAGTGGTAAATATCGAGGGTCCAGGAGAAGTCTATATTCAGACGAAAAATCTGGGAGAGTTTGTCGAGTGGCTTTGGACTTTGCTTGAGCCCAGAGTGCGAGCGAGAGCACGCTAAAACAAGATATACATTTAAAATGGCGTATTACTGCAAGCCCGATAAGGAAAAAGGTTAGATTTACGGTGGACGTTTTCCTAAGTAGTTTTAAGCTTCTGTTTCCTTTTCCATTCTAAATTCTGCTGCATTTTTTCGCAGCGTTCATACCATAACCTTTCATAATCCCTTTGAGACACAACCCTATTCTTAAGGGCGGCTATTGTATGAATCTTTTCTTTCTTACACCATTTAACGCATATTTTGTATTCTTCCCAGTCAAGTTCCTCATCTTCCCAATAAACTGGGATTTCAGAAAAGCCATGTAAGAACGCGGCGAAAGCTCTTGTATGCCCGTCCACGAAGATTATTTCGTTTCCAAGTTTCTTTATTGGTATAGGTTCCATTGCTTTTGGGTTTTTTACGTCAAAGGTTTTCATTACTTCGGATAGTTTTTCTGAGCTGATATAGAGTTGGGTTGGTTGTATCTTGTCAAGCTTCATCAAGAATGTCTTAGGCATAAGCTGTTATTCCCAGTCCAGAAGTCTTTTTTCTCCCTCAATTTTCTTTATGTCAGTTATGTCCTGCGTTACTTCCATCGTTCCCAAATATTTTCCATTTTTGTCCCTAACAGCAAAATATCTAATGTGTATTAGACGGTCTTTTGCTGGAATCCAAAATTCAGCCACATCCTTCTTGCCTTCTTTGAATGAGTCAAGGATGCGGTTTACTATGTGGACGCTTTTTTGTGGGTGGCATAGCTGCACTTTTCTGCCAATAATGGCTTTTGTTCTGACAAAAACTCTTTTTTCGGCTTTGTTGAAGTATTTGACGGTGTCTTCTTTATCGACAAATGTTATGTCAACTGGAAGCGTATCCAACAGCGCCTCAACTTCTTCTTTTGTAAGGGTTCCAGTTTCAAACTGCAATTTTCCCTCTTCTGTTTGTACTTTTTCCTTTTCCTCTTTCCTCATTTTTTGTGCTCCTATCAAGTGCGAAGGTGTAAAACAGCAGTATCCAATTTCGTCAAATTCGCTTCTTATCTCTTTCCATTCTTGGCTTGCTACAACCTGTAAGGCTGTTGGGAAAAGTATGTTGTTCTCTTTGAAAATGTGGCTTGGAAGAAGACTTGTTATGGCTTCGGCTGTCTCTGCAAGTTGCTTTTTGAAATCTTCAAAACTTGTGCTAGAATATTGTTCTATTAGTTGACTGAGCTTCTTCTTTTCCTCTCTTATTCTGTTGTGCTCCATCCACATTATCGCTGGCGGTTCTGTGATTCCATGTTTTTCCAAAGTTGGGAAAAGCACGTTCTCCTCTCTTAAATAATGTTTTTCCGAGTCTAACAAGTCTGCGGCTATGTGTTCAAGGGTGTGTATTTCATCATCAGCATGGCTTTTGTCGCTTGTTTTTTGAATCTTGTTTGCTATGACGTTTAGTTTTTCTATGATTTGCAGCATAATCCTGTGTTCTTCCATAAGGATGTTGATTGGATGGTCAACAGGAACAGCAAGTTTCTGCTTTTCGAGTTGTTCTCTGAAAACTGCCATGTGCACGTCGCATAGTTTTTGTATTTCTTCTCGGGGCATGCCTTCCTTTATGAGTTCTTCTTCGATTTTTGCAATTTCTAAGGAGCTTACGTTTTCTAAAACTTGTCTAAACCTCTCTTTGACTTCCTGTGGTGATGCTCCCGCATGCAACTGCCTAATTATTTCTTTCAGCATTTTCTTTTTATCTTCAGACATTTCATTCACGTTGATTCTTCCTTAATTTTCTTGGCAAGCGCTTTTCCAATATCCACTATTTGTTTAACGTTATCTTCTGTTGGTGGACCATTAATTTCCAATGCTCCAACAACTTCCAACTTTGACAAACCCAAAATTTCTTGAATGTGCTTTACTGCGCCTCCGCCCCAACCATAAGAACTTAAGACTACTCCGAATTTTAATGGTGGGCGCAGAGCCTTCACGAGATAAGCGGCGTAAACTGCTAGTGGATGCACTCCGCCCAATACTGTGGGTGCTCCTAAAACTATGGCTTTTGAATCCACCAAATCCTTTGCTATGTCGCCAATGTCCGCAGAGACTAAATTATATAGGGCTATTTCTACGCCTTCTGAGGCTAGGGTTTCGGTTATTGGTTGAATCATTTTTTCCGTGCTGTTCCACATGGTTGCATAAACTATTATTGCCTTCTGTTTTGTTTCGCCGTTAACCCACCTTTTATAAGCGTTTAAGATGCGCTCTGGATTTCTGTGGATGGGTCCGTGGCTTGGCGCTATCATCTCAATTTCCAAACTCTTTATTTTTTCCATGGCTTTTTGTCCCATAACTCTGAAGGGCATCATTATTTCGCCAAAATATCTCTGGGCGTGAACAATCAAATCTTCCACTTCATCATCATACAACCCTTTAGCCACGTGAGCGCCGAAGAAGTCGCATGGAAACAAGATTTTGTTTTCTGGAATGTATGTGAACATTGTTTCTGGCCAGTGAAGCATGGGCGCTTCGATAAATTGGAGTGTTTTATCGCCTAAGTTTATTTTCTCTCGGTCTTTAACTGCGATTATGCGGTTTTCTGGCACTTTGTAAAATGTTTGGGCCATTTTTGCGCCTTTGATGGAAGTTATTAGTTTGGCTTTGCTGTTTATCCTCATTATGTAGGGTATGGCGCCTGCATGGTCTGGTTCGGCATGGTTCATTATTACGTAATCAATTTCAGCTGGGTCTACTGCAAGGCGTATTTTTTCTTCCAATTCTTTTTCAAAGCCTGGGTTAACCGTGTCTATTAACGCCTTTTTGTCTTTGCCAATGATAAGGTATGCGTTGTAAGTTGTTCCTTTTGGAAGTGGGATTAAAGCGTCGAAAAGTTTTCGGTTCCAGTCTCTTATGCCGACCCAGTATATGTCTTTTGAAATTTCGTTTATGTTTCGCCAACTCATTTTGTGTTTCTCCATTTTTGAATATTACAATTGTAATAAAGTATATTTATGCCTTTCTACACAATACCAAACGGAGACAACAATAAATGCTAATCCCATGCGAAGTCGCCGTAAAATGCCTACTACCCACAGTCCGCGCCCTAATAGCCAAAACATTAACCACAAAACACAACCTAACCCAAAAAGAAGCAGCAAAACTCCTCGGAATAAGCCAACCAGCCATAAGCCTATACGACAGAAAAAGACGCGGAAAAGCCATAAACTTAGAAAATGAACCAGAAATCCTAAAATTAATAGAAGATTTGGCTGACGCATTAGCCAAAGGCAACTTATCCCACAAAGATTTCATTCAAAAGTTCTGTGAAATCTGTAGGGCGATCCGCGCCAAAGGATTATTATGCCAATTGCACAAAACCTTTGACCCAACAATTGACGTGGAAAAATGTGAGTTGTGCCTAACAACAAATGCGCTGAGGCATATGTAAATGCTGGGGACAGTACCTCATAATGTTCAGAGGTAACTCTTTATAGTGCGAATTCCATCCAAAAGAATGGAGACGTAAATTATGGGATATTTGGCTATGTGGAAAGCGTTAGATGAGATGGTTGCTGATTTTCGTAAAAGGGGAATTGCAATTACAGCTGAAGTTATGAACGATTTGAAATCTGCGAAAACTTTAATCAACGTTTTAAGGGCCGACCCCAGCTGTGTGGATACAAGCCAAAAAATTGAGGAATATCTTCTCAAAGTGGAATCTTATCTGGTTTCTGAAGGACAGAAAAAATTTGGACCTGGATATGTGTATGAATGGCTTAAGCGGTTGGATGAGGCTGGTAGAAAGAGTGAAGATGAAACGGAAGAGACTAGGTTTATTCCTGGTTTGCCGCGGGAGCAGAAGTGGATTCGTGTTAAGCCTTCAGATGAATTGCCAATTGAAAAATTGAAAGCGTTAGTTCAAAAATCAAATTTACTATGTGAACTTCAAAGTGATGGTTATCTGCTTGTTTATGGCGAAGATGAATGCCTAAAAGAGTTTGTCAAGAAAATGGCTAAAAAATAGTGTTAGAAGCTGGAAAATAGCGTTAAAAAGTACATAACTGTTAAAGCTTGCTGCTGTAAACACTTTTATAAGAAGATCATACACAAAATGTCTGTGATAAAATACGCTCATCCTTTCAGGAAGGTGAGGGCGTAAACTGAATGCCCTACATTAAAAAAATTGAGCTTAAAGGCTTCAAATCTTTCGGTCCGCAAACCGTTAAAGTAACCCTAGATAAGGGTTTCACGGCAATCACGGGTCCAAACGGTAGTGGGAAAACAAACATTGTTGATGCTCTTTTATTCGCTTTAGGCGAGTTAAGTACAAGAAGGCTTCGGGCTGAAAATGCTGCAAAACTGATTTTCCACGGTTCTGAGAAGGCTGGACTGGAAAGGGCGAAGATGGCTAAAGTCATAATCCAATTTGACAACGCTGATGGGCACATGCCAGTTGACACAACAACCGTTACCATCTCAAGAGAAGTTTACAGAAACGGACAAAGCGTGTATAGGCTCAATGGCAGAAGAATCTCAAGGGCGCACATTTTAGAGATTCTCTCCATGGCTGGGTTAAGCTCAACAAGCCAAAACATAATCTTGCAAGGCACAATAACCCGTTTGACAGATATTTCTCCTATTGAGCGTAGGAAAATCATTGAGGATTTGGTTGGCATAGCCCAGTATGATTCTGAGAAGGCTGAGGCTGAAGAAAAACTTAGGGCAGCAGACATTTCCATAAGCACGGCTATGGGAAGAATCGATGAAGTGCAGAAGAGAGTGGATGACTTAGAAAGGGAACGCAACGAACTTTTGAGATACAATTTCATCAGAGAAGAAATAAAAAAGTTTGAAAGTGTGAAGCTTTCCCATGATATGGCGCAAGTGCAGAAGAAAATGAAGGAAGTTTCCTCACAAGCGGATGGCGTCAGAAGCAGAGTTGAAAAACTAAGGGAGCTGCGAGAGAAGTATAGGTCAAAAAGAAGAGAAATTGAGGGTGAATGGCGAAAATTAAGCTCAGAAATTGTTGAAGAAGGCGGTTCACAAGTATTAAAGGTTCAAATAAGAATAGGCGAGTTAAAATCAAAACTTACGGAATTAACAACTAAAGTGACTTCTGGAAAAACAACCTTGGAAGGCTTAAAACGGATTAGAGAAAACACTCTTCAACAGTACGAATCCATCAGAAAAGAAATTCGTGAAAACCGCCTCAAAATAAAACAGTTAAGAAGCGAATACGAAGAAATTTCCAGCGAGATAACGGCAAAACAAGCTGAGCATGATGCTTTGGCAGCTGAAACAGCTCAGCTTTGGGAAAACATTGGAGAAAACAGCAAAAGAATCCGTGAAATTGAACAGCAAATCAGCAATAATAACAAAAAACTTGCGTATTTGAGAGCAGAACAGGTGAAAAATCAGACAGCCATCAAAATCCGCACAAGAAGACTTAACGACTTAAAAGACCGCAAAGAAAGGTTTACATCAACATTAGGTGAACTTGAAAAATCTTTGGCTGAACTTGAAAAGGTGCAGAAGGAACAGAAAACGCAGCTTAAAAATTTGGAGAAGATGCTTGAACGCAGAATCGCCCAAAAAGAAGCCATAGAAAGAGAAATAGCTGAAGCAGGAAAAATAGCCGATTCCGCTCGCGCTGCGGTTGTAGAGTTTGCAACGCAAAGGGAAATTGCAGAAACTGTTGCTTCAGAAGAAAAAGCCCTAAGAAGCATAGAAGAGCTAGGCGAGTTAGGCGTAATTCCAGGCGTTTATGGTAGACTCCGCAAACTCGTCAAAATTGACAAAACTTATCAGCATGCTATTGAAGCTGCAGCAGCAGGATGGCTTGACGCAATAGTCGTGAAAGATTTCGACTCCGCCTTCACATGTACAGAAACGCTGAGAAGAATGAAGCTGGGAAGAATAAAAATAATCCCATTACAAGGAACATTAACCCCCAAAACCATAAAAGTTCCAGAAAAAGAAGGCATAAACGGCGCAGCATCCTACTTCATAAAATGTGAAAAACATTATGAACCAGCCATAAACTTCGTTTTCGGCGATACAGTAATTGTTTCTGATGACAAAACCGCCTTTGCACTATCAAGCGAAGGTTACAGAGCAGTCACAATTAATGGAGACCTTTATGAGGCAGGGGGCGCCGCTTTTGAAAGCGGCTACTATAGAGCTCCAATAGACTTCTCCACCATTATTCCAAGCGAAGTCGCCATCAAAAGCCTTGATGAAGCCGTCAACGCCCTCCAACAGCATCTTTCGAGGAGAAACAGCGACATCAACTCCTTTGAGGAGGAAATAGATAAGACACGTGTGGAAATTGCACGCTTGTCTGAGGCTATAACCACTCTTGACAGGGAAATATCCAGAGTTAAAAGAAGTGTTAAAAGGACAAGGGGCAACGTCAGAAGGGTTGACCGTTACATTATAAAGTTTGAGAAGGAAATTGAAAATGAAAAGACGCAGATGTGGCTGTATAAAGCTGAAAGAAGTTCCATTCAGAAAGAATTAAGGAAACTTCAAGACGAGCTACTTTCTTTGAAACGTAAAACAGACCCATCGCACATTCAGGAAATGGAGGTTAAAAGAGAAAAGCTCTCGGAAGAAATTATCACTTTAAGACAGAAACTTGGGACGCTTCAAACTGAAATTTCAACTCTTCAATCAAAATTCGATAATGTTTTGAGAGTTGGCTACAAAAACGCAAAAATCGAACTTGCTAAAGTTGAACAACAGTTGAGAAGGGTTGAAAAAGAAGTTGCTGATGCATTGCAAGAACGGGAATCATTGAAGCAAGAATTGGCAGAACTGGAGAAGAGTCGCATTGAACTTTCTAAAACAGTCTTCTCTGCAAGAGAAGAAGCCAAAAAATTCACCACGCAAATAGATGATATAGATAAAGAGCTCCGCAAGCTCGACTCAGAATATGAGCAAGCTGACCGCTTGTTAAACCAGCTTCAACTCAACATTCAAACGTCCCTGCTTCAGCTTGAGCAATACAGAAACGAGCTTAGACAGCTTGGTTATGAACAGCCGTTGGAGGTAACGCCTAAACAGGTTGAAGAAGCCGAAACATCAATGAGGATGATGCAGTTTGAACTGGAAAGGATTGGCGCTGTGAATCAGCTAGCATTGTCACATTATGCTGAGCAAATTTCTCGTTATAAGGAACTCTCTTTAAGATTGAATGAGTTGGAGAAGGAAAAGCAAGCCATAGTGCAGTTTATGGATGAAATTGAGAGAAAGAAACGGAAAGTCTTCATGGACGCCTTCGAAAAAATCAACGCAAACTTGCAAAAATACTTTTCAAAACTTACTGGCGGAGGAAATGCCACTTTAAAGCTTGAGAATCCTGATGAACCGTTTTCTGGCGGCATCGACATGCTAGTTCAGTTTCCCCACAAACCATCAATCGTTGTAAGTGGAGCAAGCGGCGGCGAACGTTCAGTGGCTGCTGTTGCTTTCCTCTTCACGCTCAAGGAGATTACGCCAACATCCTTCTACATTTTTGACGAGATAGACGCTCATTTAGATGCCTTTCACGTTTCAAAGCTTGCTGACCTTCTCTTGGAAGAATCTGAAAAGACGCAGTTTATAGTTATCACTTTAAAGCCTGAAATGGTGAACAGGGCGCAGAAGGTTTATGGAGTTTATGAACGTAACGGAGTTTCAAACGTTATTTCAGCGAAATTCCTAGAGGTGCCAAGTTAATGGCAACTGCAACCGTCAAAAAACCTTTTTATCTTCGTCCTCCATGGAACATCCTCTTTGATTTCCATAAACTTGAAAGGCTTACTCCTTGGCACATTAACATCGCCTATTTGCTGACGAGCTTTCTCGAAGAGATGGAAAAATCTGGACGGATAGATTTTAGGGCTTCTGGTGTGGCGCTTGATTCCTCAGCTCTCATATACCTTATGAAGTCAAAACTTTTATTGAAACTTGAAGAGCCACCGCCGCCAAAAACTCCGCAAGACTTTCTTCCGCCACCATTATTTTTGCCGCTTAGGCATGAGTTAACCTCGACAACAATAAGGCATTTGCTTGAAGTTTTAGATGACGTTTTAAAGAGCGAAAAACTGGTCCACTTTGAAAAAGTTGTTGAGGAAAGCGTTCTTCCAACTCCTTCGGAGATTCTGCCACAACTAGACTTATACCTTATGGAAATTGAGGTGCAAATGGAGAAGCTTTACGCCACTCTTGTGGAGAGGGTTAAGGGCACGGGGATAATTGAGTTTTCAGCTTTTACGAAGGGTTTGAGTCGTCTTGAAGCCATCCGCGACTTCATTCTTTTGCTGTTTCTGGCTCAGAATGAAAAAGTAAACCTTTGGCAAGATGAAGAAACTGAAGAAATATACATAACCATTGGGGATTTTAAACTTGCAGAAGGCGGACAAGCCAACGCTTAATTTATCCGCAGAATCTCTTAAGCACCAATCAACAGAGAAAATGGAGCATGACCTAGCCTTATTAGAGGCAGCGCTGTATGTGGCTGGTCGACCTTTAAACGTGAACGAGTTATGTTCGGTTTTGAAGACACGTTCGAAAAACAAAGTTAAAAGACTCGTTAAGGAGTTAATGAAAGCCTATGCGAACAGGAACACGGCTCTTGAAATTTTAGAGTTGAAGGATGAACGATATGTTTTGCAGTTGAAAGCTGATTTCACGCCTTATGTTAGAAAATTTGTTACAAGACCATTACTTTCCACTGGTCCCTTGAAAACGCTTTCCTACATAGCCTATAGACAACCTGTATCCCAAAAAAGGGTTATTGAGGTTCGGGGGCACCATGTTTACAGTCACATAAGAATGTTAAAGGAGATGGGTTTGGTTGCTGCCGAAAGAAGCGGGCGCTCGACTGTTCTTAGAACCACTGAATATTTTGCAGATTACTTCGGTTTAAGCCACGATGTTGCAGTTATGAAGAAAGAGTTGAAACATGTTTTTGAAGATTACTCAAAGCAAGAGAAGCTTGAATCCAAGCATGGATAGGTTTATATGGCAAAAAACGGTGTTAGTGAACACTTAGTTTAGAAGATTAAAAGGGAAATGTAAAATGTCAGTTTGGCATGGCGATTTGCACAAGAAAAAGCCTTCAGGAGGCAGAAAAAGAGCCTACAGAAGTAAGAGAAAATTTGAAGAGGGAAGATTTCCAGCAGAAACAACCATTGGCGAACCAAAAAAGAAAAAAGTTAAGGGAAGAGGAAAAACCATGAAAATCAAGGCTTTAAGCGACAAATATGCATGCGTAACTGACCCAAAAAGTGGAAAAACAGAAAAAGTGGAAATTATCCGCGTCGCCAAAAATCCAGTCAACATTGACTATGACCGCAGAGGCGTAATAACAAAAGGCGCCATAATAGAAACCTCCTTAGGCTTAGCCCGTGTCACATCCCGCCCGGGACAAGATGGAATAATAAACGCTGTACTCTTGAGCGAGGAAGAAAAGAGTTAATCCAATCCTACTTTGTTGCGGCTACGCTTCGGATTTTTGTCAGTTGCTTTGCAATCTTTTTAATTATCTGCGCCTTCGCTTCTTTTTTCTTTACCAAGAGCATGCCAGTTTTCAGCCAAGGCATTTTTGGATAGCTAGAATCTGGAACAATTTCATATTCTAAGCCGATTTTTTCTGCAGCCTCTTTTAACTCTAAAATTTTAGGCGAGGGAACTGCCAAATTTTTTGGAACACGTCTGCCTTCTTTTCTTGTTCTTGTTGAGTCGAAGTAGGCTGGCCAAATGATTATTTTTTCTGTTTTGCGCATGCCATTTTCTCCTTCTTTATTTGTGTGTATAATAGGCTGTTAATTTCATGTTAACCTTGTCTATTCTTACAAAGCCGAACCTTTCAAACTGTATTATGGTGTTTGGCTTTAATTTTCTGCAAACATTCTCAGCTATGCCTTCTGCTAATGTTGCGTCTGGCATAACCACTTGGCATGGCATGTCTTCGCCCACAAGTATCCAATGAATCAGCTGAGCCCTAACCTTTCTTGCCTCTTCGTAGGATTCGCTGATAAAAGATGCTTCTGCAGAGTATGCTTGCACCTTTTCGATTTTCACATTAAACAATTCCATGAGGCGAATTATGCTGCCAATTTTTGAAACTTCCACGTCCTTCTTTGAAACCCAAAAGGTTGCAATTAGCTCATCTCCTTTAGGCTTTATAGTGTATTCTCTGAAGCCTCTTTCTGGATGTTCTGGATGCAAATTAAGCCTCGCCTTAAACCCATTTTTTGGAATCTGCTTCACTGTCAACTCTATGGGGTTTTCCACGAAAAAGTATCTGTTGGCTGATGCGTCCAAGATTTTGCGGTTGTAAGCATACAAGTTTTCCCAGCTCAAAATTACATCTGAAGTTTTGGGTCCAACATCAATTATCATTTTCTTAATGGCTTCCGGCGTGATTCCGCGTCTCCGCAGTGCTGCAAAAGTTGCAAGGCGAGGGTCATCCCAATCCTTGTATAGTCCTTCCCTTATTCCTTGAACAATTTTTGATTTGCTTAGGGATGCTCCAGTTATTTTGAGCCTACCATAGTGTATGGCTTCGGGATACTGCCACCCCAAATATTTATACATGTATTCTTGTCGAACCATGTTTGTTAAATGCTCTTTTCCTCGGATTATGTGGGTTACTCCCATAAGGTGGTCGTCTAGGCCGCATGCAAAATTGTAGAGTGGCCAAACATTGTATTTGCTTCCAACTCTTGGATGTGGATATTTTTCGGAGTCTATAATGCGGAGGGCTGGCCAGTCTCTGACGGCGGGGTTTGGATGGTTCAAATCTGTTTTTATGCGGAATACTGCTTCGCCTTCTTTGTAATTGCCTTTGAGCATGCGTTGCCATCTATCAAGCTGCTCTTCTATTGGCAAATCACGGCATTTGCATGGCTGAGCGGCTAATATTTTTTTTCTGAATTGTTCTGGTTTGCATGTGCAGATGTAAGCATTGCCTTCTCTAAGCAATTTTTCAGCAAACTCGTAATAAATTGGGATTCTGTCGCTTTGAATGTATTCTTCATCTGGTTTGCATCCAAGCCAAGCTAAATCCTCTCTTATGCGGTCATAAAATTCTAAAATAGGCCTCTTTAATTTTGGGTCTGTATCTTCAAATCGTAGTATAAATTTGCCCTTGTACATGCGGGCGTATTCGTGGCATAATATTATGGCTCTCGCTGAACCCAAATGTAGTACGCAGTCTGGGTTTGGCGAAAAACGCGTGACAACTTGAGCATACTTATTTGCGTTTGGCAAAGGCGGAAGATGTTTTTCCTCTTCAATTTTCTTTACAAGAGCTTCTGGCCATTCTTCTTCAACTATATGCCTTTGTTCTTCTATGGAAAGGCTGTTTATTTCTTTAACTATGACATTAATGAGCACGGATAATTCCTTAACTTTAGTTTTTAACTCTGGTTTTTCGCCTAAAATTTTTCCGATAACTGGTCCAGTTTGCGCTTTCCCATCATGTCTAACCGCATTTAGCAAAGCAATCTTTCGAATGGCCTCTTTAAGCTCCGCATCATCTTTTAACTTCAAAGGTTTGCACTCTGCTCTTTTTCTGTTTAGGTTTTTCTTTCAATTAGGAATTTTGCAAAGGCATTTATCTTTTCCTTTGCATCTGAGGCTGGCAAAAGTCTCTCAACTTCCTTCCAGCTTTCCTCAACAATTTTTCTCGCAAAATTTTTCACATAGTCTATGGAGCCGTATTTTTCCATGATTTTGATGGCTTCGTTTCTTAGCTTTTGGTCTGAGGTGTGCATGTTGAGGATTTCAATAAGCCTATTTCTGTCTTTGGTGTTTGCCACTTTTAAAGTGTGAATAACAATTAGGCTTCTTTTTCCTTCAGTTATGTCTTGTCCGCGTCCACCCTTCTTTTCTGCAAATTCTTCGCCAGTCAAATCCAGTATGTCGTCTTGCATTTGGAAAGCTATGCCTATGCTCTCAGCGAAGCGTCCAAGCTTATCTGTTAATTCTTCGTTTGCATCCGCTAGGACGGCTGCAATTTTGGCTGCCATTCTTGCCAAGGTTCCAGTTTTGTAGGCGCACATTTGTAAATAATCTTCTTCGTTTATCTTGTCTGCGTCTGCTATGCCTTTGTGCCATGCGATGTCCATGGCTTGTCCCATGCTTAGGCTAATCATTTCTTGCACGTAGATTTCGTAAACTTTGCATAGTTTTTCTTTGGAGATTTTCTCCTTGTTTTTTATTAGTGGGAGAAGTGGCAGGTAATACATGGCGTTTCCAGCGTTTATGGCTATGTCTAAGCCGTAAATTTTGTATGTGCATGGTTTTCCTCTTCGGAATTCTGATGCGTCTTCTATGTCGTCAACCATTAATGTTCCGTTATGGATTACTTCTGGAATTATGGCGAAATCAACGAAAGCTTCTGGATTTTTGCCTAAGGCTTCAATAATTAATAAGAAGAGGGCTGGGCGCCATCGTTTTCCGCCTCTTTCGAGAAATTCCCAGATTGGTTCGGCAATTGCCTTGTTTAATGCTTCCAGATTATATGCGTGGCGCGGTTGGTTTAACTTGAAAACTATGGAGTCTTTTGTAAATTTTCTTGGAATATACTTTTCAATAGCCTTATCTATTAAAAGGGCTTTTTCTTCAAGAAATTTCTCCACATCAAAAATGGTTTAATTCCTCCTTCTTCGCGCATAATCTTCCACGTTAAATCCTCTTGCCTTGAGCCATTCCGCCGTTTTACCAGTTATAACAATGGATGTTTCCCGCAAGGCTTCGACAGAATCCGCTCCCACAAGAAACATTCCATTCCTTAACTCATCAATTAAAAGCGAAAGCGCATGCACCGTTTCCTTAACCCCTTTAAAGGCTGATTGAAGGATTGGCTGCGACAAACTTGTTAGGCTTCCGCCTAATGCTAAAGCCTTAGCAACATCTAAACCGTTACGTATTCCCCCAGAAGCAATCACTGGAACATTCACCGTCTGAGAAACTTCAGCAACGCTTACTGCGGTTGGGATACCCCAATCCCAGAAAACATAGCCCAATCGACGTTGAACATCATTTCCTAAACCCTTTGCACGGTAATATTCAACTGCTGCAAAGCTTGTTCCGCCAGCTCCGCTGATGTCTATTCCTTTCACGCCTGCAGCCTCAAGTTTCTTTGCTTCTTCAGCGGCTATTCCTGCGCCTGTTTCCTTTGCAATTACTGGTTTATCAATTTCTTCTGCTATTTCGCCAATTTTTGCGAGAATTCCCTTAAAGTTTGTTTGACCTTCCGGTTGTATAGCCTCTTGTAATGGGTTTAAGTGTATTGCTATGGCGTCTGCATCAATCATTTCTATGGCTTTTTTCACTTCCTTTAAGCCATAGCCTTGGACAAGTTGGACTCCGCCAATGTTGGCGATTAGGAAGGCTTTTGGAGCCTTTTTCCTTGCTATTGCAAAGGTTTTTTCAAGTTTTTCATCTTCTATGGCTGCCCGTTGGCTTCCAACACCCATGCCTAACCCTAACTCTTCCACGGCTTCAGCTATCGCTGCGTTAATTTTTGTTGCTTCTGGGGTTCCGCCAGTTATGGCGCCTACGATTATTGGTGCGGCGAACTTGTGGTTGAAAATTTTTGTGGACAAGTCTATTTTTTGCTTGTCAATTTCAGGCAAAGCCCTATGAATAAAATGGACATCTTCGAAGCCCGTTGTTGTTCTTCTGGTTTGAACGTGTTGGTTTAAAGAAATTCTGATATGCTCTGCTTTTCTTTTTGTTGTTTCTTTAGCCAAATTTATTCCTTCTCTATTATGGTGCCTTCCACTTTTTCTCCTTTTAATGCTTTGTAAATATAATTTGGCTTCGCAGCATTCACGATTTTTACTGGGATTCCTTTTTCTATGGCTGGTATAAGTTCAGCTATTTTGCCAAACATTCCGCCCGTAACATCGCATGCTGTTGGCTTGCCAAGGCTTCCTTGAAGCTTTTTCAACTCCTCTAATGTTAAATGTGTAAACCTTTTCGCTGTATTCTTAACTTTTGGGTCAGCGTCGTATAATCCGTCAACGTCAACGCCTATTATGATTTGTTTTGCGTTAAACCTTGTGGCAATATGGGAAACAAGCTGGTCTCCGGATAAGATTGTGAATCCCCACTCCATGTCTAAAACGGCGTCGCCGAAAGTGACTGGCAAAAATCCCATTTTTAACAGTATCCTTAATGGTGCCTCTTCAAAGCATTGTATTCTGCCCCGTTTCGTCATTATGCATGAGGAAGGCGTGATGCTTACGGCTGGAACTTCGCGCCAAATCAGTGCGTCCATGAATAAGCCGTTGAGAACTGTCATGATGTGGTGGGTTTCTGCGAATCCTATTTTCTGATTTTCTTGTTTAAATCCAGCGCTTATGCCGTATTTTTGGGCGATGGGGTGCCCGAAGCTTCCGCCTCCGTGAACAATTATTAAGTTTTTAACATTTGCGGCGCGTATTTCCTCTGCTAAACGGCTTATGTCTTGCATCCGCGCTGCAAGTTCTCCACTTTTGTCTGTGATTACGGAACCGCCAATCTTTAATATGGTAGGTTCAAGCTCGCTCAACTCTTGCTCCCTCATCCGTTTTTCTAGCAATGAAAGGTCTTCCACCAGCCCTTTGGATGGCTTCCGAAACCTCTTCAAGTTTTTCATTTCTTGCTAGGGCTATCATGCACCCGCCGCCTCCTGCCCCAGTTAATTTTGCACCTAAGGCTCCGGCTTTTCGTGCCGCGTTTATAAGCCACTCTAAAGACTCATCTGACACTCCTATTCCATAAAGCAATGCATGGTTTATGTTCATCAGCTCTCCTATGGTTTCCAAATCTTTCTCCTTAAAGGCTTCTAGGGCTTTCATTACGATTTGGCGGGCTGCCCATGTGAGCGGTTCCATTATTTGTGGATACTTTTCTTTTAACTCCCTTACCTTGTCAACTTGGACTCGTGTAGACCTTTCTATGCCCGTATCTCCAATGACAAGAGGAATGTCCATTTTAACTTCTAATGGTTTAAATCCAGTGTCCATCTGAAACAATAGGGATCCGCCGAAAGTTGCGATTGCTGGGTCTATTCCCGATGGTGTGCCGTGTACAATTTTTTCTGCTTCGTAGGTTATTCGAAAAACCTCTTCCTTCGAGATGCTTACGTTTAATAGTGTGCTGACTGCTGTGGTTACTGCGGCTACTACGGCTGCTGAAGACCCTAAGCCAGCAGCAACGGGAACTGTTGAGTTGATTTCAATGTTTAATCCGACATTTTCACCATGTTTTTCCAAAACTTTTTCAACTGCCAGCCTAACTGGTTCAAACTTTAACTTTGCCTCTTTGGGTTCGCCTTTTTCAATTTTGAAATTTTCTCCCTCAAAGTATGCTGAGAGGTTTAGGTTTAATGAATGTATGTAAAGGCGTTTGTCGTTGCGGTTTTCTGCTTTTGCATATGTTCTTTTGTCTATGGCTATAACCATGGCTGGTTCGCCGTAGACGACGAAGTGTTCTCCAAAAAGTATAACTTTGGCTGGAGCTGAGGCAACAACCTCCATTATTCACCACTATTTTGTGAAGCAGACGGCAGCATACCCAACCACACTTGAGTAGTCGCCAATTATATCTCCACTTGTCTTATAGCATAATAATTTTGCCTCTTTTGCACCCAAAATTTTAGCGGCAGTAATCAACGCTGCTATTGGACCGTATCCACAAGCACTAACACGATGAGACTCAATAACAGAGTAAACCTTGGCTTCATCCATGGCTTCAACAGCTTCAAGCACCAACCTGTCATTTTTAGCTGCCCTTTCTTGTGGTTCATAATGGGTCATGTCAGAAGAGGCTATAATAACTGCGTTTTTTCCAGCCAAAACCTTTGCTACGGCTTTTCCAACATCTCTTGCTGATGACAAATCTTGCATCAAGAAACATATTGGAACAATTTTAAATTGTGAACCGTAAAGGTACTGTAAAAATGGAAGCTGCACTTCAATGGAATGTTCTAAACGGTGAGCAGATTCGTCAACATCAACTATACGGGATTCACGCACTATTTGATGGGCGGTTTCACCGTCCACTTCTACATCGCCTAATGGTGTGCGCCAAACTCCTTCATCCATAACTGCCAAGGCGCTGCCATAACCAGTATGGTTTGGACCAAAAGCAACTGCAACATCTGGCTTACCATCTAAAGCCAACTGATAATAAGCGTGAGCAGCCACCGGACCAGAAAACATGTAACCCGCATGGGGACAAACCAAACCTATTATGTTTCTCGGTCCAGCCTTGGCAACTTCTGGAATTTTTCCAGGTCCAAGTTCGTGAAGAAAGCAGTTTTCTATTTGTTTCTTTAATGATTCGGCTGTCCCTTCATAGAAGGCTCCGGCTTGACATGGACGCCGAACCTTCACCATTCTTTTAGGTTTCCTCCTCTTCCTTTGAAATCTTCGCCTCAAAATCTTCAATAGTTAAAGGTAAATCCTTGTCAGGCGGTAATTCGCCTCTCTCCCGTAATATCTGTCTTGCCAAAAGCCAGTAAATGACGGCTAGGGCTCTTCTTCCCTTATTGTTTGTTGGTATAACCAAGTCTACTCCTGAAAACTCGTTGTCTGTACTGCATAAAGCGATTACTGGAATTCCTTCTGAGGCTGCCTCTTTAACAGCTTGGGAATCCGCCCTTGGGTCGGAAACGATTAGCACCTCTGGTTCAATACGGTTTGGATATAACGGATTTGATAAAAGCCCCGGAATGAAACGTCCAACAATCGGAGTTGCTCCTGTCACTTGGCAGAATTTGCTGACTGGTTCTTGGGCGTAAAGGCGGGCTGCCGCTGCCGCAATTTTTGCTGGTTCAAATCTTGCCAAAAATTTGGCGGCAATTCTTATGCGGTCATCCGTTTTTTTAACGTCTAAGACGAATAAGCCGTCTGGTCTAACGCGGTATATGAATTGTTCCATGTCTCCTGTTTTCATTCTTGTTCCAATATGTATTCCCGCAGATAACAATGTGTCTCTTGGCAACAAAAGCTCTTCTGCGGTTATTTCTGCGGCTTCCTCTTCAATTTTTTCCTCTTTTCCTTCCTTAATTTCTTCGTCTTCTGACAACTTTTATCCTCCTTTAATAGTTGGGATGCTTGCCATTTTAGCCCTATCTCCTAAAAACTCCTCTATCCTTATTAACTCATTTATCTTTGCTATGCGTGTTCCTTCAACAACACCAGTCTTTATTATTGGGCATCTAAAAGCCACAGCCAAATGGGCTATGTGCCAATCGCATGTATCTCCTGAACGATGCGACATTATGGGCGTGTATCCATTTCTTTTCGCCATTTCAACAGTCTCCAAAGCATCTGTGAGGGTGCCAACCTGATTTACCTTAATTATAACAGCATTTCCAGCCTGCATCTTTATTCCACGGCTTAATCTTTCACTGTTTGTGACAAAAAGGTCATCTCCGCAAATCATGCAGTTTCTGATTTTTCTGGTTAACTCTGCAAAGCTTTCAAAGTCTTTTTCATGGAAGGGGTCTTCTACGTAGGCTAAGTGATATTTTTTGATGATTTCTGAAATGAAATCTAATTGTTCGCCCGAGTCCCGTTTCTTTCCCTCTCTGGCGTATACGTAAGCCTTTTCTTTTTCATCCCAAATGGAGGATGCTGCAACATCAACTCCAAAACCGCATTCAAAATCCAATTCATTGTTGGTTTCTTCGCAGGCTTTAGCTAAAACTTCAAGTGCGTCTAAATTGTCAATATGGGCAACCCATGCTCCTTCATCGCTTCTTCCGCCACCAAAAAATTTATCTTTCTTTTTGAGAATTTCGCCGACTTTTCTGTGGATTCTTGCGTTGGCATTCGCAGCTTCACTGAAGGATTCGGCTCCGTAGGGAAGCGCCAAAAACTCTTGAATTTCTGGAGATTTTCCATGCGTGTGTTTTCCGCCGCTTATGGTGTTTCCAAGGGGATAGGGCAACTCGTTAGCGACTTGTCCCCCTAAATATTGGAAGAGAAAAATGCCATAAGAGTTTGCAGCGGCTTCAGCATTAGCCAAAGAAATGGCGAAGGCTGTGTTTCCGCCTATTACTCTAAAATCTTTCGAACCGTCAATTTCATGCAGTGTCCTGTCTATTTCCTCTTGAAAATCAGCATTCAAACCAACAATTTCTGGAGCAATAACCTCTTCAACCTTCTTTAAAGCTTGGTCCACTCCACCCTGTGGATAATAAATCACTTCGGCTTTTCCACGGCTTTCCCCAGCAGGGGCTGAGGCTCTTCCAAAACCAGAAGTTGTTATAACATCAACTTCTATTGTTTCCTCTCCACGAGTGTTGAAAACCTTTCTTGCAATTATATCCTCAATAACTGTGGACATTCATTTTCCTCTTTTTAATAGTAGGTTTTAGCCTCTTTTCGTTTTTCAGCCTCTTCATAAAAGCGTAAAACTTCATCTATAATATCCACATGCGAAAGCAACATCCGCCTACAACAGTATCTCTTAATTCCTAAACTGTCTAAAACTTCGCCAGGATTTTCTCCAGTTTTAACTCTCCTAGCAAACTCTTCCCACACATCCCCAATCAATTTGCCGCACGTAAAACATCTAACAGGTATAATCATCCAATTCAGCCTCCATTTATCTATAGCTTTTCTGATCCCTCGCTCTTGCTCCTGGTCCGCCGAACTTTTTGGGCTCTTTCCTTCTTGGGTCTCCTACAACCATTGTTCTGTCATATTCTGTGAAGATGGTGCGTAAATGAGCGCTTTTTGTCCACTTTAATAAGGCGTTTGCTATTGCCATTCTTGCGGCTTCTGCTTGTCCCATGTAGCCTCCTCCTGAAACTTTTATGTCTATGTCTAATTGTTTCCAAATTTCGTCGCCAGCCTGTATGAGGGGTTCCATGATTTTTTCTCTGGCAATTTCAGGCTCGAAAATTTCTATTGGAGTTTTGTTTATGCGTATCCTTCCCATTCCAGGCTTGACAACAGCCCTTGCGGTGGCTGTTTTCCTTTTTCCACTAACAACTAAAACCTTTTTTGCTGGCATAAACTATTCCTCTATGTTCCATCCTATTTCTTTTGCAAATTCTTCAATTGTAAAGTATGGGCATTTGAGCTTTTGAGCTTGCGCTTCTGATAGTGTTTCGGTTTTTTGTTCTTTGAGGTTTTCTGGTGTTCCAATAAAAACTTTAAGTCTTTTGTATGCTTGTTTGCCCTTTGGTTGTTTATATGGGAGCATTCCTCTAATGGTTCTTCTCACTATTCTGTCAGGTCTCCTATAATGGAACGGACCTCTTCTTGGGTATCCTACTTCTAAGAATTCTTTTGCTTCTCTTATTTTGCTCTTTCTTTTTCCTGAAAGCACAGCCTTCTCAGCGTTTATGATTATTACTTCTTCGCCGTTCAGCAGTTTTTTGGCAATTATGCTTGCCATTCTGCCAAGAATGAGTCCTTCAGCATTTATTATGGTTGCTTGTTTTTCCATTTTCTCACCCAATTATCTTGACATTTGAGCCTTTCGGGTTCTTTTTGATTAAGTCAAAGTAGGATAGGCATTTGCCCTTTGCAGCTTTTATCTTCTCCTTTGCTTTTGCAGAGAAGGCGAAGGCTGCCACTGTTATTGGATGGTTTATTTCTCCAGCGCCCAAAACTTTGCCAGGAACAGCCACAACGTCATTTCTTTTTGTGTGTCTGTTTAGCCTGCTGAGGTTTACAGCTATGCGTCTTTTGTTCGGTTTAGCTAATCGTTCAGCTATGTCCTTCCAAACGTTAACCTTGTTTTCTCTGCTTTCCTTTTTTAGGAAGTTGATGAGTTCTATAAGCTGTGGATTTGTTGCTTTAACTTTCCTCACTTTTTTCCACCTTGATTTGGTTTTCGAATTCGTTGAACTGTTTATCCAAGATTTTGATGGCTTCTGTCAATATTCTTTCTGGTGGAAGCGCATTCGTGGATTCAAGGCTGAATATAAACGTGTCTTTTTCTCGGTCCACTTTTATTGCTGGTGGATCTTGTGGGCAAGTTTCAACGCAGTCCTGGCAGAGGGTACAAGCCGTCAGGTTACGAACTTCAATTTTACCATCAGTTTTTGCTAAAACTTTTTTGGGGCAAATTTCCACGCATTTTCCGCAGGCGTCGCATTGTTTGCTGAGAATTTCTATTTTTGGAAAATATTTGTATGCGCACATGGAGACTGGTTGCCATTTTGCATGGTTCTTTCCCTTTCCAAGTCTTGCATAAGCTTCAAGTCTTAATTTTTGTCCCTTTGCTAGTTTTATGATTGGGATTTTTTCGCTTACTGGCGTTATTTCTGGGTTTTCCGATTTTAATTCGCCAGAATAGACGGTTCTTGTTCCTTCTTTTGCTTCCACATCAAGTGTAAGTGTAACTCTGCAAAGGTTGCATCCGAACTCGCTTTTGCATGGGCATTCTTCTGGTAGGTTATAACTGTCTAAATCAGTTTTTAGGGGGATAAGTCCAAGTCTATGCGCTATAATTTCGTCTTGCAGTATAGACGAGTTTTCAATCATTACAACTTCATCTATCGCCATGCATGGAACTTCTGAAATTATTATCCTTCTTAAAGCGTTAATAAATGGGACGTCAACTCCTTTAATGATTAAACGCAAATTTTTCTCGTCTTTTTCAAGCACTTCTACTTCCACTATTTTGACACTCCATTATTCTATAACAACTGCCGTGCCGTTCAATAGAATACTAGTGCATTATTTCAATTTTTCCCTCAGCAAAAGGACAACAGGAATTTGTTAGACCCTTCTTCCCCTTCTTCCGCCTGGTCTCCGGGTACCATCATGGGGGATAGGTGTAACCTCCTCAATTCTTCCTATGCGAAAACCTGCTCTTGCTAAGGCTCTTATGGCTGCTTGTGCACCAGGTCCCGGCGTTCTGGGTCCAGAGCCTCCGGGTGCTCTTACTTTTATGTGTATGGCTGTTATTCCTTTGTCTTTGGCTACTTCTGCTGCTGCGGATGCTGCTCGCATTGCTGCGTATGGGGAAGATTCCATTCTGTCTGCTTTTACGAACATTCCGCCTGATGTTCTGGCTATTGTTTCTGCGCCTGAAATGTCTGTTATGTGGACTAGTGTGTTGTTGTAGGAGCTGTATATGTGGACTACGGCCCATCTATCAGTTTTTTTGGCGGCACCACTCATTTTTATTCCTCTTTTGATTTTGTTTCAGTGGTGGCTGCGACAGCTATTGTTTGGCGTATTGGATGATTTGGATTTGCAACTGGGCTTTGAGTTGTGTAGGCTATTTGGTTTTCTTCTTCTCTTGTTACCATGTAGCCTGGCACGGTGACTCGTTGTTTTCCTATGGATATGTGTCCATGGGTTATCAGTTGTCGTGCTTGGTGGATGGTTTTGGCGAGTCCTTTTCTGAAGACTATTGTTTGGAGTCGGCGTTCAAGGATGTCTTCTATTGTTAAGTCTAAAACGTCGTCTAGGACTGCTGTTTCAGGGAGGACTCCGAGTTTTTTGAGGCGTTTTAGCAGTTCTTCTTCCATTTTTCCGCGTTCTTCTGGCGCTTTGCCAATGAGGGAGCGGGCTATTCCTCTAAACTTTGAAAGCATTGTTTCATGGCGCCATAGTTCATGTTTGTTTCTTAAGCCGTATTGACCTAAAAGTTTGAGTTCTTCTTGAAGGATGTCTGTTCGCCATGGGAAACGTGGTGTTGCGTATTTTTTTCTTTGCTTTCTCGGGTCTCCCACGCTATTTACCTTCCTTTCTTACAATTTCTTTCTTTTTAACGCCTAAGGCTTTTCCACTTCTTCCAGTGGTTCTTGTTCTTTGTCCACGCACTTTTAATCCATAAGCGTGGCGATATCCCCGCCATGATTTGACTTCTTTCATCTGTTCAATGTCCATTTTGTTTCTTAGGACGAGGTCTGCGCTGATGAGGTGCATGTCCTTTCCGGTTTCCAAGTCTTTTCTTCTGTTTAGGAGCCAGCTTGGCAGTCCAAACTTTGTTGGTTCGTTAATGATTTCTTCTATTCGTTCAACTTCTGCTTCTGTTAAAAATCCGGTTCTTGTGTCAGGGTTTATTCCAGCTTTTTTTAATATTGCGTTTGCAAGGTTTAGGCTTATTCCTTTTATTTTTCTTAGGGCGTAGGGCGCTTTTAGGGTGCCATCTACATCTGTGTCAATTATTCTTAGTATGTGACGGAATTCCCCTGACATTTATTGCCATCCATTTTGTTGAAGCTAACTACGAAATGAGCTATATTTTATTTAAACCTTACTAGTTTATTGCTGGAATTGTAAGTAGAACCATGTCATATTTGGTAGGCATATTATATTTTTTTCTCATAAACTATTTCTGTAGTGTCTGGCAATTTGAAACCTAACTTTTCTAAAGCGGTTGTTATGGGTTTGTGGTTGCATGCGAATCCATAAATCTTTTTGATGCCTATGTTGTAGCAGTGGTTTTTTAGAAACTTTATCATGTCGAGAACAGCGTTGCTATCGCCGTCTATGTAGCATGTTTGTATGGTGTTTTTGTGCCACTCTTGGGCTGTTGCATCTTCTATGAGCGTCAAGCCATCTATTTTGTTTTCTTCGTTCATGTGTAGTATTGCTTTTCTTTGTTTAACGAATTGTTCGAGGTCATTTTTTTCGAGAGAGAACCAGTGAAATAGAACCGTGTATAAGCCTGCTGCTTTTCGGTATCCTTCTGAATTTTGCAGATAATTCCATACAGTCTTAATTTCGTTTTCTTCTATCCATTTTGAGTTTTTGCTTTTTTCTTTCGCTATTTTTTCTGTTGTCATTTCAACGAATTCTGCTATTTGTTTGAACCCAAGTTTTTGGAGCAAAGTCCTAGCAGCTGCATTATCGGATTCTGTAACGAGTCTCGCAACTTTTGCGCCTTTTTTCTTGGCATATTCTAAACATTTTTTGGTTATGGCTGTGGCTACTCCCATGCGTCTATATTTTGGGTCTGTTCTTGCCCCGCTAAGCCAAACTTCATGGGGTTTGTCTATGCTTAAATGGGAAATTCCAACGGGCGCATTATTTATTGTGGCGATGAATACTCTGCCATTTTTCTCTTTAAGCCATTTATCCCAAACATTAGGTATGTAATCGCCCCAACTCCAAGTTTTCTTGCAGAAATTGAAGACTGCTTCGCGGTCAGAATTTTTGGCTTTTCTCACAGAAATTTTTGTGTTTGTTTTTTGGTTTTGCATGGTGTTATTAGAAAGTTGCAGGGATGATTAAAGAATTTTGTGTTAGAGTTAAGAAATGAAACAGTAAAGAACTTAACTTAATTGTTACAGTTTCTATTTTTGGAGATGTGCATATGCCTGTTGTTCATGTGAATGTTTGGGAAGGTTTTGGCGAGGAAAAAGCTAAGACTTTGATACGGAACATAACAAGGGTCTTTGAAGACTTGGGCATACCAAGGCAGGCTGTGGAAGTTTTGGTGCATGAAATTCCAAAATCGCATTGGGGGATTGGCGGGGAACCAGCCTCAGAGAAATTTCCGGAAAAACAAAAATAAGTGGTGATTTAAGCCAATAATTCTCCCTATATTTTTATGGAAACGCGTGTGGGTTGTAGCTTATACCATTAGAAATATGACTTAAATCGTAATATAGGTTTAAATCTTTTAAAGGGTTTAAGCTATAATTAGAGAGCAGAAAATGGTAGAGGTTGAATGTGTCATGGTTAAGAGTGGAGAAGAGGAGAAGATTAAG
>JBMFOB010000002.1:0-102455 GCA_049969855.1 Bathyarchaeia archaeon | reverse complement strand
AAACTGGAGACACCGTGGGTTATGTGAATGTTACTGCATCTTACATTGCTGCTGGTGGACACCTTAGGCTCTTCATTTGTTATCCATACTTTGGCGATTACACTTTAGAGCATGACCCAACCATAGGGCTTGCTTCAGCCCCAACAATTCCAACATTGACGGGACCAATGATGCTTGCAATTCTTATTGGAGCCACATTGGTTATCGCTGTTGCTATAGTTGCTGTTAGGATGCGGAAGAAACCAGTTAACATAGTGAACATCCATTAGTTTCCTTTTTCTTTTTGTTTTGTTGGTGGATGTATCGTTTTTGGGAATAAAAGCTTATATTGTATATTGCTATACCCTATTTGGGGCGCTTTGAAAATGAACAGAACAGCAAAAACAGATGAAATCCGCTGGCAAGTCATAAAAGCCATGCTTGAAGAGTTCCCAACATTGAAAGAAAAAGTCAAAAACTATCTTGACGAGCAAAATCCAAAAAAGAACTAACTCACAGTTAATTATTTTTAGTTTCTTTTCAACAAATGCGGAGGAGGAATCTTAATATTATTTTTATAATTGTCGTTTTCTGTCTTAAGAAGCTCCGTAATTTCCCGATAACGCATGAGAAAACTTAAACCCTTATCAGTTGCCCTGTAAATTTCTTTATCGTTCTCAACTGTTTTGTCCAACAATCTGATTTTCAACATAAACCCAAGATAATCGTTAAGCTGCGTGAAGCTTAAATTTGCCCTATACATAATTTGAGTTTTCAAAGTTCCCTCTTTAGCTATTTCTAAAATTTCAGCAATAATGTAAAGCTTATCTCTCCTTTTCGAAGCGGGGTTCGAACCCCAATCACTCATTTTCAATATTCCTCTTTTAAAACAGTTTCTATACGAAAAAGTGGCAGTGGAGTGTTTTAAATGGTGTTTCGCATGCTTGAGTATTTCAAATATCGAAATATTCTCTAGAACAAACTTCTATAAGAAACACTTAATTTCCATAAAAGAGAATGTTAGGAAAGGTGAAGGAAATGCTAATCGGGTTAATGGCTGACACACATGACAAACTGCCAATGGTGGACAAAGCCATAAAAAGATTAAATGAGGAAAGAGTTGAATTGGTGCTTCACGCGGGAGATTACATAGCGCCTTTCGTTATTCCAAAATTTAAAGAATTAAAAGCAAAACTAATAGGCGTTTTCGGCAACAACGACGGAGACCGCGAACTGTTAAAGAAAAGGTTCAGCGAACATGAGGGTTTAGAAATACGAGGAAACTTTGCAGAAATAAAAATTGACGGCTTAAAAGTAGCCTTGTTGCATGGAACAGAAGAAGAACTTTTAAAGGCTTTAATTGAAAGCGAAACTTTCGACGTCATAGTGCATGGGCATACACATAAAGCGGAAATTTATCGAAAAGGCAAAACATTAGTCGTAAATCCTGGCGAAGTCTGCGGATACTTATCAAGCAAATCAACAATAGCCATATACGACACAACAAAACACGAAGCAAAACTGATAAAACTGTAGGATTCTATCCTAAACCTCAGATTTACGTGCTTCTTAACGATAACTAAAACTGGTAAAATATGGAATTCCTCTTTAACCTCAATTTTGAAATTTGAACTTACCAAGAAGTCTTTTACTTTATGAACGTATGCCGAGTGAGCGCCATATGAGATACCAGTTAACCCAGTTCCACCAGCACATGAAATAATCTCAACCTCTGTTTCTTCGATGGAATGTTCTTCCAAAATAATTAAAATTGCAACATCGCTGCTAACTCTCAAGAAGTATTCCTCACCCAAAATAACACCTCTAGTCATTTCACGACCGCTGCTAAATCTTTTAGCATATACACTCCCGAAAGCTTTACTTAAAACCTCAAAAACATTTTCGAAAGAACCTTTAACAACACACCTAATGTAATGAGATGACATCAGACATCTCCATTACAAAATTATTCATGCAGAATCCTATAATAGTATTGTTGAATCCGAGAAAATAGAACTCAATTTCAGCTTGAAAGCTCCAATTTTGCTATAGGTTAATTGTTGTTGTAGGGTTTTCTTTTTTGGTTTGCCAACTTAAAAAGCCGAGTCAATTCTTTGTCGCTTGCCCCGTTTCGCATGGGCGTCAAAACATCAACAAGATTGTCGTTTCGCATTAGGCAAGGTTTAAGCTTTCCATCGCTTGTCAAGCGCAAGCGTGTACAATGCATACAAAATTCTGTATTCTCAATTGGATGCACAACCTCAACAGTCACGTCTTGCAAGTGGTAAACATGGCGATTTTGCATGTAACGCCTGGTTTCGATTTTCACAGCCTTTTGCCTAAGCATATCCTCATATTCATCTAAAAGTTTGTGGTTTATCGCATAATAAGTGGGGCTTATGTTTAATGGTTCAAGCTCGATTAACTGCAAAACTGCGCCTGTTTTTCTGGCAAAATCGATCATTTCCAAAACTGCATCATCATTTACGCCTTTCAAAACAAGCATGTTAAGTTTAACGGGGTGAAAACCAACTTTCACAGCGGCTTCAACGCCTTCTAAAACATCTTTCAAAACGCCGCCAGTCAACTTGCCATAAACTTCGCCATTTAATGTTGGAAAGTTTATGTTCACACGCCTTAAGCCACTTGCATATAACTCCTCAGCCAAGCTGGCAAGCATTGTCCCATTAGTTGTCATGGAAAGGTCTTCTAGGCCAGATATTGCAGCTATTCCCTTGACGATTTCTGTAATATCCTTGCGCATTAGGGGTTCTCCGCCAGTAAGCTTAATCTTGGACATGCCTAATGCAACGGCGATTCGCACAATGCGTACAATTTCGTCAACAGTCATTTCTTCAGCAAAATTTTTCGTTTGTTTTTCTTCGCCTTCCATGTGGCAGTATTGACAATGCAAATTGCAATTTCGCGTTACTGCTACCCGCAAGTTTAGGAGTGGACGCCCCCAATTATCAGCCAAAACCATCGTTATTCCCGCATATGCTTATCGGTTTCTCCGTAAACTTCCAGCAATATAAAACTTGCCTTAACACGACGACAAAAATAAATATTCAAAACAGCAATTAAACTATCAGTGAAAACCTTGATCGAAATTTTTGTACGCTCCTCATCTCCATACATAGACGTGGGCCATTACAGAGAAATGTCTCAACACGTCCTCTGCGCTCCGGATCTGGCGGAGTGGGCGGCGGAGATACCATCCAAATTTAAGGGGCGTATATTACCTGAAAAAGACCGTACAGTTCTGGAACACGCGTTGCGCCTGGTTAATAAGACTGATGAGAAAGTTTTGGTGTTTGATGTTTCGCGGGTAACTGATAGATTGAAGGCAATTAAGAGGGGAGTTAAAAGAACACCCACAATGATAGTTAATGGAAAGAAGTACGATAACGTAGAGGAAATTCTACGTTCTTTGCAAGCACTTTCCACAGCCATTAGCCAATGAGGTAAATAAATTCCACTACTCTATTCGTTGGCGTGTTTTAATATGTGAGGTGCTTCGGGCAAAATAAGCTTTTCAAAACAAAGCCTAACAGCATCAGGCGAACCAGGAACACAGAAGAAAGCTTTACCCCCTGCCACGCCAGCTAACGCCCGAGACAAAACAGCAGCAGAGCCAATCTTATCATAGCTTAAACGCCTAAAAATCTCGCCAAATCCTGGCAAGACTTTCTCTAAAAATGGCGAAATGGTTTCTATGGTTATGTCTGATGGAGCTATACCAGTTCCACCGCAAAAAACAACGGCGTCTAAATCAGCGTTGGCTAACGTTTGCTTTATGCATTCTTCAATTGAAGCTCTATCGTCTGGGATAAGCTTTCGCAAAACCACCATATGCCCAGCCTTTTTTAGAAAAGCCTCAATCAAGTCGCCTGAAATGTCTTCTACTTTTTCGCCATTTTTCATTTTTTGGTAGCGAGATGTGCTGCAAGTGAAAACGGCAAATTTCAAATTTTTAGGTGCTTCAGCTTTATGCTTTTTTGCGCTTTCGCTCACTAACAACGCCCTCCTTAATTTTCTTCACAACCCGAATATCCTCGATGGTTGTTAAAGGATATTGCCCAAACTCATCCTTCTCATACTGTTTCACCATATCCCAAATTGTTAAGAGGCTAACGGCGGTTGCCACCAACGCTTCCATTTCAACCCCCGTTTGTGCTTTCGTTTTGACGGTGGAGGAAACTTGCACTTTAGAATTTTCCAAAATTTCAATTTCAATTTCAACATTTGTCAACGGCAGCGGATGGCAAAGGGGAATCAGAGCGCTTGTCTTTTTGGCAGCCAAAATCCCAGCAATTTTAGCCGTATAAAAAGGGTCTCCCTTTGCTATCTTGCCTTTCTTGATTAAGCGTATGGTTTCAGCTTTCAACTTGATTGTGCCGGTGGCAGTGGCTTCACGGAAAATTTCGGGTTTAGCGGAAACATCAACCATTGCCATATTTTCGCCTCACGCCTTTTCAGTTTTAAAGTTTGAGAGGGAGAGCTGCTTCTTTTCCGTTTTGTTTTCCGCCATGACTGATTGTTGCGAAGTCTTTCCAGAAAGAATTTTTAGGCTTTCTTCTTGAAGCTCCCGCAAAATCTGACGCATCTCATCCACCTTCTTTTCCAAACCAATCAAAGCAGCCCGAAAATCGTCTATGCGTGTTAAAACGTATTTAATGAGAGGCGCAACATCTTCCTTTGCTTGTATGCTTATAACTGAACTTTTGGCTTCTGAAGCCCTTTTAAAATTTATTATTGCATCTATAAGCGGGGAAGGATTATCTCTAACTTCACGCATTAGAAAAAGGAAATCTGAACCATCCGTTAGCGCTTTTCTTAACTGTTCAAAGGCTAAGCGAGAATTTGCAAGGGGGTCTGGCGTATTTTGAAGAAGAATATCTTTATATGTTGTTAGTGCTTGAGTTAAGTTCTTACTTGTAGCGTTTATGGTGTAAGCCCTTTCTGGCTTTAAAATGAGCATAAGCTCTTCGCTGTTTTTCACCAAATCCTTTAAGTAATTAGTGTAGTTTTCAGTTTTTCCCAGCAACTCGGATGGCGGAAGCTTTTCGGAGAGAACACCGCTGGCTATGTCGCTTGCAATCTTCTGTAGAATCCCTTCAAACTCTCCTATTTTTCCGTCAAACTCTTCTTTAACCAAACTCTGCACCACTTAGGAATAGTTAATGTGGCTTATTGCTTATTTGCATGTTCCCAAACATCCAAAAGATTTTGTAATGCTCTGGTCTTTGGCGAGTTTTCATCAAGCCTATAGAGGTGGATTCTTCCAAAAACTTTGTGGCAAACGATACCTTCATCTTCTAAAATTTTCAAGTGTTTAATTGTCGTGTTGTAGTTTACATTCAATCTGCGGGCAATTTCGGAAACATTAAGCTCGCTCATCTGCATTAACATTTTCAAAACTTTAATTCTAAGCCTTGAAGAAAAAACATCCTCCACATCCATCGCCTTTCACGCTCCTTCCCCTTCCAAAAGCTTGCTCAATTCCCTCTCCAATTCATCAACTGGAATTCTAGGCAAATAAATAATTGTCGACCTTCCGCGAGAACCCACAACGGACACTTCTGTGGTTAGTATACCTAAAGCAGAGAGAAGCTGCAAATACTTCCACAACTGCGTGTGACTGTGAGGATGCTGATGGAATTCTTCGCAAACAACATTGTAGGCTTTTTCTGCCTCTGCAAGGGAAACGTAAGCCTTTTGACTTTCCTTCAAAAGCCTTGTTAGGCCAAGCAAGAAGAGTTTTTCATGAAAACCCAAAGGGGCTAAATCGCTTTTTCGTAAAGTTGGAATTATGCTTGAAACTGCTTTTCTAACGCATTCCGGCGTAACCGCACCTAAATCTTCAGCATCAGCGTATTTTCCAGCCCTCCAAAGCAGTTCAATGGCGAAACGAGCGTTTCCGCCTTCAGAATATGCAAGTTCAGCTATCAAATTTACAGAATCATCAAGCACCGTCAACGGCTTAAAAGCTAGAGAAACACGGTCATTAAGAATGTCTATTAGCTGAGGCTTCGAGTATTTTTCAAGCTGAATTAGGTTAGACTGCAGAGTACTCCTGGTGCTGGCATCTAACCGTTCAATCACCTCCAAGTTTCTTAAAATGCATAGGAGCGAAAGTCTCTGAGGCTTATTCTGCCTAATTTCCTGCAACCGAGTAAGCTTGTAAACAGCTTCGGAGCCTTCCCTTTCAACTAAACTCTCAAACTCGTCTAGGGCTAAGATTACATATGCGTTTTCATCATCCAAAATTTGTAAGAAAATGCGAAGGAGCTCTTCTGCTGAGTAGCCCCTTCTTGGAAAGTTTGGGTGGAAAATAGAGATTGCGTGGTGAACGATGAGGAGGAGGTTTCCGCGATATTCGCGGCAGTTAACATGCACGTATCGAATGTTCATTTTACGCTTGTCTGCTTCTCGGGTGATGTCTGCTCCGAAGCGTTGGGAAAGGGCAGTTTTGCCAGTGCCAACATCGCCAGCTATTATAACCCTTTGAGCCATATTCCATGGGGACTGCCATATAAAACTGAAAAACTCCATAAGCAAGCGCAGTTCCTTGTCTCTATGCGGAAGCTTGTAAGGAACATAGTTTATGTCAAGCTTCGTTTCATCTCGGAATACGCTGCGACGATATGACACTTAGCATGACCTCAAAAATAATTATATGCCAAGCTTTGTTATTCTTTTCCCTAATTCGCACCAAAAATGGAAACAAAAAACTAATAAGCGTATTTTATTTATTCTATTGCGAAAAAGCAAAATGATTCCCAAATATTTGTTTCTAACAAAAGGAGTCGGCAAACATAAGGAGCAACTGCAATCTTTCGAATTAGCCCTAAGAAACGCTGGAATACAACATTGCAACATAGTGAACGTTTCAAGCATAATACCGCCAGGCTGCAAGCTCATAAGCAGAGAAAGAGGACTAAAAATGCTAAAACCAGGCGAAATAACATTCGTTGTCATAGCCAGAAACTCAACAAATGAGCCGCACAGGCTGATTGCCGCCTCAATAGGAGTAGCCATCCCCTCAGGCAAAAGCCACTATGGTTACCTTTCTGAACACCATTCTTTTGGACAAACAGACGAGACTGCTGGGGATTATGCTGAGGATTTGGCTGCAACAATGTTGGCTACAACCATGGGAATACCCTTTGACCCGCAAACCGCCTGGGATGAGAGAAAACAGCTTTTCAAAACCAGCGGAATGATAATCAAGACGACAAACATAACGCAGTCGGCAACAGGAGACAAAAACGGTTTATGGACAACAGCCATTGCAGCAGCGGTTTTCGTTCCAGAAAAAAGGCGTTAATGCTCTCAGCAACATTATGCACAATAAGTATCCAGTTTTTTATTCTAAAATAATATTAAGAGTTAACGTTAACGCTAAATAGGTGAAAAAGCTTGCAGAAAAAATTCCAAACGCCAATTATTATTGTTAACTTTAAAACTTATTCGGAAGCAACTGGGCGCAATGCCGTTGAACTTGCAAAGAAAGCTGAAAAAGTGAGCTGTGAAACAAATGTTTCCATAATTGTCGCACCTCAATTTGCAGATATATCTGCCGTAGCAGAATCTGTTAAAATTCCAGTTTTCGCCCAACACATAGACCCAATAAGACCAGGCAGCTACACTGGGCATGTGCTTGCAGATTCTGTGAAGGAAGCGGGGGCTAAGGGAACTCTAATGAACCATTCTGAAAGACAACTTAAGCTATCAGATATTGATGAAATAATAGAAATAACACGCGAAAAGGGTTTGGTTTCGGTTGTTTGCGCCAACAACCCAAACATTAGTGTAGCAGCAGCAACCCTCAAACCGGACATAATTGCCATAGAGCCGCCAGAGCTTATAGGAACAGGAATTCCAGTTTCTAAGGCTAAGCCAGAAGTAGTCACTAACACCATTAAACGGGTTAGAGAAGTTAATCCCGAAGTTGTGATACTTTGTGGAGCTGGAATAAGCCGTGGAGAAGATGTGGCGGTAGCATTAAAGCTTGGCACTCAAGGAGTTTTGGTTGCCAGCGGCATAGTGAAAGCGAAAGACCCATATAATATTCTACGTGAATTTGCAGAAGCAACAAAACTTAGGAGCGAATAGCTTTGAAAGTTGAAGCCGAATGCGCTGCATGCATAATCAACAGAGCAGCAGCAGAAATCATGGAAGCCACAACAAATCCAGCCTTACGCTTTAGAGCAATGGCAGAAGTAATAAAATTCCTAAACAAAGAATTCAAGCCAACAGCCGTCCCAGCAAACCTCGGCACAAAAAGGGACCGCATTATAAAATGGGTCTCTGGAAACGAAGACCCCTACAAAAGAAATAAAAGAATAAGCAACGAAAAAGCTTTGAAAATATTGCCTTTCGCCAAAAAAATTGTGGAAGAAGGCTATGCACAAGAAGATAGATTCAAAAGGGCAATTTTGTGCAGCATTGTCGGCAACGTAATTGAATTTGACATTCCAGGCCACAACTTCACATTTGGCGGCATCGGAAAGCTTTTCAAAAACGCTAGCAAAGACCTTGCCATTGATGACTCAAGTAAGATTTACGAATTGGCAAAAAAAGCCACAACAATCCTCTATTTGACTGATAATGCGGGCGAAATTGTCTTCGACACATTGCTTGTTGAACAGTTAAAGAACATGGGCGCAAAAGTGACAGTTGCTGTTAAAGATAAACCAGTAATTAATGATGCAACGTTAGAAGATGCAGAAGTTTCAGGAATGAAAAAGATTGCTGACAAAGTGATTACCACGGGAACAGACGCCGTTGGTTTAGCCATAAATGAAGTTTCCAAAGAATTCATGGAAGTTTATAATAGCGTGGATTTGGTTTTCGCCAAGGGCATGGGATATGCCGAAACATTAACAGAATATAAACTCAAGAAGCCTCATGCATTATTTTTCAGAACTAAATGTAATCCAGTGGCAAACTTTTTCGCAGTTGCAAAAGAGAAAAACGTTGCAAAACTGATGATGTAAATGAAATTGCCATCCATAAATCTGAACCATGAAAAACTTTCAAACTTCGAAGACGCAATCAAAAAGGAATGGATTATAACAAATGGTTTAGGCGGTTACGCTTCATCCACAGTTTTAGGCATAAACACAAGAAAATATCATGGATTGCTTGTTGCCGCTTTTCATCCGCCGGGAGACCGCAGAGTATGCCTATCTAAGCTTGACGAAGAAGTAAGCGTCGGAAACAATGTTTATCCGCTTGGCGCCAACGAGTTCGAAAATGGAATTTTCCCCAAAGGGCACTTATTCTTAAAGGAGTTTTCAATTTCACCCTTCCCAAAATACGTTTATACAGTGCAGAATGCGGAAGTTCAAAAAATAATTTTTATGCATCATGAGAAAAATGCCGTATTAAGCCTTTACAAAGTTTTGAATAAAAACGGTTTAGACGTCAAAATTAGGATTTTTCCACTGATAAACAGCAGGCATATGCACTCCGTAACTGATAAATGGAAAATTTTTGGAACAATCACTCAGAAGCAAGAAGACAAAGAAGTAGAAATTTGCTTCAGTAACCCCCAGTCTGTGCTCATGATGAAAACAACAAGCGGTAATTATTATGCTTCTGAGAAGTGGATTGAAAGAATCTTTTACCGCGAAGAATCCATGCGAGGAGAAACATGCATAGACGACTGTTTTCAACCAGGATACGTAGAAGTTAATGTGAAAGCTGGCACAAACGAAAGTTTCGCAACTATTTTTGTTGCAAGCGAAAACGAGGATGCCGCAAAAAGAAGCCTTTATGGAGCACCCTCTTCAGCTTATGATGTAGAAGCCCTATACGAAAGAGAAATAGAACGACGCAAAAACTTTTTGGCAAAATTTTACGAAGAACACTTAAACGTTAATGAAAAAGATTGGTTAAGCTGGATTGTTCTGGCAACAGACACGTTTATAGTTAAAGGATTGAACGATTTAGAAAGGGCTGTTATTGCGGGTTACCACTGGTTTGAAATTTGGGGAAGAGACACATTCATTTCTCTGCCAGGCTTGATGCTTGTGACTGGAAGATTTGAGGATGCGAGGAAAACTTTCTTGGCATTTCAAAAACATTGCAAAGATGGTTTAATCCCAAACTTTTTGCCGGAACAATCAAGAGAACCAGCCTACAACACTGTTGACGCAAGCTTCTGGTTTGTTAATGCAATACTACAATATCTAAAGTATACAGACGACTTCAAATTCGTTAAAGAACAGTTGTGGGATACCCTAAAGTCAATTATGGAAAACCATATTAAAGGAACAGTCTTCGGCATACGCTTAGACGCTGACGGATTGCTCACTCATAATCCACAATTAACATGGATGGACACGGTTGTAGATGGACAACCAGTAACCCCGAGAGGCGGAAAAGCCGTTGAGGCTCAAGCATTATGGTATAATGCGCTAAGGATTATGGAGATTTTGGCTGACAAGTTCAAAGAAAAAAGTGAAGCGGAAAAATATGCTCATATTGCTGAAAAGGCGAAAGAAAGTTTTGTTGAAAAGTTTTGGAATGCAGAAAAGAACTTTTTGTTCGATGTCATAAGTGAAAATGGAAAGGATACTTCTTTAAGGCCTAATCAAATAATTGCCGTAGCCTTAGACTTCACAATGCTGGATAAAACAAAAAGCGAAAAAATAGTGGATGTTGTGCAACGTGAACTTTTAACGCCTTACGGTTTAAGAACCCTCACAAGAAACGACCCAAAATACGTTGGGGTTTATGCTGGAGACAGAAGAAGCAGAGACAAAGCCTACCATAATGGCACTGTTTGGCCTTGGCTTTTAGGTCCCTTCACGAAAGCCTACCTGAAAGCGAAGGGTTATGCAGATTTTAGAAGAGAATATGCCGTGAAAAACTTCCTTTTGCCGCTTTTCACTGAACAAATTTTTAAGGCTGGCTTGGGCACAATAAGCGAAATTTTTGATGGAGACCCGCCTCACACGCCGAGAGGGTGCATAGCCCAAGCATGGAGCATTGCAGAACCTTTTAGGGCATATGTGGAAGATGTCATACAGATTAGACCAAAATATGAAAGGGAAATTCTGCAAGTTTTAAGCTGAAATTGTTGTTCTAAGGCTTTCTGCAGCAACTTCCGGCGTAACAGTGTTTATGTATACGCCTGTGCTTTTTTCGAACCCAGCCCATGTTGCTAGTTGTGGATAAACTTCCAAATGCCAATGATAATGTTCTCGTGCGCTCTTGTCTATGATTTGATGGAAACCATAATTGTATGGTGGGTCATTTACCAAAATTTTCAGTCCTTTAAAGCAAGCTTTTAATGTTTCAGCAAAAGTTTTCACTTCTCTCTGCGTCATGTCAAGCAGTGTGGCTTCATGCCTTTTTGGAAGTATCCAAAACTCTAAAGGGTTTACACTTGCATATGGTGTAAAAACCAAAAAATTGGAGTTTTCAAGAACAAGTCTTGGGCTATCTCTCTCTTTTTCCATAATGCTGCAGAATGCGCATTCTCCATTTTGCTTCCAAAATTTTCTGCTCGCTTTAATCTCTTCTGCAACAATTTTCGGAATAAAAGGCATGGCAATTATTTGACTGTGAGCATGAGAAAGCGAAGCTCCAGCCTCTAAACCATGGTTTCGAAATATGGAAACATACTGCACGTAGGGTTTTGCTGAAAGCTCACGAAACCTGTCAATGTAACCGTTAATAACATGAACCAGTTGCGGAATTTCTGCGTCTGCTGGATGCGCATCATGGTTTGGAGATTCAATTAAAACTTCATGATGCCCAACAGCCATGCCTAAGTTATCACTTTTCAGAAACTGTTTTGGGCTTGCTCCTTCTTTAGGCGGAGTAAAGGCAGGGTAAAGGTTTGGAACGCATCGAATAAGCCAATTCTTATAGCGAAAACCATTCTTCTCTTTGACTTTTCTTATGCCTTTTCCAGATTTGATGTAGGCAAGAACTGCTGGCGGAGTCATGTTTTCGTTGCCTGGACACATTGGACAAACACCAGCCTTAGCCGTCTGCCTTTCCTTTTTGACGAAGTCTGTTGGGCGGCGACCGCGTTCTGTGGCGATGACGACCCAACGGTCAAGCAAGTAATCCTTACGAACCTCGTTATATGTCATGCTAAACTCCAACAGTGTTAGGATATAGCTTTAAAATAGATTTAGCATTTTCCAAAGTTTGCAGCTTTTCTACATACTTTTGGCGCAAAAATCAACCAATACGGACCTTACCCTCTAGGTTTTCAGTAAATCCTTCTTCTATTATTTTCTTGTACACTTTTGCGCTTTTTCGCATTGTCCGCTTTTTGGTTTTGAGGTCAACAGCAAACAAGCCGAACTTCATTTTGAAACCGTTAGCCCATTCATAATTGTCAGTTAAAGACCAGTGAAAATAGCCTCGAACGTCAATTTTCTCTTCATTCAGCGCCTTTTCAAGCATTTTGAGGTGGTAGGCAATGAATTTTGGTCTAAGCTCGTCTTTTTCATCTGCTATTCCATTCTCCGTCACGTACAGAGGACGCTCGTATCTGTTCATCGCCTTTAAGGCTTCACGTAAGCCTTCTGGAAAGATTTCCCATCCAAGGTCTGATGTGGGCATGCCGTCTGCTGATTTGCTTTTTGGTTGACATGCAAAACCATAATTCTGCATTATGTTTGGAATGGCTGGGATTCCAGCAAAAATTTTGGCTAAAAGCGATTTTCTACCTTTAATCACAAATCTTGTGTAATAGTTTACGCCAAGCCAGTCAACACGCTGCTTCAAATAATCTTTCATTTCCGCTTTTTCTTTTATTCCAGTGAAGTTTTCATCCAACCAGCCGTAAGTAACAGCTTGAGGAAAGAAGTGATTATGCATGTCATCCATAAATTTAGCCGCCATAACGTGTAACTCTTCTTTTTCGTCGAAGGGTTTTGCTGGTATCACATTATGTATCAAACCCACATTCGCTGGGCTTGAGCTATCCTCATCCGCTTTAACAGTATCCACCCTTTTTATAACATCATAAGCACGGGTATAAGCAACAACCATGTTTTTGGCTGCTTCCTTAACAGCCTTGAAACTGCTTATTCCAGGCGGAAAACCAGACTCTGGAATCATATAGCCAGCTTCACATACAGCCATAGGCTCATTAAAAACCGCCCAATTATCCACGACGTCTCCAAAATTCCAAGCCACATAAGCCGCATATTTTGCAAACTCGATTATGGTTCGTTTGTCAAGCCATCCCTTCGCGCCCTTCTTCAGCTTCGTGCTGCGAACGGCTATTGGGTCATGAATCCACAAGGGAAGCGTGAAATGGTTTAAGCAAACAAAAACCTTGAACCCCTTCGCCCTCAAGTCCTCTATCATAGCTCTATAATGGTTTAACGCTTCCTTATTCGCCAACTTTCCAAGCTCTTCCAAGGCTTTGTCGTCAACATCTATCCTAGAAAAATTGCCATCAGACGCCTTCTCAACACCAACCTCCACGGCGTTTGTGCTTTTTGGAAAGATTCTGCTCCACTCCACGCCAATACGGTAGGCGTTTAACCCAAGCCTTTTGGCAATGTCATGGTCTTTTGCATACAAGTTCCAGTAGTCTATGCCGTTTTCTGGCAAGTTGCCGCTCACCAAGCCTTTCTTTATGTTTTGGGCATCATGCACCCAAACATACCAATCTGTATTGGCGTCTACATTTTTTCCAGCAGCATCACCCATCTCAAATTGAAAACCGCTTATGGATACGCCCCAAAGAAACTTTTCGGGAAAGCCCATAACAATTCACACTACTATAAAAGCACTATAACATATTTAAAAGGCGGTGGGTCACTGAGGTTCGACATCCAGAATCCGCCGAACCCCTCAAACCTACACTCGTACCCGCACCCCCTCGAGCGCTAAACGTCCAGACTTAGGTTGCTCCCTCCCGGGCCTGGCCAGGTTCACCTGACAAACGCTGGAGACAGCTTCCCTACGGAAGCAGCCCAGCGACCGTCAGCCCCGAGGGACGGGTAGTCTTTGTTTCGGAAGTGAAGGGTTTCAGCAGCCACAGATGCCTCAGCCTCAGCTTTCGGCCCGTCGTATAGAGGGTTTACGGTGCAGGGGACCCCTAGCCCCCCGCCTAAGACCCACCGCCAAAACATTCATGGCAATTCGAAACTATAAAACTTTACCGCCAAACCAAACAAAGATAGAGAGGAAACAAACAAAATAAACACAGTTTGTCAAGTGTTTCGAGTTTAAACATTCTTAATTCAGACGATTGATAGACATTTAACCTTGTGACGGCAGCTTTGAGTAGAGTCTCGCCATGGTAATGATTTGTGATTACAATGCGTGAGTAAATCTTAAGTCAAATCAGCTCTGAATATATACTTGAAAATGGGATGTGGAGGTAGGGATTTATGCTAAGGATTCGAAAGTTCATTAAAGATCATGATGAGTCAACATGGGTTTATGTGTTGAATGCTGCTTATGAAAAGTTCAGAGATTGGAGAAAAATTACTGTTGAAGAGTTTCTTAAAGAGTTGCAGAGAGATTCAAATTTATTGTATAGTGAAAGATGGATAGCAGAGCTTGACGGAAATCCTGTTGGTGTGGTTCACGTTTTTGAGGAAAGAGTAAATGATGAAAGAAGGGGCGTTGTCGATGACCTTGCCATCATTCCAAAACTACATGAGTCTGATGTGGAAAGAAATCGTGAGATTTGTAGTAGGTCGACTAGAAAAAAGAAAAGTGAATACTATACTTGTGCCACGGCTGCGTTGGTTTGACCCAAAAGAAAACAACCATGTCAAGCCCCTAGAAGAGTTGGGTTTCAACATAATTCGCAAAACTAGTTTAATGGAGATTGACCTAGCGAGGATTCCATCCGACATCAAGGTGAACAAAAGGTGTAATATAAGACCATTCCGCGAACACGTTGAAGAAGATATTGAGGAACTAAATGCGCTTCGAAACGAATGTGGACAAGGGCGATTTAATTTTCAACCAAGCACCACAGAAGAGATTAGACATTTCCTGAAAAACAATCCGTATTCTTGTTTTAAAGGTTTCTTCGCAATGTTGGACCGGAAATGTGTTGGTTTTATCATCGTTGCCATAGATGAAAAATATAATTCAGAAAGGAAAGTCAAAACAGGCGCAATCCTAGGCTTAGGCGTCCGAAGAGACTACAGAAGGACTGGTATTGGCACCGCATTGGTGCTTCATGGGCTCAGGTTTCTTAGAACCCAACAGATGACCAAGGCCATGTTGGACGTTGATGATCTCAACGAGACTGAAGCCATAAGACTTTATGAGAAGATAGGATTCAAAGTTGTTGAGAAGTACTTAACCTACGAAAAATCTTTCCATTAAGCTTTTCTTGCTTGAGGAGGATTCTGCAATATCGAAAGTGGGTCTATATGTTGGACTTAGGATAAAACTTTACCTTAGCGAGTTGTTAAGCCATTCTAGGTAAGGTTTGAATCCTTGGATGATTGGTATGGCGATTATTTCTGGGACCTCATAAGTATGTATGACTTTGACTTTTTCAACAAGCTTTTCAAACATGTCAAAGCGAGTTTTCATCAAGAGCACATATTCTTCTGCACTTTCGATTTTTTCACGCCACCAGAAAAGCGATGAGATTGGACCAATTATGTTAGCGCATACAATCAATCTTTCATTAAGCAAAGCCTTCGAAATTTTTTCTGCTTCTTCCCTATTCGCAGTTGTTACTAAGACAATTGCATACTCTTTTTTCAAGGCTTTCACCTTACAAAGCATTTATAGAATAGGGCAAATTATTTTTGTCGTAACAACACATTCTGTTTAAAGCCGTTCTAAATTTGGAGATGAATAAGATTTGAAAAGGATAGGCGTTGTTACAAGTGGTGGAGATGCGCCTGGAATGAATGCTGCTATCCGCGCCATTGTACGCATTGCATATGCCAACGGTTTAAGGGTTTTTGGTTTTGAAAGGGGATGGGAAGGCTTGTTAACAAACACTTTTAGAGAGCTTAATCCCCGCTCAGTGGGCGGCATAATCCAGTTGGGAGGCACAATTCTTCGCACTTCAAGATGCCCACAATTTAAACGAACAGAAGGGTTAAAGAAGGCTGCCAAAACTCTAGCGCTAAACAAAGTTGACGGTTTAATTGTTATTGGCGGTAACGGCTCCTTCAAGGGAGCTTTAAATTTAAGTAGAAAAACAGACACGCTAATAATTGGGGTTCCAGCAACCATAGACAATGATGTTTATGGCACGGAAGAAACCATAGGTTTTGACACTGCTGTAAACACGGCTGTTAGTGAAATTGACAAAATTCGAGACACAGCAATATCGCACGAAAGAATTTTCATAGTTGAAGTTATGGGAAGAACAAGAGGATTTCTAGCGGCAACGGTAGGCTTAACTGTGGGCGCAGAAGTGATATTGGTTCCAGAAGAAAAGATGAGCTTAGAAGAAATTTTCAAAATAATCAAAGAAAACAGCGCAAAAGGAAAACGTTCAGGCATAATTGTGGCAGCAGAAGGCGTCGGCGACACACATAAAATTGCAAAGGAAATTCAAAGGCATACTGGCGCAGAAGTTAGGCTCAGCATTTTAGGTTATGCACAAAGAGGCGGAAACCCCACGGCTAGAAGCAGACTTTTAGCCAGCCTCTTCGCAAACCATGCAGTTGAGCTTTTACTGAAGGAAAATGGAAGCAGAATTGTTGGATTGCAGAACGGAAAAATAACAAGCATGGAGCTTGAAGAATCTTGCAGCAAAGAAAAGCCTTTAGACTTAAATCTTCTGAGATTGGCTAGGATTCTTGCAACTTAGTTGCACCTTTTAGCCGAAGAAAACTTTTGCTATTTCATAAAGCCCCAAATCAACCGTTTTCCTTTTTCCAACAACATCCTTCAAGGGAACGGAAACAATCTTGTTTCCTTTAAGGGCAACCATATGCCCAAACTTTTTTTCATTAACAAAGTCCACTGCCGCTATTCCAAAACGTGTGGCTAAAATCCTGTCAAAGGCTGTCGGCGAACCACCCCGTTGAATATGCCCCAAAACCACCACACGAGTTTCAATGTTTAGACACTTTTCAATTTCTTTTCCAAGGTAATAGCCTATTCCTCCGAGGCGTATATGCCCAAACTCGTCGATGGTCTCACTGTAAACAATTTCTTTTCCACCCTTTGGTTTGGCGCCTTCAGCAACAACAATTATGCTAAAGTTTCGTCCCCTTTCGTGTCTGCGTTTGATGTATTCGCAAACTTCTTCCACATCAAAGGGTTTTTCAGGTATTAGTATGACGTCTGCGCCTCCTGCAATTCCAGCCTCTAAGGCTATCCAGCCCGTGTATCTTCCCATAACTTCAAGAATCATGACCCTGCGATGGGTTTCGGCTGTTGTGTGAAGTCTGTCAAGGGCTTCTGTTGCTATGGATACTGCAGTGTTAAAGCCAAAAGTGTAATCGGTGCCGCTTAAGTCGTTGTCTATTGTTTTTGGAACGCCAACACATTTTAATCCAAACTCACCCATTTTTTGGGCTACACTTAACGTGTCGTCGCCGCCGATGACAATAACAGCGTCTATCCCAGCCTTTCTAGCGTTCTCCAATATTTTTTCAGGTCCCTTCTCATGTTTAAACGGGTTTGTCCTAGAAGTGCCTAAAATTGAGCCACCTCGTGGAAGAATCCCAGAAACAGATTTTAAGTCCAGAGGCAAAAATTCGCCTTCAAGAAGCCCACGCCATCCGTCTTTTATGCCTACAACCTCATAACCATAATGTTGAATCCCCTTTCTTACCACTGCTCGAATGACAGCATTTATTCCCGGAGCGTCTCCGCCACCGCTTAGGATTCCAACCTTCATTTGTTTCGCCTCAAACTAGGCTCTACCAGAACTTCCAAACAACCGCATTTTACCCTTAACAACTTCTTTCATGACTTCTTTTGCTGGACCCAAAATTTTTCTGGGGTCAAACTCTTTTGGTGATTTTGCCAAAACCTCGCGTACAGTTGCTGTGAATGCAAGCCGCAAGTCTGTATCAATGTTTATCTTCGTAATGCCAAGCGATATCGCCTTTTTAATATGTTCTTCAGGTATGCCCCTTGCGCCTGCAAGCTCAGCGCCGTACTTTTGGGCTTTCTCAATAATCCATTGCGGAACACTTGAGGCACCATGCAAGACAAGTGGCACATCAACCTTTTCACTTATGCTCTTTAGCCTTTCAAAGTCTAGCTTTGGTTCCCCTTTAAACTTGTAAGCTCCATGCGATGTTCCTATAGCTACCGCAAGAGCGTCAACACCTGTCCGCTTAACAAAATCCCTAGCCGCATCGGGATCTGTTAAAACAGTTTCCTTCTCTTCAACCGTTTTCTCTTCAACACCAGCTAGCCTTCCAAGCTCAGCTTCAACAGAAACACCCTTAGAATGGGCAAAATCAACAACACGCCTTGTAATGGCAATGTTATCTTCAAACTTTAGGAAGGAGCCATCAATCATAACAGAAGTAAAACCAGCCTCCACACATTTTGAAACAGTTTCAAAATCTTCTCCATGGTCGAGGTGGAGGGACATGGGAATGGAAACGGATTTGGCTGCTGTCTTGGCGATTTCTGATAGGTAGGCTAAACCGCCATATTTTATGGCGCTTGGCGTAACAGCAACTATTACTGGAGACTTTTCCTCAACAGCTGCTTCAACAACGGCTGAAAGGCTTTCAAGATTTTGAATGTTAAAGGCGCCTACTGCATAAGCCCCACGCTTAGCTGGTAATAATAAGTCCTTATTTGTTACAAGCATGTATTTTCACTGCGGATTGATATTAATTGTGGATTAATATAAATGATTTACATTTTTTGAAACAAGATTTCACATATGGAGTTAAAATTAGAATTTGATGGATGCGTGGTTAATGCGTTTTGCTTAGAAGAATGAAGGCTGCCACTGCGATTACGCAGATTATTGCAATAATTACTGTGAGGAAAAGCATTTGAGGGACACCAAAAATGTAATGTTCAACTTCATAATCTAAAGTTACAAGTTTTTCCACAGAAGAACCAGTGTTAGAGAAGTGCAGAATATAATCGCCCTCAGCATCACACACAAAAGTGTAACGAAAATCGCCTATGCTATCAAAATCCTTCGTGGTTTTATTTGGATATGTCATATAGAAATGTATAGTGTTTTCGGAAACCCCGACAACGGTGAACTTTATGAAAACATGGTCCTCGATTGTAAGCCTTAAAACTTTGGTTATTTCCTCGCCACTGTGCACAGTGAAACTTGTTGAGGTCGCCTTTACTGATTGAATAAGAATTATGAATAAAGCTGTAATAAGAATCAGATGAGTTAGTGAGTTCTGAGTCGAAGCCATAAAGGATGCTTCAAACGGCGAAACCGATAACAATTATGAAATTAAAATATTGAGGAACAATATGAACTTATAGTGAGCAAAACTTGGAAACCGATGGAGTGAAAACGTGGAAAGTTGCAACCTTCCAGTTGTTTTGTAGTAAAATATTTTAATGCATAAAGACAAAACATTAAGTGAGGAGAATTTCATGCCAACAGCATTTGTGTTGATAAACACTGAGATAGGCTCAGAAAGCGATGTGCTGAAAGAACTGAAGAAAGTCGAGGGAGTAGATGACGTGTGCGCTGTTTACGGAGTATACGACATTGTTGCAAGGGTTAAAGCAGACACTATGGATAAGCTTAAGGAAATCGTAACTTGGCGAATAAGAAGACTTGACAAGGTTAGGTCAACTTTAACAATGATAGTTGTGGAAGAGTCGAAATAACAAAAACTTCCTCTTTTTTATTCACACAAACTTCTTTAAAATCCATTTAATAATTTACAATCCGCTAACAATGGGACACCATAAATGAATAAGCAAATAATGCACATAGGGTTTGATGATACAGATTCCACAAGAAGAGGATGCACCACTTATATTGCCGCTCTCCTAGTGGAAAGGCTACAAAAATTGAATGTTAACTTTATTGATTATCCAAACTTGATTAGGCTGAATCCAAATGTGCCGTGGAAAACAAGGGGAAACGGAGCCCTATGCATAAGAATACAATATGACGAAAATGTTGAAGAAAAAATCAAGGAAATAGCTATAAGCACTGTTGAGGAAAATGCAGATTTAGAATTCAAAGGCACAGACCCAGGCATAGTCTTCTTTAAAGGAAGCCGAATCCCAAAAGAGGTCAAAATTTTTGCCAAGAACACTATTACTGGAATTGTAAGTCTAAAAGAGGCGCTGAAACTTCTAAAAAAGTTTGGGGCTGAGGCGGTTGGCTTCAAAAAGGGTAGAGGTATAATTGGCGGTTTAGCAGCGGTTGGCGAAACTCTTCCTGGCGATTATACTTATGAGATACTTGCGTATCGTGTTCCAGAAAATTACGGGTCAAAAAGAAAGGCGGATTCCGCTTCAATTTTTGAAATGGATAAGGCTACTGCGCCATACACATTCAATAACGTTGACCAAGAAAAGCGCAGGGTAATCATTACGCCAAGAGGACCAGACCCCATCCTTTTCGGGATTAGAGGGGAAACTGCAGAAATTGTGAAGAAGGCTTTCGCTATGGTTAAGCCTTTGGAGCCTGTGGAGCGGTGGGTTATTTTCCGCACGAATCAGGGAACAGATGCGCATCTGAAAAGGGTTGAAAAATTGAACGAGATTAAGCCTTATCATCCAGTTGTAGCCAAGGGAACTGTGGCAACGAATCCAAAGATAATTCCTAGAAGACACGTGATTTTCTCCATTAAAGATGAAAGTGCTCAGGTTGATTGCGCTGCCTATGAGCCCACAGGTGGTCTTCGCCATGTTGCAATGAAATTGTTGGTTGGGGATTACATTGAAGTTTACGGCGGCGTGCGGGCGCCTTCAAAGAAGAACCCTTTAACTATAAACCTTGAAAAGATTCGTTTGCTGAAGTTGGCGCCAAAGATTGTTCATCAAAATCCAGTTTGCGTTAAATGTGGTAAAAGATTGAAGTCCATGGGAAAGGATAAGGGCTTCAGATGCGAAAAATGCGGTTCAAGATACGCCAACATTGGAAAAGTTGAGGTTAAAATGAGACGGGAAGTAAAAAGAGGGCTTTACATAACATCAACTAGGTCTCAGAGACACTTAACCAAGCCTTTTAGGCGTTATGGAATGGAAAAACGTGGTAAAACAATTGTGAAGCTGATTGATGGTTGGCATTTTCCCTAGTCCTTTCTGTCCTCGTTTACTTTGAAGATTTCGCACAGCATTTGATAAAGTTCATCGCCGCCCTCAACCCTTGAGAACAAGTCTTTTTCTGCTTTTAGTAATCTTCCCATAGTTTGGTATGTTCGCCTCCATTCTAATTCTTGCCACATCATACGATAATGTTTCTGTTCAATCCAAGCCCTAAAAATTAAGACGGCAAACATGCCGAGAGTGAGTAAAAGATTTAACAAGTATATGTATAGTATGAGGTCATCCGTGACTTTTCACCTCCACTTGTAAACGCTTTTTATTTATTAACATAATATATTTAAATCAAACTTGCGCTGGACATGTTATGGTTAAGGTTTTTATTGTGATTTGAGTATTATGTTGTTTGGTGGTTGTTGTGGGATATGTGCGGGTTCGAGGAACGGTTGCCAATCCATCTGACCGTAGTTTAAGAGCGGAGTTGGAATTTGTTGTTGACACTGGTGCGATTTACACAGTTATTCCGAAAAGTGTTGCTGAGAGGTTGAAGTTGAAGGAGATGGGTAGGAGGAAGTTTAAGATAGCTAATGGAGATGTTGTGGAGTATCCGATTTCTGAGGCTTACATAATTATTAATGGCGAAGGCATAACTTCTGTTGTAGCCATTGCAGATGAGAAGACCCCTACGCTTTTGGGTGTGACAACTTTGGAGTTACTGGGCTTAAAAGTAGACCCAATAACCGGAAAATTGACACCATTAGAACTCATGATACTGTAATTCGCTAAATTTTATCTCTTTTTAAGCCAAAAAGTTCTCTACTTGTTGGTATGTTTTCAGGAATTCTAATCTGCAATTTTGGATTAAAATTGTGAGGAGGACCTAAATCAACATGCCCTTTAGGTGTGATGATAATTATTCTAATAGGGACATATAGATTTAGTGCTTCAAATAGCTTATTTAAGGCACTCCGATATTTTTTCACCTGCTTTTTATAATTATCGTCTTTTCCAGTTTTAATTTCAACAATGCATAGCCTTTTGTCTTTGTCTATGCCCAAAATATCAACTCTTTTCCAGTTTCCAACACCAAATTCTTTGAAAATAGGCTTAAATCCATCTTCGATTTTCTCTGGGTTACTTAAATACCAATCAAGCATATTCATATGTTTTCTTATTCCACTCATAGAAGAATCACGACCACAAAACGTTTAACCTAAATGGCATAACCAATTTTGCGGTCTTTAATGTTTCTGTTAGAAGAAAAATCATTGACAATGATAAGATTTATTTTGATATTTTAGAAATCACAATTGGTTATGGAAAAAAGGCAGAATATTCATAGCCATAACCTTTGCCCTACCCAATACGTTTAAATCAAACTTGTGATAGCACTTCAAAACAGAGATGCCTCTATGAGCGAAATTGTTTCGCCGCTTGCATACCAATTGGGGTTAGGCGGCATAGGCGGTTTCATAGTCGGATTTGCCGTGAAGAAGCTAAGCAAGTTAATAGCCATAGTAATAGGCTTGTTCATAATCGCACTTATCTATTTGAGCACAAAGGGAATAATAAGCATAAACTATGGCGCATTATGGGAAAAACTTGAAGGTATTTTTGGTTCAGCTGGACAAGCGCTTTCATGGTTTATTGGCTTAATATCCATATTGCCGTTCATGGGAAGCTTTGTCGTAGGCTTTCTGCTCGGCTTCAAACTTGGGTAGTGAAATAGTTTAAATTTGTGAAGCTCTTTAATCCATTGGAACTTGAAATTAAAGAGTTTATTGGAGCGTCTTGAGCTTTGGAGAAAAAGTTTCCCATGGAAGAATACAGCCTTCCTTTCTTTAAGGAAATGGGTTATGTTAGGAAGCTTTGTCCAAAATGTGGAGATTATTTTTGGACGCAAAATCCAGAAAGAGAAACTTGTGGAGAAGCAAGAAAGGAAGGTTGCGCTTTTTACACTTTTATAGGTGATCCGCCGACAAAGAGAAGCTACACTTTCCGTGAGATGCGAGAGGCTTTCCTATCGTTTTTTGAGAAGCATGGGCATACACGTATAAAGCCTTATCCAGTTGTAGCCCGATGGAGAGAAGACATTTACCTAACACACGCAAGCATCATCGATTTTCAGCCATACGTAACTGAGGGAATAGCTCCTCCACCAGCAAACCCACTTGTGATTGCTCAGCCTTGCATTCGCTTGGTGGACATTGCCAACACTGGTCCAACTTTTGGGAAGTACGAAACAATTTTTGAGATGGGGGGGCATCACGCATTTAATTATCCAGAAAAGGAGGTTTATTGGAAAGACCAAACGGTAAGGTATCACCACGATTTTGTTACGAAGGAATTGGGAGTTAAATCTGAAGAGGTTGTTTATAAGGAAGAGGTTTGGTCTGGCGGCGGAAATGCTGGTCCATGTTTAGAAACTATTGTTCGAGGATTGGAGCTTGGCACTCTTGTTTTTATGCAGTACAAGGTTGTTAACAACGAGTTTGTCAAGTTGCCCATAAGAACTGTTGATACTGGCTATGGCATTGACCGTTTCACATGGGTTTCTCAAGGTGCGCCAAGCGGTTTTCACGCTGTTTATGGAGAATTGCTTGACAAAATTTTTGAAACCGTTGGAATAACCAGAATCGACAAGGATTTGTTAGCAAAAGTGGCAAGAGTTTCTGGTTTGATTAGTTTGGATAAAACAGCGAGCATGTGGGAAGTTAGGAGGAAAGTGGCAGAACTTGTTGGAGCAAAAGTTGAGGAATTAGATGCTTTTCTTACGCCTATAGAAAATGCTTTCGCTGTGGCTGACCACACAAAATGCTTAAGTTTCATACTCTCAGAAGGTGTGGTTCCATCAAATATTCAAGAGGGATATTTGGCAAGACTGCTTTTCCGCAGAATCTACCGACTGCTAAAAATGCTGGGTGCTCCCGAAAAACTGCCAGACATTATGGACATGCAGATTAACTTCTGGTCTAAGGATTATCCTCACCTTGGGGAAATGCGAGACGAAATAATGGAAATGCTTTCAGTTGAAAAAGAAAAATTCGAGGAAACAATCAAGAGGGGCGCAGGGCTGGTTAAGCGAATATCCAGCGAATTAAAAACAAAAAAGGCGCATGAAATTCCTGTGGAAACCTTAACGGAACTTTATGATTCTCATGGGCTTCCACCAGAAATTGTCAAGCAATTTGCAGAAGAAGAGGGATTAAAAGTGAACATTCCAGAAAACTTCTACGCCTTAATAGCGGAAAGACACATGCAACTGACAAAACCAACCGAAGAAGAAGTTAAGCCTGAAGAGTGGCTTGAAAAAGAAGTTTCGGAACTGCCCCAAACAACACCATTGTATTATCAAGACCAGTACATGAAAGAGTTCGAAGCAACAGTCCTAAAAGTAATAGACAACGAGTATGTGGTTCTTGATGAGACATGCTTTTACCCAGAAGGTGGAGGACAACCAGCAGACACGGGCTACCTATCATTCAACGGAAAAAAGGTCGAGGTTATTGACGTAAAAAAAGTTGGAAAAGTAATAATCCACAAAATTAAGGGCGAAGCCATTCCAAAAGAGGGCAGCATCGTTAAAGGCGCTATTGACTGGGAAAAACGATACGCTCTAATGAAAGCCCATACGGCAACACACCTAATAAACGGCGCTGCAAGACAAGTTTTGGGACAGCATGTTTGGCAGTTTGGAACACAAAAAGGCACTGAAACTTCGAGACTGGACATATCCCATTACCGCCGATTAACACCAGAAGAAACCCACAAAATAGAAACTTTGGCAAACCAAGCGATTCTAAAAAATATGCCGGTGGAAACCGTTTGGATGCCAAGAAACGAAGCAGAAAACCGATACGGCTTTAGACTATACCAAGGCGGTGCGGTTCCAGGAAAAGAAATTCGTGTGGTAAAAACTGGAGACTGGGACATTGAAGCGTGTGCTGGAACCCATTTGAAAAGTACAGGCGAGATTGGCTTCATAAAAATAATTCACACAGAAAGAATTCAAGACGGCGTTGAAAGACTTGCCTATTCGGTTGGAATTCCAGCCTTAAAAACAGTGCAGGAAAAGGAAAGGCTGCTATGGAAACTGTCGGAAATTTTGAACGCTCCAATGGAAAAACTGGACAAAACAGCCGAAAAACTCGTAAAAGAATACAAAGAACTCCTTGCAGAAAGAAGAAAGCTAATAAAAGAATTGGCAGAACGTGAAAGCGCAGGTTTAGGAGCAAAACCAGCTGAAAAAACTAAAGAAATAAGCGGCGTCAAAGTCGTAACACGCGATTTCAAAGGGTTAATTGATGTTGACCGTATGGTTCAAACTGCAAATGAAATAATAAAAAGAGACGAGGCAACAGTCGCTGTATTTTATGGAAATGATGGGAAAAATGCGAGAATAATGGTTATGGCTGGTAAAAAAGCCATTGAAAAAGGTGTAAACGCAAACGACATAGTCAAAGAAGCATCAGCAATTATAGGCGGCGGAGGTGGTGGAAAACCAAACTTCGCCCAAGGCGGCGGAACGAAAGTCGAAAAGCTAAGAGAGGCTGTTAAGAAAGCTGAAGAAATTTTGAGGAAACAATTAAAACTTGAATAATTAGGGAAAGAGAGTAAAGGATTAATGCAAGTTTCGCCATGCTTAAATTGGTGTTTAAACGTGAGGAATAGCGTTCTCTGTCCGTAAAAACAAAACATTTAATATCCCTCAAACCAATTCAGAAAGTTTTATGGAATTTTTAAAGAAAATCGAGGAAAAATGGCAAAAACGCTGGGAAACCGCCAAAATCTTCGAGGCAAACCCAGACCCAAACAAAAAGAAATTCTTCATAACCTTCCCATACCCATACATGAACGGACCCCTCCACGTAGGCCACGGCTTCACGGCTTCACGCGTAGATGCATATGCACGCTTCAAGCGAATGCAAGGCTATAATGTGCTTTGGCCATGGGCATGGCACTGGACTGGCCAACCTCTCTTAGGCGCAAGCGAACGTGTCGCAAAAGGCGATGAGGAATTCATAAAAATTTTAAGAGAAGTGGACGGCGTTCCAGAAGAAGAACTAAAAAAATTCAGTGACCCAATTTGTATGGCAACATACTACACAAACAATGGACGAACAGCCGCAAAAAAAGCTGGTTTCTCAATTGATTGGAGAAGAGAATTCAACACTATAATGCCCACATACCAAAAATTCATTGAATGGCAATATGAAAACCTAAAAGCAAAAGGCTACGTTTCAAGGGGAACCCATCCAGTTGTTTGGTGTCCAAAATGTCAAAGCCCAACAGGAGACCATGACCGCCAAGTGGGAGAAGGCATCACACCAGAAGAATATACGCTAATAAAGTTCAAACTAAACCATGAAACCATTTTGCCAGCAGCCACCTTCCGCCCCGAAACAATCTATGGCGTTACAAACATGTGGATAAACCCAGACGCAACCTACGTCGAAGCCCTTGTAGACAATGAAACTTGGATAATAAGCGAAGAAGCAGCCCAAAAAATGAAAGAACAAGGAAGAACCATAAAAGTAAAGCGAACATTCAAAGGAAGAGAGCTTATAGGAAAAACCTTCGAAAACCCAGTTACAAAAGAAAGATTCCCCATACTTCCAGGATGGTTTGTCAACCCAAAACAAGCAACAGGCGTCGTTTATAGCGTTCCAGCACATGCACCCTACGATTGGTTAGCGCTAAAAGACTTGCAGGAAAATCCAGAAACATTGCGGGAATTTGGCATAGACCCAGAAACTGTGAAGAAAATAAAGCCAATCTCCCTCATCAAAGTGGAAGGGTTCGGCGAATATCCAGCCATCGAAATAGTGGAACAGTTAGGCGCCAAAAATCAGCATGACCCAAAGGCTGAAGAGGCAACAAAACTGCTCTACAAGAAGGAGTTCCACGGCGGAATCCTAAAAGAAAACTGCATGGAATACTCTGGAAAAATGGTTAGAGAAGTCAAAGAAACATTAATAAAAGATTTCAAAAGCCGCGGAATCGTAGAATCCATGTATGACCTTCCACAACCAGTCGTTTGCCGCTGCTTAACGCCATGCATCGTCAAAGTCTTGCAAGACCAGTGGTTCCTAAACTATTCAGACCCAGAATGGAAAGAAAAAGCAAAAAAAGCCCTAAACCAAATGAAAATTTACCCAGAAACGGCAACCCAATGGTTTTTAACAGTAATTGATTGGCTGAAAGAATGGGCTTGCGCAAGAAGAACAGGATTCGGCACGCCATTACCATGGGGTGAAGGTTGGATTATAGAAACATTAAGCGACTCCACAATTTACATGGCTTTCTACACAATAAACAAACACATAAAAGAAAAAGGCATAAAACCACAAAACTTGACAAAAGAAGTTTTCGACTACATTTTCTATGGAAAAGGAGACACAGAAAAAATAGCCACACAAACTGGAATAGAAACCAAAAGCCTAGAAGAAATGCAAAAAGAATTCCAATACTGGTACCCAGTTGACCTAAGAGTCTCAGCAAAAGAACTCGTCCCAAATCACTTAACATTCTTCATATTCCACCACACAGCACTTTTCCCACCACAACACTGGCCAAAAGGAGTAGGCGTAAACGGCATGCTAATGATAGAAGGCAAACAAATGCACAGACACTTGGGAAACTTCATACCATTAAAAAAAGCCATCGAAAAATACGGAGCAGACGCCACAAGATGCGCCTTATTATTAGCTGCAGAGGGAATGGACGACCCAGACTGGAGAAGCGAAAACGTCAAAGACATACAAAACAAACTTGAACTATTCTACAACTTTGCAAAAAACATAATTGACAATGCGAAAAGCATGGAAAGCGGACACCTAGAAAAATGGCTTATGAGCACCCTACAACACCGCATAGAAGAAGTTACAAAAAATCTGGAAGAAATGAAAACAAGAACAGCCCTAGAAATAGCCCTATTCGAAACATGGAACGACTTCCGCTGGTACATACAAAGAAAAAAGACAATGGAATCAGAAACCCTAAAAGAAGCCCTAAAAACATGGCTAAAATTACTCGCTCCCTTTATGCCACACATATGCGAAGAACTGTGGAGCGAAATGAAAGAAGAAGGCTTCATCTCCCTTGCCGAATGGCCAAAAATAAACGAAAAACAAATAGACACATTGGCAGAAGAGAAGGAAAATTTCATAGAAGATTTAATCGAAGACACATTAAACGTCTTAAAAGCAACAAAAATCACTCCACAAAAAATATTCTATTACACAGCCAGCTCATGGAAATGGAAAGTTTACCAAAAAGTGCTTGAGAAATCAAAACATGGAGAAGCAAAACTAAACGAACTTATGAAAGAACTCAGCGAAGAAAAAGAGTTAAAGGAAAACATGAAAGAAGTTGCAAAATTCGCCACAAAAATCCTCAAAGAAGCAGGCATGATACCGGAAAACAGAAGAGAAAACATGCTAAAGATAAAAAAGCTTAACGAAAAAGAAATAATTGATGGCGCAAAGGAATTTTTAAGTAAAAGATTCAAAGCACAAATCACTGTCTACAACGAAGAAGACAAAGAAATTTATGATCCCCGACAGAGAGCAACTATGGCTATGCCATATCGACCAGCAATTTACATTGAGTAGCCTATTGTCATAGTAATCTTGACATAGAATTTAAGGTACGGTTATTAACCCTAACGTGATAGTTTCTTCTTCCACTACTGGTTGTTGTAACGTAGAAGTCTTGCTCCTCACGGAGTTTGCTTCCATACAAGAGAGCCAAAATAGTGCGACAAACATTTACCGTAGTCAGTTTCTCATTCCTAACCTTCTTTTCAATCTCCTCCTGTAAGATCCTGGGGTTAATCGTGTAAATAACATCGGAACTTTGTCCAGCTCGTTCGTAATGGGTCTCCATTTCTTTTAAAAGAAAGTTGACTATGTCATAGTATGGCGACTTGCGGTTCCTAATAAGGTATATGTAATTTACCAGAGGGATGGGAATATCAAACTGGTGGATTTCTGACACCTTCACCCTCCCCTAATAAAGGTAATTTAGCTCTCCTTTAAAAGTTTTAAGTAACATTTTTCCATTAAGAATCTTTCAATCAATACAGATAAAATTATTATCTAAAGCTTCGTATCACATCTTGGGGGTCCGTGGCGCAGCTTGGATTAGGCTAAATTCCAAAAAGCGCGTCGGCCTTCTAAGCCGGAGATCCTGGGTTCAAATCCCAGCGGACCCGTTAATCAATTTTCAGCATTTTTTCATAACGTTTATTTGCCAGTTTCACATTTCGCCTAGACTATAGGCGATGAAGCTCGCCTTTAACCGCCCTTGCTTCCTTATGCGCGAGGGCTGATAGCTTCTACCCACGTTAAATTAGGTGGAGTTGACGTAAGGTTGCGTGAAGTGGGGCGGTTTAATGGGGAAGGCAAAGCAGCTTTAAGTATGGAAACTAAGCATCTTGGTAAAGCATTTCAAGCTGGAAAAGTTATAGAATATGTTGTTTGCAGGCAAAATGTTGACGGGGGTTACACTTTTTGTCTAGGGACGGAATCGAATGCGCAGGACACTTACTATGGGTTGGCAATATTGAATATGCTCAATGCTCCGTTTCCCAATCTTTGGCAAACGATTAATTGGTTGCGTGATTTTGTTCCAGACAATCTTTATTCACATTATTATGTAGCCAAAGCCTTAAAGTTATGCGGACAGGAACCCGATGAACGCCTTAAAGATTTTCTGTTATCCTCAAAGTTTGCAAAAATGGAATTTAAGGCAATTGATGTTTATGTGGAAGTTGCGTCAGAGTTTGAAACTGCTTTTATGGCAACTGAGCTCGCCAACATTGCTGGTGTGGAAATTAATCGTGAAAAGATTGCACAGTGGCTTTTAAGCTACCAGAACACTGACGGAGGCTTTGGCGCCTATAGACATTCTAATCTAAACGCAACATATCATGCCGTAGCCACGCTCTGCAATCTTGGTTATCCAGCTAAATCCCTCAAAAACACATTAGCATACGTCAGATTATGCGAAAAGCCTTCTGGAGGCTTCACAGTTATACCAAGCACCTCCGCACCGTATATGGAGCACGTCTACTATGGAGTAATGACGCTTAATCTGCTCGGCGAACGTGCAATGTATCCCGAAAACACTATTAGATTTATTCTTAAATGCCAAAACGTAAATGGAGGATTTGCAAGGTCAGACATCGGCATCTCAACATTTGAAGACACCTTCTACGCCGTGAACGCATTGCGGTTGCTCAGTGAACAAGCAAGGGGGACTACGTAAATTTGGACATAGCTTATCTTCGCATCAAAAGAGCAATCGAATGTAAAGAAGAGTGCTTTCTATGCGTGTTAGAAGATGAAATTGAAAGAAAATTTGTAGACACTTATCTTTCTGAATTGGTAATGGATGCTTCAGCAAGAAACAAAATAATTGAAAGCAGAGGTTTCTGCAACAACCATTTCTACAAAATGCTCATTGCAGCAAATAAGCACAGAAGCCCAGACGGTCACGGAATAGCCTTAATCGCAAACAGCGTCGTTGAACAACTACTTCTGGACGTGTGTAAACTAAGCAGATACAAAAATGCTTTTCGCAATATGCTTTCAAGCGAAGAAAAGTGTCCAGCGTGCAGTCACTTGGCAGCGTTTACATACATGTATATTCAAAAAGTTGTAGAGCTTTTCTCTTTGCAGGATGAAGAGTTTATGAAACTTTTCAAAGAGTCAAGGGGACTGTGTATTCCACATTTCGCAGCATTAACTCGTACAATAGAAGAGAAGTTGGCGGGTCAAGCTCAAAATGTTATCAAAGTTATAATTGAAGTGGAAGAGAAAAATCAGACGATTAAATTCCGAACTTGCCGAGTATATAAGAAGACAAAGCTACGAGTTTTCAGAAGAAGAGCGCAGGGTTGTGGAAGATGTTGTATGGAAAAGCGTTGGAAAACTTGTTGGGAGACGTGGATTAAGACTTACTGGAGGGCTAATCAATGGTGAATGAAGCCAAAAAACTTCAACTTCAAATTCCAACACATTTATATGAGAAAATTGAAAATCAGGAAACCGCCATAAATTTAATCAAAAAGGGTTTACTCGCCTTTAGAATTCATGTTCTTGAGCAAGAAAACCGTGCACTTACAAAGCAAATAGAAAATTTAAAAAAACAAGTCAACGAATTGCCCGATGAAATCAAAAGAATAGAAACCATTCTAAATGAAATGCTTAAAGACAACAATGTGCTTGAAACCCTCCTTCCTCAAAAAAGGTGAAATTATGAAAACCAAATTGCAGAGAAAATCGCAAAAGGTTACCCTGATAAATGTAAACAGCGAAATTTCAGAGCTAATTAAAAGAACAAACATCCAAGTCAATGCTGAATTTGTTCAAAAACTAATAGAGTTAGGAATGAAAACTGATTGTACGGAAGAACAACTTATGCAAAAAGTTAGGGAATTAGAGGAGCGCAAAAACATCCTAGCTTCAGAATTAAAGGAGATTGCCACGCAACTTACTTATCTTGAAAGTAAGTATGCGGGTTTGCGGATGCAGATTTCCAAAATTTTTCACGACAATCAAGTGCAAGTATTTCATTTGTGCGCACGCCAACCATCAGATAAGCATGGAAGACTGTTAAGCGCAAGTCTCATACAAAAATACCTTGGATATTCAAAATCGCTTTGGCATTAATATTCGTGCAATACTGCCTATTAAGGTTCCAGTTTCTTGTTCGTTTTGGAACGGAAATTTTAAATTAGTAATGCAATAATAAATGGTAAACGCTTTAAGATTGACGTGTCAGTGTATAAGGGGGATACTATGAGCACACATGTAGATGAGTTAAAGCTTCGTTTGATGACTATTGAGTTGCTTAGAACGGCGAAGTATAAGAGGAATATTACTTATCGTGAGTTAGCCTCTAAGACTGGTTTGCCTGTGACTGTTTTGAGCAGATATGCGAAGGGGCATGTTCTGCCTAACACTTCGAGGGCGAGGCAGCTTTGGAAAGTTTTAAACAAGCTTGTTGGTTTGGAAACTGAATTGCGGAGTAGGATAAGGTTTGATGAGGATGGGTATTTTGATAATACTGATATTGTTGGGGATTTTAACATTTTACAACAAGCAGCTAATCATGCCCTTGCGAATTTTGCTGGAAAACGGGTGACGAAGGTTTTGACGGCGGCTGTGGACGGCATACCATTGGCAACTATGGTTGCAAGCGCCTTGGGAGTGAATCTCATAATCGCAAAGAGAAGCAAGGAGGTTGGTGTTAAGGCTTTTTTGGAAGAAACTTATGCGCTTAGGGATTCAGGGGTAACTATGACGCTTTACATTCCAAAGGACGCCATTAAAAAGCGGGACAGCGTTTTGATTGTGGATGACATGATTAAAACTGGAGAAACCCAAGCGGCTTTGGTTAACCTTGTCCGCAAGGCAAAAGCTGAAATTTCAGGATTTTTCTCGCTTATAGCTGTTGGCGAAGAGTGGAAGAGAAAGCTGAAGCTTTCAGGCGAATGCCCAATAGAAGTCATCACTTATGTTAAGGCGCCTGTGGAGCAGAGCACTCGATTTTAACTGGACAAGAAATGCATTTACGCTTCCTACAAAAATCTTTACCAAGCCTTAGCAGTGCCGTTTCGAAATTTACGAAAGATTTCCCTTCGACTTCATTTTTGAGCCAAAAATCCATTAATTGTTTTAAGGCTTTTTTGCCTGCTTCTTTTTTGATTATTCCAAGGTTTTTGGCTGCAAGCAAAACGAGATTTGTTGGTTCTGGTTTGGCTTTTTCCCATATATCGCGGAGTTCTCTTAGGAAAATGTTCACGGTTACATTTCCGATACCCTCCCCCAAATCTTTTAGGAGGTTTTCCAAGTCTTGCATGTCCGAAGCCTTATTGTATAGAATGGTTAGGCTCCCGTCATATTTTTGGATGAGATTCTGCATAACTTCTAGGAGTTTGTCTGCAGTTTTGAAGTCATAGCGTGTGTAGCTTCCTTCATCTAATATTTTAACAAGCCCATCCCATCCTGTTTGGAGTATTCGCTTAGGCGTTAGAACATCATATTTTTCGAAGCACTTGTAGGTTTTAATCACTGAAGTTTCTGTTATTGGAGCGCCAAAAAGTATGGAAGCAAAAAACCACTTGAAAATTTCTTCGTCTCTGCCGCTTGCAAGGTTCATGCCTAACAGTTCGGAGTATCTTGTTCCAAAATTTTCAACAAGAATCCTCAAACTTTCCTTTTTCATAATGCCTTTCACTTTCTAACATATTTTATACTCCTTCCCGCATAAACCATTTACTGAGGCTAATCACATGCGGACTCGAACAATTGAGTGGCATGATGGAATCGTACTTACAATAGACCAGTCGAGGCTTCCATGGGAAACAGTAACACTTGAGATGAGGAGTTGCGGTGATGTGGCTGAAGCTATAAAAACAATGAAAATTAGGGGTGCGCCCCTTTTAGGTGCTGCTGCAGCCTTTGCATTGGCTTTAACAGCATACCATTCGAAAAGTAAAAGCAAAGAGGAACTTGTTCATGAGTTGGAAAGGGCTGCTGAAATTTTGAGAAGTACAAGACCGACTGGTGTTAATCTTTTCTGGGCTGTGGATAGAATTTTGGCTAAGGCAAAGGATTTTTCTGGGAGCGCTGAGGCTTTGGCTGATTTTGTTGTTGATGAAGCGAAGAGAATAGCTGATGAGGATGCTGCGGCGAATCGCATGATTGGAAAATATGGCGCTGAGCTTATCCATGATGGAGATGTTGTTCTGACTCATTGTAATGCTGGGGCTTTGGCAACTGTTGAGTATGGCACGGCTCTTGGAGTTATAAGGGCTGCATGGGAACAAGGAAAAAAGATTCGCGTTATTGCCACAGAAACTCGCCCAAAATTGCAAGGAGCAAGGTTAACAACCTATGAACTTAAACGGGATGGAATACCAGTTACTCTGATTACTGATAACATGGTTGGTTATGTCATGTTTAAGCGGTTGGTCAATAAAGTGATTGTTGGAGCTGACAGAATAGTTCAAGACGCTGTTATTAACAAGATTGGAACTTTCACCGTGGCAGTTTTAGCGAAAGAGCATGGCATACCTTTCTATGTGGCAGCTCCAAAATCCACTTTTGATTTGACACGTAAGTCAGCTGATGTTATTATTGAAGAGAGGAAACCAGAAGAAGTAACGCATATAGGTTCGCTTCGAATTGCCGCTGAAGGAGTGGACGCCTTAAACCCAGCATTTGACATAACTTCACTTAAATATGTGACAGCGATAATTTGCGAAGGTGGGATTCTATATAAGAAAGACTTTGATAAGTTTAAATGAAAATGTGTTTATTGGTTGATGGTTTAAATGAGCAAGGACAGAGGAAAAACATCGGGCAACACGGAACTTAAAGTTAAGGGGTTACTGACGGAAAAGGGCGTCAGAATCCCCAAAAACCAGAATGCGGAAGGCATCTCTTCAAGAGGATACGGCACAATGGAAAATAATGAACTTCTGCTCACTTTTTATGAAGCGTTATATCTTTTAGAGAAAAACATGCTGGAAGTTGAAGATGAAAACGGAGAAAGAGTGGATTTTCAGAAGCTTCTCCGATGCTACGAGCTTGTTAATGAGAACGCTTGGGCTGCATATTTGACCTATCGTGACTTGAGAGGGCGCGGATACGTTGTGCGGGAAGGTTTCGGTTTAGGAGTTGATTTTCGAGTTTATGAAAGAGGAGAATATGGTAAAGACGCTGCAAAATATCTGGTTTTAAACATTCAAGAAGGAAAGCCTATTTCGCTGGAAGATTTAACCCGAGCCATGATGCAGTGCCAAAGCCTAAAAAAAGAGTTGGTTTTGGCTGTTATAAATCGCAGAGGAGAAATAGTTTACTATTCAGTTTCACAATTAAGCTTAAAATGACGGAGAATTTAGCATGCCACAGTTCAAAACAGTTAGGGGAATGAGGGATTTTCTGCCAGAAGAAGCAAAAATAATGAAATACATCGAAGACAAAGCCAGAAAAGTGGCTGAACTTTACGGATATCAAGAAATAATAACGCCAGTTGTAGAATCGTATGAACTTTTAGCAGCTAAATCTGGCGAAGAAATTCGTTCAAGAATGTTTGCCTTCAGAGACTTAGGCGACCGCATGGTTGCTCTCCGCCCAGAATTCACAGCTTCCGTTGCTAGACTCGTTGCAACCACTTTAAAAAATGAGCCTAAACCTTTGAGGCTTTTTTCGGTGGGAAGCGTTTATCGTTACGATGAGCCTCAAAGAGGGCGTTATAGGGAATTTTGGCAATCAAACTATGAACTTATGGGTTCAGACAAGCCAGAAGCAGACGCTGAAATAATAATGCTAACAAACAGTTTAATGAATGCTGTAGGGCTAAGGAATTGCACCTTCAAAATTGGACATGTCGGAGTTTTAAGGGGCATAATGACAGAGGAAAAATTGGAAGAGAAAACACAAAACTCAGCCATGCAGTTAATGGACAAAAAACTATATGATGATGCGTTTAAATTGGTAAAAGATGCAGGAGTCAAAGAAAAGTGCGTAACAACCCTCGAGAAATTAGTGGAGCTTAAAGGTGCTGACGTTTTCGAAACAGTTGAAAAACTGAAAGAATGCGTCAGAAATTACAAAAAAGCTGAGGCTGCTGCAGAAAACCTTTATGAAATATTGAAACTTATCTCAGAAAGCAAAAGTAAAATTGACATAACAGTTGATGCTGGCTTTGCAAGGGGACTTGAATATTACACTGGAATGATTTTCGAAGTGACAGTGCCAGAAATAGACACAGCATTAGGTGGCGGTGGAAGATACGATAGGCTTATTGAATTGTTTGGCGGCGAACCAACACCAGCAGTTGGAGTAGCCCACGGAATAGATAGGATAATGTTAGCCATACAAACCCAAAAAGTTCCATTAGAGAAAATGGAAAAAAATAAGGTTGTGATAATTCCAACTAAAGAAGAGTTTATTGGAAAAGCCATGGAAATTTCAAGAATGCTAAGAGACGCAAGCATACCCACAGAAGTTGAAGTTATGGGTCGAAAAATAACTAAAGCCCTAGAAGATGCAGACAGAAGGCAAATAAAATATGCGATAATAGTCGGAGAAAAAGAACTGAAAGAAGAAGCAGTAGTCCTTCGAGACTTAGCAAAGAGAGAACAAAAAACCGTTAAAATCAGAAAAATAATAGATGAAATAGCTTAGGCTTGGCGTTTCTCTCTTCTTAAAAAGTCTCCCAAATCAGAAATATTTTTCACAGTAACACCCTCCACAATCTCGTCTAAATTGCTTATTATTCTGCCAAAGCCGAGGCACTCACCATACTGGTTTAAGACAAGCGTATAATCACCCTTCCTTTTCGAACCAACCACGTTTGTTATTCCTCGTTTGAATATGTCTCTTCCACAAATGAAAAGCCACTCAGACCTCTTATCAACAAATATTTTGTTTGCCTTTTTCTCCGCAATCATCGACAATAGGTTAAAGCTCGGGAAAAACTTTCCATTCCTCACTTTTCCAAGATAGATTCCAGCATAAAAGAAATCCTTCCCAACGAGCTTTTTCAACCCTTCATTCAGAAGAAAGTATCTGTTTTCCTTCTTCACCACAAGATTCTCGTTCACATTTATGCGTGCACCAAACCGGCTTACAAACTCCTTTAAAACTTTCATCGCACGCTAGCCTCCCTCTTGAGTTTGCAGATAAAGAAGCCCTGAGTTTTTCCCGGCCAAATTCTTCTGCAATTTTCTACTTGACCGTCAAGCGTTTTTCCGAAAATTTTTGTTGGAGAAGGCTCGCCATAACAGTTAATTTTCTCCACATTGAGGTTAAGGTTTTTTACTGCCCAGTCAATGTTTAGTTCGTTTTCTTCAGGCTCTAAGGAGCAAGTTGAATAGACTATTTCTCCATTATCCTTCAGAACCTTGGCTGTTTCACTCAATATTTCTTTTTGACGCTTTGCATTTTCCTCCACATCTTTAATTGTTCTGCGTTTGAACCATTCTTTGTCTGTTGAAAAGTTACCAGAGCATGGAACATCCAAAAGTATACAATCAAACCTCATTCCTAATTTAGAAGCATATCTTGCGTCTAAGTTGTAGACTATGGCGTTTTTTACATGACATCGCTCAAGCTGGTTTGAAAGGGCAGTTAACCTCTGCAACTTAACGTCTAAAGCTATAATTGCGCCAGTGTTCCCCATCAAATCTGCTAATTGAACAGTTTTTCCACCAGGGGCGGCACATGCATCCAAAACAATTTTGTCTTCCAAGTTCGTGAAGAGCGTAGCTGGAATTTGGGATGCAGCCTCTTGAATTGAATAATAGCCTAAAAGGTATTCTGTTGTTGCTCCAACAGAGAATTCTGAACGGGAAACCCAATAGCCCTTTTCCAGAAAAGGAATTTTCTCAAGCTCTACGCCTAAAGATTGCAGCCTTCTAACAACCTCTTCTTCTCGTGCGTTCATAGCGTTTATCCTAATTGCTGGCTTCAGCTCTGCATCCTCATATTTCCAGCCTAACATAGCATAACGGTTTACGAAAAATTCTTTGCTAGACATCAACAATTGAATAAACAACCATTCCGTTAAAAAGTTTAGTTCAACAAGTTTTAAATGATGACGCATTCAGCATATTAACGTGGTTCGATGAAGGAAAAATACGCTTTCGTCATAATGATTAAGGAAAAGTGGTGGCGCAAATTCTGCAGTCGCAGCAGCGAAGGAAAACAAGTGCACTCCTATGTCGGTGGACCGCGAGCACCACCCACAAATGCTTCATTACTTATCTTTTACGTTTCAAAACCAGTCGGCGAGATAGGCGGTTACGCAGAGTTCATCGAAAGAAAAGTTGGAAAAGCCGAGGAGTTGTGGAGGGAACATGGCAATGAATCTGTTTTAAGCTCTGCAGAACAATACTTTCAATTTGTCAAAGATAAACCATTAGTTTCCTTCATCCGATTTAAAAACTTGCAAGTGGCTGCCAAACCCATACCGCTAAACAATGTTCGTTTGCTTTTAGGCGTTAAAAGGTTAGCAAGAGGAGGCTTCTACATAGACAAGGAAACTGCGGAAAGAATGGTTACACTAATGGAATAATAGATATAAAGTTCATGTAGCCCTTTTTAAGCAAACACGACAAAAAGTTAATAGGCTACATTTCATTCATCCATGTAGCTCTTCTTTAGAGAGCGAAGAACAATGATTAAAGAAACTAAAACAGAATATTCCATCAAAAAATCCTACTTAACTAGCGTAAGGAAGGTTTAATTATGGGACGTTATAGGCAAATTGAAGACATCGTCAAACTGATGAATAATCCAGAAATAATTAGAAACACAAGCATAATAGCCCACGTAGACCATGGAAAAACAACACTTTCAGACAGCCTTTTAGCTGCGGCGGGAATAATAAGCGAACAAAGAGCTGGACAACAACTCTACCTTGACAGTTGGGAACTGGAGCAAAAAAGACAGATGACCGTTTTCGCATCCAACATAAGCATGGTCCACACATACAACGGAAAAGAACACCTAATAAACCTAATTGACACGCCTGGACACATAGACTTCAGCGGAGCAGTAACGAGAAGCCTCCGCGCAGTAGACGGCGCACTTGTAGTTGTAGACGCTGTAGAAGGCCCAATGACGCAGACTGAAACAGTTCTGATGCAAGCCCTCCGAGAAAGGGTTAAACCAATTCTCTTCATAAACAAAGTTGACAGACTCATAAAAGAGATAAAACTAACCCCAGAAGAAATCCAAAGAAAATTTGCAAAAATAATCCTACGCATAAACAACCTCATAGAAAAATATGCGCCGCCAGAACACAAAAAAGATTGGCAAGTCAAAGTTGAAGATGGCAGAGTAGCCTTCGGCTCAGCCCTCCACAAATGGGGACTAAACCTACCGCACATGAAGGCAAAGGGCATAACATTCCAAGAAATCATCGACGCATACGCAGGAGAAACAGACGAAATCGCAAAGAAGGTGGATGCCCTAAGCAAAAAAGCACCATTATACGAGCCGATACTGGACATGTTCTGCGAACACTTGCCAAACCCACTAGACGCACAACCATACAGACAAACTCAAATATGGCCTGGAGACGTGAACAGTCCAGTAGGCAAAGCCATGGCAAAAGTTGACCCAAACGGACCCCTCCTCATGTGCATAACAACCATCGAAGTGGACCCTCACAGCGGAGTCATCGCCATAGGAAGAGTTTTCAGCGGCACAGTCAAGAAGGGAAAAACCGTCAGCCTCGTAAACAGTCGCCAAAAAGGAACAATCCAGCAAGTTTACATGAGCATGGCCGCAGACAGAGTAATCGTAGACGAAATCCCAGCTGGAAACATAGCCGCATTATCAGGGTTACCATCAATCCACGTGGGCGAAACCATAGCAGAAGAAGGCGTAGAAACCCAACCCTTTGAAGGACTAAAATATGTTTCAGACCCCGTAGTCACTGTTGCAGTTGAACCGGAAGACGTGAAAGACTTGCCTCTCTTCGACAAGGTAATCCACAAACTAACCCTGGAAGACCCAAACCTCCACTTCATAATAAACAAAGAAAGCGGAGAATACCTCCTAAGCGGCATGGGCGAACTCCACCTAGAAGTTACAGCCTACAGAATGCAAGAAGCAGGATTAAAAGTCAAAATAAGCAAACCCATAGTAATCTACCGCGAAACAATAAGCCACGACTACAAAGGACCACCCATAATGGGCAAAAGCCCAAACAAACACAACCGCCTATGGGTAACAATAGAAAAACTACCAGAAGAAGTCATCGAAGCCATAAGAACAGGAAAAATCAACGAAATGCAAACCCGAGACGAAAGACAAAAAATTCTAAAACAGTTCGGATGGTCAACCGACGACGCCCGCAACGTCATCGCCATAGAAGGCACAAACATACTAGTCAACAGAATAAAAGGAAGACAATACGTAGAAGAAATAATAGACCACGTAAAATCAGGCTTCCGCGAAGCCGTCTACACATCAGTTTTAGCAAAAGAACCAGCCTACGGATTAAAAGTTAACTTAGAAGACATACTAGTCCACGAAGACCCAGTCCACAGAGGCCCAGCCCAGATACTCCCAATGACATGGCGTCCAATATGGTGCTGTTTCCTCCTAAGCGACCCGAAACTTCTAGAACCAATCCTAAACTTTGAATGCAAAGTTCCAAACCAATTCGTAAGCAACGTCATTGCCATAGTACAAAAACGCCGAGGAAAAATATTAGACATGACAAACGAAGAAGACATGGTAATCATAAAAGCCGAAATGCCAGTAGCCGAATCCTTCGGACTAGCAGACGAACTACGCTCATCAACCCAAGGAAGAGCCTTCTGGGCAACACAATTCAGCCGATGGGCCCCAGTTCCAGAATCAATGCAAACAGAAATAATAGCCCAAATACGCAAACGCAGAGGCCTAAGCCCAACACCACCAAAACCAGAAGAATTCTACGAAGAAGCCTAAAAACCAAATTCCATCCTTTAATAAGCTTCATTTTTGAAAAACAACAACCACGACATGGCATTAACCAATTAGCTTTGGTGCGGTCGCCGGGATTTGAACCCGGGTCGTCAGCGTGGGAGGCTGATGTCCTAACCAAACTAGACTACGACCGCATCAAGATATAAAAGATGGTTAAAAATAATTAAGTTTAATCATCTTCGCTGAAATTTGACATTTTATTTTAGATAACATAATTAGCGTATCATGTGTATTCTTTGTATTTCGACAAACTGCAAAAACTTTAAACCATTACTTGTTATAGTGTACGTTTCCTTTTCAGTAACTACAAGGAAACCGCAGTTAAGGAGATAATTCAAATACTTTTTTGTCTGAATGTAGTTTAGGTTTGCACTCTGCATTATTTGAGACAGTTTCCTTCCATTTCTGGACTCTTTAATACTCTTTAAGATATCTCCAATTATAGTCATTCTATCTCTGTATTTGAAAGCATTTAGAAGAGAATATGAAGAATATATTAAGTTCAGCATACTTCTCCTTCAAAACCAATTATTGTTTAATTAGAATAAAAATTTTTCTTACCATGTTCAATAAGTTTGTAATTCATGGTGAACTGTCCCAAAAACGTTATTTTCTAAGCCATCGTATGTTAATTGGTCATTTATTAATTAATGGAGGAGCACCAAAAATGATGGTTAAAAAAATCACGTATGCTCAAGCTGGCGTTAACAGAAGACTTAGAAGCCAATCTAAGGGGGCTTTGCGGATTTTAATGGAAACTTATAAGTTTAGTTGTTATGGTAGAGTTGTTAAGCTTCCTTATGGAAACATTTTTCCCTTGGAGAATGGGCGTTTTTTGGATTTGGTTATTGAGGGTGTGGGCACTAAGGTTCTTGTTGCGCAGTTGGCTGGAAAATACAATACGATAGGTGTTGATGGCGTTGCTATGGCTGTTAATGACGTTATTAGGTCTGGAGCTAAGCCTTTGGCGGTTGCAGATAACATTCACGCTCAAGTTTCTGATCCGAGCTTAATTAGGGAATTGTTGAAGGGAATAGCCAAAGGGGCTGTTGAGGCTGGATGCGTTGTGCCTAGTGGGGAGATTGGTGATGTTGCCGAGGTAGTGAAGGGTTTGGTGGAGGGTAAAGGGTTTGACTTGGTTGTGGCAGCTATTGGGGTGGTTTCTGGTGAGAAAATAATTTATGGAAGAGACATAAAGGCTGGCGATGTTGTTGTTGGATTGAGAAGTTCTGGAATTCACAGTAATGGTGTTTCTTTGGCGAGGAAAGTTCTTTTTAAGCGTTGGGGTGGAAAATATGAGCCTTACGATGTTCCAGAGGGATTGAATAGGGAAGTTGTTTACGAAGTTTTGGAACCTACTAGGATATATGTTACGCCATTGCTTAGGGTTGCTGAAGAGGTTAGGGTTAGGGCTGCGGTGCACATTACTGGCGATGCATATTTAAAATTTGATAGGTTGACGGAGTTTTCGAAGGGTATAGGTTTCAAGTTTGACAATTTCAAACCGCAGCCGATTTTTGAGTTAATTCAGAAAACCGCTTCGGAATTGGGTGGAAAAATAACGGATGAGGAGATGTTTAAGACGTTTAACATGGGATGGGGTTTTGCGGTGGTGGTTGACAAAGAGGATGAGGACAAGGCAATAGATGTCTTGGAGAAAAATGGTGTACAAGTTGAACCGATAGGCTTTGTAACGGATTCCAGAGGAATCAGGATTCTTTATAGGGATAGGAAGATCGTTTTGAAATGATTTTAGTTTTTGCTGATAAAAGTGTTTAAATCTTTTAAAACTCAAACTTAGCCTATGAAATACCGTTTAAAAATTGAAGTTAGGTTAAAGCCTGGACACAGCGACCCTGAGGGTGAGACCACAGCGCGTTTACTTAGAGAGCTTGGCTATGGAGTTGATGCTGCGAATGTTAGTAAAGTTTACAGCGTAGTTCTTGAAGCAGAATCCAAGGAAGAAGCCAATGTGAAGGCGGATGAAATGTGTAGGAGACTTTTGGCAAATCCAACAAAGGATGATTATGTGATTACGGTTGAGGAAGAAAGATGACTGAAAGCCTTTACATTCGCAGAAAAACTCCTTTTCCACTTTTTGAAGTTAACATTCTTGAAGCTTCTGAACAACAACTTTTAGAATTAAGCCTTGAACTTGGCATAGGATTAAATTTGCAGGAAATGAAGAGTATTAAAGAATATTTTAGGCGGAAAGGGCGAAATCCAACAGATGTGGAACTTCAAACAATTGGACAAACGTGGTCTGAGCATTGTTTTCACAAAACCTTTAAGGGTAAGGTAAAGTTTGATGGGAAAGATATTGATAGCCTTTTTAGAACGTATATTGCAAAGGCAACCAATGAGGTTAAGCCAAGATGGTGTTTTTCAATTTTTGAGGATAATGCTGGCATAATCCGTTTTGATAAGGGTTATGGAGTTGCAGTTAAAGTTGAAACTCATAACCATCCTTCTGCTGTGGAGCCTTTTGGTGGTGCAGCCACTGGGGTTGGTGGGGTGATTCGTGATGTTTTGGGGGTTTGGGCTGACCCGATAGCGTGCATGGATGTTTTGGGTTTTGGTCCATTAAATTTTGAATTTGAAAAGCTTCCGTCTGGGGTTAAGCATCCGAAATATGTTTACATGGGGGTGGTTGCGGGTATAGGGAGTTATGGCAATAACATGGGCATTCCAACGGTTAATGGAGCCATATACTTTGATGAAAGCTATGTTGGGAATGTGGTTGTCTACTGTGGATGCGTCGGATTGCTTCCATTGAAAAAGTTTAGGAGAAACGCCAAACCAGATGATATTATAGTTTTGGCTGGAGGAAGAACCGGTCGGGATGGCATTCACGGCGTAACTTTTGCATCTGCTGTGTTGACTGAAAAGTCAGAAGAGGTTTCGAGACCAGCGGTTCAAATTGCAAATCCGATTGAGGAGGAGAAGCTGAAGAGGGCGATAATTAAGATTCGAGATTTGGAGATTGCATCGGCAATAACGGACTTAGGCGGAGGCGGCTTATCATCTGCTATTGGCGAAACAGCAAAGCGTTTTGGTTGTGGCGCTGTTGTTGAGTTGGATAAGGTTCCTTTGAAGTATTCTGGTTTGGCGCCTTGGGAAATTTATGTTTCTGAATCGCAAGAGCGGATGCTTTTGGCTGTTTCTCCTGAAAATTTGGAAGAAGTCTTAGAAGTTTTCAGGAGTGAGGATGTGGAGGCTAATGCTATTGGAAAATATACAGAGGATAAGGTTTTAAGGGTTTATTTTCAAAGCGAAAAGGTTGCGGAAATAGAGATTCCATTTCTCTTTGAACCGCCCAAAGTTATAAGAACCGCCCATTATAAGCCGAAAATTTTTGAGGAGCCATCCTTTCAAGAACCAGAAAACTTAACTGAAACGTTTATGCAACTTTTATCTTCGCCCAATATTGCAAGCAAAGAAAGTGTGATACGCACTTACGACCATGAGGTTAAAGGGAACACTTTGCTCAAGCCGTTGCATGGTGAGTTTGCTGGACCTAATGATGCGGCTGTGCTTAAACCATTGATGGATTCGTGGAAAGGCTTAGCCATTTCATGTGGGATGAATCCAAATTACGGAAAAATTGATGTTTATTGGATGGCTGCCTCAGCAATAGATGAAGCTATAAGAAATAATGTGGCTGTTGGCGGAAGAAGAATAGCCTTACTTGATAATTTCACTTGGGGCAACCCGGAAAAGCCCGAAATCCTTGGCAGTCTTGTTAGGGCTTGTGAAGCATGTTATGATTTTGCAACAGCCTTTAAAACACCATTTATTTCTGGAAAGGACAGCCTTTACAATGAATCTCCGCTTGGAACGGTTACGCCTACGCTTTTAATTACTGCTTTGGGCATAGTTCCAGATGTTCGTTTGGTTGTGTCCATAGATGTTAAAGATGTTGACGACTTAATCTACATTGTTGGACAAACCTATAACGAGCTGGGCGGTTCAGAATATTATAGGCTTAAGGGTTTTGTTGGAAACTCTGTGCCGAAAGTGCGGGCAAAACAAGCCATGAAAACTTTTAGGGCAATTACTAAGGCTGTTGATTTAGGATTGGTTAAGGCTTGCCACGATTTATCTGAAGGCGGTTTAGGCGTGGCGGCTGCGGAGATGGCTTTTGCTGGCGGATATGGAATGGAATTGCAATTGCGAAAGGTTCCAAGAGAAAATGTGAATCGTAATGATTTCGTTTTGTTTTCGGAGTCTAACAGTCGCTTTTTGGTGGAAGTTTCACAAAAGGCGAAAAAAGAGTTTGAGGCACTGTTTAAAGGTGTTGCGTATGCTGAAATAGGTAAAGTCGCAAAGGCTCCAAGGTTATGCGTTTACGGATTAGCCGATGAAGTTGTTGTGGATGCTTCGTTGAAGGATTTGTTGGCAAGTTGGAAAAGAACCCTAAGCAGCGGGGTTTAAGCATGAAACGGGAAGAGATTAAAGTCTGCGTTTTAAGGGTTGGCGGAACAAACTGCGACGCAGAAACAAAACGGGCTTTTGAGGAGTTGAGTGTTCAAACTGAAATTTTGCATGCAAGTGAATTGGTTAAGCGCGGAAACCTTTTGGAATATCATGTTCTGGTTTTTCCAGGAGGCTTCTCTTATGGGGATTATGTGCGGGCTGGCGCCATATGGGCGAAGTGGATTATGGCAAAGTTGGGCAAGGAGCTTAAAGTTTTCGTTAATGAAAATCGCTTAATCCTTGGCATTTGTAATGGCTTTCAAGTGCTTGTTGAGGCTGGTTTTCTTCCGGGATTTGATGGAATAAGTCCCTATCCTGAAGCGGTTTTGGCGCCTAATTTTCCGCCTGGATATAATTGTCGATGGATTTACATTAGGCATGAAAACAAGGGAAAATGTGCATTTACTTGGAAGATTCCTCAGGGAAAAGTTTTGCGGATTCCCGTTGCCCATTCAGAAGGCAGATTCATGTTTGCAAAGGAAAAGGAAAAACCGTTTCTGGAAAGACTTTACGACAATGACCAACTAGTCTTCCGCTATTGTGATAAAAGTGGCGAATATGCTAATGGATGTTTTCCAACAAACCCAAATGGCTCTTTCCATGACATAGCTGGAATATGCAATCCAGAAGGGACAATTTTTGGTTTGATGCCGCATCCAGAAAGAGCATTTTATTGGTGGCAACAGCCAGACTGGACAAGACAAAAGCAAATGCCCCAATATGGCGATGGAAAACTAATCTTTGAAAGTTTAATTGAATACTTAACGAAGAAGCTTTAAATCTTCAATGTGTGGAAGTCCTGTTCTGGCACCCATTTTCATTATGCACCTTGAAGCTACAAAATTACCCAGCCTTCCGCATTCGTACAAACTTTTACCATTAATTAAGCCGTATAGGAAGCCTGCACAGAAGGCATCACCAGCACCCGTGGTGTCAACAACTTTTACGTTAAAGCGGTTTATCTGGTGGTTTTCCTTTCCATCCGTAACATAACAGCCTTTATTGCCAAGTTTTACAGCAACTATTTTAACGCCATTTTCAAGCAGAACCTCAGCGCCTTTTTTGTAATCTTTCGCTTTGGTTAGAAGTTGGAGTTCTCTTTGATTTGGCATCAAAACAAAAGTGCGCTTTATCATGGGCTCTAACGCGGCTAGTCCTTTTCTGGCGTATAATTCTCCAGGGTCAAGGCTTACCTTAACATTTTCGGGCAATATTTCAACAAGCCTTTTTTGGGTTTGGAAGGACTTTTCTCCAACAAAGGAGCTTAAATGCAAAAATTGCGTGCTAAAAGCGTAATCCTTGCTTATTTCGTTAAACTCTATCGTATCGTTCACGCCTGGGTCCACATATAAGGCTCTTTCGCCCTTTTCATCCACGAAACCCATGACTGTTCCGCTTCTGCCACCTTTTGCGTAGACTATGCCGTTTGTGTCAACGCCTTCCTTACGAAAATCTTCAATGAGCATTTTTCCTTCCCTATCCTTGGCTATTTTTCCTATAAAACCAACTTTGCAACCTAGCTTTGCCAAGCCGACGATAGTGTTTGCCGCTGAGCCCCCACACCATTCTTCACAGTTCATAATGAAGCCTTCTTCTTCAGCCCCAGCTATTTTATTCACTTTGAAAAGTTTGTCGACGTTTAAGGCGCCGAATCCTATAACGTCAAAAGTGTTCATGAAAACAGCTCACGCAAATAAATCTTATAATTGCCAAGTTTTCCACCATAATTTCCAGCAGAAACCTTCACAACACCCTCAACGCCTAATGCTGCGTCTATGCCAGCCCGCATAGCCTTTTTCACAGCTTCCAGTGAAACCCCATTGATTACGATTTCTGGAATGTAGTTGACGCCTTCGGGAACTTTAGATTCTTTGCCTAACTTCTTTTTTAGGGACGGACAGTATGGATGGTTTGTTGTCGGTCCAATCCATGGAAAACTTGTTTCAGGCTTAGAACCCGCAGAACAAACATCAAAAGGCGTTATTACACCATCAATTTTGTGAATTGCTTCTAAGGCTTTTTCTCCAGCCTTTTTCAAGGCTTCTTTTGTTTTGCACATAACCCAAAAATTCGCACCCATAACTCCATGGGCATAGCCTAAATAGCGTTCGATAATGAAGTCCGGAACCATTATGGGAACGACAATAACTTCGCGTCCAAAACGTTTTTCAACCCACTCATAACCATCTCCGCAATGTCCTACACGCTCCATCATGTCAATTTTCCCTTCAGCCTTTTGCGTTGCGTCAAAAACTGCCGTAAAAGGTTTAACGAGAATGTCTTGGCGGATTCTGTAGGAAAGCTCAACCTCAAATTTTTTAACAGAGTCTGAAAAGGGCTTTTTTGGGTCTATTCCACCCCAAAACTGGAGCAAAGCGCCTTGGCGTTTGTCTGGGGTTTCTTTTTTGCTTAGCCATTTTTCTATTCCTCCTTCAACTCTGCCAATGACTATGGATGGTGTTGCTGTTGCGTCTTCTGCTGCTTTTCGTAGTGTTTCTTCACCATCAGCGGTAACTATTATTCTGGTGAATATTCCTTCAAAGGCCTCTGCATAAGCGTCTTCAACTTCAGCCTTCTTTACCATTTTATCCCAGCCTTCCTATGGCTTCGCCTCTAACCCTTTTTCTGAATTTGCTACTTTCTTTTGCCAGAGTCTTCATATTCTCTTTTGTTATTATTTTAACTTTGGGCAATTTTTTAGGATACAAACCGGAAAGGTTGTTAAGTAATGTCTGGTTTATGGAGCTTTTCTTTAGTGTTTCATGACTCCAATTTTCAACAATCTTTAGGGTTTCTTGTTTCCCAAATTTGCTAAATAATTCTGCAATTATCGCAGTGGCTATGCTATTTTCGGATAGTATGGCAATTTCAGCATTTCTTACGGCATACTCGTTACCATTGAAGGAGACGGCTAAGCCGCCATTTTGTTTCACAAGCCTAAATGCTTCTACATCTGTTATGCTGTCGCCCACATACATCACATCGCTTAGCTCAACACCAACCTTTTTAGCTGCATCTTTCACGGCTTCGGCTTTCTCGCTTCCTCCAACTGGATTAACTTCGGAGAAAATTTTGCCAATGTCCATTTTTGTTATGGTATTCCAGAAAATTTCGTCCAGCCGATCAATTAACTCTTGGTCTTTTTTGGAAAAGTCGCTCATGGTTTTTGCGTTTGGTGGGATTTTAATTAGGGGCATTTCTGCAATTTCTCTCGCCAATTCTTTCAGTTCACTTCTTTCTTTCTCGGTTATGGGGTATTTGTCAAGGCATAGCCTTGTGCAGTAGGTGTTCTCGTATGGAAAATTCAAGGCTTGACATAAAGCCTCTATGTAATGCTGATAGCTTGTGCTAACGATAAAAGCGTGGGCTGCATTTCTCACATGTGACAGCATATCCTTAACATTAGCAATTAAAAGTAGGCTTTTGGCAGAAAATTCCCGCATTTTGGCGTCTGTAACATCATAAGCCTTCAAGAAAGGCAGTATAAGTTTTAAAGTGTCTCCAGCCTTATAATTTGGTCTTTTTAGGACTTCTGCCAAAACATCGTCATATTTACTTATTACCGTGAAAAGTTTGTCGCCGTGTGGAACGTAATGGGATGTTATTTCAAAGGCATTATCATTTTTTGAGATTGGTCCTTCACAGTCTGATATGAAAACTCTTTTCACTTTTTAAGCCTCAAACGCTTCATATGCTTAATGCTTTTTGTTATATGCCTTTTTGAGGCTATGTCTTTCCTATGCCACAATGCTCCGCCTTTAATGGCTTTTATGCCTTCCCAAGAAACTCTTCTAGCAGCCTCTATGTTTTCGCCTATGCCCACAACGCCAACAGCTCTAGATTTGAGAGCGTAGGTTTCGTTGTTGCGGAGTTCCATGGATGCTGGGTAGATGCTGATTTTTTCACCATACTTTTTTGTTAGTTCGTAAGCTTCTGTTAGGTTGACTGGTGTGCCAATTTCGTTCTTGTCCACAAGTTGTGGAAAAGCATCAATGTATCCGCCGTAGTTTGGTGGAACCTTGTAGGTTACGACTGTTGCAGTTTTTTCTAATTCGATTTTTGTTAGGTTTCCTTCCAAAATTTTGAAGCAAATGTCCACAAAATCATCCTTTAAAATTGGCAATATGTTGATTATTTCTGGGTCTCCGGGTCTGCTGTTGTTCTCAAGGATTTTTGGTTCTTCGCTTGTGTGCATGAAAGCCACATAGAACGGGATACCCCTTAAGCCGCTTTTATCTTTAACCTCCCACTTTTCAAAGATTCGCTTAACAATCTCAACTTCCCTAGCCCTATCAGCATCAGTCATAAAGGGCAAAACATCGCCAACATTCTTATAAGAACCCATTCCACCAGTGTTCGGACCCTTGTCACCGTCAAAGGCTCGCTTATAATCCCTCGTTTCTGGTAAGGGCACCAAGTGTTTGCCATCACAGAAGGCTTGAAAACTCGATTCTTCGCCATCGATTTTTTCTTCAATTATTACTGAGCCATGCTGGAAATTTGCCATAAAATGCTCAAACAATTCCTCGCGGGTTGTAAAATGGTCTCCCCAAACGCCAACGCCTTTTCCTGCTGCTGGCTGGTCTGGTTTAACAACAGCCATATCCCCAAGCTCATCCAGCCATTTGTAAACAGCCTTCTTCGCATCTTCTTGGCTTTTGTAATCTTTTGGGTTGAAAATTTTGAAGCGTGGATTCACTTCTGGCACTATTTTTTGGAATAATAAGCGCTGCTGCACTTTGCTTGCTTCTATGGCATATTCCTTTTTTGGACAAATGATGGGTATGCCAGTCCGCTTTTCCAATAGGTCGCGGACGCCTTCAATTATTGGTTTTTCTGGTCCAACTATGCCAAAGGCGATCTCATCCTTATTGTTTTCTGCAAACTTGCATATTTCATCAACATTTAAGTCTGGCACGACAACGTGCTCTGCTGCTTTTTTGACGTTGAAGGGGTTGCGTTGTTTATCAACAACATAAACTTTCACATCATATTTTGTGCTGCGTGTAAAAGCGTCTATCATGGCTACTTCTCTTGCGCCATAAGAAACCACGAGTATGCCAACTTTCTCCATGTCATGCGTCCCTTTAGTTATGGAAGTAAGTTTGAAGCCTATTTTATTTTTGGCGCTAGGCTTTTTGGACGGCTTCAGCTATCTCGTAAAGCCTTCCCTTTTCCTCGTAGCCTTCAAGGAATTTCTTTTTCATCTCATCTGCTATTTTTTGTGCCAGTGGTGTTGGATATTTGCCAGTTACGCATGCTAAACAAAGTTGGTCACGGCGGAATCCCGTGGCTTTTACGAAACCATCTATGGACTGGTAGCAGACTGCGTCTGCACCTATTATTTTTGCTATTTCTTCAGCCGTATGTTTAGAGCCTATTAGTTGACCGTATGTTGCCATGTCTATTCCATAGAAGCATGGTCCAATTATGCGTGGAAAAGTTACGAAAAGGTAAACCTTTTTTGCTCCCATTCTGCGGAGTTTCTCTATAACAATTTTTGTTGTGTCGCCGCGCACGATGCTGTCTTCTGTGACTATGACACGTTTTCCATTAACTTTTGAGGCTATAATGTTAATTTTGCGGTCTATGGTTGCATAACGCTCCCTATTCAGCAAAATGAAGGCTCTCTCAGTTACGAAACGATGCCTTCGTGAAGCCCTTTCCCATTTTAAGCCAGATTCTTCATGAACTCCAAAGGCTGCGTCGTCGCCTGTTTCTGGAATGGAGATGACTATGTCTGCGTTTTTGGCTATCTCTGGGTTTTCTCTAACAAGATTTCTTCCGAACTCCTCTCTGACTTCATAAACATATCTGTCGTCAAAACATGAGTCTGGTCTGGCGAAATATGCAAATTCAAAGGCGCAGAAAGCCTTGCAGCCTCCATTCACTAATTTCTCTCTTTGAAATCCATCCTTTGAAATGGTTACGAGTTCGCCTGGCTCAATTTCAAAGGCTTTTTTGAAGCCGTTTATGTCTAAACCCACGGTTTCTGAGGAGAAGGCGTATGTTGTTTTGTCTTCGCTGTGTCCAGCGCACAATGGTCTTATTCCATTTGGGTCTTTGAAGGCGAAAAATTCGCCGTTTTTTGTTATGCCAGCCACTGAAAAGGCACCTTCAATTTCTTTCATGCATGTTTTTGCTGCTGATGCAATGTCTTTTTTCTTTAATAATTCTATAAGGAGTTTGTGGGAGATGAGGTCGGCGTCACATTCATAGGAAAATTTCGGGAAATATTTGCTTATTTCCTCTTTAACTTGGAATACATTGACAACGTTACCATTAAAGGAAACAGCCAATTCCAATCCGTTTTTTGAGACTGTTACAGGTTGAGTACCCTTTATTAACGATTTTTCGTCGCATTTTCCAGAAGTTGTGTATCTAACATTTGCTATGCCCACACGCCCTGGTAAACGCCCAAACCATTCTTGGATGGCGCTTGTTTTTATTTTTGGTATGAGGTCTAGGCTTCTGTGAACGTGGAACTTTCCATTATCAAATGTTAGGAATCCGTGAGATTGGTGTCCCCTGTGGTTTTGGGCTCTCATGCCCCAGTATATGTATGGGAATATGGGCTGTTCTTCGAAGTTTATTGCTCCAAATACTCCGCAGCCCATTTTGGTTTTTCTCCTCTTGTTGCGAATAGAGAAGTTGGTGTTTATCAGTTTTTATGACATTTTTAACTAAAAAATATGTTAAATTTTACAGAACCGATGCGAAGCGATTGTTGCATTGCTGCTGCTTTATTCCACAGTGCTTGAGGTTATTGCCAGTTCCGCTCCAGAAATTATGTGAACCCACCAGTTCAGCGCCACAAAAGAATCATTGTAATAAACTATTAAGCGTGCTACGGAATTTATTGGAGCGTCACATGGAACAGTTCCATTCCATGTCAAAGTTTTTGTTTTACACGGTTTAAGAGTTAATGTTTGCGGTGTCCCACTCCAAGTCCAAGCTTCGCCTTCAAAGGCTATGTTAATAGACCATGTGCCTTCACATTTGCCAGTGTTTTTGAAAGCTATTTTCACTGTGAAAGCTTCACATGGTACTTTGTCAACAACGCCGCCGTCTTCGCATGCAAAACAAAGCCACTGCGTTTCTTCTGAACGTATTGTTGAAAGGCTAATGGTGAGAAACAAGGCAACTATGGCAAGAGACAACAAGGAATATTTTTTCTTCACGCTTTCCTTCCTCCACTATAGATAATTCGCAGACACCTCTTTATCCATTCTGTAGGATGCTTCTATAAGATAAAACCAGAAAAATCCTAGAGAGGGTAGGGTTCTATTGGAAAAGAAAAGCTCCAAAAGTATGGAGAATTTTATGGGGTTACTCTAAACTTGTCCCTCGGATAAAGCGTCACTTCTCTAATGTTCCTTTTACCAGTCAACATCATAGTTAAACGTTCCAAGCCAATAGCCCAACCAGCATGCGGAGGCATACCATAATCAAAAGCCTGCAAATGAAACTTGAACGCTTCTGGGTTTAACCCCTTCTCTTGTAAACGCTTTATTAACAGCTCTTTTATTGCAATCCTTGTGCCACCAGAAACAAGCTCAAGCCAACGCCACATCAAATCAAAGCCTTCGCAAATTTCCGGATTATCATCACGGGGCTTTATGTAGAAGGCTTTGGAGTGGGTGGGCCAGTCAATTATGAAGTAAAAGTATGGGTGAATTTTGCCGAGAGTTCTTAGGGCTGGAGTTGGAATGTCTTCTCCCCATGGAATGTTTACTCCTTCACTTTTTAACTCTTGGAGAACCTCATCGTAAGTCAAACGTTTAAACGGAACCGTTGGAACCTCAATTTTATGCTTAAGCAAAGCCAACTCTTTCCTGCATTTTTCATTTACAACTTTGCAAACATGCTGTATCAACTTTTCAAGCAGTTGCATTACATCTTCAGCATTCGCAAAAGCTTGCTCGATATCAATTGAAACGAACTCGCTGGTGTGAAATCTTGTATGAGATTCTTCAGCCCTAAAAAATGGACCCACTTCAAAAACTTTTTCAAGACTCATGACAAGTTGTTCTTTATACAATTGCGGACTTTGGGCGAGAAAAGTCTTTCTGCCAAAATAATCAACTGGGAAAAGGGCTGCGCCGCCTTCAGTTGCGGAGGCAATAATCCGTGGCGTATGCACTTCTATGAAGCCTCTCTCAAATAGGAAATTTCGAATGGCTTCTACCGCTGTGTGTTGAATTTTGAAAACTGCCAAATTTTTGTCTTGACAAAGGTCTAAGGCTCTGGCATCCAACCGCGTTTCCAAACTTGCAGGCGTCTTTCCAGTAATGTCGATGGGTAATTGAGGAGCAGCTGTGCCGAAAATTTTAATCTCCTTCGGTATAACTTCGACTCCTCTTGGGGTTACTTCAGTTTTCTTCACAGTTCCCTTCACGCCTATGCTATACCTTTTCTGCAAAACATCAGATTTCGATAAAACTTCGCTCGTAACCTTTTTCCGTGGAATAGTAACTTGAATTGTGCCTTCTCTATCCTGCAATATTATAAAGCGGATTCCACCCAAATCCCTAATCTCTTGAACCCAACCGAAAAGCGTAACTTCTAAACCATCCATTTCAGGTTTAACATCAACCGAATAATGCGTCCTACGCCAATCACCAATGGAATCCAACTTCATAGCTTATCGCCAAACCTCTAATCTGCAAATTCAACTCGCAAAGTTATGTTGCGAACTTTACGAGCAATCTCCTTTAAAGCTTTTACATCAAAAGGCGGCTGCGAACCACGCCTCTTTTTTAGGATTACCCTGGTTTCAGTGGTTCCATCAGGCAGCCAAATAGTGTTAATAGTCACTATGCTCAGAGGCGCAAACAAATCCTCCAAAAATTTCCTATCATCAACCCCATACTCCAAAACACGAATACTTCTGCCAACTTCTTCGCCCAATGCCTTTATTATTTTGCCGCCATAACCTAAAAGACGGGGAACATCGCCTGGTCCAACGATTACTGCCAAAGTTTTGTCGGCATCAACAGCCTTATGAAAATAAACATTCTGAAGGGAAGGATACTTTTCCTCTAAAGCCAACAACAAACGGGCAATTTTCAAATCTAATTCTGTTATTTCGCCAGACTTAACTTTAGCTAAACACTTTTGGCACAGTATCCCGCTCTTTAAACAGAAACTGCATAATTCTGTTTTCACCTAGAAATGCGCCCTCCACAAATAAAGGAGGGGCGGCGGAGCATTGCAAATTTTGCGCGAACTACTGCTTTAGCGTTCCAGCGTTATCTCGATGGTGCTGACGTTTGTGGGCGTGCCACCCTCTTCTCTGGGTGCCACCTGCTCTGTTCCCACACCAACTTTCTTGATTTTCACGTCGGGTAGAAATCGGCGTCTGACAACTTCAACGACGTCAACTGCTCGGCTTATGGCTCTTCCCCTTGCTTTAATATTCACTTCTTTTGCTCCGCCGTGAAAGAGGGTTATGCAAGCCAGTACATAGTTCATTACTGGCTTTCTCCCGATCAGCACTGAGTTGCTTTCTGACATTTTGGACCGCCTCACTCCTATTTTTCACATTTTCTATGGCTTCATAACCTTTTTTATCGATAAATAAATATGTTACGGTTTTTACTTCTATTCAATAAAATAAAAACCCAAAAAATAATGTAATTTTGCACTTTCTTTTTGCTAAACTTTTAAATAAGCGGTACTATTGTAAAGCTTCAACTTAACAAAATACTAAAAATGAAGGAATTATCTTTGGAAGCGCTTACGAGGCGTTCCGTTCAACTGTTGCGGATGCTTTACGAGAGAGGAAAATCCACAAACACATACACTCTACATGTAAAACAGGATGAGTTGGCAAAACAGCTTGGAATAAGCAGACAAGCCTTAAACATTCACCTTCGAAAACTCCGAGACTTGAACTATATACGCACTGGAAGAGGCTTCATAGATGTAACCGAAAAAGGGTTAGATGCGCTTGGAATATCGTCAAATCCAGCGTTTGTTTTACTTAAGGTTTCACCCCACAAGCGAATGTACGCTTACGAGAAAGTTAAAGAACTCACACTCCAAAGAGCCTTCAGAATTGCAGGCGATGTTGACGCTTTATTAATAGTTGACAGAGGAAAACTCGACGAAGTTTTAAAAAAGCTGTCTGCTATTGATGGTATACAAGACACAAAATCCTACGTCACAATAGAAGCAATAAAGTGAGGGAAAAGCCAAAATGAAACTATTTGAATATGAAGCAAAAAACATCCTCGCCAAATACGGAATACCAACACCAAAAGGAGGATTAGCCACAAGCCCAAGCCAAGCCAGAGAAGTGGCAAGCCAAATAAAACCACCATTCGCAGTTAAGGCACAAGTGCTGGTTGCTGGAAGGGGAAAAGCCGGCGGAATCCTTTTCACAGACTCCATTGAAGGGGTTGAGAAGGCTGCTGAGAAATTGCTTAACATGCAGATAAAGGGTATACCAGTAAAAAGCGTGTGGATTGAAGAGCAAATAAAGATAAAAAGGGAACTTTATTTTGGCATAACAACAGACAGATTTAACCAAAGCTATGTTGCAATAGCCTCTTCTGTCGGCGGAATGGAAATAGAAGAAGTAGCTCAACAATCTCCAGAAAAAGTCATAAAATTCCCCATAAATCCGCAACAAGGCTTTCATTCTTTTCACGCCAGACAAATAGCAAGAAAAATGGGATATGCTGGCGGTCAACTTTCAGAAATTGCAAGAATCTTTGAAACATTGTATAAGATTGGCATGGATTATGATGCAGAATTAATCGAAATGAACCCGCTCGTGGAGACTGGTGATGGAAAATTTGTGGCAGCAGACGCCCGCATAATAATTGACGATAATGCCTTATTCCGCCACCAAGAATACAAAAAGAGACTGTTAGAAGGCGAAAGCGAACTCACGCCAGAAGAAATAGAAGCCATAAAAAACGATTTAGCCTACGTAAAACTGAACGGAAATATAGGCGTCATAGGCAACGGCGCAGGCTTGGTAATGGCAACCTTAGACACAATCCAATATTACGGCGGAAAACCAGCCAACTTCTTAGACGTAGGCGGAGGAGCACCAGCAGAGAAAATAGCCACAGCCCTAAAAATAGTGCTTTCAGACAAAAATGTTAAGGCATTATTCATAAACATTTTAGGCGGAATAACAAGATGCGACGAAGTTGCAAAGGGAATCCTAGAAGCAAAAACAAAAGTTGGCGTAACAAAACCCATGGTTATTAGGCTTGTGGGCACAAACGAAGAAGAAGGAAAAAGGATACTGAAAGAAGCTGGAATCCACGTTTTAGAAAGCATGGAAGAAGCAGCGCAGAAAGTTGTCGAAATCTCAAGACATGGAGGAGAATAATTTGGGAATAATAATCGGAAAAAACACAAAAGCCATAGTTCAAGGCATAACTGGAACCCAAGGAAGCTTCCACACAAAACTCATGCTAGAATACGGAACAAAAATAGTGGCGGGAGTAACCCCAGGAAAAGGCGGAACCCAAGTCCATGACATTCCGGTTTATGACACTGTGGAAGAAGCCAAAGAAAAACATTCAGCAAACGCCTCAATAATTTTTGTTCCAGCCCCATTTGCGGCAGACGCCGCTTTAGAATCATTAGAAAATGGAATAAAAACCATTGTAATAATAACGGAGCATATCCCAATAAAAGACGCAATAAACCTGATGGCAACGGCAAAGCAGCTAAAAGCAACAATAATTGGACCCAACACGCCTGGAATAATCACGCCCGAAGAAAGCAAACTTGGAATAATGCCAGCCCACATTTTCAAAAAAGGCAACATAGGAATGGTTTCAAGAAGCGGAACCCTGACATATGAAATCGCAGCAAGCCTAACAAGAAAAGGCTTTGGACAATCCACATGCCTCGGCTTGGGAGGAGACCCAATAACAGGTTTAAACTTCATAGACGCACTAAAAATGTTCAATGAAGACCCGCAAACAGACGCCGTTGTTTTGATAGGGGAAATAGGCGGCAACCTCGAAGAACTCGCTGCAGAATACATACAAAAAGAAAAGTATCCAAAACCAGTCGTAGCCTTCATAGCTGGACGTTCCGCCCCACCTGGAAAACGCATGGGACACGCCGGAGCAATAGTTATGGGAAAAGCTGGAACTGCAGAAAGCAAAATAGAAGCCTTCAAGAAAGCCAAAGTGAAAGTTGCTGAAAAACCAAGCGACGCAGCCGAGTTGTTAACGGAAATTCACAGTTTGAAAAGGCTGTAAAACAGCTTGTAAAATGCAAAAAGTATATTTTCCAGTATAGTATCTCAGTCTTAGCCATCCAAACAGAGGCTAACAAAATGCCAATAATGGACCCACTTAAAAAAACTCTCGCACAAAAACACAGATTATACATGAAAATATGCAGAGAATGCGGCGCCAGAAATGCTGCAACTGCAGTTAAATGCAGAAAATGCCGAAGCAAAAACTTGCGCTGGAAGAAAAGAGAACTTGTAAAGTAATTTTCTTATAAACCTTAATTTATCCATTAAAGTTATCTTGCCATTGAATGCGAAAGTTACATATACCGAAAAATCCATACTTATAAATGCAGTTTTGAGGTGTAAGCAGTGGCTTGTAAGACCAAGAAGACAACTAAAAAGACAAAGAAGACAAAGTAAAATCACACTGGTATCTCCTTCCGACCCCCTTCCTTTTTTGAAGGAAACGGGCATTCTCTTCATATGCTATCAAAGAATGTTTGACAAAGTTTCAAGGTTAAAAATGGTGTTTGCACAGCCATTCTTTATTAGAGGAACCGCTTGACCAGCAACCTTTAAATCGCTCAATGTTTCTCCGCTTAACCTTATTTCTTCGCCACAAGCAACTCCAACGACACCATCATAATGCCTACTTTTTAAAATTTTCTGAACACAAGAACCACCAGGCAATATGTAAACGTCATAACCTTTTTTCTCAGCCAGAAGCACCGCCTTATTAATTAGGCAGTCTGGGGAGCAATGCGCACAACTGTAAGATGGAATGGTAGGGTCAAAATTTGCCTTACAACGATTATCCATATACTTCCTAGAACAATGCGGCAGAAAAAGAGCCCTTTTTCTCGCTTGCTCAAACCTTTCCCTCTCTAAAAGGTTTCTAGCCTGCATGTCTATAAGGTCTTGGAGAAGAAAAACAGCATCAGACAAGTTGAGACCCGTTATCTCCTGAATTCTAAACTTTTTAATCATATCCTGCATTGTTTTGCTAACCTTTTTATGAACACCCTTCTCAAATCCAACTCTAGCAACTTCCGTAAAAAAGAAGCGAGGAACCCTCGAAAGGTCAAAGGTGAACTTGTATGGCATAAAATACTTTATAGGCAACAAACCTTTAAAATTAACTGTTACTCATACTAATGTCTCAAAATAGATAAAACACGAAAATGTCGAAAATAGAGGAGGAACAATATTGGGTATACTTGACAGATTTAGAAAGAAAAAAGAAGAAAAGAAAACGGATACCGAAACTGCAAAAACAACAACTGAACTTGAACAAATCTGCGGAGACGACAAAGAAACATACGAAGCACTACATAACACGATGTTCCTTGACCCCAGAAAAATAACAACCTCAATGAAGGAAGCTGCTGAAAATGCCAAAAAATTTGAGAAAGAAAAGGATTTCATCAGAGCCAAAACATGGTATGAAATTGCAGGCGGCTTAGCCATTTATGAAGGAAACGTAAAAAAAGTTGTAGAATATTTCAGCGAATGCGAAAAGATTTCGCCAAACACAAAATATTCAATATTGAAAAACCCAGAGAAAGCCGTAGCCAAAGCTCAAGAATATTATAAAAAGTATTTGAAAGCCTAATTTTAAAAAGCCCTTTAACTGAACGTCAGCGTTATTTTTCGGTTTCCTCCGAATACCCAAGAAGGTCTCTTAGAGATTTCACTTCTTCCCGAAGCATGCTTACTTCGCTTTCAAGGGCATTAACCCTCGACTCAGCAACTTTCTTCAATTTTTCAATTTCAATCATCAAATTTGCCCGTTCAGTTTCCAAAGTCTTTATTTTTTCGCGGAGATTCTTTAAAGTCTGCATAAGCTCTCCCTTTATACCCTTAATTCTTTCAACCATATTTTTAATACTTACTCTCTCCTCAACCCCAGTTTCAACGGTTAAGGCAGACCTAAATCTCGCTTTACAACTTGGACATTCAAATATTCCCATAACAAGTTCAGCTTCGCCCTCCTTTAATGGTTTCCTCGAAGGAATAGGCCAAGTCTTAATTGGGGCAGCTACTTCAAAGCCACATTTTGGACATTTAACCAAATATAAACCCTCTATAATAATTGTCATTTAAAGTTAAAATGTGTTTTGCAAAAAAGTATAACCAAAGAATAAATTATTAATTGCAAACCCTTGAAATGTAAAATGAGAAAGGTGAGGGAGTTATGAAAGCCACTGAAATGAAAACTAAGTTGGAAGAAAGAATTAGGGCGTTAGAAAAGGAGAAAAGCACACTTTTGGAGGAAATAGGACAACTTAAAGAAATTGTGGAGTTAAGTGAAAAAGCAAAGGATTTAGAAAATGAAGTAAACAAGTTGAAAAAAGAAGCAAAAACATTAAAAGAGAAGATTCCACAGGAATTTCTCCAAGAACTCCTAGAGGCTACAACTCCTTTATTGGAAGAAAAAGAAGAGGAGAAATTCCAGCGAAGAATGCACTAGCTGCGAAGAAGAAGAACTCCTTTAAAGACACACTTGCACAAAGCTGAGTAAAATTCAGAAAAAGGGAAGAGAAGGTTTAGATAGTTATTTGAAACATTAACCTCTCAACGAGTTCCTTGTAGCGGTTTCGAATAGTAACTTCTGTCACCTGCGCTATTTCAGCTATTTCCCTCTGCGTTTTTCGCTCACCAGTCAACACAGAAGCTATGTAACTTGCAGCTGCAGCAATGCCCGTGGGACCGCGCCCAGAGGTTAGTTTAAGCTCTTTTGCCGCAGTTAAAATTTTATGGGCAATTTCTTCAACTTTCCCCTGCATTGTTAACTGATTTGAAAACTTGGTTATGTATTGGCTTGGCTTAAGAGGAGGAATAGAATAGTCAAGCTCTTTTATGAGGAAACGGTAACTGCGACCAACCTCCTTCTTATTCACATTGGACGCTTGCGCTATCTCTTCCAAAGTTCTAGCCAATCCGCACTGCCTACAAGCCAAATAAATTGCTGCAGCAGTTACGCCTTGAATGGACCTTCCCCGAATCAGTCTTTCTTTCACAGCTTTTCTATAGATGACGGAGGCTGTTTCAAGAATGTTTTTTGGAAGACTTAAGTTATTGGCGAATTTTGTTATTTCAGACAGTGCAAAGGCAAGGTTGCGTTCAGTTGCATCAGAAACTCTTATGCGCCGCTGCCATTTTCTAAGCCTATAAACCTGTGCCTTTTGTCCAGGCGACAAACTTTTTCCATAAATGTCTCGGTCATGCCAATCAATCATCGTTGATAAGCCCTTATCATGTATTGTATAAGTTAGGGGAGCCCCAACCCTTGTCCTTTTAGCCCTCTGCTCATCATCAAAAGCCCGCCATTCCGGTCCCCTATCAGCTATTTTTGCTGCTACCACGAAACCGCAGTCCATACAAACTATTTCGGCGCATTCATAATCCCGCATAAGCCTTGTACTGCCACATTCTGGGCAACGCTGAACCTTTGAAGGCTCAACATGCTGCGCTTCTAATGCAGGGTCAGAATCCTCATGCCCTTCACTATCATCGCTCACTTTTATCTTCTCCTTTCTCCTTTTGAGGGGAAAACATACAACACCTTACCCGCCAATTTCCCAGCTTCTGGCAAGGTTGGCTTTATTGCTGCGTAGGGCGAGGAAACTGGACCAAATATGTCGAAAACCTTTCCAACGGTCGTTAAATTTTCGTCGACGACTGTTTCGCCAATTCTTGGAGTGTTTTCAATTTTCACTATAAGGTTTCGGCTTGAACTTAAGTGGAGAACTCGACCTATTCTCTGCAAATTCTTAGATTCCCCTCACGGAAAAGCAGAATGGTTCAAACGAAGCAGTATATTTAAACCTTTCTACAATGATATGCGAGACAGAGAGTATGATTAGAACCTAACAACAAAAGGCGACGCTTTCCCTATCCAAAATAACCAATAAACACACATTCACCCCACAACCAAACGCCTATTAAGCTCCAAATAGACGGGCTATCAGCCGTCGCACACACATAAACCATTAAAACAAAGCATAAGGATAAGCATATCCGCTTGGATGCAATTTGCCCCTAATTGGAATTTCTTGTCCGCAAACTGGACAGCGCATATCCTTCGTCAAATTCCACCTTGTAATCTCAAAACTGAAACGCTTAATCAACAACTCGTTACAGTTTGGACAATAAGTGTTTTCCCAAGGGTGCCCCGGCGCATTACCAATATAGACATAATTTAATCCCTCATCCTTTGCAGCAGCATAAGCCTTCTCTAAAGTTTCAATGGAAGTTGACGGAATTGTTGTCAACTGATAGTCTGGATGAAAGCGTAATAGATGAAAAGGCGTGTCCTTGCCAAGATTTTCCCTTATCCAAGCTGCAAGCTCCTTTATTCTTTCAATGGAATCTCCAATCTTGGGCACGACAAGATTTGTTATTTCAACGTGAATATCATTCCTTTTCATTTCCTTCAAAGAATCATAAATAGGCTCAACAGAAGGAACAGACGAAAAAGACTTATAAAATTCTGAGTCTCCACCGCCTTTAAAATCCACTGTGGCAGCGTCCAAATATGGCGCTATCGTTTTAACAGCTTCCGGCGTCATGTAACCATTTGTTACAAAAGTGTTGAAAAACCCCACTTGATGTGCCAACTTAGCCGTGTCATAGGCGTATTCAAAAAATACTGTGGGTTCTGTATAGGTATAGCTTATTCCTTGACAACCGTTGTCTCTTGCTGCTTTAACAACCTCTTCTGCTGGAAAATCTTTGCCAGCTATTTTTTTCTCTTGGCTTATCATCCAGTTGTCACAAAACTGACAGCGAAAGTTGCAGCCAACAGTCGCAATTGACATGACTAGGGCTCCTGGATTAAAGTGCGAAAGAGGTTTCTTTTCTATAGGGTCTATGCATGCTGATATAGCCTTAGCATAAACAAGCGAAAAAAGGGTTCCACCAATATTTTTTCTCACGAGACAGAAACCTGTTCCCCCATCATTTATGATGCATCTTCTTCCGCATAAGTTACATTTAACTTTCTTGTTTTCTAATTTTTCGTATAGCATTGCCTCATGTAAAGGTGATGCCATTAATTTCTCTCCATTAAATTTAGGCTTTAGCCTCATGTAAACCTTAGTTTTAGCGTGGTTTATTTTGTTTGCTGTGGGATTTTTTCCTTGACTTCGAAAACAAAGGGTGGAGTGGAGGTTTTTATGTCGATTTCTATGTTGAGTAAGCCTTCCAAAAAACCAGCCCAAATGTCTGCTTCGTTAATAAATGGTGCTTTTATGAGAATGTACTTGTCTCTTAGGTAGAAGTCGCCGAATCCCTGCACTCTTAAGCGTTTAAAAACTTCTTGCCATTTCTCGCTGTTTGCGGTTTGTATTCCCAAGGTTGCTTCCATAGAAACTTTTGCGGCTTCACCCATTTTCACTCCGATTTGGCGCCATTTTTCTTTTGGAACGTTGTTTATGAGTATGTTGATTAGTTCCACGTTTATGAATGCCATTCGGCTTATGCCGCAATAGCATTCGCCTGGAAACCGCCAGTCATAAATCATCATGCTTCTGTAAACGTCAAGCATTTTTGAGATTAAGGGTTTTATGCCTGGCTCCTTTCCCTCTCTAATTAGTGAGTCGATGAATTCTCTTTCTTCTTTTTCCAAAATTATTGTTGTCCTTTTTGTTGTTTCTTCATTTTTTTTCATGATTTCTTCAATTTTTTTCTTTTCATTTTCTTGCATACTTATTATATCTTATGGCATATCTTATATGCTTTGCTAACTTGCCATAAGCAACCGAACAATTTTTAACATAGCAAAAACACTTTACACTTGCCGATGAAGAACATACTCGTCTGAAAAAGATGATGCACCCTGGGGTATCTGAGGCTTTAAGAAATAGCTCCTTTCTTAATCAAATACCATATGAGCACCAAACCAACTATGAAAAGGGCGAAACCTGAAACCATTGAAACGGCATAGTTTATTTCAAGAACTATATTGAGCACGTAAACAAAATATGTTGGTCCAGCAAAAACTAGGAAGGCTGCTAACACAAGCAGAAGTGTTCTCCAAAACTTTGAGCTTAAATCAAACTTGCGAGCTTCTTTTATTGTCTTTTTTTCTTCGCTCATGTATTCACTTTCCTTGTAACGATTTAAAATTAGGGTTTTCTCTTATAACCCTTCCTTTACTTCATTGCCAAGTGCTTTCATGAGAAACTTGAAAACGGAAAAGCCTGCTCCGCGGTCAGCCCTAAAACCTGTTGTGGCACCTAAAAGGCATATGCCTTCTAAGCCGCGTTCCTTTGCAAGCCCCAACAATAAGCCTGTAGCGCCTACAATTCTGCCTTTGCCATATATTACTGCGCCTTTCTCCATAAACTCTGTCGCAAGCCTATGCGAAGTTGCAGCCACATAAACCTGCGCTTTCTCGCCTGTCATTGGAACTCCGCCGAGTGTTGCAATGAAGCTGCAACCATATTTTTCAACAAAATCCAATATTTCATTACACAGCATATAATGTGCAACGACATCATCAAAGGATGGCTGCGTGTCCCCAGTCATTATTATGAAGTCGTTTTTCTCCATTGGTGCAGCATAAAACTCATAACGGGGCAAGTGGCAAATCCCCCTAGAATTTACAGAAACATAATCTGGAAAAGAAGGCGAATACAACTCAGCAAAAGGTTTTGCTCCACAAAACTTTATCAAAAGATGTGCCGCAATCTTTCCAACATTCCCAAAACCCGGAAGCCCCTCAACAAAAACTGGACTCTCAAGGACGGGATTAAATGTTTGACGGAAATAGGGCTTATCCATAAGCATCAGCCAAAGCCCATAAAAGGATTCCGCTACTAAAATCTTTTACTAAAGGCAGTTCCCAAAAAGATTTAAGAAAGGCTTCAACCAGCAATAAAGTAGCGGGGTGGGGTAGCCAGGATTAACCCGCTGGGCTCATAACCCAGAGATCGGTCGTTCAAAAGGAGATCAAGTGTCTGACCTCCTGAAAGTCGACCCCCCGCTACCAAAACTTGTCCTATGGCTGTCTTTCATTTTGGAAAGAAGAAATTGTGGTTGTTAAGACGTATCTTAAAATTCGTTAAGGGTAAGTCCTTTGAGGTCAATGTTTTTCCATTGGATAGTCTCGCCGTTTATGGTTATGTTTTCTGCATTTATGAAGGATTGCCACAATTTTGCTTCAATGATTTTTTGCCGCAAGTTTTGTCTAAGCTCGCGTAAAACTTTACCTTTTTCGATGTCAGACATGTTCAACAAGTTGATTTTTTTCTGTGATTTTTTGTTTTTTGTAACCATATTGTGTTCCTCTTTTTAATGAATTCTATCGCATTTCTTAATAAATCAGTTTTTTCTATGTTGGTTATATATCGAAAAATGATATACAAAAGCAATCTACAATTCTTCCATCTTTCATGGAGTGTTCTGAAAGCAAAAGGAAACTTATTATGCCAACTCCAATCAAAATAAGTGATAAGCCAATGTGAGTGAAAGATGGTGAATTTTCAAGCGATTCTGATTTGTTTCAGATGTAATAAGTGATAGAACAAACTTCCACAAGTTTAATATTAGAACAAATATGACATATATTTTGCTTAATTTGAAAGGAGAAAAGGAAAAATGAGAAAGATGTTAGTATCTATTTTAATTCTTGCAATGCTTGCTTTGACTTGTATGCCAATGAGTACGAAGTCTGTGCAAGCGTCGAATAAGCCTGCCCTTAAATACACCGTAGAGCCTGTTCACGAACTATTTGTGGAGGAAGCAAGCTTTGGTGAACCTTTGCCTGATCCTGCAGGCGTATATTTGGGTTATGATATAGACATGGTGAACGCTGAGTACTTTGCAAATGGTGGTGAAGGAGTCTACATCGCCGTAATAGACACAGGCCTAGTTGAGAACTGGCAACAGTTTCTCCCGCCAACAGCAAACATTAGAACAGATTTAGGCAGAGGTTGGAGCTACAATGTTTCTTGGAACCCAAGCATAGATGACTTTGAATGGACGCAAAACCCAGACAGAGGCTTCATCACAAAAGCATATGAGGGGTCAGGCCACGGTACACATGTGGTAAGCACAATAGTTGGATACTACCGCAGCACGATTGGCGTGACCCCGCACATAGTTAGAGGGGTTGCGCCTAAGGCAACAATAATACCGATACTTGGGCTTGACACATGGCTGCTCGACTGCCCCGACCCAACCTACCCAGGCTACCACGCAGGAAAAGTACTATTCAGAGGGGGAGACGACTGGATGCTTTGTTCAGCCATATACTATGTGGCGGAACTTGCCGAAACCTACCACCCAATGATCTGCACCAACAGCTGGGGATCTTATGAACCTACACCAGCCATACGAGAAGCCATAGACTATGCAATAAGCAAAGGCGTAATCTTCACGTTCGCTGCTGGCAATTCAGGAGAGGCTCAAATGGACTGGCCGGGAGCATACCCAGAAGTAATTTCATGCGCAGCTGGCGGCTGGACAATGCAAATGGTAGGCTATCCGCCATCGAACCCACCATCACCCTACAGATGGTACTTAAGCGACGTTCCGGAAAACCTTAACACAAATAACAACCCAATCGAGCAATATTATGGAGTTCCCGACAACTACTACGACAACCACTGGCAGATATACCTAGCAGAGTTCAGCGGCAGACCGAACCCAGAACTGGGCCAAAGTTGGAAGGACCTAGACGTGTGTGCACCTGGATGTTACGTTGTCGGGCCATACAAACCAGAAGCAGCCTGGAACGGTGCAGCATGGGTTAACCTGTGGGCTCCAACAGCCTACTACGGTCTGTGGGGCACAAGCATGGCGACACCACACGTAGCAGGTGTAGCCGCAATAGTGGCACAGAACTATCCAAGCTTCACTCAGAACAACATGGAATGGGTGCTCAAAAAGGCCGCCTCTAATATTCCACTGTCATCGGAAACAAAGTGGGTAGTAGATCCCTACTATGGCCCGGCGTTTCCCAACAACGACCATGACGCAGGCGCAGGATGGCTCACAGCAGACGAAGCATTATTCGCCGCCTTCATTTACACGCGAGGAAAAGGATACACAAAAGCACCCAGTGGTGCAATCTAACAGCACAAACCTTCACATCCCCCTTTCTTTTTCACTACCCAAACAAAAAAATATTATCTAAGAAGTTTTAAACAAAAAAGGAGGCAAACTCCTATGCAAATCGAAACTATCGAAAACGCATTTTTCTCAGTAGCTGTAAACCCTCTTCTTAAATCCTTAATTAGTCGTTTTGATAACGAATGCACAATAGATGGCAACTTGCTTCTAAACTCTCTAAAGGAATTTTTAGATGCCCAACTCACTCTTTGTCCCTCATGCCAACATATAAGCAATAATATAGCCAAGCCTTTTTATGAAATTGGAAGCCGCCTTTTAAAGGCAGATAAGAACTTTATGAGAAACCAGTTTTTTAACCAAGAGTATGGTGAGGCTTGGCTTAGAGGCTTCGGCTTAATGATGAAGGGTATAGAAAAGTATGGCGTGCGTATCCCCTTCACGCCTGCTGGCCCCTTCGAAATTGTTTGGAACTTCACTTACCAATGCAATTTAAGATGTAAGCACTGCTATGAAAATGCTGGCGGCATAAAACGTCCAGAACTTTCAACAGAAGAAGCCAAACAAGTCTTGGATATTCTCTCAAAAATTGCGGGAATAGGCTTGCCAGCGCTATCCTTCAGCGGAGGCGAACCCCTCGCAAGAAAGGATTTCTTTGAACTTGCAGCCTACGCCAAAAAACGCATAGGCTACGTGAGCATAGCCTCTAACGGGACACTCATCACTAAAGATAATGCGAAAAGGATTAAGGATGCTGGAATTGATTATGCGGAAATAAGCATCGACGGCGCCACGCCTGGAGTGCATGATGAGTTTAGGGGCATACCGGGCGCATTTGAAAGAGCCATGGAAGGCGTCAAAAATTGCGTAGAAATGGGCATAGACACATGCATTGCAACAACCATACACAGAGACAACTTATCCGAACTTGACAAGCTAATAGAAATGTCGAAACAGTTAGGCGTGAGATTCATGCATTTTAATTATATCCCAACCGGAAGGGCGAAGACTTATGTTGAATTAGACCTCTCTCCAGACGAGAGGCTTCATGTGCTAGAAACAATAGGAAAAGAGATAATTGGATTATACTTGCAAGCAAAAGAAGAAGAGTTAAAGCATGGAAAGTCAAACGTGAAAGTTGACAGATTTTTTAGCACGTGCCCCCAATACGCAAGCGTAACAAGAGAGCTTTCGAAACAGTTCGGCGAAAAATTCATGGTTGAAGCCCACTACGCGGCGAAGAAGGGCGTGGAAAGCGTCGCAAACTTTTTAGGCGGATGCGGTGCTGGACGCTTATACTGCGCGATAGAGCCCAACGGAGACATAAAACCATGCGTCTTCTTCCCCACAAACAAAAACACAGTTTTAGGCAACATACTTAAAGACAGTTTCAAAGAAATATGGGACAAACATCCGCTTTTATGGAAACTTCGCATAAGAGAAAACCTTGAAGACTACATTGTTGATGGAAAAAGGGTTGGTTGCGGAAGTTGCCCAGACAAATATATCTGCGGAGGATGCCGAGCAAGAGCCTACAGCTACTTCAATGGAAACGTGAACACGCCAGATATCGGCTGCATCCGCAACAAGCCTTTATGGGAAAAAATGGTTGGAAATAAGAGATAATTTTAAAGTTAGGCTTTTCCTTTCTCTTCTTTGCCGAAATAGGTTGTCCATTTAAGTTTTCGTGCGTCTCGTCCGAATTTTAGGGAACTTTTTCTGCATTTGCTTGAACAGAACCATAAAGTTGAACCGTCATTTTTAACGTACATTATGCCGGTGCCGGCTGGGAATTCGTTGCCGCAAAATGAACATTTCCTTGGCTTAGGCAAATTTGACCCTCTTTTAAAGATTTGAATCGATTATCTGGTGATTTTTTTGGCTTCTCTTTCGGTTTCTCTAAGCATTAGTATGTCTTGAACCCGCACTGGTCCTTTGACGTTTCGTGTTATGATGCGTCCCTTGTCTTTTCCTTCTAATATGCGAACCCGTACTTGGGTGATTTCGCCTGTTACACCTGTGCGTCCGATTATCTGAATTACTTCTGCAGGTGTTATTTCTTCCGCTGCTTCTTTTTCCTCTTTGCTCATCATTTGGCTCCTCTTTTCAGGGTTTCAATTCTTGTAACTATTTCTTTAACTAGTCCAGCGGCGTCTCCTTCCTTGACTATGCATGCAGAGGCGGCTGAAACGTCTATGCCTATGGCGTTGCCTATTTTTTCTTTGCTTGGAACAAATATGTATGGGATTTTTCTTTCTTCGCAGAGCAGTGGCAAATGGGCTACGACTTCTGGTGGGTCAACATCTTCGGCTATTATGACAAGCTTTGCTTGGGCTCTCTCTATGGCTTTTGTGGTTTCGTTTGTTCCTTTTCTAACTGTGCCTGTTTTTGCGGCTATTTGGAGGGCTTCATAGGCTGCATCTGCAATTTCTTTTGGAACTTCGAATTTTACGTAAAAGGGTTTTGACATTAGCCTCACCCGTCAAATGCACAAAGTTGACGTTACTTATTTATGAATGTTTCGTCTTTTGTTGCTGAGTGTTTGTGTGCGCAACGACTAATAGCCCGTCTATTTGAAGCCAAATAGGCGTTTGGTTTTGGTGCGTCTTGTTTTAATAATTCTGTGAGTAAAATAGTTGTTGAAGAGAAATGTGGAGACTTCTTCGTCCAGACGCAATGAGTGTGCTTAGTGATGAGATGGCGAGGAAAAGTTTGAGTAGGTATTTTGCTGTTGCGCATAATGAGAAGCCGGCGAAATTTTTGATAGCGAAAAAACTTGGCGTTGATTTTGGCGGAGACGATTCTTTAAAGGAGCTTTGGCGGAAACATGCGAAACTTACGGAGGAATTTTATAAACTTCAGGGAGAAATTGATGCTGAAAAAGAGAGTTTTAAGGAAGTGCCGATTCCGGAGAAGTCTTATCTTGATTTGAAAATTGAAATTGCCAAAAAGATTCTTTCCAACTGTCATTTTTGTACTCGCAGATGTGGAGTGAACAGAAACGAAGGTAAGCTGGGTTTCTGCAGATGTGGCACCAAGATAACGGTTTCAAGTATTTTTGAGCATGTTGGCGAGGAACCGGAGCTTGTGCCTTCTGGAACAATTTTCACTATGGGGTGCACTATGCGCTGTAAGCATTGTCAGAATTGGACAATTTCTCAATGGATGGAGAAAGGAGAAGCCTACAAAGTGGAAGATTTGGCTAGGGAAGTGGAAAATTTGCGTTTAAGCGGTTGCAGAAACGCCAACCTTGTGGGTGGAGAACCAACGCCATGGCTTCACCAATGGCTTGAAACTTTTAAGCATGTGAATGTAAACATACCGGTTGTTTGGAACTCAAACACTTATTACAGTCCAGAAACAGCACAACTTTTAGCTGGGTTTGCTGATGTTTACCTTTTAGATTTTAAGTATGGTCCAGGCGAATGTGCTGAAAAGATTTCTGAAGCACCAAACTATTGGGATGTGTGTACACGCAATCATTTGGAAGCAAAAAATTATGGCGAATTAATAATTCGCATATTGGTTTTGCCAAACCATTTGGAATGCTGCACAAAGCCTATTTTAAGCTGGATAGCTGAAAATTTGGGCGTGGAAACAAGGGTTAATGTGATGTTTCAGTATAGACCAGAATGGCGAGCTTATGAGATTCCTGAATTGCGCAGAAGGCTTACTAGAGAAGAGATGGAGAAGGCGTTGCATTTTGCTAAGGAAGCGAAGTTGACAAACTTTATCACATAATAAGTGTATCATTGAAATTTTTACGAAACATATATTTCACCCGCTTGTTTTAAAGGGTGCTCTTCATGGTTGAAACTGGAGATGGAAAAGACGCCTAAACAAGTCTTCAATGATGACTTAATTGTTCGTTGGCATAAATGTGACATTTGCAGAAAAGACGCCTATACTGTTTACATATTGCAACTTGACAAGTGTATTGTGCTAATTGCATTCATATGATATGCGAACTATTGGAAAGTTCACAATAACAAATTGTGAAATTGTTGCGTGCTAACGTTGGTTTTCTTTTAAAAACCCTTTTATTTGACGGCACACATTCAATTCTTTAAGACTAGGTTGAATGGGGTTAAAATGCCATATTGTCCAGAATGTGGAGGCGAGATGCAGTATATATTAGCCACCAAACATTATGTCTGCAAAAGCTGCGGATTATCTGTGACGCAGCAAGAGTTGATGGAACTGCGAGAAAAGCTGAGACCAACCTTTGAGACAAAGGAAGAAGAGCAGGAAAAGCAGAAAAAGGAATATTTGAAGTGGTGGCTTAGCAAGAAAAAATAAACGCTGTTCAACCGTTTTTAACGGTAAATTAGCAAACAGCATAAAAGCAAATAATTTATTTTTTAACGTCTAAAACGGGAAACGTGAAAATATGGTTCAGCAAATGGAAATAATCTGCGTGGGCAATGAGTTGTTAATTGGCAAGACTTTAAACACGAACGCCCATTGGCTTGCTAAACGTGCCACAGCGTTTGGGGTAACGGTTAAGCGGATAACGGTTGTAAGCGATGACGTTGAAGAGATTGCCAAAATCGTCAAAGAAGCCTTGCAGCGAAAACCACGGTTCATAATAACGACAGGCGGATTGGGACCAACCTTTGATGACAAAACTTTGGAAGGAATAGCCAAGGCTCTAAACCGCAAATTGGAGGTTAACGAAAAGGCTTTGAAAATGGTTAGGGAAAAATATGAAGCCTACGCCAAAGCTAGAAGAATCGAACAGGTGGAGTTGACACCACCAAGAATAAAGATGGCAACGCTTCCAGAAGGGACAGAACCAATACCAAACCCAGTCGGCACTGCTCCAGGAGTAATGATTGAAATTGAAAAAACAATTTTAATAGCATTGCCAGGCGTCCCATCAGAAATGGAAGCCATCTTTGAAGAATCTGTTGCGCCTCTCCTAAAAAGGGAAGCTGGAAAGGCTGTGTTTTTTGAAACAAGCATTTACGCTGACAACATTATGGAATCCTCTTTAGCTCCATTAATAGACAAGGCAATGCATGACAACCCATACGTTTACATAAAATCCCACCCAAAAGGCGAAGAGAAAAAGCCGCATATAGAAATTCACTTTTCAACAACTGCGGAAAACTCTAAAATCGCAAAGGACCGCATTGGAAAAGCCATAATTCAGTTGTCAGAGCTTGTGCAGAAAAACGGTGGAAAAATCAGGACCTTAAGGAAAAGTGAATTAAATGATTGCTGATTACCACATTCACACGGAGGCTTCGATGGACGCCAAAGGCTCAATGGAAGAATACATTAGAAAAGCAAAGGAAAAGAGGTTGGGCGAAATAGGCTTTTCAGAACACACAAAATTACACAACATTGAGGGTCATCCATTTACACCCATCAAGTCTATGCCAACATACCTTCAACATTTTCTCGATTTAAAAGCAATAGCAGAATTGCAACTGAAGTTGGGTGCCGAAGTGGATTTCATTCCAAGTTTTGCTCAAAAAATTAGAGATTTCATTCAGAAACAACCATTTGACTATGTTATTGGGGCTGTCCATTTTATTGACAACTGGTCTGTTGACTCGCCATCGCAGATTAATGAATACTCAAAAAGAGACATCCTAAAAACTTATGAAGAATATTTCAGCCTCGTCAAAAAAATGTGCGAAAGTCAGCTTTTTGACATTTTGGCTCATCCGGATTTGATAAAAATTTTCGGGTTTAAGCCCAAAACTGATTTTTCATATATTCTTATAGAAACTGCTGAAGCAATGGCAAAGTCTAACGTTTGCGCCGAAATTAACACTAGCGGATTAAGGAGGCCGTGCCGTGAAATTTACCCAAGCGAACAATTTTTGAAAATATTACACAACCATAATGTTCCAATAGTTTTCGGCTCAGACGCCCATGAACCAGACGATGTTGGCAGAGATTTCGCAGATGCCGTAAAATTGGCAAAGAGGGTGGGTTATACTCAAGCGTGCGTTTTTGAACGTAGAGAAAGGGAGTTTGTGAAAATTTGAACTTTTCTGCTATTGATTATGGGTTCATAAGAGCCATAAATTAGGTAAATAACAATTTTTCGAGAGAAAAATGAAACAGAAGCTTTCAAAAACCCTCGTGATAGTAACAATTTTACTCACACTTTCATACCTATTTCCATATTGTTTGGCAGAAACCTACAGCATTTCATATCAAATTTTAAACAAACCCAACGGTTCAACGTATTATGGGCTAAACGTTACAATCCAACAATCACTATACGAGTATTATCTTGGAAAAAGCCACAAACTAAACTCAGACAACGACTTTGCAAAATTTGTTACGCCTTACGCTCTGAAGCCTATTGCAGATAACCTCTGGAAAATTTATTCAGATGATGAAGATTTCGCAAATGGAGCGCTAATGATTGTGCATCAAATACCATACAAAGTGACCGAACCACCAGAATATCCAATAGAAACAATGGTAGAAAACACGGGAGACTGCGACCTATTCTCTTTCATTGCAGCATCAATTATGAAGGCTGGCGGACTCGACGTTGTGCTATTATACTACAAGGATGAGTCGCACATGAACGTTGGCGTCAGCCTCTCACATACACCACATGATGTAAGAGGACAGGTTTACTACATAATTTACAACAGCATCAAATACTACATAGCAGAATGCACGGGTTACTTCCAAAATGGTTGGCGGGTTGGCGAATGCCCAGACAGTTTAAAGCAAGCTTCTCCAGAAGTTATTACTCTTGAAAACTGTGAACAATGGTCTCCGGGACAGGTTTCTGCAAGCTACAAAACCCTAATGTCCTCAACAATATCCTTAACAGCGTCGCCCACATATCTTGTCAACCAAGGCACTGTCACACTTTCTGGACAGATTTCACCAGCCCTACAAAACAAAACCGTAACAATTTACATAAGCGTAAACAACGCGCCATGGCAAGTATTGGGCACAACCACGACAGATTCAAACGGACGGTTCACGTATGTTTGGAATGTGGAAACTTCTGCTGGGGTTTGTTTTATTCGTGCCAGCTGGTCTGGAGATTATGATTATGCTGGAGCGGACAGCCCTATTCAAACAGTAACAATATTATCTACATTCTTTGTTTTGTTGTTAGCGGTTACCATGATTTTAGTTTGCATGGGCGTAATTGTGTTTGTCATGTCAAGGCAGAACCAGCCAAAAATACAAGAACCACAACCACCAGAAGTTCCATCATTAACAGAAAAAACTTTTACCAACCAACCGACGCATTGATATTAAAACAGCCAAAAAGGGAATAATAATGTTTACAGTTTTCATCATAGGAACAGCTGGCTCTGGAAAGTCAACGCTCACATCAGCCTTCAACGAATGGCTAAAAATGTCAAAACAAGACGTTTCAGTGGTAAACCTCGACCCTGGAGTATTAACACTTCCATATTCGCCAGACGTGGATATTAGGGATTACGTAGACATTGAAAGCTTAATGGAAGAGTACGGTTTAGGACCAAACGGCGCCTTAATAATGGCTGCAGATTTGATTGCAGACAAAATTGAAGAAATCTCTAAAGAAATTGAGGATTTAAGGTCAGACATAGTTTTGGTTGACACGCCTGGACAGATGGAATTATTCGCTTTTAGGGCAAGCGGACCTTACATTGCAAGTGAACTTACAAAGGAAAACAAAGCCATAGTTTACTTGTTTGATGCTGTTTTCTCTGTTAATCCGCTTAATTATGTTTCAAACCTTTTCCTCTCAGCCGCAGTCTACAATCGCTTCCTTCTACCCCAAGTGCATCTTCTTTCAAAATGCGACTTGCTTCCAAAAGAGGAAGTTGACAAGATTGTGGATTGGTCGGCTAATCCTAAGGTTTTAGAAAATGCAATTGAACAAAAACTTGAAGGAACAAAACGCTTACTCAGCAGAAACATGATGCTGGCAATTCACAAACTTGGTTTAAGATTTTTGCTGATTCCAGTTTCGGCGAAAACAAATGAGGGAATGATAAACTTTAACATGGCATTAGAACGTATCCTAGCCGGAGGAGAAAAATACACATACTAATTAAGCAAAGCCCACGCCGCCGCCAAAGCGCTATACCATGCTTTTTCAGGGCTGCTGGCGCTCACAATAATTATAACGTCGTTTTCCTCTGGCTTTAGAAGTCTAAAAACCTGATTTGCAGCCTTTGGAAAATCCTCAGCCACATTACTGCTCACGGATGGAATGATTAAGCGTTTTCCCCTAAAAATTAGGGTTGTGGCACTTTTAGCACCAGCCATCACAGCAGCATCCCGCTGCTCCATGCCCGACTGAACCTTATGCCCATGATTTTTGACTAAAATTGCAAAATTATACTCTGCGAGAGTTAACTCATTTCTATCAATCTCAGTTTTCTCTTTAAAAACTGATTTATACTCCTTCCAGAGACTTAAACCCTTTTTTGTGAGAACACAACCAGCCTTAGAAGTTGCAATTAAACCAGCCTTTTGCAATCGATTAATCATCGTGCGCACAGCGCCTTCCCCAACCTTCAAATTGTCAGCCAACATACCACGACCAATGGGCTGTTTAGCCATAATCTCCATTGCCATCAAAATGTGGAAAAGCGAAAATGTCGCAGACGGTCCTGGCGCTTTTTCACCAGCAATTTTTTCCAAAATTTGTTTAAACGTGTAGGACATGGTTTCACAATCATAGATTAAACCATCAATTATTAAATTGTTGCCTTCCCCAAAATTTCCCATATAAAGAAAGTAGTCAACTGGCGATTGTTGCACTGAAAATTTTGGATTTAGAATTTGCTTTTTGCATAGTATTCTCTAACTATGCCTGCAGTCAAAGCTATCAAACCCACTGTTAATAAGTAGACAAGTGGGTAAATGAATATTGCAAGTAAATTTTCGTAAGTGACGGATGGCAGCTGGGGAGCGAAGAATATTGAAATCCAAACTATGACGAAGGTTGCGATGCATCCTATTCCTAAGCCAACGGAGAGTCCATGGATGAAGCCGCTTCTGTCTTCGTTTTGATTGTTTGTCTTTTGGTTTTCATGTTTTACCTCTTCTTCCTTTACCTCTTCTTTTTGCGTTGCTGTTTCTTCTGCGGCTTGATATTCTTCTTGTTCCAACTCTTGCTCTGGTTCTTGCTGGATTTCCTCCTCGTTTGTTGCCTCTTGAAGTTCAACTTCTTGTGTTTCTTGTTCGGCTTCCATAAATGTTCGCCCTTCTTGTGTTTTGTGTTGGTGTGAATTAATAAAATTATTCAATTTTGGATTCTAATTAAGAATAAGAATTAAAAATACATAAATGGATGAAAATGTGACTATTTTGAAACCAGTTTTGGCGTTAATTGTTCTATGGCATTTTTAAGTTTGTTCCATTCTTCAAGGTTTCTTATGTTAAACTTGTGCTTTCTTTTCCAAGTTCCATTTCTGTTCTGCCACAAATACAAACCAATGGATCGCCTTCCAAAAGATTCGAAGACAACTATGGCTTCCCACCATTTTTCGCTTTTGAAAATGTTAACGTAATCAACAACTTTGTAAAAACCGGATATGGGAAGTTTTTCCTCTGCTTCACTCAACCGCCATCACCTTTCCTTTCTAAGTTTAACCTTCAGCTTTTTAAGTGTTTTAACAATCGCACGCTACAAACGCTGAAAAACCCCATCAACAAGAATGGCCACGCATGAGCCCTTTTTGTCAAAAACTTTCACAGTAGGCTTTGATATGAGGAAATCCATGTGGTTTTTGGATTTGTTTTTGCCGCTTGGCATGTCGGAGTTGTTGCCAAAGGCTATGTGAATTGTGCCAAACATCTTTTCCGCTTCAAGAAACCCTTCGACAAATCTTGCCTTTTTGTTTATTCCAAAAGCAAATTCGCCAACCACACTTGACCACTCGTCAGTGTTAAAGGAATCCCTAATCCTTTCCAGTGTTGATGAATCTTCAGAAAAGGAATCTTCAACTCTACCATTATGGACAGTCAATTTAACTGGAGCTCTCAGCGGTCCTATTCCACCCACAGCCATGTCGCATACTAATGTGCCTTCAAGAGAATCTTCAACCGGCGCAACAATAACTTCGCCCGTTGGGAGGTTCATCCACTTCATTGTTTCCCAATCAATTATGGTGTCGGTGTAGAATGGTCTTCCCTCAACATTCAAGGAAACTTTGGTGCCAGCAGGATTTGTAATTTCTATTCGCACGGCAGCGCTTAATTTTTTGATTAGGTTTTTTGCAAAGTTTTGCATTTCCCTGTGTTCTTTAACTGTCAGGGCTAAGGCTCCATCAGTAAGCATGTCCAAGGTGACGCCGGGACAATGACCTAAACGGGCTTTGCGTTCGCTTGTCTCCATTTTTATAAGTGCTATTCTGAAGGGTGTTTCTTCACGAGAACCACGGAGAAGGTTAATGTAAATGTCTGATTTTTACTTTGTTAAGATTTTCATGATTTGCGGTGGAATTTCTTTTCGGAAAACATTTGCATCAGCTTTTAGCGGTATTAGTCTTGTTTGTAAACCAAGCTTTAGGGCGCCATTTGCAAAAGCTTCGCCAACATTGAATTTTTCGTAATCGCAAAAAATGATTAGACTTTCGCCATTTTTGGCTTCTAACACGCATTCTAAAGCGTTTCGAGCAGCTTCCCAAGCATCCATCAGGTCAAACTCCAATCATAACTAGAAATGGATAGTAATAAGCCTTACAATTCGAATTGTAAAATTTTCATGTTAATAGGTTTGGATTTTTCCTTTGGCAAGCTCCATGCAGAATTTATCTATATTTTCAAGTTCATAATTTAGCACATCGCTTATTTCGCGTCTGACTTTTTCTATGGCGTTGTTGCCCTTCATTATAACTTGAGCTGCTGCCACTTCTGGCTGGTCTATTGGGCTTCCAATTTTGCTCAGTAACCAAATGTAGACTTCTTCAACTTCTGGCACCTCTTCGTAGACATGCTGGGCTATTTTGTAGGTTAGAACGTTGTAGATTTTTCCAACATGGCTCACTGGATTTTTGCCTGCTGCGGCTTCGGAACAGAAGGGTCTGTTAAGGGATATTAAGCCGTTTACACGGTTTCCCCTTCCAACTTGCCCTGAGTCGCCGCTGTCTGCGCTTGTGCCAAGAACGGTTAGGTATAAGCCTCCTAAGCCTCTTCCATGGGCATCCAAAGTGTTGAGTTGGATGTTGACTTTTTCAAAATCCGTATTTGCCTTGACGAACCTTTCGGTTTCTTCAAGGATTTTTGCCTTCTTTTCGAAGTATTCTTCTTCATTGTTTATGAAGCGGTCAACGAAAGCCATGGAAATTGTCAAGTTTAGGCTGTTGTTTGCTCTGAATCCCATGACTTTTATGTCTTCGCCGGATTCGGGGAAACGCTGTTTAAAGTTTTTGGAGTTTAGGAATTTTTCCGTTTCTAGCACCATTTTTTCTGTTCTTGTCATTGGTGCATATCCCACTGCGGCGGATGTGTCGTTGGCTCCCAAAACTTTTCCTTTCCGCTTAAAAATGTCAATAAGCCCAGCGGAACCTGGCTTCAGTTCCACTTGATATTTCACGTGCTTTTCTGGGTCTACGAAGCGCAGGTTTTTTCTGAACCAGTCTTTGGCAACTCGTATAGCTATTTCTTTAATGTCTATTTTTGTGCCGTTAAATTCTGATGTTGCCCTGTCGCCAAACACGAAGAGCATTGGTTGTTTAACTATGCCTCCGCCGAATCTCGGTTCAGCTTCTCCAGCCACAAGGAGGGATTTGTCAACGTTATGGTGTAAGATTGAACCAGCCTTTTCCAAGTATTCTTTGCTTAAGTTTATGGAAATTTGGTCCATCACTGCATCGCAAATATAGTCAGGATGCCCAAGCCCTTTTCTTTCCACTATTTCTATGCGTTGTTTTTCAAGAGGTGTCTGTTTTAGGTCTTCTACTATTATGTTTCGCATGGTAAACCTTTCCACTGTGAAGTTTAGGGATGTATGCACAAAACAAATATATAATTTACTGTATTAATTTATATTAGAAAATAACTGGTGGTTATATTTTGGCGGTGACGGGTTCACTAATTAGAAGGTTGAGATTAGAGGCTGGCTTAACCCAGAAAAAACTGGCAGAAATTGTAGGTGTGTCTCAAGCGCATATAGCAAAAATAGAACAAGAAAAGGTTGACCCGAGACTTTCCACAATCAACAAAATATTAGAAGTCCTAACGGAAGGGAAAAAGAGGAAATGTAAAGACATAATGACCAAAGGCGTCCTCTTCGCAAGACCAAACAACAACATTCTAAAAGTAAGCGAAATTATGGTGAAAAATGCAATTTCACAGATGCCCGTGCTGAATGGAAACAGGGTTGTTGGAACAATAACCGAGGAAAGCATAATCAGAAACTTGAGCTCAAACATAGCAAAAGAAAAAGTCAAAAACATCATGGGTCCACCCCTGCCAACAGTTTCAGAAGAAATGCCAATAGACACCATCCGCCCATTACTTGAAAGACACCAAGGAATATTAGTTGCAAGGGACAGAGAAATTGTGGGAATAATAACACGGTCAGACCTCCTAAAAACAATAGGCTAAAAGGGTGTTGCCAATGCAACTCCAAGAGTTTGAAAGAAAAGCAAACCAAGCTATTACAGAATTGAAGGCAGAGAAACCCAAAGAAGCCATAATAGTTCATCATGACGATGCAGACGGATTATGCTCAGCAGCAATAACAAAAAAGGCTTTGGAACGCGAAGGCATAAAGCCTAAAACATTCTGCCTCGAAAAAGTTTACACAGAAGTCATCGAAGACCTACACTCAAAGACTGGACAAACAATTTTTTATGTGGATATCGGCTCATCCCATGCAGACATGATATCTGAATACAATAAAGGCAAAAACCTAACAATAATATTGGACCATCACGACCCAAAACCATCCAAAGACCCAAAAGTTTTGGACTTAAACCTTGAAAACTACGGGTTTAGGGGTGAAACTGACTTTTCAGGAGCAACATGCTGCTACTTGTTTGCAAAAGCACTAAGCGAAACCAATGTGGATTTGAGCTATTTGGCTTTGGTTGGAAGCTGCGAAATTCCAGAAGGCTTCATGGGAATAAATAAAATAGTGTTAGAAGAAGCTTGCAAAAACGGGACAATTCAGCAGAAAGGCAAAAGCTTCGAAATAACAAAATTCAAAACACGCTTGGACACCTTCTTCTCCAAGCTTCAAATTTTAGGCGCTGTAGGATACTATGAGGGCGGTCCAGAAATTGGCATAAACGCTTGCTTGGATGGATTAAACAAGGAAGCCGAAGAGAAAATTAATGCGTTAGAGAACAAGCGTAAAGAGGCTAACCGCCGCCTTTTGGGAAGGCTTTATCGTGAAAGGCTTAAAGAAACAGCGCATATTCAATGGTTTGACGCTGGAGACACGTATACGGGCATGGGAACGAAAGTTATTGGACAATTCTGTTCATTTTTGGCTTACCAAACACGTTTGATAAAACCGAACAAATACATTTTGGGATTCGTAAATGTTCCAGCAGAAATTCCAAACCGGGGAAAATTAAAGGAAAAGTTTGTTAAAGCTTCAGTTCGAGTGCCAAAAAGCATGCAATCTCCAATTGATAACGGAAAGCTTCCAGGCGCTGTGAACCTTTTAGATAAAGCATCCGAAGGTTTTGGCATAGCCGATGGGCATCAGTACGCAGCCAGCGTAATAGTTCCAATCGACAAGAAACAAACATTAATTGAAAACGCAGAAAAAGCAATCAAAGACTGATGAAAAGCCATGAGTAACCTTACAGTTAAGCATGCCATTGTCCGACCAGTACCAAATTCCTATGACCACTGTGTAAGAACAAACGTGGAGAAAATAGATGTTGCCCTCGCAAAAAAACAGCATACAGAATACTGCAAAGCATTAGAGAACCTCGGTTTGAAGCTTATTTGGGTGAAAGGCGATGACACGCTTCCCGACAGCTGCTTTGTTGAAGATACAGCCATAATAATTGGGGAAAAAGCAATAATATGTAACATGAAAGTAAAATCGCGAGCCCGAGAGGTAATTGAAGTTGCAAAGGTGCTCGAAAAACTAAAGGAAACTTATTACATTAAGCCTCCAGCCACCATCGACGGCGGAGATGTTCTCAAAGTTGAAAACAAAATTTTTGTTGGAATTTCTGAAAGAACCAACATGCAAGCTGTGCATCAACTCAAAAAAATTTTGAACAACAGCGATGTAGAAGTAGTTCCAGTGAAAGTTAAAAATGTGCTTCACTTAAAGTCTGCATGCACATATCTTAGAAATAACCATGTTATCCTTTCAAAGGGACACTTTGATGTGAATCTATTGCGGGGTTATGAGAAAATTTTGGTTCCGAAAGAAGAAGCGTATGCTGCAGATTGCCTTGCTATAGATGGAACTGTTTTAATGGCTAAGGGTTACCCCAGAACTAAGAAGATGATAGAAGTGGCGGGTTTTTCCGTGAAAGAAATGGAAATTTCAGAATTTCGCAAAGGAGAAGGCGCATTAACATGCTTGTCCATATTATTTTAAAATCCTGCCTTTAATAGGCTGCGTGGTTTCATTATCTCTCTTAAGAGTACGGTTGCATAAGAGCCACGATGCAGCGTAAAACTTATTTTTGCCATATTTTTGGATGGATTAGCCAAGTCAGCGGAAATCTCTTTTAGTTGAAAATTGTTTAGCGAAGTTAAGGCTGCTCGCAGTTCTCCTTTCGGGCTTATTTCTGGCATCAAATTGATTTTGAAGCTTGCTGGCGTTATGCCCTCCTCTTCTAGGATTTGCCTTTCAATTTCTCCTTGAAAACCTTGGGAAGTCTTCTGTTTAAAACCTATTAGGGGAAGGGCTAACAGCATTCTTCCAGCTTTTATCGCATTACTAACTTCTGCATGGTTTTCAGTCTTCACAATCTTATACATAGTTAATAATGGTAGCCCAGAACGTTGCACACTAACAACGTAATCGCCAACTTCTGCCTTATTTAATGGAAGACCAACTGCAATTCTTTTGCTCAAGAACTTGTTGAAGAGATAAGCTTGATAGGCTTGGGGAAAAAGCTCTCGAAGTTTAATCGGCAAACGCCTAAAGGCTCCCACAAAATCCTCTTGCTTTCTTGCTAAGTGCTTAAGCATTAAACGTTCATAATATAATTGCTTTGGAAACGTTTTCAAAGCTTGCTGGAAATTCTGTGTCTTTTGCAGTTGCTCCCGGGCTTTTCTTGATTCTGGATGTTCATAAGGGCTTGGTTTAGCCAAAAACAGCATCACAGCTTTTTTGAAGTTTCCTTTTACAAGGGCTTTTCCAACAAAATGCGTTATGGGACGAACAGTGCCGAAACGTTGGTGACCGAAAAAATTTGGAACTCCGCCTGTAGCCATGAGCTCTTCTATGGTTTTTCTTATTCGTTTTCTAATTGTTGGTTTTGAACGGCTTATGGCTCTGATGGTTATGTTAAAGCTATTTCCTAAAAGATAGTAGGAAGAAAGCCTGTTCCGAATATAGCCAACTGGACGGATTTCTACGTCTTTAACATGAACTTTCAGAATATCATCAGCTGAAATGCCGTCAACTGTAATGTATTGGGCGGTAACTGCCTTAGCGTCCTTTATGCCTGCAAACTGAATGCCACCAGTGTTTATGCCAAGTTGTCTGGCTATTGTTTCGATTGCTAGAAATGTGTCCCAATTTCGCTTAGCCAAAACGCATAAAAGATAACTTTTCCTCTCTGCAGAAGAACCCAAAACTTTAGGCTCACTATGGCTTCCTTCTCGTTTTATTTCTGCTTTAGAACCATCAACAAGAATTTCTTCAACAACAAAATCGTCAACAAACTGCCGTATAACTCCGCCAATGCCTAAAGAACTGGTTGCATAAACCTCCATGCCCATGAGTTTCTCCAATCTGGGAACAAACAAGTGTTTCGCCCCGCTTAGAGGAGGGGAAGCTTGCCCGTTAGTTTGTCAATAATTTCTGAAGGCGCAGGACCGATTCCCAAACACGTTATTGTTCCGGGAGGAACTTCTGTTAACCCTCTGTCTATAATTAATGCATATGGTAGGGCTAAATTCTTCGCTTGTTTCTCTAAAGCCAACAGCTCTTCTTCGTTTTTGACTTTGACGACAATCTTGCATTGCCCTTCATCCATCCAAGCCTTCCACCATTCTCTATTGCGCTTGCGAGCCTCTTCAGCAGCGGAAACAGCGCCATGTCCAGCTTGGGCTGCAATCTTACCCTTACTTAATTTTAAATCGGAGCGAAAAACAATCACTTGTTTGTAACGAAATTCCGACATGCCAATTTCAACCGTCTACTCCACTTTTATCACTCTAAGATTTTAAGGATTTGCAGATATGCAAAGGAAAAAGAAGTAGAAGAGGGCTGGCAAAATTCTCGGGCTTCGCAAAAGATATAGAAGGGATTTTCCCTGAAAATCTATGTCCTTAACGTTGCGGAGTGTCTTGTTCAGATTTAGTTTTCTGCATAGGCTGATGATTTCGTGGATTTTTTCGTCTGACATGCCATTAAGCATTTTCCTAAAGGTAAGCATAAACTTCACATCAAAACCCAAAATTTCTTCGCATCGCCTCTGATATGTAATGAGAAAATTTGATGAAAAATCATTTCTGTGCAAAGCTTCATGAATAACTTCAGCTACAACTCTTGCACAAGACAAGCCGAAGATTAAACCGCCTCCAGTTGTGGGTTTCACTTGAGAAGCAACATCGCCAACAGCTAAAAAACCATCCGAATAAGTTTTTAAGATTGGTCCTCCAAGAGATATGGGATGAAAAGTAGTCTGCAAGATTTTTGCTTTGCACAATTTTTTTGACGCTATTGGATGTTTAAGCATAAACCTTTGCAAAAACTCTTTCGGATTCCCACTTTTAACGGCTAATCCAACTTTCGCTTTGCCTTCGCCCTTTGGAATTAGCCAAGCATAAAAGCCAGGCGCATAATCATTTCCAAGGAAGACTTCAACAGTGTCTTGCTCAACATCCTTAACATTTTCAACTTCAGCGTGCACACCGTTGATAAGCATGTGGCGGTTTAGGGGCAATAGGCGGGTTTGTTTTAGAATTCTTGAAGAGATTCCTTCGGCATCCACCACAATTTTGGCGAAAAATTTTTCAACTTCCCCCTCGTGTTTGGCATATACTCCTTTCACAAAACCATTTTCGAAAATTAGAGAATTAACATGAGCATTTAGATGATAAGACGCTCCTCTTTTTTTTGCTATTCCCGCGATGTATTTGTCAAAAAGAGAACGGTCAACAACACAAGTTATGGGAGAAGAGAAACGGACAGAAAATTCGCAACCCTTCGGCGAGTGAAAAGTAACTCCGTAAAAGGTGTTTTCAACAATTTTCGCTGGAAGCGGATACAAACCTAAACTTTTAAGACTATTAATTGCCACATGACCTGGACAATGTGTTGGAAAGCCAATTTCTGCGTGTTCCTCAAAAACTTTTACGTTAACTCCAAATTTTGCAAGGTTCAGCGCTGTGAAGGAGCCGCAAGGTCCGCCTCCAATGATAATGGCGTCTGAAATGTTTTCCATGATTACACATTAAAAGAGTTTGAAATTAAACGCTTATGTTAGAAGCTCAACCCGTCTTTTTCCACGAACCATAGAAGTTGTACGTATCTTTCCAGCAATCTCCAATCGCATGAGAAACTCGTTAAAGTCCTTAAAGCCTAAATCATTAAATTCCTCGCTTAACGCTTCAAAAAGCTCAGCATCTGTCATGGCGCCCTTCTTTTTTAGGATTTCCAACAAAAAGTAGTAGGCTGGATGCGTTTTCCAAGTTTTAACTGGCAAAGCTTTACGCTCCTTAAGCAACTGGTGTTGCTGGTTTTTGAACTTGCCGAACTTGCTGCATGAACCCTTTATACCATTTTTCCATGTCAGGCGTTATGGAAGGACCAATCCTTTTCATCGCTTCTTGAAAGTCACCCAGCGTGACTTCTTTAGCGTTCACATCTCTCCTTAAGGCATGCATGGCTGCTTCTCTGCAAAGGGCTTCTATGTCTGCACCAGAATAATTCTTGGCTATAGCAGCTAACTGTTCTAGGCTTACGTCTTTTGCTAAAGGCATGTTTCTCGTGTGAATTTTAAATATTTGAAGCCGAGTTTTATCATCGGGTTCAGGCACATATATTAGCCTATCAAACCTTCCAGGGCGAAGCACTGCAGGGTCAATAATGTCCGGTCTGTTTGTAGCCGCTATAACAACAACATCCTCCAAGGTTAAAATTCCATCCATCTCAGTTAAGAGTTGACTGATGACCCGTTCTGTTACGCCGCTGTCTGCAAAGCCTAAGCCTCTCCGAGGAACAAGCGAATCCATCTCATCAAAGAAGATTACGGCCGGCGCTGCCATTCTGGCTTTTCTGAAAACTTCTCTTATGGCTTTTTCAGACTCGCCGACCCATTTTGAAAACACTTCTGGACCCTTAATTGTAATGAAGTTTGCTTCGCTTTCAGTAGCCACAGCCCTAGCCAACAATGTCTTGCCACAGCCAGGAGGACCATAAAGGAGTATGCCCTTTGGAGGTTTTATGCCAAGTCTCTTGAAAATTTCAGGATTCTTAAGCGGCCATTCCACTGCTTCTTTAAGTTCTTGTTTGACTTCTTCAAGTCCGCCGATGTCGTCCCAGTGGATTGTTGGCACTTCTATGTAGACTTCACGCATGGCTGTGGGCGTCACTTCTTTGTAGGCGTTTATGAAGTCTTCCATTTTCACTTCCATTTTCTCTAAAACGCTTGGTGGTATGCGCTCTTCTTCAAGGTTTATTTGGGGCAAGTATCTGCGGAGGGCTTTCATGGCTGTTTCTCTGCAGAGAGCCGCCAAATCTGCGCCTGTATATCCATGGGTTATTTCAGAAAGCTTCTTAAGGTCAACATCTTCAGCCAAAGGCATCCCACGCGTGTGAATCTGCAGGATTTCATACCTTCCACGCTTGTCTGGAACACCTATCTCAATTTCTCTGTCAAATCTGCCCGGTCTGCGAAGAGCCGGGTCAAGGGCGCCAGGTCTGTTGGTTGCGCCTATAACTATGACGTTTCCCCTTCCAGATAAACCGTCCATTAGGGCTAAGAGTTGGGCAACAACACGCCTTTCAACCTCTCCAGTGACTTCTTCCCGTTTCGGCGCTATAGCATCAAGCTCGTCGATGAATATTATGCTTGGAGCGTTCTGTTGGGCTTGTTGGAAGATTTCTCTAAGTCTGGCTTCAGATTCGCCGTAGAATTTGCTCATTATTTCAGGTCCGTTTATTGAGAAGAAATTTGCTTCCGACTCGTTTGCTACAGCCCTAGCAAGCAAGGTCTTGCCGCAGCCAGGCGGCCCATGGAGCAGTACTCCTTTTGGTGGTTCTATTCCAAGCCTCTGGAAAAGCTCCGGATGCCTCAGCGGAAGTTCAACCATTTCCCTTACTCTTTGGATTTCCTCTTGTAGTCCGCCAATGTCTTCGTATGTTGTTCTTGGAAGTCCCTTTCCCTCTGGCGCTGGTTCGTTTAGGATTGTTAGTCTTGTTTCTGCTGTAACTTTAACTATGCCGTGAGGGCGGGTTTTGGAAACGGTGAAGGGTATGGCGTGTCCAAGCATCATAACCAATGTGGTGTCGCCCTCAACTAGGGTTCTTTCCATAAGGCGGTTTTTAACAAAGTTTGTGAAATCCTCGTCAACATTTAATCGCATGTCCACAGGCGCCAATGTTATGCTTAGAGCATTTTTAACTTTGGCTGGTCTTGCAATGACGTACTCGTTTATGGCTACTCCAGCGTTTTTGCGGGTGAAACCGTCTATCCGTATAATGTCTCGGTTTTGGTCTTCGCTGTAGGCTGGCCAAGCTATGGCTGAAGTTGACCTTTTACCCACTATTTCTATGACGTCTCCTGCTGAAATGCCCAGCTTCTCCATTGTTTTCTGGTCTATGCGGGCTATGCCTCTGCCGACATCTCTTTGTCTTGCATCGCCAACACGCAATTGCACTTCACTCAATCAGAATTCCCTCCGTTATTATTACCATAATACGTTTCAAAGCAAAGATTCATTCATATATAAATGTTTAAAACAACCGTTTAAGGTTATCTGCTCACCCTACGCACCATAATCGTTTGCACTTGACTTATTTCGCTCACTGTTTCAAGCTTCTTTTCAAACTCGTCCAACATGCCACTCTTGTCTTCTGGAAATTTTATATGCGCTATCAAAGCCTTCAAGCCAAAAGCTATGGGTTCTTCACCGTATCCATAAATTGATGCAAACTCAGGTAAGCATTCCTCAATTTTCTTTTTCAAATCAGTAAAGTCGACAATTATGTCTGTTGGAAATATTTTGTACGATATTATCACGTTGCCCATTTAACATTCTCCTTTGCGAATCTTTTGCCCTTTAACAATCGACGAACACAATTTAAGCTTTGCTCATCCAATTTTCTAAATGATAATAATGTTATAAGCATTTTAAAGAAAAAGAAAATATAAAAATTGGAAGCTTTAAGAATGTTCACGACATTCTTCTATTTTTTTGACAAGCTTTTCCACGTTTTCAGGTTTTTCAGCAAATGCCAAAAGTTTCTCGCTGTCTGGTCCAATAAGGATAAAAAGGGGTTGGAGGTAAAGGCGGGCAAGTTGGGACCAAACATGGCTTGTTGGTCCAATTGTTTCTAGGAAGAGTAAGACAATGCCGTCCATTTTTGAGTCAACTATTTTTTTGGCTATTTTTTGAAGCCACTCTTCATCTTCAGCGTTTTCTACGGTTTTTGGTTCCAAGCTCATGGAAGTTTACCCTTTGTTATTTTCGCCTCATGGCGTAGGCTATTGCAATCACAGCTAGCACAACTGCTATTATGGCAGCGTATGGTTGCGGCTGAAAGTATTGCAAGTATATTCCTATTAAGAACCCAACCCTTGTCATTATTGTGTTTGCGAATAGGGCTCCGAAGCCAACCATCATTCCATATATTCCTATTAGGAAGAATGCTCTGTATATCTTATGCATAGATGTTGATTTTCCTTCTGCCTTTGGAAACAGTGTAAATATAAAGTAGGTTAACCCGCCTAAGGTTATTAGAACCATGAGCCAGTTGTTAAAGGTTGTCAGCAAATCTGTGGGCGTCCAAAGGGGCACTATGGCAGCGTTTACCTGCTTTATTATGTTAGCCATTGGAGCTGTTCTTAAAGCTAAGGCTGCGCCTACGGCAACGTTTACGCCTATGCCATACCTTGCAACCCAATAATACTTCTTTGAGTATTTCATGAAGAATGTAAGCCCTAACAGCAATGGTATTATTAGATGCCAATTTGCCAAAATGTCTTTGCCTAATGGAACGAAGGCAGTTTTGTTTAAGCTATCTAATGAAAGTGCTATGGAATAGCCTGCTGCTGTTCCAACGAATAAGTGTTCAGCAAAGCGATATAACACGTTGTCTTTGTATACAAAGCTGTAAATCCACACTACTACTACGGCTGCAAGCCAAGCACCCATTACTTCTATTTCGCTCATTTCTTCTCACCCCTCTTAGAGAGTTTTGTGTAGGCAAACACTATGTTTCCCACGATGATGAATACCAGAATGAGTCCATGGGCGAAGCTTTGAGCATCCATTGAAGCAATGCCTAAACCTTTTCTTCCTACCAATAGTTCGTATTCTGCTGCTGCCCTTTGTCCAGTAAGCATGCCGACTGCTTGTCCAGCGTTAACGTATGGTTCGATTGATGGAGCAATGACGCTGAGTGCTCCAAATAGGAGAGGCGTGTGGTAGGGGGTGTACCACTGGCGGACATACCATCCAAAAGTGTCTGTTCCAGATGATGCAACAATAACTAGCTCATAAGCTGAGGCATCATTAGCTTCTTGTAGTAATGGCAAACTTGAAGTTGGATGGTCATAATTATCCCTTGCAACAGTTCCAGTAATACTCTTTGCTAAAGAGGCTACTGCTGACTCTTGACCTGCAATGTATCCCAAGAAAACGTAGTCCTCTCCATACGTCTTACCTTCAAACACGTCAGGAGCTGAAGCTTGCAAAAATTGAAACACAATTGGACCATAGTTTATCGTTGAAAGGAACACTAGCTTACACCCTTTCTCAAATAATTGTTTCGTGAGGGCTATGACTTGCGGCTCCAATTCGGCTCTTGCAGCAACCTCATAATATATGTCTATAAGAATGTGCGAACCTGGCGGAACTTTGCTATCATCTTGTATGTAGTCGTAAACTGCCCTTGTGCGTGATGAAATTCCTATTGGAAGACCAACTGGATAAATCAGAGGAAGTATTATTGCGATGACGAGCAACGTGTACAATAGCTGCCGTGTGCTTAAGATTTTATCAATTTTTTCTATTGCCGTCATGTCTATTCCCTCCTCCCCATCCAAGTGGTTTCTTTGCCCAACAGAAGCCTAAGCCCCAATATGATGATTCCAAAGCCTAAACCCATAGTAATGGGTCTAAATGCTGCAGTGTTCGGAACAGTCATTATCCAGTCTCTGATAGGAAGCAAACCACTCCACAGTAATTCCCCTAGGCTTGTATTTCCGATCATTACAAGAATAGCCACTACCAGTAAGAGAAGCGCTGGTGGGTTTCTAACTCGAAAGGCTCTGTAAGAGGCTGAAGCTATGTAAAAGATTAGTATTGAATACATTGCAGCATCAGAAGGCGCATAGATGTATGTGTAAAGCCATTGAAAGTTTGGCTGTGTCGGTATCGAAATTCCTGAAGACAAGGCTATAACTGCAAAGGCAACCATTATTACTTCCATAATCATTACTATGCCACTAAAGAACACTTGTTTAGGCTCCTTCTTTCGGCTCTGATTTACGTGGTATCGTAATATGTCTACGCCTCCAACAATGGCGGCCATAGCAGTTATTACAACAACCCAATCAGTCAGAGCTTTATCCCAAGTGTTAAATGCTGTTCTCACTTCGCTGCTTATGTAGAAGAAGTAAAAGATCACCATCAACAGTATTATTATTGTCACGATTATTTGCGGAATATTTCTCCTTACTACAGCACCCATTTCATTTCACCCCTTACATCACCAGATAAGTCGCCAGTTTAATGCCCAACGGCAGCAACACAAGACCCACCACGATTAGAACCCATGAAAGCAGTTTTCCTACGTCCTGTCCTCTTATAGACGCTAATGTCACATTGTCTCCAGAAGCCATAGCACCAGCAGCGAATATCTCCTCCCCTATGAAGGAATAGTCAGCAGCCAAGACGAAGAAGGGAATTTGAGTTTCACGGGCTGTTCCAGCAACTTGAAAAGCTCCGCCAGCAGCACCTGCCTCAACAAATATTAGCGATTCAGCCCAGAAAGGCCCAACCATTATGTTTGTTCCAGCATTTTCTCGCTGTATTGTTGCCTGTACAGCTGAAGCATAAGCGAACTGCTGGTCTGTCAAATACCTTACATTGTATGTAACATTGTAAAGTTCTGGTTTTCCAGCAGAGTAATAAGCGTCACGGATGACCTCTTCTTCTGCTGCTATGAGCTCTGGAACCCCAAGGGTTGAAACGAGATTCGCACCGTATTTGCCGCAAAGCTTTGCCACGTGATTTAGCACTCCTAAACCAGCAAGATATTGAGGAGCCATAGAAGTAGATAGTGGACCATATCCAAGAGTGAAATGGACAGGTCTGCCCATCTCAACAGACCTCGCAACACCCTCTTCTATAGCGTCAAAAGCGGCCATCTTCCTAACAGGAATCGGTTTGCCTCCCTTAGCTTTCCGCATGAAATAGTAGCCCGCAAGCATAAGAAACACTAGCAAAGCAAAAGGAACCACTCCAGCTTTCGAATAAATGATATCCATCGACATTTTTCTCCTTTTTCCATTTTTGAAAAACAATGTTCCATATAGGAAGCATTTATTATATAAGATTTTCCAGATGCCATAAAAGAAAAGAACAGAAAAAGCCTTTAAAGACAAAAACCAAACGCAAGTGGAAGCTATTCACAAAAGAACCCCACTTCATCGAGTAATGACATTTTCATTAATATTCCAATACTTTCAGAAATAACATATATAACTCTCCAAATTCTTATAACTCAGAAAACGCTGGTCAAAATGGAACCAAAATTCATCCTAGCAACCGACGTGGGAAGCACCACAACCAAAGCCAGATTTTTCGGCAAAGTTAGTGGTGAATGGAAATTTCTATCCAGCGGCGAAGCACCCACAACAGTTGAAAAACCCGTGGAAGACGTTACAATGGGAATAAGAAACGCCGTAAGAGAAGTGGAAGAACTCACAGGCCATAAAATAATAGATTACGAATGTGAAGAATTGCGGTTCCTAATGCCCCACAAAGGAGAAAACACCGGAATAGACGTTTACGTTTCAACAAGCAGCGCCGGCGGAGGACTCCAAATGCTCGTTCAAGGAGTAGTCAAAAGCATAACCGCAGAAAGCGCCCAAAGAGCAGCCCTTGGAGCCGGAGCCATAGTAATGGATGTCCTTTCAGTAGACGACGGACGAGACACTTATGAAAAAATAAGCGCCCTAAGGTTTCTGAGACCAGACATAGTATTGCTTGCAGGCGGGATAGATGGAGGAACGAAATCGCATGTGTTGGAAATGGCTGAAATATTAGCCATGGCTAAACCCCGCCCAAGATTTGAAATAGAATTTCTTCTACCAGTAGTCTATGCTGGAAACAAAGATGCAAGGGAAGATGTAAAGAAAACATTATGCGAAAATTTCGACGTTAGAATAACAGACAACCTTAGACCCATGTTAGAAGTTGAAAAGGTAGAACCAGCAAGAGACGCCATTTTAGGATTATTTATGGAACACGTAATGGCGCACGCCCCAGGATATGAAAAACTCAAAAAATTAGTTTCAACAAACATTATGCCAACACCAGCCGCTGAAGGAATGATGGTTAGAAAATTCTCTGAACTAAAGTGTGTAAACAGCATCGGCGTAGGACTCGGAGGAGCCACAACAAACGTGTACTCATACTTTGACGGAAGATTCCTAAGAACCGTCAGCGCAAACTTGGGAATGAGCTACAGCGTAGGCAACGTCCTAAAAGAAGCAAGCATTAAAAACGTGAAAAAGTGGACCCCATTCCAAATAAGCGAAGAAGAAATAATGGGCATAGTCTACAACAAAATGATAAGACCAACAACCATCCCCATGACTTTTGAAGACTTAGTCGTAGAACATGCCCTCGCCAGAGAATCAATAAGAATGGCCTTCAATCACCACAAATACCTTGCAAGAGAACTCAAAGGCGTAAAAAAGGAAAGAACAATCTCCGACATTTTCGAAGAAGTAAAAACCGAAGACACTTACCTAGACGTATACAGAATTAACTATATAATAGGCACTGGAGGGCTACTCTCAAGAGCTCCAAGAAGAAGCCAATCAATGATGATGCTGACAGACGCTTTCCAACCAGTAGGTTTCACATCCCTAGCTCAAGACAGCGTCTTCATGATGCCGCATTTAGGCGTACTCTCCACAATCCACCCAGAAATAGCCCTACACATATTCGAAAAAGAATGCCTCATATACCTTGGAACACTAATAGCCGGAGCAGGCATAAGCAAACCAGGCGCCAAAGTAGCCGATATCACAATAGAATATGAAAATGGAAAGAAAGACAATTTTGAACTACAATTCAGCAAAATAGTAAAAGTTGAAATCCCATACGAAAAAACCGTAAACGTCAAAGTATCCCCATCCAGCGAATTTAACTTCGGAGCGGGCTTCGGAAGAAATGTTGAAAAAACCGTAAGAGGCGGAGTAGTTGGTTTAGTGTTTGATGGAAGAGGAAGACCAATACACATACCTGAAGACGAAAAAGAAAGATTCAACACAATATTAGACTGGTATTCCTCCATGAACCTTTACCCCAAAGAAAAAATAGAAAAATGGAGAAGCCAACTATGAAAACTTCCAAAGAAAGCTTCGCTTACACTCCAGGATTAAAGGTAACCCCATGCACCTACATAAGGAGAATACGCAGCCTACCCTTAAAAGGCGAAATCCTCGTTAAAAAGGGAGAAAACGTCAATTTCGACACAACCGTCGCCACATGCTGCATAGAAGGAGCACCATACATCGTTAAGATAGCAGAACTCTTAGATGTAGACCCAGAAGAAACCGTACGCTACATACTAAAGAAGGAAGGAGAAAACGTAAGTAAAGGAGAACTCTTAGCAAGACACACATCCTTATTCGGACTAATAAACAAGAAAGTAACCGCAGAAGTAAGCGGCGTAATAGAACGAATAAACGAGATTACAGGCCACTTAACAATAAGGGAACCCCCAAAAAATGTGGAAGTTAAAGCCTACATTAAAGGAAAAGTTGACGAAGTAATGCCTAACGAGGCAGCCGTAATAGGAACTTACGCAGCCTTCATTCAAGGAATAATAGGCTTCTCCGGAGAAAGATTCGGAGAGCTCAAGATGGCTGTGTCAAACCCGGAGCAAGTTCTTGAGGCTGACATGATAACGGAGAATGATGCTGGAAAAATAATTGTTGGAGGCTCCCTCGTAACCTATGAAGCCCTAGAAAAAGCCAGAAAAATAAAAGTGAATGGAATAGTTGTGGGAGGAGCCAGAATGGAAGATTTGGAGAACATTCTCAAAACAAGGATAGGAGTAGCCATAACAGGTAGAGAAGACATAGATTTCACGTTAATTCTCACAGAAGGATTTGGAAAACTGCCAATGTCTGAAAACACTTTCAGAATATTAAAAGAAAATGAAGGAAGAATAGCGGCAATTAACGGCACAACTCAGGTTAGAGCAGGCGTTCTGAGACCAGAAATAATAATACCATTAGAAGTCAGCGAACGTGCCAGAAGAGAAAAAGAACTTGAAGAAGGAAAAATGAAAGTTGGAAGCATAGTTAGAATAATAAGGTTTCCATATTTTGGGGCTGTTGGAAAAGTCATAGAACTTCCCATAGAATTGAATAAAATAGAAACAGAATCCCTCGTGAGAGTTGTTAGAATAGAACTGTTAGATGGAAGAAAAGTTTTAGTTCCAAGAGCCAATGTTGAAATTGTAGCAGACTAAGATGTTTTTCCTAAATAACTCTTTAAATATGCCAAAAATTCCTTGCGTTTCTTTTTCTCCAAGCGCCTCAGAATTAAGGTTTTATCTTTAAACACTAAAATTATGTTTTCCTCTCTCAAAAAAATGGCTGATATGAATATTAGAAGTGTTAATATCAAATAAAATGGGTTTTCAGCGTTAAATAAACTTAGCATTGCACATATAACTGCCAAGGCTAAAAGAGGCTTGCTAAATTTTCTTTTTAAACCAATTTTAACAAGTTCTGAAAGATTATACTCTTCCTTCAGAGACTCGCTTGTCACGATTAACTTATCGTCTTGAATCGTAAGCTTCTTCTCATCAGCGGTAATTTCCATCTGCATTCATCTTTTTATGGCATGATTCTTTACTCTTTTCGCCATTAAATGTTATAAACCTTTAGAGGAACATGAAATTTCAAGTCTAAACCATTTTAAACTTAAATTCTCGTTTGTACAAAAAGCCACTTTCAGAAGGTTGGTTTCATGTGGGATATATTAATAAAGGGTGGCAAAGTTGTCGACGGAAGCGGCAATCCATGGTTTAACGCTGACATAGCAATTGAAAAGGGACGAATAACCGATATTGGCGATTTAAATTCGAATTCTGCAGATGTTGTCTTAGACGCTAATAATATGATAGTTTGTCCAGGTTTTATAGACATGCACTCGCACTCAGATTTTGCCCTACTCATAAACAGGTATGCTGAGGGCAAAGTGAGACAGGGAGTAACAACCGAAGTTATAGGAAACTGTGGCAATTCAGCAGCGCCTTTAAACGATGAGTTGAGGAAAGATATTAGAAGAGAGACCCCAATCTTAGAGGAAGCTGGAATAGCATTAGACTGGTCAAAAATGGATGAATTCTTTAAAATCTTAGAAGAACCAGGATTATCCATAAATGTGGCTGCTCTGGTTGGGCATCAGAACATTCGAGTGCTCACCATGGGATATGAGAACAAGCCTCCTACAGAAGAGCAATTAGAAGAGATGAGGAGGAATACGGAGGAAGCCATGAAGGCTGGAGCCTTCGGTTTATCAACGGGCCTCATTTATCCGCCAAGCAGTTATGCTGACACAATGGAGATAATAGAGTTGGCTAAAGTTGTGGCAAAATATGGCGGAATATACGCTTCTCACATTAGAGGCGAAGACGGACCGAGACTCGTTAACTCTGTTAGGGAGGCAATTGAAATAGGCGAAAAAGCTGGCGTGTCAGTGGAGATATCCCATCATAAGGCTCATGGAAAACTAGCTTGGGGCAAGGTTAAAACAACTTTGCGGATGATAGAGGAAGCCAGAGAAAGAGGCGTGGATGTAACCTGCGATGTTTATCCGTATACTGCAGCCAGCTTTGGGTTGAGCGCTCTTCTCCCACCAGAAGCCCATGAAGGCGGTGTTGACAAAATTTTGGAGAGGCTTAGAGATTCTGATTGGGTAGGAAAGATTAAGGAAGAAATGGTTAATGGATTGCCAAATTGGCCAAGTCCCTTCATAAGCGCCGGGTGGGATGCTATAATGATTTCATACTCTAAAAAGCATCCGGAGTATGAGGGAAAAATGATTAAGGAAATATGCGATTCGCTTAATGTTGACCCTTTTGAATTCGTTTTTAACTTGTTAATCGAAGAGGAAGCCTCAACGGAAGTTGTAAGGTTTACGATGAGGGAAGGAGATGTTTGCACAGTTCTAAGCCATCCACTGTCAATGGTGGGTTCAGACGCCTCAATCCAAGCAACATACGGCCTTCTCAGCAAAGGTAAACCACATCCAAGAGCTTATGGAACATTCCCCAGAGTCATCAAAAGATACGTTAACGAATTTGGCATTTTAAGGCTTGAAGAAGCCATAAGAAAAATGACCTCGCTGCCTGCAAACAAGCTTAAACTGTTTGACAGAGGAATCATAAGAAAAGGCATGTGCGCAGACATCGTCACCTTTAACCCAAACGTTATATCAGACGAAGCCACTTATGCGGAACCCCATCGCTATCCAAAAGGAATGGAGTACGTAATTGTTAACGGAAAAATAGTTATAGAACATGGAGAACACACGAAAGCCTTACCTGGAAAAGTTTTGCGCCTTACCCATGAAAAAGCGTAGGAGGTGAACAAAATGGAGAAAAAGAAAGAAGAAACAATTTACATAAAAGCAAAACTTCTCATCGACGGCACAGGAAAAGACCCTATGGCTAACCCCGTAATCGTTGTCAAAGGAGACAAAATCAGCGACGTTGGCAAAGAGGGAGAAATTGAAACAATTGGAGATGCAAAAATTGTCGACCTAGAAGACTTAACACTTTTACCAGGACTAACAGACGCACACGTTCATATTTTAGGTGAGAGAAGCTACAGTCCAGCTGAGGACATAATAGTTCCCCATGACCTCAAAGTGATTAGGGCTGTCGAGGACTGCCAAAAACTCTTAAAAGCTGGATTCACAATGGTGAGGGATCTTGGAAGCTCAATATCCTTATCTCTTAAAAAGGCAATTAACGAAGGAACCATTATTGGACCAAGAATATTTGCAGCCGGAAGAACAATTTCGCAGACTGGAGGGCATTCTGACATTCATTATTTGCCAAGGGAAGAAGTCCTAAAAATGGGGGTTTTACTGGCTGACGGACCAGATGATTGCCGCCGTGCTGCCAGAGAAGCCCTGCGAGATGGGGCAGATGTGATAAAGATAATGACTTCAGGCGGCGTTGGCTCTGAGAAGGATGATCCGCGTTATCCGCAATTTACTGTGGAGGAAGTGAAGGCAATAACTGAAGAAGCTCATAGAATTGGGAGAAGAGTGGCTTCACACGCTGAGGGAGCAGAAGGCGTAAAAATTGCAATTGCTGGTGGCGTTGACTCTGTTGAGCATGGTTATTTCTTAGATGAGGAGTCAGTGCAGATGATGCTTGAGCACGATGTTTTCTTTGTACCAACATTATGTCTGGTGGAAGTTTACAAGAAATCCTTAGAGAAACCCTTAGACATGCCTCCTTGGAGACTTAGAAAACAAGAGGAATGCATAGATGCCATGCCGAAAAGCTTCATGATGGCATATAAGGCTGGAGTGAAAATCGCCACAGGATCAGACTTTTTTGGACCTCCGATGAGAGCGCATGGAGAGAATGCTGCTGAACCCATAACTATGGTTAAGTATGGTATGACACCGATGGATGCAATACTTGCTGCCACAAAAAATGCTGCTGAATGCATAGGAATCGAGAAAAGCGTTGGCACGGTGGAGAAGGGAAAACTTGCAGACGTGGTAGGAGTGAAGGGTAACCCCCTAATTGATATCAACGCTCTTAAGAATGTAGAGTTTGTCATGAAAGAGGGCGTAATATACAAGAAACCAAAATCCGCAACGTAAAAAGTTTATGGGTTCAAGCTTTTCCAAATATTTGCGGAGTTTCAACATCAACGTTCCACCATGGACTGCTCCATTTCTTCTCCACTTTCGGCACTATTTCTAAGACTTTTTGGATGCGGGAGAAGATTTTTGTAATATCCGCCTTGGAAAGCCCTATTTCTTGAAGAACTGCTTCGTTTCTCAGTATATTTTCTAAATTAAGCCGAAAGGTTAGGGCGAACTTCTTGTCTTTTTCGAGAATCCTGCGCATTTTTTCTGGGTTTATGTTACTTTTTCCATTGCCGATTTCGTGGTCAAAGAATAACGCGCATATGTCCTTCATGTCCTTCTCTTCTATGCCTATTAGAAGGCGGTCACTTTTATAGTAGGGGTAGTTTAGAATCCGATAACTCATATGTTGACTGGCAAGTTCATCTCTGTCGGAAATTGGAACGTCAAAGATGAATTGACACTTGGAAAGAATTACATTGTCCACGCCTATCGTGTACAAATTTTCTTTTGGAACGTTGAATTCTTCGCGGATATCAACTTTATGCCTAAGATCCACTGCATCGGTGAATATGTCAAGTACGCCACACTGCAGGGAGCCATCCTTAAGTATTTTCTCGATGGTTCTAACACGATAGCGTTTTCCAGCCCTCATAGCATTAAATCTGCAATCGGAACGAGCTACAAAATGGTAATATCTTGTTCCGCAAAGTTCACCCAGAGACAACAGCAGTTTGTATAGGTCTTGTGCACGGCTTTTAGGTGCAATTAAGTCTATGTCATTTAATTCGCGGAAGAATGGGCTTGAGGGGTTATTTGCGCTTGGAGATAACATGCGAACTGCTGCTCCACCAAAAAACAGCGTTGATATGGGTTCTTTAATCTGCTTTTGAAGGTTTACGGCTGGAAAAAGTTCTTTAACTCGGTGAGCATTAAGCCCTGCCCAAACAGTAACTAAACCCCTTTCCATGGTGAAACTTGATTTATCAACATAATCTGGGATTTCGAGGCTTTTTCTAATATTTTCGTAGCTGATTTTTGAAGTTAATGGCGTTTCAACTTCGTAAGTTGTGCCATCATAGTCCGTAAAGAGAATGCAATGCACCACTGAGTCTCCCAAACATTACATTATGGGGGAAAACAGAAAAAGTTATTGGTAAAACCACAAGTCGCAAACGCAATATTTTGCTGTTCCATAAAGTATATTTCACTGAAAATTCTCATTAGAACTAAAGTCTGGAGATGAAGATGGTTGCTGAAACTCTTCTTTGCATCTGACGTTCACGGAAGCGATGTCTGTTGGAAGAAGTTTTTGAAAGTGATTGAACATTTTAAGGTTGACATAGCAATTTTAGGCGGAGATTTAACTGGAAAAATGGTTATTCCAATGGTTAGGGAAGGAAATGAATATTCATATGAAATTTTTGGCAGACACATCAGAATTGCGGCAAATCAACTTCAAGAAGAAAGCGCAAAAATAGCAAATTCAGGTTACTATCCATATCCATGCGAAAAAGGAGAAATTGAACAATTAAACAACGACCCCCAAGCCCAAAAAGACCTTTTCAACCGCCTCATGATGGAACGCATGCAACATTGGATGAACCTCGCCTCTGAAAACTTCAAGGGAAAATCACTGCTTTATGTTTCTCCTGGAAATGATGACCGCTTAGTTGTTGATGAAATACTTGAGAAAAGCGACTCTGTAGTTGCATGCGAAATGAAACTTGTCCATCTTCCAGACGGATATCAAATGGTCACATGCGGTTGGGTTAATCCTACTCCATGGAAAACCACTAGAGAGGCGCCAGATGAAAAGCTTGAACCCATGTTAGAGGAGTTAATGGCTAAAGCTGAAAATTATGAGAAGCTCATATGCAACTTTCACGCGCCACCATACAATTCTGGGCTTGACACAGCGCCAAGACTGAAAGAGGACTTTTCAGTTAAAGTTCGCTTCGGGGGAGGAGTGGATTTGGCGCCTATTGGCAGCAAAGCCGTGAGACACATGATTGAGAAGTATAAGCCTCTTTTGGGGTTACATGGGCATATTCATGAGTCTGCTGGTTTCAAAAGGTTTGGTAGAACGCTTTGTGTTAATCCTGGTTCCGAATATGCTGAGGGTATTTTGCGTGGTTACATTGTTTTCTTGAGTGGAGATACGGTTCAGGGACACTGGAGGGTGGCTTGCTAATTTTCTATTTAATAAAAAGTTTCCTTTAAAATTACATAAAAAGTGAACGTTGCTAAAAAAGGCTTATAAACACACAAATATATAATGAAAAAATTGTGCAATCTGGAGAGGAGAAAATTGTCTAAAGCAACTTTTGTAAGAGAGGCTACTGGGCTTGTCAGAGAATTCGGTCCAATGATGGCACTTATGATGGCAATGAACAACATGATAGGAGCAGGAATCTGGGGACTATCAGTAAGAATGCCGTATAGCTATCCAGGCTCAGACCCAACACTGGCTTTCATAATCGGATTGATTCCAGCCTTCTTCTTCGCCATATCATACGCATGGCTTGCCTCATGCATGCCAAGGGCTGGAGGAGACTACGTTTTCATATCAAGAACAACAAACCCAGCGCTTGGCTACGTTGTAACAATAGGAAACTTTCTGGGCAGATGGTTCTCAATAGGGTTTTTGCTCGTAACTGACGTTGGACTTTGGGGCATCGCCTTTTTAATGCTTGGAAAAGGCACTGGAAACGCCGCAATACTAGATCTTGGCAAATTCTTAGCGTCACCACCAGATCCTTTGATAACGCTGGCTATTGCGTTCCTTCTACTCTTAACCATATGGTTTTTCTTGACAATAGGAGGAACAGCATTCAAGGCATACATAGCGGTAATATGGTTTATTCCACTAGTAGGCGCCTTAGCTTGCATCGCCCTAAATTATGCTAACCCATTCAATCCAGCATCCTTCCAAAGCGCATGGGATGCAGTCTGGGGCACTGGCTCTTACAATGAGATTTTAGCAATAGCTCAAAAATATAATTATAGCCCAGCTGCACCAAACTTTGACGCTACAATTCGAGCAGTGGCTGGTGCTGCCCTTTTCGCTTATTCTGGATTCCATAACCCTGCTCAATGGTCGGGCGAGATAAAGAATCCAAAGAGAAACTTGCTGATAGGAATAATTGGTGGTACGCTCATAACGGCTGTTATTTACATAACTATGGCTGCTTCAGCATTTTATGCAGGTGGAGATTTCATTGCCAAATATAGCTGGGCATACTACAAGGGGAAAGCCGACTTTGTAATCACGCCTAAAATTGAACCAGTGCTACCAATGTTCGCCGTTCTATTCGCTGGAGGAAACGTGTTCCTTGCATTTTTGATAGCTACTGCTGGCGCCTTCAGCCTTTACCACGTAAACCCCTCAGCATTAATGATGGAAACAAGGCGAGTGTTCTCTTTGGCTTTTGATAGGCTATTTCCAGAAAGATTTGCTAATGTCAGCGAAAGATTCCACACACCCACATGGGCAATATTATTCATGATAGTTGGAGGAGCCATAGGAATAATCATCTCTTCACCAGTGTTGGGTCCACTGAGAACTTTGGCAGGCGGAATTAATGCAACATTCATGTATTTGCTTGGCTATTTATTCACAGGACTTGCCCTTGCTTTGCTGCCAATCACAAAACCTGAAATATACGAAAGCATCAAAGTTGAGGTTGCTGGAGTGCCGATTCCAGCCATATGTGGTGTTGCCGCCTTTGCTTTGGGCATATTCTTCTTCGCCGCCAACGCACAGAGCATGCAGCCCTTAGATATTTTCATATCATGTCTCGTTTTAGGCATAGGCTTAGCCCTATACATTTACTACGCTTACAAGAACAAGAAAATGGGTATAGACCTTAAAACACTGCTCAGCGAGATACCGCCAGAGTAGCCCGCTTCAACTTCCACTTTTTTCTTATTTAGTTATGGTCCAGTAAAGCCACATTTTGGACACTTATATGGACGCCCAAACTTTCTGCACTTTCCACAACGCCTTATCAAAATTTCGCCACAGTTTGGACAGAGAAACTTTGTGGCTTCTGTTCCTGGAGCTATGGGTTTACCACAGCTTGTGCATGTTACTAGGGTTAGGGTTGCAGTTTTTTCCGCCATTATTATTCCTCATTGATAGCTTTTGTAATTGTAAAGCTTCCTTATATTTTGTGTGCTTTTCGCAAGTTTATTATTATAGTCTTATGCTATATTTCACGGGGTTGTTTTGGGAGTAAACCTTCGAGACTTGGTTCCTAAAAAAATTGTTAGACTTGAAGATTTAAGTGGAAAATCCATAGCCATAGACGCTTATAACGCCCTATACCAGTTTTTAGCCATAATCCGCCAACCAGACGGCACACCATTAAAAGATACCATGGGAAGAATAACAAGCCACCTGAGCGGGCTCCTTTACAGAACAAGCAACCTTGTGGAAATGGGAATAAAACCAATCTACGTTTTCGATGGAATCCCACCTACGCTTAAGGAAGTTGAGATAAAGAGGCGCATGAAAGCAAAAGAAGAAGCCCTAATAAGATATGAACAAGCCATAAAAGAAGGAAAAATCGAAGAAGCCCGAATGTACGCTCAAGCCACATCACGCCTAAAAGATTACATGGCAGAAGACAGCAAAAAACTCCTAGATTTGATGGGAATCCCATGGGTTCAAGCACCCAGCGAAGGCGAAGCCCAAGCAGCGCACCTAGTGAAACGCGGAGATGCCGATTACTGCGCAAGCCAAGATTACGATAGCTTACTTTTTGGCGCCCCAAGACTTGTAAGAAACGTGACAATTTCTGGAAAGAGAAAGCTTCCAAGCAAAAACGTTTACATTGAAGTCATCCCAGAAATTGTGGAATTAGAAAATGTTCTGAGAGAATGCAACATAACATATGAACAGTTAATCGACGTAGGAATACTTATAGGAACAGACTTCAATCCAGACGGCGTTAAAGGTTTAGGACCAAAAACTGCCTTAAAACTGATAAAAGAACACGGAAACATAGAAAACGCCATGCAATACCTGAAAAATGCAGAGTTTCCAGTTGAACCTCAAAAAATTAGGGAGATTTTTCTCCATCCGAAAGTTACTGACAACTACAAAATAGAATGGAAAGAACCAGACATGGAAGGCATTATAAATTTCATCTGCAGAGAAAGAGACTTCTCGGAAGAGCGTGTAAGAAAAGCTGTAGAGAAAATGCAGAGCGGAATAACCAAGCTTAGGGGAAAGACAACATTAGAAAAATGGTTTGGATAACTCAACTTTTATTAAACTTAACATAAGCTAAAACCTTAATTGAGAATTAAGCAAGAGGGACGATTGAAGAAAATGTCTGGTTTACCTGAACCGTTCAGAATAAAAATGGTGGAAAAGATAAAACTTCACCCCAAAGAAAAACGTGAAGCCCTAATCAGAGAGGCTGGCTACAACGTCTTTATGCTTAAAGTGGAAGACGTCTTCATAGACCTCCTAACGGACAGCGGAACCTCAGCCATGAGCGACGAACAATGGGCTGGCATGATAACAACAACACAAGCCTACGCTGGAAGCGAAAGCTACTATTCACTTGAGAAGGCGATGAAAGACATTTTTGGCTTCAAATATTTTATTCCAGTACATCAGGGAAGAGCAGCGGAAAACATAC
>JBMFOB010000001.1:0-133905 GCA_049969855.1 Bathyarchaeia archaeon | reverse complement strand
CTGTTGGCAGTGTCCTAAGTTTCTGCTCTTCCTTACTTATTACCGCCACAAGTTCTTGCGGCTTGTGCTGTATAACTTTCGCAATTTTAGGTTCAACCTTTCCGCCGGATTCTCTCTTTCTATAACCACATTTGGGACAAACCAGCGCAATGGATGACCCTTTGTTTGTTTTCTTCTTTTTAGGCACTAAACGCGACCCGCATTTTGGACAAAATTCCATGACTTTTTAACTCCGTTGTCCGTTTGTTTTCCCTTAACATTGTCCCTTTTAAACCTTTTCTTATTCAAATAAGGATTGGAGCTAAATGGCGCTAATGCCAGAAGCGATGAGGTGAGCTACACGTAAGGCTTCCGGAATGTTGCTTCTTGTAGAAGTTAGCTGCAAAATTTTTTTGGCATCTTCCTCAAGTATTCCAGAAATTTGCATATAGACTTTCTCGCCTTCGTTTCTAGTGGACACTTCAAACACTCTTCCAGCATCTTTTACAGCTTTCCAACGTTCTTCATTTTTTGGCAGATTTTTTAGGGCTTCGCGGATTTCTGCGAAGTTTGGATTTTCTCTGGTTACAGCTATGACTGGAAGTTTTGTTTTGGCGTTGAGCTCTTTTATGTCTACAACGTTAAAGCCCGCAAAAGTTATTCCATTAAGCATTATAACCCGTAATTGCTTGTAATGCGGTGAGTTAATTATCATGGATGTTAATTTTTTTGTGGCGTCTAACCCGTCTATTTTTACGTTGGTACGCATTACTCCATCAAGCCAATATCCACCCCTAAAAACAACTCCGACAATTGGCACAAGACCTTTTGAGCGAGGAATGAATATTCCATCATCCACTCCCAAAACACGGATTTCAGGCTTAATTACACGAAATTTTTGGATAGACAAAACTACCCCTCATAGCGTCGCTCAAATTATAGGAAAAGAAGCATTATAAGTTTAGTGAAAATTGATTTCATTTTTAAATTTCCGTGCAATCTTTACGTGCAAATTTTAGGCTTAATCTCACTTCGGCTTGATATTTTCTTTTCATTTTGCTGGTTTTGGTGAAAAACTCAAAAGGAGAAGCTGCCTTTTATAACAAGAATAAAGGCATTAGATGTGTTAAGTTTGAGTAAAAGTGAAAGAACATTTTCATTCATGAAAACTTATGGAAGCTTAAGGGAAGTACTTATGGACCATGGCTTGGCATCACTTGGAGACGCATACATAAACTTTGTTTACTCATTAGCCTTATCAAACAGAAGGGAAAAACCTTCAGGAACGAAGGTTAAGGGAGCTGCGCTTGCAGAAGCACTTAGAAAGGCTGGATTAAGAAAGTATTTACCTTCAAGAATGACTAGTCATGTGTTAGCGGATGCGGCAGAAGCGCTAATAGTTTATGCTTGGCTCTGCAATTATATTACATTAGAAGAAACCGTTGCAATTTTAGAAAAGAGCGTTGACATTGTTGATGCATTAACTCAGCTGCTAATAACGATAAAAGAGAGAATCAAGTTTTCTTAAGAGCCTTTTCAATTTCCTTCCTGAATTTTTCGTTCATTTCACGGGTTTTTTCCACAGCCCTTAGTAGGGCTTCTTCAGGTTTCACATCGCCTTTAGTTCGAACATAAATCACAGAGTTTGAGGCTAAGGGGTGCGGTATGTCATAACCAGCTAAATCCACATTTTCATCTTCTAAAAGTCTCTTCTGCAGCAAATTGCAAAGAGTGTGTCCTACACCTTCAACTTCTATTTTTAGTTCGTTTGAGGTTTTCTTCAAAGTTTTTATTTTCAATTCTACATTCTCCCTTTGCTTTATAACATTCCTTTTCCGTAATCTAAAGCAATTTTACGCTTTTCAATTTTTCCGCACCTAGCACAACGCATAATATGGCGTTTAAGCTCCAACATGAAGCCACATTGGGAACAGAAGGCGTAAACAACGCCTAACTCCTTGTCTTTAGTGGATAAATGGTAAACTCGGTTTTTTTCGCTGATGACTTTAGCCCTAATGATGTCGCCGGGTTTGCACACGTCAAACATTGACTTAACATAGGTTTGCTGCACGTCTGAAACATGAAGGATGCCGGAGAAAAAGCCTGAAAGGGGTTTATCGCCAATTTTGAAGATTCGCACGCTAGCATTTTCAGTTTGAACATTTGAAACTTGCCCAAGCACTATGCTGCCGACTTTTGGAATTCTTGCCGCTCGAATTAGGGGATAAACGGAAACACGCTTATTCAAAAAGTCAAGTAAGGCTCTTCCGACAGTTTTGGAGTAGATAACTCCATCTTTAACATAGGTTCCAGCGTCTGGAATAAACTCTTCAATAACACCTAAAGGCTCACCGGGCAACACAAATTTTCCGCTTTCCCTTTCAGATGATAATGCGTTCATGTTAAACCAGCACCTCTCTACTTGTCTACGCCACCTCAATAAACCTTTTGATTCCCTAACTTTCTATAACATATAATTCAGCCACAAACTCGTGTTTCTTTTTTGTATGAAAAGAAAACATATGCGGAATCGTCATAACTGTGGCGTAAACAGCCCTAATTTTCCCGCCATGCGCATTTATGAATTTTTTAAAGAAGGGAGAAGGCGCTATTGGTATAACACTGGGTTTTCTCGCTCTTAATTTTTTCACGAATGTTTTATCCTTGCGTGGGCTTTTGTGAAGTGAATAAACAACTTTGCCATTTTCTAGAGCTTTTTGGAGAAATTTTCGGTCAACCTTTGGCGTTTGCACACCAAAAGGCGGGTTTTGCAGGACAGTGTCAAAGTTTCCATGAATAGCGTCTATGTCTGCAACAATCCAATCCACCTTTTCTTTCAAGTTTGCTTTTACGGAGTTTTCAAAAGCCATCTTCACCGCGTTTTTGTCTATGTCTACGCCTATCACATGTTTTGCACCAAGAAAAGCAGCGCCAAGGGCGAGTCTTCCGGTGCCGCATCCTAAATCTAAAACTGTTTTGTTAAAGATATCGTTGTAGGTGTAGGTTGCCATGTAAAGCATTGTTGCTGCAACATCGGTTGGAATTGTGTATTGTTCAAGGCTTGGTTTTGGGGTTAAGGGCGGCTCAATTTGTGAAAGAAACAGTTCTAATTCTAGTTTTCGAACCAACCTTTTCTGCATAGTTCTTCCCATGACAATTCTCCAACAACCACCAAGGCTTCATTAGTTGTTAACAATGGTTTTTTAAATCTTGAAGAGTCATCAATTGAAACTCTTGGGCATGCAGTGTTTACGAAGGCATCAACCGAAGGAAATTCCATGAGTGTTTCTGGAGAGATTTCCTTAGCTGACAGAAGGCAAACTGCTTTTCCTTTTTCTTCAAGCTTCCGTTTAATCATTAAAGCTTCTTCAATTCTTTTTTGTCCAGGTTTTAATCCAACCAAAACTGCAAAGTTTTTCGCTTTTCCAGCCTCTTGTATGCTTGCCCAACGCTGCTTAACTATTTTTTCTGCCTCTTCATTGACGGAAAAAACTCTCTGTTCATAAGGGTCGGCGGCTATTGTTGGTTTTGAAGTTGAAAGCGCAACGCCCAAGGCGTGGAACCGTCCGCCTCCAATGAAAAGAAAGACTTCAACACCGTCTGCTATTGATTTGGCATTACTGTAATTGCAACCAATCACTTGCCCCGCATAATTTAAGCGTCCAGCATCACCTATGGCGACGATTTTTCCAGCCCGAAGCAGGAGTTCTCTAACGATGTCAAGAGTTTGCACATGCTGAACCGTTGTGGTTAAACCTATTTTACGCCATTTTTCTAACATTGGTAAGGCTTCTTCAACAACACCCTCAACATTTAAGGCAGCTCTTGCCTCAACATAAATTGTGGGAACCCTTTCATACTTCAACATTTTTGAATGACCATAATGAATTATTAAGTCAACGCCTAAGGCTTCAGCATCTGCCGCTGCCAAGTCACATGCGCCGTAACAAGGATCCGCGGAAACTATTGATAGTGCACCAGTTTTTTCGACAATTTTGGATAGGTATGGCGCTTCTGGTTTCAAGCCTTCTGGTAGTTGGATTAGAACTCGTTTGGCTCCGAGCTTGAGTATTTCCTGTTTAATTCTTTCTTCTTCTAAATCAAACTGCTTCATTTACACACGCCCAAAAGCCAGCAAAATTTGAAGCATTAAAGAATGCAGGAATTGAAAGGTTACTCTTCTGATTCGTCCCACTGAGGCGTCCATTCCCAATCTTCTTTTGGTTTTCGAACAGAATGCCCATGGAACCTTCTCTTTTGTTCAGCAAGCTGTTCTAAAATCATCTTCTGTTCTATGCTTGCAACAAGCTTTTTCGTTGCAACCACGGCGTCGTTGTTCACGGATATGCTATCAATTCCAGCCCTTACAAGAAATTCTGCAAAGTCGGGAAGGTTTGATGGTCCTTCTCCGCATATGGAAACTGTGGCGCCATTCTCATGAGCCACTTTGATTAGGTGGGCAATTATCCTTTTTACTGCGGGGTCTCTTTCGTCGAAGTATCCCATTTGCCCGAGGCGTTCAGAGTCCCTATCAATCATTAGGATTCCTTGGGTCATGTCGTTTGAGCCTATGGAGAAGCCGTCGCAGAGTTTTGAAAACTCGTCTGCAAGTATGGCTATTGAGGGAGTTTCAGCCATAAACCACACTTTGAAGTCCTTCGACCTTTCTAAGCCTTCTTCTCGCATAATCTCCAAGACTTTTTTGGCTTCCCAAACTGTGCGCACGACTGGAAGCATGACCCAGACGTTTTTGAGTCCCCATTCTTTGCGGCATTTCACTATTGCTTGACATTCAAGTCTAAAAGCTTTTTCATACCATGAACTTATGTAGCGGCTGCATCCTCTCCAACCAAGCATGGGGTTTGCTTCAACAATTTCGTATTTCTCGCCGCCTTTCAGTTCCCTATACTCATTTGTTTTAAAGTCACTGAAGCGCACAACAACTGGGCGTGGTTGGATGGCTCTTGCAACAGTTGCTATTCCCTCTGCAAGTTTGTCCACAAACTTCTGGGATTGACCAGTTTCAATAAGGTAAAGCGGATGTTCGCCTATGTAACTGGCTAAAATAAATTCAATACGCATAAGCCCTATTCCCTCAAAAGGCAAGTCCTTGTATTCTTCAATTTTTTCTGGCACGCCCAAGTTCATGTAAATTTTCGTCGCCGTCACAGGCACAGACTGGAAACTTCCAGCCGTAATAACTTGTGATGGAGATGAAGCTCCAGATGCAGATGGAAGCTGCTCTGTCAACGATGGAATTATTCCTTCATAAACAACGCCACTCTTAGAATCCACAGTGTATTCTTTATCGCTAACCATAAGCTTTGTAGCATTTTCGGTTCCAACAACGCATGGTATGCCAAGTTCACGACTTACAATGGCTGCGTGACATGTTACTCCACCCTTGTCGGTGACTATGGCGCTTGCAAGTTTCATGAAAGGAACATAATCAGGATTAGTCATATCTGTAACAAGGATGTCGCCTTTCTGCATGACTTTTGCAGCTTCTTGCGGATTCGAAACAACTTTAGCCTTGCCTAAGCCGAAGCCTCTTTTGCCAGCCGCAATCCCTTTAACAACCACCTTTAACTCTCCAGTGGGCTTCATAGCTGCGACTTCAATTTTCTGGGCTTCCGCCAATTTTAGGCTCCAAACCGTTTCGGGTCTTGACTGCACTATGAAAACATTGTTTGGGAAGGGTAAATCATTGTCAATTGCCCATTCGATATCTTGAGGTTTTCCATAATGCTGTTCAATACGCTTCGCCAATTCAGCAAGCTTGAGAATTTCCTCATCCGTTAAACATGGTTGCTCCTGCTTTTCCAGAGGCACCTCTGTGTGAATTGTTTTGCCAGTTTTTGGGTCACGGACATATTGCACTTTTTTCTTTGATATGCGCTTCTCAATTATTCTCATAGAATTCTTATCAACAACAAAATCGTCAGGAGTCACAGCTCCAGAAACCACAGCCTCTCCCAAACCATAATTGCCTTCGATAACTATGTGATTCGGATCGCCAGTAACTGGATTTATCGTGAACATAACGCCTGCAGCCCGAGAATTAACCATTTTCTGGACGCCAACGCTGATGAGGACTTTTTCGTGGGCAAATCCTTTTTCAGTTCGGTAAAAGATTGCACGCGGCGTGAATAGACTTGACCAACACTTAACAGTGCTTTCAAGAACTTCATCTACGCCTTTAACGTTCAAGTACGTCTCTTGCTGCCCAGCAAAAGAAGCATCTGGAAGGTCTTCAGCAGTGGCGCTCGAACGCACAGCCACAAAAACCTCTTTTACTCCAAGTTTCTTACACAATTCTTCATAGGCGGATTTTATGGCATTCTCAATATCTTTAGGCATTGGTGTTGCTTCTATAAGTTCACGAATCTTTTTAGAAGCTATCTCATACTGCGCCGGGTCACTTGGGTTCGTTACAGTTTTCCCTATAATCTCGTAAATTTTAGAGGCTATCCCAGTTTCTTCAATGAATTTTTTGTAGGAATAGGCAGTTATGGCAAAACCCGGCGGAACAGGTATGCCAGCGCTTGTCATTTCGCCCAAGTTTGCATTTTTGCCGCCAACAATGGGAATATCGGTTCTCCTCAGATTTTCAAACCAAATAACCAAATCTTTTTTCAATTCACTCAACTGTTTTCACCTCTTCCACTGGCAATTTTTCAATTACTATTCTACAGGTAATTGGAAGTTTGGCGCTTCCACGCTTTAAGGCTTCTTTAGCAGCATCAACGCCATCGGCATTCACGTTTACTGTAACAATTGTTTGGTTGGGTTCTATTCGTGCTGCAGTTCCAATCGGTTTTCCAAAAGACCTTCGCATGCCGTCTTGAAGGCGGTCTGCATGAGCGCCAAAAATCATTTTATTTTCCCTAAGAATAACGTGGGGATAAGGATGAATATGCAATCGATAATTGTTTGTGAGTTTCTCCATTAAAACGCGGTTAATTGCCACACGTGCTGCTTCTAAGGCGTTGTGGCGGATTTGAGCCTTTTCTAAGGCTATAAGTTTGGCTTCATACTCAAATTTTGCTTTAGTATCTCCCATAGTGAACTTGGTTATTTTCGGCGCCGGAAACCCCTTCACGAACTCTTTTCTAGTGTAGGGTTGCCCTTTAGAGGCTCTGTAGTTGCGTGCACGCATTTTAAATCCTCTCCTTCTGCATACCATAACCGTTATATTTAAACGATTTGTTGACCGCACTTTTTGATTAAAGTTATGAATTCAAAATCAATTTTAAAAATCAGAAAACACTCTAAAATTTCGATTTATGGTTGTAGCCGCTTGTTTTTGAACCATGCCTTGGCAAGTTCATCATAATTTTTGAAAACGCCCTTCAAAATTGGAATATACATCTGCATTTCCTCATCAGTCAAATACTGAAATTGATATTCGCCAGCATATGGAGACGGCGAACCCTCACGGGTTACAAATTCTATATGCATGAAAGGGTCTCCACGCTTAATCGTTATTGGACAGCGGTCATTACTCAAGTTTACAAGTTCTAAGGCAAGTCTTCCAACAAATCCGCTGTGAACCTTTGCAGCATTCAAAAAGGACAAGCCCATTCTTCCATATTTGCTTTTAGCCGTCAAATGTGCCACATAATCCGGTGGAATGAAAACAATTTCGTAGGTTATTAGGTTCTTATGTTCCAAATAATGAAGAGTTGTCTCCTCCTTCACTGTTAGGACGTAGCTGTCTCCATCAAGCAAGTTATAATCATATGGGTATATGCACTTATACTTCTCAATAAGCTCCTTAAGCCTATCCTTACCTAAAACGCACATCGCCACTGAACACCCCAAACTTTTCTAGCAATACTGAAACTTTCTCGTTATATAGCTTTTTAACACAATTTTGTCTGCTGTAAAAGGCATAATTCAATTATTAACAAAAGCTCAGCACAAAAACCTAGAGGGGCTAGGTCCCTATTGCAAAAGAAAAACTCCAAACCAACATGAAAATTGCAGAAAAGCGTCTAATTAAAAAATACCACACTCACGCCTTATCGCATCTAAGGTTTCCTTTGCTTTAGAATATTCAGCAAACAACTTAGAAAGCTTCTCACATGGATAAATTGCGCAGAAACCACAATTTTCAACTTTCTTCTCCATTCCGCACTTTCTTATTTCACAAACATTACAGTAATGGAAAATGCGTGGACTGCCGCTTAAACAACCATCACAGTTAATATCTTCCGGCTTGTATTCCCTACCATATTGCCTAGTAAAAAGCTCAGCCACCCGTCTTCTTTCAGCATCATCATTTCTCTGCGTGGCAATCAAAACAGGACAATCAGAACAAACTATTCCACAATAACCGACAAGCCTACTCAACAAATTCTCCTCAAGCAACATTAGAGAACATAAGCAGATTAATTTAACGCTCCGCCTTCAAAAGAAATAATGTCTCAAAAAATGGCAAAGCCCTTTCCGCGACAACGCTTGCCTTTAGTCCGTTCCTTTCAAACTTTTTCAAGGTTTCATTAACATTACAGAGCGTTGATTGCATCAAAAGGATACGCCCATTATGTTTAAGATGTCGCGGTGCTTCACTTATAAAACGGTCAATAACTTCTCTTCCGCCAAATCCGCCAGCCCAAGCCCTTTCAATCCAGAAATCGGCTTTTCCATATTTTGTAGGTAAGTAAGGCGCATTAAAGAGGATTAAATCAAACTTTTCTCCAATTCTAAACGAAGCAAATAAGTCTCCCCTTATAAAGAACATTTTATCCATAACATGGTTCAGTTTTGCGTTTTCCTTAGCGCAGCACACAGCGTAAGGGTTTATGTCAACTGCAACCACATAAGACGCTTTCTCTGCAGCAACTATGCCCAATATACCACAACCAGTACCCATGTCGAGAACAAAATCACCAGCCCTAACCATTAGATTCTCAGCAAAAAGGAAAGAATCCTCAGCTGGCTCGTAAACATTTTCAGAAACATAAAAAACATAATCTGCAAAAAACACCTTCTTATCCAACGAAGGCATTTGCTAACGCTCCAAAATCTTCAGGGGCTAATTCCCATACCCGTTTATCATTGAAATGAAGAGCCTCAACGATTTTAATCGCATCCTCCGCCGATGTCGTGTCGCGTGTCCCCTTTATGAAGGATGAAACAGCATTTTTGACTTTTTTATTGCGATGGGTAAAAAGCGATTGCGCCAGTTGCCTGAAAAAAGTTTCGTTTTTTAAGGTGAAAGGTTTTGGCCTTTTCGGTTTTAAGCGAACAACAACAGAATCAACTTCAGGCTGCGGATAAAACATCCATTTCGGTATGATATCTAAAATTTCAACTTCCACATAGTAATATGCGACAACTGCCAACCATCCATAATCTTCGCTTCCAACAGAAGCAGAAAGACGCTGAGCGAACTCTTTTTGGAAAATAAAAACTGCACAATCAAAATCTTTGCCAAAAAGCCACAAAAGCAAAGGCGAGGAAATATGGTAGGGGGGAATTGAAACAATTTTATTAAAACGTGGAAGCTCCACTTTCAGCACATCACCCCAAATTATTTTCACATTAGACAAATCCCTAAGTTGCCCTTGCAAAACCTCCGCAAGTTTCCTATCAGATTCCACAGCCACCACCTTATCACATACGTCAGCTAAGAAGCGAGTTAGAAAACCAAGTCCCGCACCAATATCTAATACAACATCCTTAGCATTTATTGAACAATGATGGGCTAAAAGCTGAAAAATTGAAGAGTCAACCAAAAAGTTTTGTCCCAAGCTTTTCTTCGGATATATTCGATGCTTTCGAAGCAGAAACTTCGTTCTTTCTAAAAGACTCATTTTATCCCGTTAAAACGCTCACTTATACTATTGTGCCCTCGTAAAAAGCCTGTACTTGCTTTCGCCAGCCAACTCTTCCAAAATCCTTTTAGTGATCAACTTAACCGGGTTTGGTAGCTCGGTTCGCTTTTGCAGATCTTCGAAACTTTCAAAGGGTTTTTTCTCACGTTCGTTTATAACTTGCCACATGTATTTCTTGCCAATTCCAGGAATCAGTTCTAAAGCGTGCATTCGCGGCGTTACAGCCCGTGCAGTGTTAAAGAAGTTGATAAACCACTGTTCACGATTCAACACTATTCGGCTAATCACTGAAGGAAGCTCCATCCTCGCCGCTGCAGTCAACTCTTCATAGCTAACTCGCCCAATAATGTACGTGATTTCTTCGCGGGCATCCTTTCCAACATAAACGCGGTCATAAGGCTTAAGCGTCACACCCTCCTTTACAAGCGCCTCCAAAAGGGTGAAAAACTCCTCACCAACCAACTGAACCAAGGCTCCCGCTCGATAACCAGCCCTCCCAGAGACTCTCACTCCTGGTCTGCCGTGAGGAAGGAAATCTAGAACGTAGGCGTACTCCTCGTACCGTTTCTCCATCATACTCGCCTTTATTTTTATTCTTGGCGGCTTAAAAATTGTGGTTAAACGCTATTTCAATTTCCGCTGTTCATTTAAAAGGTTAACTATGGCTTCTAACTTGGAGGTTTCAATAATCTTACGACCACCAGCAAGAAAAACTCTTAATTCGTCAACGCTTTTTGGCATGCAGTTAACTACTGAAACAGCTTCTTCCTCATCTAAACCAAATTCCGATACAAGCTTTTCCACGAGTTGCTCAGCTGCTTCAGCATCCACTTTAGAAAATTTGGAAACATAATCAAATGTGCGGCGTTGGAACTGGTCTAAATTTTCTTCACCTATAGATTCTAATAGTTTTTTGACTTCTGGAAGGGTCAATTTCTTTTCTGCTGCATCCTTTTTTGACATTTCAATCACTTTTATAGGGTTCTAAATGTTCGGGTCTGACTATAATTTCCTTAACTGCATCTCCTTGAGTAACGCTTACAACGTAGCTTCGCCCTCGCTTGTCGATTACTTTGCCAATTTTCCCATGATACCGTTTGTGAGGCATCCCCTTATGTGTGCTAGGGTCTATTTTGATGACAACTGAGCTGCCGGGCGCATATTCATGCAGAAGCTTACTTATCCTTATTTTGCCCCGCTCTCTGGGTTCCTTTTTTAAAAGGCGCCGTGTTCTCGTGCGATATCCCTTTGACTTCTTCATCTTCTCACCATCTAATCTTCCATAATTACATCTAAAACATCAAGCTTTATGGGCTTCGCTTTATTTTTGAGAATTTCTGAAACGTTGGGTGTTGTCCTTCCATCATCTCCAGTCACCAATTCTTTAACGTACAGCCCTCCTTGGCAACGTATCTTCATTTCAACCTTCTTAGGCGACAACTTCTTTACTTTAACCTCGTATATGTACTTTTCCCGTGTTAAATCCGCCCGCCTATGCAAAACACGCAGCGGCGTTCTTTGTCTAACTATAACATTTGTCAATTTCTCTTCAAGAAAACGCAAATCCTCAGATGAAACCTTGCTTTCGAATTCAACCAGTACGCGATATTCCTTTTGCGAAGACTCCGCCTTTTTCAACCTTCTAACAGCAGCTTTGTCCGCAAAACGCAGATGGAAAACTTCAACCTTATCTTTTGCATAGGCGTTAACAATGTCTTCCATTTTCTTAAGGTCTAGAAAACGTTTTTTGGGCTTTGCAATTTGGATTATGAAGGGTCTGCCTTTACCGAGCATGCGAGCGTCAATGTCTTCTCTTCCAGAGGCATGAAATGATGCTTTAACGCCGTCGGTGGCGTCAAGGAAGGGTTTTGCAATTATTTCTTCTACCGATTCAGGGTACATTTTTCCAGTCCAATTGCATTTTTCACATCCCTTTCCATGACAGTTTGAACAGAACCATTTTGATTGAGGTATTCCCCTAACAAGTTTTTTGTACCGACCAGCAATGTATAGAGGATTTGGTTGAAGCCTCACCTTTTCAGTGAATGGGTTAATGAGCAAGACTATGTCGGGTTTCCTATAATCAGCGGTTTTTCCGATGCTCTCAGCAATTTTTTTCCCTATTAATCTTCCAAACTCGTTCCGCATGTTTTCGCCATAACAAACATTGAACTCAGCCCTAAACTCGTCTTCTCTCTCTTCCACGGCAACGGGCAATTCTATCCCCACCAAAAAACTACTATATTCATAACCACTAAGCTCTTTGAGAGCTTTTTCCGCTATTTCATCAAGATTTTTGAATTTGTCTTCGCATAAAAAGCACATTTTCGGGATGCTTTTGCTTGGAATACGCTTTTTCATTTTTTGCAGCAGTTCCGCCGCCGTCTTGGAGAATCCATTTGTTGCAAGAATTTTCAGAATTTTTATGCCGTTCTTTTCCTTTGAGAGAAACGCCATATGCGCCTTAAGGGTTAAGGTTAGTTTTAGCGCCCTTCCCCGCTCATCATTCTCAATATTGTGTCCAAGAAGGGCAAATTGTCTCCCTAAACAGTGGTCACATAAAGGATGTTTCTCAAGCATTTCTAACGCTTTTTCCAAAATGTCCATAATTCAATCCTTCGGATACTCGCCAAGTTTAAGCTACATCTAAGGGCAACTTTTTCCCAAAAAACGGCAACTTCTTTTTCCTACGCAAACTCTTCAACATGCGGCGCATCAAAAAATACTGTTTTATGAGCTCTTTCACTTCCTTTTCGCTTGTTCCAGAGCCTCTTGCCACTCGCCTCACCCTTGAGGCATTGAATTTTTTGGGGTCATCCCTTTCTTCAGGTGTCATCGATTGAATCATTACTCGCCATTTTTCCAATCGGTCTTCAGCCATGTTTAAGGCGTCTTCGGGAATATCGTAGGACATGCCTGGAAGCATCTTCAAAAGTTTTCTGAATGGACCCATGCCTTTCATTGCTTCAAACTGTTCATACATATCCGTTAAAGTGAATTTGCCGCTTAAAATTGCCTTAGCCTTCTTTTCTGGAACCTTTATCTCAGCTTCACGCACTTTTTCAAGAAGCGTTTCCAAATCGCCCATGCCTAAAAGTCTGCCAACAAAACGTGATGGCACAAAAGGCTCCATGTCCTCCATCTTTTCGCCTGTACTGATGAATTTTATTGGTGCGCCAGTGGCTGCAACGGCTGAAAGGGCGCCTCCGCCTCTGGCTGAACCATCAAGTTTTGTTACAATTATTGAGCCTATTGGTGTGGCTTCGTTGAAGGCTTTTGCTTGAACCATGGCTTGTTGACCTATTGTTCCATCAATTACCAACATAACTTCGTCTGGCTTTATGCTTCTCTCAAGCATTTTCATTTCTTTGATAAGTTCTTGTTCTTCTTTGTGACGCCCAGCAGTGTCAATAATTATCACTTCTTTATCATTAAATTGTTTTATTCCTTGAAGGACTATTTTGACGGGGTCTTTGGCGTTTGATTCGCCATATAATGGCACGTTTATTTTGTTGGCTAACTGTTGAAGCTGCGCATAAGCTCCTGGGCGGTAAGTGTCTGCACATATTAAGGCTGGTTTCAGTCCTCTCTTTTGGAAGTATCTGGCAAGTTTTGCTGCGGCTGTTGTTTTGCCAGAGCCTTGAATGCCAACAAGCATTATCGTATACTTCTTTTTAGGCTCCACTTTTATTGGAACTGGTTTTTCTCCTAAGAAACGGGTTAGCTCTTCATAAACAACCTTTATCACATGCTCCCGTCTTGAGATGCCCGGAGGAAGCTGCTCTTTTAAGGCTCTTTCTTCTATTCGCTTTGATATGTCAAGGACAAGTTGAACATTAACGTCTGCTTGAAGCAAAGCCCGCTGCACATCACGAACTAACTCTTTAACAGCAGCCTCGTCTACAACGGATGCTCTGAAAATCTTTCTTAAAGCTTCGTAAAGTGTAGAGCCTAGACGTTCTAAGGCCATGTTTCTCCAAATTAAGAACAGACTACATCCTTAAATAGATATTCCGTTTCTTTACGGTTAGATTCCATAAACTTTTTACACTGCCCCCTCAATGAAGTGTTGTAGGGATAAGTTTGAGCGAAGTTAAGATTATAGAAAAGAAGGAAATTCCATCAGGCGCTGTTATGCTTTTTGGTTTTCCAGACGTGGGATTAGTCGGCGTTATAGCTGCCTCACATTTAATATCGGAGCTTGAAAACATAGAAGAAGTAGCTTACATGGATTCGAAACTGTTGCCACCCCTAATTGTTTTGCATGAAGGACTGCCGCATTCGCCAATAAGAATTTTCGGAAACCGCAACATTCTTTTAGCCGTTTCAGAAACAGCCATACCCGCAGACGTGATTTATCCAATAATGGATGCTTTAATTGATTGGGGAAAAAGCAAAAACGTTAAAATGATGATTTCATTAAGCGGCATCCCCATACAAGAAAGACAAGACTTAAAAGAATTGAAGGTTTTTGCTGCCGCTTCGAGCCCAGAAATGCTGAAAATGCTTCAAGAGAAAGAAATAGAAATACTGCAAGAAGGATACATGGTTGGCCCACAAGCAATTATGCTTCAACGCTGCGCCAACATGGGTTTACCAGCCATAACATTGCTTGCACAATGCTTCCTAAACTATCCAGACCCAGAGGCTGCCGCAGAAGTGCTAAAGGGATTAGCAAGCATAACGGGAATAAAAGTGGATGTTTCAAAACTGTTAGAGAAGGGCGAGGAGATCCGCTTAAGGGCTAGGGATGTTATGAGGCGAACTCAACAGGAGATGTCAAAAATGAAGAAAACACAGGAATACGACATTCCACTATACATATCTTAAGGAGGAAATGGCTATGGCAACGAAAAGGAAACGTTCATTCTTCGACATAATCGATGAATACTTCGAAAATCTGGAAGAATGGACTGAAGAATTGGGAGAAAGATTGCTTGAGAGACCAAGTTGGAACCAAAAAACTTGCACTATGGAACCGCTCCGAGATATAATGATAACGCCAACAGAAGTGATAGTGACCGTGGATTTGCCCTACACAGAGGAAAGCACAATAAAAGTTAAACCATTAGACAAAAACACCATAGAAATAACAGCAAAACTGAAAAGGAAAATACGTTTTGATGATTTTGGCATAACACACTACAAAGGCGAATTCCAAACATTCCACTGCAGCACTCGCATTCCAGTATCAGTTGACATGGATAAGATGGAGGTCCGCTTCAAGAAAGGAATATTGGAAGTTCGCTTGCCACGAAAACGTGGATATCCCATTCCAGTAGAATAGCCTTGAAGCCTCAGCGCTGGGTTTACAAGCGTCGTCACAAATCCGACGGCTCTTCTTGCATCATCGGCTCCAATCATATATTACTGAAACCGGAAATAAAGCTTTGACGGAAAATTATTTTAACAGTAAAATACCTAAAGTCCAGAACAACTTGATGAGGTGGATGGATGACGACGGAAAAGGCAATTCACTTCGCAATGTTTCTTCTTCTATTAGTTGGTTTATGCGGAATAAGCGCATGGTCAAGCTACACTTATCTTCGTGAAGAATTAATATTGGAGATTGCTGGCATCGCATTAAGCTGGGGGGTAATCCTCCTAATCCTTTACATAGGCTTCAAAAAGCTCAACTGGGACTGGTGGAGTTAGCATAGCCCCTATTTTGTTCTGACAATCTTTACTTTGCCCAGAATCCTCCAATACTCAACTTCAACGCCTGGACTAAGCTTTGCTTTCAAATCTTCCTCTTCTGGGTAAGGAGCATCCAAATATTCGTAAGTTTCTAAATCCATTATTTGGAGACTTGAAGGCGTTACAGCAAATATTTGACCACTTCTCTTCTCGATTATTGGCACATCAGCGGTGGCATCCACTGGTTTAACGAGACTTCTTTTTGCGCCGTCGAAAATACCTACCGCTACAATTCTTGCTTTTGCTGAACCGTGCTTTCCAGGTTTTGATTTTGTTATATCAACTATGTGGCATGGTTCACCATCAACAATAATGTAGCCGCCCACTCGGAGGCTTCCAACATCAACGGGTTTGCTCATTCACCCACCACTTATCACGCTTTTTTATCCACAGCAATTTTAAACAACACTAATATATAGATTAAGGTGTCGCTAATACTAAAAAGGTGAAGAAAGTGTTTAAAAGCGTCGGTCTCGTCGCCCGCTTTGACAAAAGAAAAGCCATAAAACTTGCAGAAGATTTGACAGAATATTTGCGGGCAAAGGGATTAGAAGTATACGTTGAAGACACTTTAGCGGAGAAAATGAAGACAGAAGCAAAGAGCATTCCCTTAGAGAAAATGAAAACAGACGTCATAATAACAATCGGCGGGGATGGAACCCTCTTAAGAACATGCGTCTCCATTCCGAAACCAGAACCGCCAATACTCACAATAAACATGGGTGTCAGAGGATTCCTAACAGAGGTGGAGCCGAAAGATGCGCTAACTGCAGTGGATAAATGCTTGAAAGGGGAATTCACTATTGAAAAGTGCATGAAACTTTCAACAAAAGTCAACGGCGCAAAGTTTCCAGACGCCTTGAATGAAGTATTGGTATTGGCTGACGAGCCGGCAAAAATAATATACACACGAATATTCAAAGACGAGGAACCAATTCTAAACTGCCAATCAGACGGTTTAATGGTGTCCACACAAACAGGTTCAACAGGATATTCGCTTTCCGCTGGAGGACCAGTTTTAGACCCAAATGTGGAAGCGTTTGTTCTAACGCCTATATGTTCTTTAAGTGTTTTCCGTTCAATCGTTTTTCCTGCAAACTCAAACCTAACAGTTGAAGTTATGAGACCGCGAAAAGTGCTTGTGTTAATTGATGGGCAATATCGTCAACTTTTAAAGTCTAAACTTCCAACCTTAACCATAACACGCTCAAAGTATGAGACATCTTTCATACGCTTTAGAGAAAACTTCTACAACCGCTTAAGAAACAGACTCATTTTCAAAGGACTCGGAGGCAAAGTCTAACGAATAAAACAGGCAGAAGAGTCATATTATTAGACACGTCAGCCTTCGTAGTTGGATTAGACCCATCTTTCATAAGCGAAACTCAGTACACTGTTCCAATGGTTAAAGAGGAAATAATAGAGGGAACCATGCCTTGGGTTAGATTCAAAACAGCCATAGAAAGTGGAAAGCTAAAAATCAGAAAACCAGATGTAACATTCCTCGAAAGGGTTAAGGCAACAGCGACAACCGCCGGGGAAACTTACGTCTTATCAGAAACCGACATTCAAGTCTTGGCATTAGCCCTACAGCTCAAAATGAACGGTTACTCTCCATTAATAGCGACAGATGACTACTCAATACAAAACATCGCAAACCTAATGGGCATAGAATTCACATCTCTAGCCACTTTCGGCATCCGCTTCCAATTAAAATGGGTTAGATATTGCCCAGCATGTCACAGAAAATACCCAGCAGACTATAAATCAAAAAAATGCAAAATATGCGGCACAGAATTGAAAAGGAAACCGCTAAACAAGAGTCACATAAGTTAAAACAAATCATACGCAAAAGGAAACTTATGATTATTAAAGAGATTTATGCGAAAAGCATCTTATCAGAATCAAAAGTTCTTGATTATACAATTAATCCTTATGTTGGTTGTGAGCACGGTTGCACTTACTGCTATGCCCGCTTCATTAAAAGGTTCACTCACCACAAGGAAAAATGGGGAGAATTCGTTGACGTAAAACTTAATGCTCCAACCTTACTCCAGCGCGAAGTGAACAAGAAAAAAGTTGGAAGAGTCTGGATTAGCGGATTATGCGACCCTTACCAACCATTAGAAAGAAAATATGAAATAACTAGAAGCTGCCTTGAAATTCTGCTAAAAAAGAACTGGCCTGTAACCATACAAACCAAATCCACCCTCATATTGCGAGATGTAGAGTTTTTACAGAATCACAGAAACATGAAGTAACGTTCACCATCACCACCGCTGACGAGAAGATTAAGCAAATTTTCGAACCAAAAGCACCATCAGTTAAAGAACGTGTAGAAACTCTAGAGAAGCTGCATTCTGCTGGCATAAAAACCAGCGTGATGATTGCTCCTTTATTGCCAAAGGCTGAAGGCTTGGTTAAAGAAATTGTTGGAAAAACGGATTATGTGCTAGTCGACAGGATGAATTACAACTACGCAGATTGGGTATACAAAAAGTACGGGTTAGAATATGCCATAAAGGATGAATTCTTTAAACAGAAGAAAATAGAAATTTCTGAAGCTCTCACAAAAGAAAAAATTCCGCACGAAATATTATTTTAAATAAACTTATTTTACGTAATTTACCACATCTTTTCTTCTTGGTTTTGCGGGTGGGCTTTCGTCTTTGTATCCTAATGCTATTGTGCAAACGTGTTCGTATCCTTCTGGAACTCCTAACTCCTTTTTCAGTTCCATGCCTTCTTCTGATGTGAAGAGCAGTTCCGTGGAGGTCATCATGTGCGAACCTATGCCTAACGATTCGGCTGCTATTAAGATGTTTTCTGCGGCTAAAGCGCATCAATTTCAACAAAACGGGCTGTTTTATCCGCCGTAACCAAAATGACGGTTGGAGCATTTCCAAATGGATTAAAATCTGAAGTTTTTGCTCTCTCCGCCAAAAATTCTATTCCAGAATTTATCATGTTCTCCTTCAAAAGGTTAACCATCCTATTAAGCACATCTCTATTTTGGATCACGGTGAAATGCCATTTCTGCTGATTCCGAGCGTTAGGCGCAAGCAAAGCACATTCCAAAATTTCTTGCAGTTCTGAATCACGTATTTGTTCTGCTTTGAACAGTCTTATGCTTCTTCTGCTTTTTATTATCTTTATGGTTTCATTCATAAAATTATCCTCTTTCTTTTGTGTGTTATGCAAGTTTGTTAATAACAATTAATAAAAGTTAATTACTCACAATATATGCGATGCGAGGCATAGCCCATGAATGCGACTGAAAAGAAAACACTTTATTTCAGCAAACCAGGCGCACAGAATACTGACAAACTATTAGAATTTGTTAAAAAATATGCAAAGAAAGAGGAAATAAAAGACATAGTGGTTGCTTCAACCACCGGAAAACTGGAGCGAAAGCCTCTAAAACCTTCAAAGGCTACAACGTAGTTGTAGTTACACACTGCTTCGGTTTTAAAGAAACGGGAAAAACCGAATTACAAGAAGAGTATAGAAAAGAGATTTTGAAAAATCGAGCGAAAATTTTCACGGGAACCCACGCATTAAGTAGTGCTGAACGGGCAATCCGCAAAGACTTTGGAACAATTCAACCTTTAGAGCTTATAGCCAATGTGCTTAGGCTAATGGGAGAAGGAACAAAAGTGTGCGTAGAAATCACCATAATGGCGGCAGACGCAGGTCTAATTCCAGTTGATAAGGATGTTGTTGCCATTGCCGGAACAGGAAGCGGTGCAGATACAGCGCTCAGAATACAGCCAGCAAATGCTGCAAGATTCTTTGATTTAAAGATAAAAGAAATTATAGCAAAGCCTCATGGTTTCTAACAATTAGCTGAAAAGAGAAGTTATTTTAACAATGTTTATTAAATGCTGTTTAAAAGAAAAACCATTCTAAAAGGATGAGTTAAAACCGTTGGAATTTATTGAAAGGCTGAAGAGAGAGTTCTCGTTCTTTAGTGGAAACTATCTTATACTTATCATAAGTTGGATTCTTATGGATTTTGTGAATGAAATACCAGGAACATACTATTCAGACTATGTTATACAACTCGGCGGAAACGCAACAATCTTAGGCATTATTATGCTGATTTCGCTTCTCGCCTTAGCTTCGGTTCAATTTTTGGGAGGGTATTTGGCGGATAAGTATGGAAGACGATGGCTTGTTTCAAGTTTAACCTTCGGAGTGGCGCTTTCCTTTATCTTCTATATGGTGGCTCCAAGTTGGGAGTTCATTTTGATTGGAGCAGCAATACAAAATCTTTGCTTGCTTTATCAACCAGCATTAAATGCTATGATGGCTGATTCTGTGCCCCCTGAAAAGCGAGGAATGGGATTCTCCATACTTAACTTGATAATGAGCGTATCCACAACGCCTGGGCCAGCAATAGCTCTTTTTCTTGTAGCCACCTACGGCTCTATAATGGGTATGAGAATAGCCTACGCTATCGTTGTAACATTTTATTTTGTGGCGGCAATTGTTCGTTTAAAGCTTAAAGAAAGCATTGCAAACCCTGAAAAGATAAACTTCAAAGAAGCCCTTCGTGCTTATCCTAAAGCTTTGAAAGAAGGAATAACTGTATGGAAAGCTGTGCCGCGGTCCATGTTTTTTGTGTTTCTTTCAGAACTGATTACGCGCTTTTCATTCGCCATGTCTCAAGTTCTTTTCTTAGTCTACGCTTTTTACGTGCTCAAAATAGGAGGAACACCAAACCCAAACATCTACCGCCCAGAAAATGACCCTGCCCTTCAACAAGCACGCATCATGTGGGGATACGTCATGATTGCACTATTCATCTGCAACATAATTTTATCCTTCCCAGTCGGAAAACTCATCGATAAAGTTGGCAGAAAAATTCCTTTAATTATTTCCAGCTTTTTGACGATTCCCGCTGTCTTACTTTTCATTTTCGGAAACTACTTAACCCTCTTCATAACAATGCCTCTAATCGGATTCTCAATGCTTCTCGGTTTTTCATCTTACCAAGCAATGTTCGCTGACTTTGTACCACAGAACCTGCGCGGAAAAGTCACTGGTTCAATAAACTTTTTCGCTTACATATTCATGGCGGTTGGCGGAGCAATGGGCGGAGTGTTATATGATTCGGTGTCTCCAATGCTCCCATTCATCCTCATGGCAATCCTCGCCATCCCATCTGCAGCGTTGATTATATTTGGCGTGCATGAACCTAAACCAGAAGAAAGAGCGGCTTAACTTTGGAAAATACGTTTAGACCTCTTCGTTTTCTCTTTTACTAAAGTATATTATGTCACGGTGTTCCACATAGCCAAGTTTCTTAAAGAGCTTCTTTGACGCAACATTATAATCTTCGATTAAAGCGCAGAAAATTTTGATTCCGTGTTTTCTTAGTATTTTCTCAGATTCGGCAATCAAGGCTTGGGCAACGCCGCGAAGCCTATATTCTGGGTCAACGGCTAAACGGTTTATCCAACCCTTCCGCATGTCACAACTTATAATAACAACGCCGATAAGACGGCTACCTTCAAAAGCTCCGAGAAAAAATTCTGGATTTTCCTTCATTTGTGCCTCGATTGCTTCTTTGCTGTCTCTTCCATTGGGTTTGAAGGGTAGTTTTGCCCTAGACCAGAGTTTAACCATGTCTTCGTAATCTTTTATCCTTAGGTTGCGAATCTCCATACAAACACGCGCTGATGTTTAGGCTTCCTTTTCAACTTCTCTGGCAACATCTTCAATTATTTCCATTGCAGCGTCTACAAGGTCTCTTGTGATGTTAAGGGGCGGCGCAATCCTGATGGTTGAAACTCCGCAAGTGATAACGGCAACTCCGCGTTTCCAAGAACGCATCATAATCTCTGTCGCTTTTGCAGGTGCAGGCTTTTTGCTTTCCTTATCCTCAACAATTTCCATTCCTATCATCAAGCCCTTGCCCCTCACATCGCCAACTATTCGACTTTGCTCTTTCATTTCCTCAGCCCTCTTCAATATGTAAGCGCCTTGCTTGTTTGCATTTTCCAGAAGCCTCTCCTCTTTAATAACGTCAATCACTGCATTCGCTGCGACACATGAAAGTGGGTTACCACCAAAAGTGCTTGCGTGCGAACCGCCAACCCAGTCCATAATTTTTGCTTTTGCAATAGTTGCTCCTAATGGTAGCCCAGAAGCCAATGCCTTTGCGCTGCATATTATGTCGGGTTCAACGTTCCAATGTTCGATGGCGAACCATTTTCCAGTTCTGCCAATGCCAGACTGAACCTCATCGTCTATAAGCAATATGCCATATTTGTCAGCAAGTTTCTTTAAACGTTGGAAATATTCAGGCGGAGCAACAACATACCCGCCCTCTCCTTGAATTGGTTCAAAAAGTATGGCAGCAACATCCTCCGAAGGCATATACTTCTGTAGAACCAACTCATCAATGAAATCCACACACCAGTAATGACATTCGGGATAATTCAGTTTGAAGGGACAACGGTAACAGTATGGATATGGAACATGCGTGACACCTGGCATTAACGGAGAGAAGAAACGCCTCTGGGTGGGTTTACTAGCCGTAAAAGATAAAGCCCCTATCGTACGCCCATGAAAAGCACCAATAAAACCAATAAACAGTTGTTTGCGCGTGTGCCACTTTGCAAGTTTAATTGCTGCCTCAATAGCTTCAGTCCCACTATTACCAAAGTATATCTTCTTATCAAAATTTCCAGGCGCAATCCCCGAAAGCCTTTCGGCAAGGTCAACAACCTCACGATAGTAAAAGTCCGTGTTAGAATAATGCAAGAATCGGTCGCACTGATTCTTTATTGCTGCAATAACCTTAGGATGGTTGTGGCCAACGTTTAAGCATACCAAACCCGAGTTAAAATCTATGTATTCGTTCCCATCTATATCCCTTATTATACACCCTTTTCCAGACTCAATCACAAGCGGATAAAATCGCACATAAGATGGGGATATTAGGCTTTCATCTTTTTTAACTAGTTCTCTTGCTTTTGGTCCAGGTGGAGTAACAACGATTTTTGGATAAATGCTCATAGCATATCACCTACTTAGGATTAAGGATTTTGAAAGACAGTTTTATATAATTACCGATGCTCCGCTACAAAATTTCATGGAAAAAATTAATAATCTACAGTAACGTGTTGTCTGCAACTTTGGCTGTAAAGCTTTTAAAAGCGCACTATGGCCTAGCTAATGTAATTTCGACAGCTGAAACATTTGCTTTTTGTCCTTCGCTTCTAGTAACTTCCTCTGTGCTGATATTGATGCCTTGCAATTGTACATCTTTTAAGAAAGCCCGCCTTAACAATTCAACAGTGTCAACGGCTCTGCTGATTGCCCGCCCTCTGGCTTTGACAACAACTTTCTTTGAACCAGAATTAAAGAATGTGAGGCAGGCAACTACGTAATTCATCACTGGTTTTTTGCCTATCAACACGATGTTTTCGTTGCTTTGTGCGGTCTGTGTGGTTCTTGGAGTTCGTGCAGCTTTCGCTGGTTTCTCTGCGCTTTCCTTTTTCTGTTTCTCTTCCGCCAATACATTGCCTCCTTCTTATTGTTGTTGTGAAACGGTAGCAAGCAGACTATATCATTAACTTTGAGCTTCTTATATTTTTCCGTGCAGTAAAGCCCCAGACACACAATCTGAAGCTAGTTTGCTGTACTGCTCCCAATCTTCATCCACCCATCTCTGGATTCTTTCAATGTCTTCGTCGGTTAAACTGCGGAATCTACCCTGCAAAGCAAAATATTCCTTGATAGGTTTACGCTTAGCCTTCTCAATCAGGCGGTCGCATGGAGGATTAAGTTTAAACTTTCCATACTCAATTTCATAAAGTGCCCACAAACCAGTCTGCACCGCCAGCCGCCCCAACTCAACAGTTTTGCTATTGTCATAACGCCATCCAGTTGGGCATGGCGCTAAAATGTGAATGTATTTTGTGCCTTTGATTTCCTTAGCCTTTCTAAGCTTGGTTATTAGGTCTATGGGATATGATGGACAGGCTGTTGCAACGTAAGGTATTCGATGGGCAGCCATGATTAGAGGCATATCCTTCTTTCGCTCTTTCTTTCCAGATGGTGTGGTGGTGGTCCATGCGCCGTAGGGGGTTGCTCCGCTCCGCTGCATTCCAGTATTGCCATAGGCTTCATTGTCATAGCAAATATAGATGAAGTTGGTTTCTCTTTCCGCGGCTCCGGATAAAGCTTGAATTCCTATGTCAACAGTTCCACCGTCACCAGCCCAACCAACAACAGTTATATCTTCTATTTTTCTTTGGCGCAAAGCAGCAACTATCCCAGAAGCTGCCGCAGCGGTAGATTCAAACAGTATATTCAGAAGCGGAACAGCAGAAGAAGTGTACGGGTACGGTCCCTGAATAACGGTGGTGCAGCATGCTGGAACAATTAGGATTACTTTGTTTCCTAAGGCTTTAAAAAGCAACCGCAAAGCAATAGAGGAACCGCAACCAGCACAGGCAGCATGACCTTTAAGCAAATATTCTTCTTTCGGAAGTTCTTTTATTGTTACCATTCCTTTTTCACTCCCTCAAATCAACCCATTCTGTTTCCTTTTCAACCCTACCAATCTGCATCCACTTTAACGATTTTTTAGCAATTTTCTCAATAGTTCCAGCTGACACATCTCTCCCTCCTAAACCCGCAATAAACCCGGCAACCAAAGGATGTTCTTTTTCACAAGCAAGAGAAGCCTTAACGTCTGTGGCTAGAAAACCTTCCATTCCAAAAGATATGTGGCGATCTATCGTTGCAAGCATTTTTGCTTGAGCGGCAAGTTTTCTTATTTCTTCAACTGGAAATGGACGGTAAACTCTAACTCTTGCCGACCCTACTTTTACTCCGTTTTTTCGCAAGTTGTTTACCGCTATTTTAGCGTCACTACCCATTGTCCCCATCGTCAACAGTATTAGGTCTGCGTCTTCGCACTTGTATTTTTCAACAAGCCCGCCGTATTCAAAGCCGAAGCGTTTTCCATATTCCTTATCAATTTGCGGAATTAACCGCTTAGCGTTTTCCATGGCTTCTTGAATCATGTAACGAAACTCCATATACCAATCTGGCGAAACAAGATTTGCATGAGAAAAGGGATTATTAACATCTAACGCCCATCCAGCCTTGTATGATGGCAGAAATTCATCGATTCCTTTTTGATCTGGAATTTTCACCGGCATGTATGTATGGGATAAGATGAAGCCTTCAAGGCAAATCATGGCCGGCAAGAAGACTCTTTCATCCTCGCAGAGTTTGTAAGCCTGAATTATGGTGTCAAAGACTTCTTGGTTGTCAGCACAATAAAACTGAATCCACCCAGTATCCCTCTGAGAAAGAGAATCACTGAAGTCTGGCCATATACTCCACGGCGCTCCCATGGCACGGTTAACAACCGCCATTACGATAGGTAAACGTGAACCAGAAGCCCAATGTAAGGCTTCGTGCATGAGGGCTAGACCATGAGCAGATGTTGCCGTAAAGGTTCTGACGCCGGTTGCGGCTGCGGCGATGCATGCCACCATGGCGCTATGTTCAGATTCTACACGAATGTATTCGCTGTCCATCTCTCCTTGGTCAACAAACTCTGCTATCTTTTCAACAATTGTTGTTTGAGGAGTTATGGGATAGGCGGCAACAACCTTTACTCTAGCTGCCTTGGCAGCGTAACCAGCAATGTGATTTGCCGTATCAATTATCGTTTGCGCCATTTATTCTTCCTCCCTACGCATTGTTATCGCCTTAACGGGACACTCGTTAGCGCATATTCCACACCCCTTGCAGTATTCATAGTCTATTTTTGGAGAATCATCTTCCTGCCGTGTTATAGCAGCATCCGGACAGTAAACCCAGCAAATAGTGCATCGCGTGCATTTTGAATAGTCAATTTCTGGACGAAACGTTCTCCAAGACCCAGTTTTCCCCATGCTGCCAACTGTTGGATAAGACAAGGCTGTAGGAGGCATTTCCTTACGAGTTTTAGGTACACTTTTCATATGATTCTCACCATCTTTTTATTAAACGCTCATAGGCTAGTTCCGCTGCCCGTGCATTTTTCTCGCCGGCAACACCTAACCATGTTCCTTTTATGGCTTTTAAAACGCTTGCTAATTCGACTTCACCAGTTGCTTTGGCAAAGGCGCCTACGATGGCGGTGTTTACAACTGGCAACCCTGCAACTAGCAGGTTGAGTTCAAGCGCAATTCCAGTTGCATCAACAGTGGCAATACGCCAACCTTCCAACCCTGTTTCTTCAGGCTTCTTGGTTGTATTCATGATGATAACACCGTTTTTCTTTAAACCTTCAGTTACGTCCACAAACTTGTAAATTGCTGGGTCAAGCACTATTACATAGTCAGGGTTGTAAATTTGGCTGTGCGCAAGGATGGGTTCATCGCTTATCCTCGCAAAGGCTTTGACTGGAGCGCCTCGGCGTTCTGCCCCAAAATATGGGATAGCTTGAACCCATTTGCCTTCAAGGAAAGCTGCGTGAGCCAAAAGTTCAGCGGCTGTGACACCGCCTTGTCCGCCACGACCGTGAATCCTAATTTCTTTGAGCAATAATTTTCCCTTCCGTTAGAATTGAAAGGTGAATGGTTCATCCTTATTAGTGTTAGCTCACACATACAGCAAAAACAACATCAAAAGAAGCCCGCTGGTTGCGAATATTGGAATAACAACTTTCTTTGCCCTTTGAATGGTCCTACCTATTAGAACACATAATTTTTCAAGCAAATTTCCTCCTATCACCGTGACATCAGAAACTGTTATTCGACGGCATGCAGCCTTAACTTTTTCCAGATCAGACATAGCAGCAACTGCAGCTTCTTTGATGTAACCAATTAAATTTTCATGGTCAATGACTTCGCCAATGGGGTGATAACCACGTTTATTTAATACTACAGCGTTCACCGAATGCGTATCCGTTGTAAAAACTTCCCCGTCATTAATTCCTAATGACTGAAGGGCTGAAAGGATTTTTTCACGCAATCCAGCAACCATATTATTTCCGTCAATGACAACATAAGCAGTTTTCTGAGCGCCAACATTAACAACGACAACTGTGATGCCGCCGGGTCCCATACCATCTTTAAGACTGAACTCTTTAGGAATGACAGTTGCGGCGCCAACTTCAAAAGGCAACCTCTCTTGAGAAACCGTCTTCTCTAGGCAGGTGGCTGCAACAGTTTTTAGGGCGTCTAAAGCTTCTTTTATATTCACTGCACCATTGATACTGTTATGCGCATTAACAATAACACAACAGTCTATCCCATACTTTTCGGCTTCTCGCCGGATAAACATTCCTAGTTCTGGCGGAAAATCTTCAGTTGTTTTAGGCGCCAGAGTAAATGAGAGAAAAGCACAATGACCGAATATTTGACAACATACCGTAGCTAAACCATTGTTAACTTTGACAAAAGGCGTTGCCCTTGCTTCATGAACCACAAAATCAGCATTCTCAACAACACTGCCGACTATTTTTTGGCTTTGAATTTGCGAAGCCAAATCAAACTCGTGACCAAACAATCCATGAGGAACACACACGACACAGTTCAATTTCTTCTCAAGCGCAGTTTTAAGTTGGGAAGGAAGAAGACTGCTACCAATATTTTTGAAAGGTCCAGGATGAATTGAAGGCGTAACGATAAACGCCTTAGGTTTAGAAGAGTTGAACTTTATTAAGGAAACTTCCACAATCTGCTTTTCACCTAACTTTTCAAGAAACTCCTCAAAGGGAGCATTTAAGTTAGCTATCCAGTTAAGCAGAAAAGCCTTAAAGAGGGCCATGGAAGGAAAACCCAGCATGCGCTTACCAACACTGTTTAATGAGAAAAGGAAGACGAAGCTCGAGCCTACGCTTATAATTACTGAGAAAACAAAGAAAAGAGGGATACTATAAAACTCGATGGAATAACCAGCTTCTATAAGGATAAACATGAATGGGATAATGCAAGAAAATGGTTGAAGAACAGAAGCCAAGAGAAGTCGTTTATAACTGGCGAAGGACGTTGAATTCAAAACTATTAAACGAAGTATCACAACTGCGGAAAAGCCCAAAAGCAAAAACCTAACCAACCATGAACTACCAACAGCAGCTCCTGCAAAAATAAAAAAGAACCATAAAATCCAGCAGTAAAGGGAAAGCGCCACAGTTCTTCTCAAATCATAAATCGGATCACGCCTCAAGAGAACACTGCTTGCAAAATAGTCAACAACTACATTTATCAAAAACACGGAAACGCCCAGAAATAAACCGCTAATGAACCATTCTACTACTTGAAAAAGCCTTACCGCAAAAGCAATGGCTCCAATTATGCAAACCAGCGCCAAAAATGGAACTGCTTTTTTGTAGGATGGGAGTTTAAACAGTGAGGAATAGTGCTTAACAGCTTCGTCCATAGAATGACTTAGTGAACTTTCAGTCGTCAAACCCATCCTCTCGGCGAATTTTCTATGAAAGTGCATCAAACATATTAAAGTGTCTTGTGTTCATAAGGCACTACTATGAGGAGTTGAGACATTATTTACATAATTGTTTCATAGCATAATAAGTCAGTTTTAACATGAATACTGAAAAAAGCAACACTAAAGGAAAGAACATAAGTATCATGGTAACATTAACCTTACAATGTTTCAGAAGGATAACTGTTTTATTTGTAAACTGCCGATTATACACTTTGCGAACCCTATGACAGACCAGCCTATCCCCCCAACAATATTTCACATGCTGGAAAAAAATTTAGGTAAGAAGCTACGTGTAATTTTAGACCCTTCTTATGGTTTTGAGGGAACCTTGGCGGCTGTGACCCGAGAACCAGCGGGAATTTGGCTTTCTGAAGCTGAGGCTATTATAATGCGTGCAACCATTGCCCAACCAATACCACAAGTTGCGGGGAGAGAAGAAAGGAGCGAAATATTTATTCACTTAAACTCTGTGCAGCGAATAGAAGTTTTGCATGCGCCTTCTCGTCGCTAAAAATATTCATTCTAAAGGAAAACCCGTGCTAAAACAACTACAACTATTAATGCTATTGCCAAACCCACAAGAATCTCCGGACGAACCTTTATTCCTTCTGTCTCCTCTTCAAAGAATCTTAGGAGTCCGGCGCTTGCAGCAGGCATGGGTGCTGATTTCTCTTTCTTTTTCTTGCTCACCCGAAACCCTCAGTTAAGTATGAGAGATTATCTCCATTATTAATGTTGCGTCACCTCGAAAGAGTTTTTATTTGCGGGATACATGATAGTTTGATGCAAAGGTGTTTGCGATGCCAAATTCGCGAAACGAATATAATTATGTGCTTAGTCTCCTCGAACAACACCACAAATGGTTTCAGGAAAACATTCCACTTATAGCAAGCGAAAACATCCCAAGCCCAGCCGTCCGCGAGGCCCTCACAACAGATTTTGGAAACCGTTATGCTGAAGGATGGCCAGGAGAACGTGTCTACGCTGGCTGCCGCTTTATAGACCAAGTGGAGAACAAATGCATCGAACTCATGAAAAGACTTTTCAGGGCAGAGTTTGTGGATGTCAGACCAATTTCAGGGGTTGTGGCAAACTTGGTTGTTTACACAGCTTTCACAGAACCAGGCGACACCATGATGGCATTATCCATCCCATGCGGCGGACACATAACAATGGGCAAAAAAGAGTTGGGTGGAACAGCAGGCGCAGTTCACGGTTTAATTGTTGAATACTTGCCTTTAGATTATAAGGAATTAAACATAGATGTGGATAAGGCAAAGCAGAGAATTGAAAAGTTTGCGGCAGAGGGAAAAGCGCCGAAGCTTGTCATGTTTGGCGCAAGCGTTTTCCCATTCCCCCATCCAATTAAAGAACTTGCAGATACCATTCATTCCGTAGGAGGAACCGTGGGATATGATGCCGCTCATGTGGCTGGCTTAATTGCTGGAGGACAATTCCAAGACCCACTTAGAGAAGGAGCAGACGTTGTCAGCCTAAGCACACACAAGACCTTCTTTGGACCCCAACATGGCGGAGTCCTATCTTGGGAAAAGCATGCTGAAAAAATAAAACGGGCAACCTTCCCTGGAATGGTGAGCAATCACCATTTGCACGCTGTTGCAGGCGTCACTATTGCATGTGCGGAAATGCTCGAGTTTGGAAGGGAATATGCAAGCCAAATAGTGAAGAATGCAAAGGCATTAGCCCAAGCCCTTTATGAAAGAGGATTTAACGTTTTAGCAGAACATAAGGGTTTCACAGAATCGCATGTAATGATAGTGGACATTACAAAATATGGAGACGGCGGCACACTTGAGGAAACTTTGGAAAAAGCAAACATAATAATAAACAGAAACTTGCTGCCATGGGACATTAAGGAAGGAAGACATTTCCAGCACCCAGGCGGAATAAGACTTGGAGTTTCAGAAGTCACAAGGCTTGGAATGAAAGAGTCAGAGATGGTTGAAATAGCAGAATTCATCAAACGAGTAATAATAGATAAGGAACCACTGGAAAAGGTAAGGGCAGATGTGGCAGAGTTCCGAAAAGGCTATCAAAAAGTGCATTACTGCTTTGAAAACTCAACAGAAGCCTACAAATACATAAAAATCCGTTAATTTTTCTTCATTTAGATAAAAATGAAAGAGATGCCGACGATATGGACAATTGGGCATAGCAATCGTACAATAGATGCTTTTATAGAACTGTTAAAGGAGCATAAAATTCAAGTTGTTGTAGATGTTCGCAGTTTTCCAACATCGAAAATTGAACACTTTAAGAAGGAACAAATGGAAAATTGGCTTCCTCAACATGGCATAGAATATGTTTGGCTTGGAAAAGAACTTGGAGGCTACAGGCGAGGCGGATACAAAAAACACATGCGAACAAAAACTTTCAGAGAAGGAATAAGAAGGCTTTTAGAAATTGCACAAAACAAGCGTGCATGCATCATGTGTATGGAAGTGAACCCAAAATATTGTCATAGACGGTTTATCTCAGCACATTTAGAAAGAAAAGGCATCAAAATCCAACACATAATTGAGAAGGGACAAAAAACATTGTCCCTAACCAAACAGAAAGCTTAGATGCCTTTTTATCTTAAAACTGCTCGTTTCTCAGATAAGGTGGGTGAGATTAGTTGCACATAAACGAGTTTCAAAAAATGATGTATCGCCTATATTTTCACAAGGACTCCAGACGCGGAGCCCTCGGAACATACAATTGGCTTGTAGACGAGGTAGAAGAGTTAGGAGAAGCATTAAAGACAGACGACAAGAAGGCTTTAGAAGATGAGTTTGCTGATGTCATTGCATGGTTGGCTTCGCTTGCAAACGTCACAAATGTAAACCTTGAAAAAGCAGCCCTTAACAAATATGAAGATAAATGTCCAAAATGCAAGAGTTCACCATGTCAATGCCCTTTCTAGCCCAAATTCACTAACCGCTTCTGCCCCAAACCAGTGACCGCCCAAACATGCGGTTTGCTGCCTTTACGCTCCACAATCCCCTCTGCCTCCAAAAGTCTTAGATGATGCATAGCAACGCCGTAACGCATTCCAGTTTCTTTGGCGATGGTTTTTGCGTCGGTTGAACCCTTATCCAAAACACTTAATATTTTGGTTCGCGCCCGAAGACCGAGTTTAATATTTTTTATATTTGACAAGTAAGCATTAGGATGATAAGCCTCTTTTAACATGCTCACCGAAAACAATTATTGCTTTTGACGTAGAAAAGTTTTCTCAAGCAAAATCCGTCAGGCTAATTTGTTTTGGCTTTTTTCCCTCAAACAATGAATTAATCTCTTCTTTCGTAAGCAAAATTCTCTGGGCATAATACCGTGGCAACCTATACTTTTCAACCAAATGCTGTGCCGCCTCCAGATACTTTTCAATACCGCCACGGTAAACGGTTAGGGTTAATTCTCCACCACATATGGGGCATTTGCCGCGAAGGGGTAAACGCCGAAAACGTTTGCTGCATGATTTACACCTGAAACCTTGCATCGAAAAGGCTCGCAGATTCCCAGCAATGTCTCGAATAAAATGTTTTGTCAAAACTTTCAAAGCCACTTTCCTTGCATCCACAGCCTCTATTTTCTCAGCCAAATCAAGTTGGCATGTCAACTTCTCAATCATTGTTTTAAACCGTTTATACGAACTTTCAGAAACGCCCATGTTAATGTTTGAAATGGGAGTTGTAAACTTGAAACCTTCAAACTGCGCTTCTGTCCCTAACCGATGCTCAATGAGGTCTATGATGCGACTGACTTGTTTTGCTTCTACGTTTTCCAATGTTTTCATGTAAAATTCTACTGGGTACGTGTAAGCGACATCAAAATCATGTGCTTGTCTTTGCACCTCCTGTGGATTAACAAGTGGGATAAGAAGTAAGGGGGCATCCATTATTCCGCCAATTTGAGCTGGCAAATACTCACGAGAAAAGTTAAGCAAGGTATCCAGAGCAAGCATCAGAGCATCTTCGTCGCCGTCACAATCTCTGCGTTTGGCTGAATGCCAAATTGGATGTGCATAACAGACGTTTAAATTTGTAAAGCCAATTATGCGCCCCAGAATGCCAACAGAAGTGTGCGGAGCCAAACCAACAACAAGATGCCCAACAAGGTCTTCCATTCGTTTAACATTGTAGTAGGGCGAAAGCTTGTAAACCTTCGTTAGAAGTTCATCTAAAAAGTTTGCAATGTGAACAAAATATTCCGCACATTTTACTGGAATTATGACATCTTGAATTTTCAGTTCACATAATTGGTTTACATCTGCCAAGGGTGCGCCATACACATCGTAATTATAACCGAGTTGCTTAAGCTTCTCCACAGAAACTCCAATTTCGGACGGTTTAAAATGGGTTAATGGAGCATTTGTGGCATCAAAACGCACCGTTCCATCCTTGTAAACCGACAAATCATACTTAGCCCGAAGAATACCCTTCTCTATAATTTCAGGAGTTTTGCTCTCGTTCGATAATCCCTTAACACCTTTCAAAACTTTCGGAATAGACACTCCTAAATGCTCGCAAGCATTTTCGAGCAACTCCTTAAAATTGACACTTTGTTTTTGGTAGGGATTAGTGCGCACCTTACACGTTGGACACTCATCGCCGTTTAAAACTCTGCCACACCGAGGGCAAATTTTCTCATAAAACGTTTCAGAACCACAAGTTGGACATTTAACCCTGAAAGTATAAGTATTGCAAACTCGACATTTACGTTTAACAACTTCAACAAAAACCCGCTCCTTCTTGGCTGCTTCCACAATGTCTCTTTGAGCCCCACCAGCCAAACCAACTGGAAAAAGAATGTGAACAAGAGGCTTCATCTCACGCCTTTTTGCTTTTTCAGGTCTCCCCATACGTGCCCCAACGAACGTCACTGCTTTTTCCCTAATTTCTACACCAGCAAGTCTGCTGACTGCTTCTGTGAGAGATTTGGCGGAAGATAAATCCTCAACGTTCATAGAATTATAACCAAGGCAGAAGGCAAATGCATGTGCATCCGCTCCAGTAATAAGTATTTTTCCTTCTGAAACTTTATGTGGTAAACATAGCGCCTCCAAAGCTTGCTTCACATTTGGTTGCATCTCTCCAACAATTTCACAAACCAAATCATCCTCCTTCTGCATTTTTGAGTTAAGAAGCCAACTTCGCAGCTGCTCAAGCTCTTCAAATGAGCGAAGATTCGACCAGAAAAATGTAAAAGAAGGATGGAGAGGCACACGCAACGTTAACGATAAGGTTATAGCCTCTTTAACTGTTGGCTTATTGGCAAACGGATCTTCCAAAAAAGCCTTTAGCCTCTCAGATGAAATTTTAGTGACCTCTGATAGACTTTGGACGCTTCCATTAAACTTTTCCGTAACAACCCTCTGTAAGTCTTCAGCCCACCATTCCTCAACATAACCAGAAGGCGCAAGAGGTTTACTATTATACAAGAAATCCCCAAAACTAATCAAAATGTCGCCCAAAAAAAGAATCTTGGAAATTTCATCTTTTACATGAGTAAAATTCTCCACAGACGCACGGATAACAGAACCGTCCCTTAACAGAACAACCGACGGCTCTATAGCATCCACAGGAACCACAACACCGCCTTTCCCTGGAAGCTCTAAACGCAATTGGGTGCCAGCCGCCAGAAAACCTTGAAGCACAAGCATAGTTGCTGGATGAATGCCGACAGCAGCCAAACCGGTATTCCGCGCCCGCCCATATCTTAAACGGAAGCCACCACGAGTTGATGGAAATGAAAAAATCGGGCGCCCAGCAATCACCTCATCCATGAACCCAGCAGACTTTTTCTCAGACTTTTTCCGAAAATCCCTAAGCCAATCCCACCCTGAAATCCCAAGTTTCTCAACTATAGCCAAAACTTTAGAGGAGCGCCCCACAACTCCATCATTCACAACCCTAAGCGCCCCACCTCTCACACGGTTAGTCTCAATTCGGGGAAGATTGCGAAAAGAAGAAACTTCAACAGGGTCAGATTCTGTACCAGTTACCTCCACAGGAAGCCATTGAAGCGCCTTTCTGAGCTCATCATCTGAAACGTGATATTGGAAGCGGCTTACAGAACGTTCATAAAGTCTCATCTCCTCAATGAAACGTGAAATTTCATCTTCTGTAGGTTTATAACGATCAAGCCCAAGCAAGCGGCGAACAAAATCTGCTACAACTAATGTTAAAGCTTGATCTGTTCCGCCGGCAGAGCGTATTGGACCGGCAAAATAAACTGCAAGGTAACGTGTCCTATCATAATTTGTTTTAATTTTCACCTTCGCTACTCCTTGTAAAGGCGCTGCAGTAAGCCCTTCCGTTAAAATTGCAAGGGCAGTGCGCACTGCTTGTTCAGCCGCTGCTTCTGCTTCCATATGTCCAAATTTGCCGTAAACAATTTCTTCAGCAATTTTAAAGGCTAATTCTTCCCTCGAAAGCTTTGTACTCAAATCTCTGATGCTTTCAGCAACGCCCTTTGGTCCAACAAGACCTTCTACAAGATCAGCTAAGTCCTTGGCGATTTTGCACTCAGGCTTCAGCGCTGGGTCAAATCCCTCTTCTCTTGCTTTTTGACTTAAAGTATACAACTGTTCAAGCTGAGCTTCTAAATTTTCTAAGTACCGCCTATAAGTTTCGCTCATTTGACTATTCATGCTATGTCCCGCACCTTTTTTGTGTCTTAATGGTTTATTTTGGTTTTGTGACATAGAAAAATCAAAAAGGACTGTGACAGAACGTTCTTATTCCGTGTGAATTCTACACAAAAATATAGTGGACCATTTTTCCTTAGAACGCCCAGTGGCCTTTTCATAAGCCTCTTTTGCAATTTTGCTTCGTCGTTCAACACATTTTTTACAGTTTATGTGACGCAAATCGGATGGCCCATCGCACACGCCACAATTTAACAGTAAAACTTCGCCTAAACCCCTCAGCGTGGTCCATGCATATTCATGTTCATCATATTGCGGCTCAAAATTAGGCCATATTTCATAGGCATCCTCACTTCCCAAAATCTTCTTTAAAGCATTAAAATAGTTTTCAAAAGACGTCAAAAGACCTTTACGACCTACGACCCTTTATACCTTCAATAATTTCAGAAACCTTCTCCCTAACTTCAGCGTTCTCAACAATGTTGCCAGTCACTATAATGTTTGCCCCTGCAGATGCCGCCGCCAAAGCTTGCCCTCTGGTTTTTATGCCTCCTCCAACAACCAAGGGAACATCAATGTAACTTTTAACAATGCGGATCATTTCAGGAGGAACGGGCTTTTTAGCGCCAGAACCCGCCTCTAAATAGATGAAGCGCATGCCTAAATATTGTCCGGCTAAAGCGTGGGCAGCAGCAACCTTGGGTTTATTGTATGGAACTGGAACCGCTTTTCCAACAATGCTTGCAGTGCCACCATCGCCAATGATAATGTACCCCATTGGTATGGGCTCTAAATGATACTTCTTGACAAGGGGAGCTCCTAAAACTTGAGCGCCCATTAAGAAATAGGGGTCAACAGAGTTTAACAGAGACATGAACCATATAGCATCTGCATGGCGACTTATACCAGTGATGTTGTTTGGGAAAAGAATTACTGGAACTTTCACAGTGCGCTTAACCGCCTTAACAACACCGTCCAAATGTGCTGTGGAAACAAATGTGGAACCGCCAATCATTATAGCTGAAGTCCCACTCAAAGTCGCTTTAGTAACAATTCTAGAAGCCTGAGGCGGTGTAACCTTTTCAGGATCTATGAGGGTTATGTGAATTGCGCCCTCAGACTCGATTTTTTCAAGCAAGTATTTCTCAACATGCCCTACCATAAAGACCACCCAATTCTAAGACTCTTGCACTTTGGGCGTTGCGTCTTTTTTGGAACCTCCATAAAGTTTGTCAGTAAACAAACAGTAAACATCAATCTCGCTTTGTGCTGGCTTAACATTAAATTCTTCCTTTAACCCGCAGCTGCCACATCCCACGATGGCGCGACCTTCTTCGCGGAGAATTTCAACTCTTACCGCTTCTTTTCCACATTTTGGACAAGAGAAGAATTTAGGTAATCGTCTCTTAGGAATGCGAACAACTTTTCTCCTTCTTCGCCCCATTTTCAAATCCTTCTATACCGTAAACCTTACATCACCCCAGTATTTTATTTTTGTCCTTAAATACACTTATAACCATAAAAAGTAATGAGGATGCACCATTTGGAATTGAAACCTTCAGTTCTAAACTTGGATTTTCAGGAAGTTGAGGTAAAGATAAAACGTTTCATAAAAGATTACGTGGAAAAATCGAAAGTTAAAGGCATAGTTTTGGGGTTATCCGGCGGCATCGACAGCTCCACCACTGCCGCTCTTTCTGCCTTAGCCATAGGCGACGACAAAGTTCTGGGACTTATACTGCCTGAAAAAGAAACATATAACGCCAAAGACGTTAAACACGCGAAGCTTGTAGCCAAAAAGTTCGGCTTCAAAACAAAAACAATAGACATAACCTCAACTTTGGAAGCATTCTACAAATCCATACCAGAGTTTGACCCAACTGACAAAGTGTGCAAAGGAAATATAAAGGCAAGAACTCGAATGATTTACATTTATTATTTTGCTAACAGGCTAAACATGCTCGTATGTGGAAGCTCAGACAAATCAGAAACCATGATAGGTTACTTCACAAAATGGGGAGATGTGGCAGCCGACATATCACCAATAATGGACTTATATAAAACACAAGTGCAAAAACTTGCCCAGCACATAGGCATTCCAAAAGAAATCTTGACAAAACCCTCATCCCCTGCCCTATGGCCTGGGCAACTGGCGGAAACAGAACTTGGCATAAAATATGAAACCCTTGACCTCATTCTTTATGGACTTGAACATTTTATGGAAACAAAGGAAATTGCCAAACAATTAGATATAGAAAAGGAGCTTGTGGAAAGTATCAAAAGACGGTGGCTTTCCATGGAACATAAAAGGAGAATGTTATTAACGCCTAAGCTGGAGTATAGAACGGTGGGAGCGGATTTCAGACTCCCACGCAATTTCCATTAACCCTTTAATGGAAGCAGCAAAAATGAAAGACAAAATTAAACTTGCCCTAGCACAGATCAGCTGCAAACGCGGAGACAAAAAAGAAAACATAAAGAAAATGGAAAAAATCACAAATAAAGCTAAAAAACAAGGCGCAGACCTTGTAATTTTTCCAGAACTTTCACTGACAGGCTATGTAGTTAGAGATCAAATATACGAGTTAGCAGAGACAATGCCTGGACCTTCAGTAAAAGCCATGGAAGACATAGCCAGAAAAACAAACACCTACATCATTTTCGGCATGCCAGAATTGAGCGAAAAGACCAAAGCTACACTTTATAACACAGCAGTTCTCGTAGGTCCCGAGGGTTTCATAGGGAAATATAGAAAGATGTATCTTCCAACTCACAGCGTCTTTGAAGAGAAGAGATATTTCCGTGCAGGATATCACGCAACAGCATTTGAAACAAAAATTGGAAAAATAGGCTTAATCATATGCTATGATATATTTTTCCCAGAAGTAAGCCGACTGACACGATTAAAAGGGGCCCAATTGATAGTTTGCATCTCTGCGTCTCCAGCGGTCAGAAAGGCATTTTTTGAAGTGTTAACAGTGGCAAGGGCTATAGAAAACACGGCTTTCTTGGCTTATGTTAACCTTGTCGGCATAGAAGATGGGTTACAGTTTTGGGGAGGAAGCAGACTTGTGGGACCTAATGGAAAAGTTTTAGCTCAAGCAAAATATGATGAGGAGCACATTGTGATGTGTGATGTAGATTATGCGGACATAAAACCCATAGAAACTTTTGTTCCCACACTTAGGGATTTGCGCCCAGAACTTTTCGATGAACTAAAAAAACACGCAGAAAACTTGTAAAATAGCCTATTTAATCTTCGTAACAGCCCTTTCTATGCGATTTAGCGCCTCTTCCAACTTCTCGTATGCAGCAGCATAAGAAATTCTTATGTAACCCTCACCGTGAACGCCAAAAGCAGACCCTGGAACAGCCACAACACTAGCCTCATTCACAAGAAACTCAGCAAATTCTTCTGAACTCATGCCAAAATTCTTTACGCTTGGAAAAACGTAAAACGCTCCTTTTGGAAGGCTACAATTAAAACCGTCAATCTCCATGAGCCTTTTATGGATCAATCGTCTTCGCCTGTCAAATTCTTGCACCATATTCTTAACAAAGTCTTGTGATCCTTTCAATGCTGCTAATGCAATATACTGCGCTAGAGTGTCTACACAAGCAACAGTGTACTGGTGAACAAGCCAGAGGAAAGAAATAATCTCCTTTGGCCCATAAATGTATCCAACACGCAAACCAGTCATTGCATAGGTTTTAGAGAAGGAATTAACGACAAGGGTGCGCTCTCGCATTCCAGGAAAAGCTGCAAAACAACTATGCTTAACGTCATCATAAACTATTTTCTCGTAAACCTCATCTGAAATCACAATCAGATCATGTTCAACAGCAATTTTCGCAAGAGAAGCCGCCTCATCATGGGAAAGAACGGCACCTGTAGGATTGTTTGGGTAATTCAGTATCATCACACGTGACTTCTTCGTGATACATGAAATCACATCCTCAATGGACGGCTTAAAAGAATTCTCCTCCCTCAAAGGAACAGAGACAGGAACACCACCCGCCAAAAGGACACTCGGTTCATAACAAACAAATCCAGGGTTTGGAATAAGCACCTCATCGCCAGGATTCACCAACCCAGCAACCGCCAAGAAAATAGCTTCTGTTCCACCAGCAGTGACCAATATTTCAGTGTTTGGATCATAATTAAGCCCATAGTCATGATACGCCTTCTGCGCCAAAGCTTCTCGAAGTTCAGGAATTCCATTAGTTGGCGTATAATGTGTCTTACCCTCCTTCATGGCTTGCCAACCAGCATCTAATGCGTGTTTTGGAGGTATAAAATCGGGTTCTCCAACGCTCAAATTGATAACGTTCGATTTTTTCTGGGCTATATCGAAAAATCGGCGTATTCCAGAATACTTTAGGTTTTTCAGGCGATCTGCGGGTCTAAAGTTTAAAACCAAAGGAGGCACCTCATCCTACACTGTTCTCTTTAGCATAAAATGTTTGTGTTGGTAAAACGTGATTTTTGTCATGATATTCGATAGTTTTAAAAGGAGACCCGTATACAAAAGTGTATACATTTAAGAAGCTGCGTGGAGAGAAAAGTTTGAAGCTTAAAGAAAACGTCCAAGTGTGGTTAACAAGCTCATTAAATGACCCTATTGTAAAAATGCTTACTAAAAATAGTCAATTAACAAAAACTCAGCTTGAAACATTGCTTATTGACATATTGGCTGAAAATATTTCGGGTAAACCGCTAAAATACGATGAAAAAGCCAGATTACGGTTATCAAAGGCAAAAATAAGCCGCGGAGCCTTTAACAGAACATTAAAACAAGCAAAAGAAAACGTCATAAAATCAATATACACTATACTGCTTTTAGGATACTTAGGAGTGTTCGAAGACACGACACTTGACCCGTACCTAGAAATAGCCAACAAATTGCACGACTTTATGGAGGCATACAAAAACATACCAAACAAAAGCGAAGACCTCGGTGAACACCTAAAACTTATAAAAATGGTTAGAGAGGAGCTGGAAAACAGCTTGAAAAAGCTTTCAAACCCATCAGAAGGCATCGTGTGACGTCACAAATCACATCATACCCTAAATAAAAGCATTAAATGCATTATCTATCTGGAGCAAAAATAAGGCGAAAAGTCAAAAATAGTTCAAAAGTAACCTTTTTCAGGCAATGTTGCTAGTTTGAGCGTAAGCATATTTGTGGCTGTGACGTGTGACGTCATTGTTCCTTAGAAGCCATGCTTTTACCGTAATCTTTAAATCTTCTATGTTAGAATTGTGATGTGTGATGTAACGTGTTTAAAGTAAACGTAATCACAGGTGAATCACAGAGGTGTTTCATTTGGATGAAGTTTTGATTATTGCTGGGAGTTTACTTGTCGTAACCGCTTGTGCCGCTTTTGAGTATTATAGGCAACTGCAAAAAGTTAGAAGGGAATACGAGAAGAGTAAGGAAATAATCGGTGACATTGTTTTGAGTTTTAATAGACAGTTAAGGCAGGAGGCGGAAAGGACGGAGTTAATTGCTTATAAAGTCGAGGCAATTTCTTCAAAAAGTGAAAAGGCTCTGGACAAAGCGGAAGAAACCCATAAAATAGTGCATTCTTTAGAGGGAAAGCTTACTGAAGTTTTGGAGCATAGAGAGAGGATATCAGCAAAACTTGGTGAAGTGGACGAGAAAGTAAGTGCCCTTTCCACAGCGCATGAAAAGTTAGCTTCAAAAGTTTCCGAAATGGAAGAACAAACACGTCAATTCTCCATGGTTCCAGAGGCAAAAATCGAAGCGGTAATACCCATAAAAAGAGAGAAAGCCTTAGCCCCACTCACAGAAACCGAATTGTCCGTCTTGGAAATGTTGGCTTCAGAAGGTCCTAAAACTGCGCCTGAGATAAAAGATCGCATTAAACTCAGCCGGGAACATACGGCTCGTTTGATGAAGAAGCTTTATGAGGGGGGTTACTTGGAGAGGGATACGAGCAAAATTCCTTTTAAGTATAATGTGAAGAAGGAAATGGAAAATCTTTTGAAAAAGAAGGAAAGCGAAGCCCTATAAATCATGCAAAAATGGCGTTTAAGATTTTATCATGGCATTTGTTGTTTAGGTGCTAATTGCGGATAACTTGGCGCAAATCTATATTTCAAACGATTGGAATTCCCCGCTTTAGAAAGCATACCCTTACTCGCCATTCTGTAAAGGTATGTTGCCACAGTGCTTAGGCTTATTGGTTCCTTTAGCTCTTGCTCATAAACCAGTTGGACATCCCGTGAAGAAAACCAAACCAACGGAAAATGTTTCTGAATTATCATTCGAACCTTGCTGTACTTATCAAGTTGATTTGCGACAGCTGGGTTATTACTTTCTGGATTTCCCTCACCCGCAGATACTCCGCCTAAAAGTTCCACCATGTCCAATAAGCGAAGAGCTTTTTCTCTGGTTATTTGCCCTTCAAAGGACACAGTATATTTATTGCCTTCACTATCGAACAGTTCAACACGCATCTTTTTAGCGGGCATCTGCGGTGTACACCTGCTTAAGGTATTTCACAATTTTACAGTTCACAAGTTATAGCTGTTATGGTAAAAATGCTGGAAAGAAAATTGGCATTAAGGGTAGAAAAAAGGAAAATAAGGAGAATTTTTAAAGCTTTTGTTTTTACAGACTTCACACTTCTTCTAAAAAGAAAAAGGAAAACGAGAACTAAAGCAATGCTTATTTCCAGTAGAAGAGAAGGGGTGGCTATTTTACAGAAAAGAGACAAGAAAAAGTCAATATTAGGGAAAGCGGAGTTGGAAAAGAGGCTTTGTTAAGTCAATTTCACAAGGTGTTTACAAATTGTGAACAAAAATGAAGGAAGCAAATTGTTTATTGGAGAACTATTTAGAACTTCTACATTGGTCAGGTAGAAAATAAAAATAAAAAGAAAAATCAATTGCTACCGTTTATATCAAAGTTATCATGTAGCGGCACCCCTTCATTTCCTTTGGAAGATTCTGCTCATCTCAAACACTTTACTTTTGCATATTTTTTAGTTAATTGTCAAAAATCTTTTACAGTAAACATTAAAGTAGCTTTGGTGGTTTTAACCTTTCAGAGTATATTTCTGTAAAGCAGAAATCAGAAAGGATTTGTTATTACCTTGCAGAGTTCCAAAAGAAATTGTGGGGTGCGTCTCACATTCAATAGAATAATAAGTGATGCAAATTCTTCTTCTTTTAGGATTTTTATGTTATGCCTTTAGTTTTTTGTATGACAGAGCTTATTTCTCTACTAGAAAATGGGGTGTTACCACTAAAAATTGCTGAGGAATTAACGTGAACCACATCCTTGACGAAGTATTCAAGAAATTCGTTTACAATAATAAAATCTTCAAAGATAGGGAAGTATTACGACATGATTATTTACCTGAGAAGCTGCCCCATCGAGAAGAACAGATTAGACAACTAGGGGAGACAGTAGCCCCAGCTTTGAAAGGTTCTAGAGGCTCTAACGTTTTTATATATGGAAAAACTGGAACAGGCAAAACAGCAGTGACAAAATATGTTTTAAGCCATCTTGAGGCCAAAGCAAAGGAGTTTAATGCACCTGTAAGATTTTGCTATGTGAACTGTCGCATGGCGGGGTCTGAATATCGCGTTTTTTCAAATTTATGCCAGAACATAGGCGTATATGTTCCCTTCACAGGGCTATCTGTTGGCGAAGTTTTTGATAGATTCAGAACAGGTTTGGATGTTTTAAAAATTGTTTTTATTGTTGTTTTAGATGAAATTGACGCGTTAGTTAAAGCGCGTGGAGACCGGCTTCTTTACGAATTGACAAGAATAAATGAGAATTTATGCAAAAGCAAAGTATCCCTAGTGGGCATATCAAATGACCTGCGGCTGAAGGAATTTCTTGACCCACGTGTTTTCAGCTCCCTCAGCGAGGAAGAAATTGTTTTTAGGCCTTACGACGCAAGTGAATTGGGCAACATACTGTTGGAACGGGCGCGATTGGCATTTTGTGATGGGGCTTTGTCTGAAGCTGCTTTGGGTTTATGCGCTGCTTTGGCGGCTGCAGAACATGGAGATGCAAGACGGGCTTTGGATTTGTTGCGTGTTGCTGGCGAGGTTGCAGAGCGCAATGATGCAAGTGTTGTGACTGAAGAACATGTCCGAGAGGCTGAAAAACACATTGAACACAACCGTGTTGTTGAGGCTCTTAGAAATTTAACCTTGCATTCAAAACTTGTGATTTTAAGTGTGTATCACTTGAATAGGGCGAATGTTCACAGTGCCATCACAGGCGACATATATGACGTTTATGCTGAACTTTGCGGGGAGTTAAGTGTTACACCTTTAACGCAGCGTCGGTTAAGCACATTGGTGAATGAGCTGGATTCGATGGGATTGTTAAATGCTAAGGTTATAAGCATGGGAAGATATGGAAGAACGAAAAAAATTAGGCTGGAAATAGCTCGCACTCTTATTAGAGACGTCTTCGCTAGTGACAATAGGCTTGGGCGTCTGGTGGAATATGAAGCAAAAAGCCTTTCAAAGCATGCTAACAGTAGGAGTTGAAGATGGAAGTTTCCAGAAAGGCATAACGCGAGAGGCACTTCTTGCCGCAGTTTTGTTCAGAGAAGCCAGCATTGAAAACGTGAAAGTCGTAAAAATAACTGTTGATGGGTTAGATGCGACGGAAAAACTCGCCGAGGTCCTAAAAGCATGGGAGTTTACTGCTATTATGCTTGCTGGAGTATCCTTTGCGGGTTTTAACCTCATCAATCCAACAATAATTTATGAAAAATTCAAAAAGCCAGTTATCATAATATCCCGAACAAAACCTGATAACCGAACGGTGAAGCAAGCCCTCAAAAAACATTTTGAAGACTGGGAAATGCGCTGGGAAGTGTTTCAAAAGTTAGGCCCAATTCACAAAATTATTACTCGAAGCGGCGAACCACCATTATATGTAGAAATAGTGGGTGCAAGCGTTAAATGGGCTTCTAATATGATTCAGGCTTTGTGTTTTTGTGGCAGAGTTCCAGAACCCATTCGGGCTGCGCGATTGATTGCACGTGGTTTATCTTAACAGAAGGAGAGGATGTTAACTTCTAATGTTTGAAGGTTTACAACTGGAACTTTCCCCGGTGTTGGGACAAATCCCATTCTTTTCATATATTCTGTTTGTTCTTGCCATCCGCCCGAGTTTACAACTAAAACTCCGCGATAATTTGTATATCCTAATGCATGTATGTGACCAGCATGAAAGATGTCGGGAACACGTTCTATAACTAAGCAGTCTCTGTTTTCAGGAGATAACGGCGTTTTTCCGCCGTATACTGGTGCTAAGTGGCGACTTTGCAGCATTAGCTTCATTGCTTTTTCCGGTTGATTAGAATTCATGTCGGGAACTGTGGGAATTATGTCATCTAAACTGCGCCCGTGATATAGTAACACTTCCACATCGTGAAGGCTGAGAAAACATGGGTTTCCAAGGGAATAGAACCTTCGTGTTTCTTGCAGCTTTTCTAAAAAAGTGTTTGATATGGGTGGTTGGGGCAAGGCTTTTCTGGGTGCATCATGATTTCCTGGAATGATTGCCACTTCTATATAGTCTGGAATTTGTTCAAAATATTTCCCAGCAAGCCTATACTGTTCATTAACATCTTTTATTGCTAGCTCTTTCACCTGGTTTGGATAAATTCCTATGCCGTCTACAATGTCACCTGCCACTAAAACATATTTGACATGACTCGCTATTTCCCTCATTTTTTCGTTTCCATATTTGCCGTTAAGCCATAACAAGAAACGGTTAAACGCTTCTCTTTGGAATTTTGTGCTGCCCACATGCATGTCAGATGTAAGCACAGCGTAAACTGGAATCGGCGCTTTATGAGGAGTTCTTTGCGCTATGTCGGGTAAGATTATATCTTCAACAACTAAAAGGTTGCTTCTTGTCTTTACAACGCTTAAGCAGACAACTTGGTCAAGGAGGAGGCATCGTGCCTTCTTTAGAACTTCTTCTGATGCGTTTTGAGGCACTAACATTGTAACGTTTGCACTTAAATCTTCCACTGTTAACAGGATTTTTTGTTTTGCTTCCCTCTTTTCCGTTATCATGCCAATTACTTTCAAACGTGTGTTTGCAGGAGATTTTAATGCGTCTATAATGGAAGCGGCGCTTTTAACATCCATTCGCTGTCTTAACAATTTTTCTATACGCTTAAATCTGTCCCGGAAATATTCCAGATAGTCCTCAATTGTTCCACCTGAGCTTAGTCTTTCCGCTGGATTGTCAATAACCTTGATACGTGCCTCAATGTCTTTTGCGAAAGAGTGGAATTTTCCTTTCCCAAGAATTGGCAGGTTTTCTGGTAATGTTTGCGATGGTTCTAATTGCTGTGGAAAGGTTTCTTCTGGCGGCTTCTGTTCCTTTATCAGTTGTTCCAGAAGGTTTTTGTCGATGAATAATGGTTTCTCCCTTAGAGTCTCTATTTTTCGTATAGCTTTGTTTATGATTTCTGTTGGGTCTTCTGTTTCTGCTACAGTGCTTAGGAATTCGAAGGCTTCCTTGTCGAGTTGGTAGCCTGCCTCAATCGTTAATTCCACAGCTTTATGCAACTTGTCATTTTGGCTCATATTTTGAGGGTTCTCCAATTCAACCTTTTAGGGACGATTATGTAGCCTTCTTCCTCATCACCAATGGATTCTGTTTGATTTTGTATTTGAAGGTATGCAGTTAGAGCCGCGGTTACGGCGTCTATTTCGTGAGGCGTTAAATGGGGTGTTTCAATGTCTCCTTTCAATCCTATATCCTTTAAGAGTGTTTGAATTTTTCCCCAATCTTTTAATGGCATGTCCAAGGCTTTCCGCGTTGATGTCGGATGCACTTCTATTGTCTTGTATCCCTTCTCCACTATTAACTTGTTTATTCTTATAGCCCGTAATGTCAGCTTTTTCATTGCTGGAAGAGTTGGCGGAAAAACTCTATACCCCCTCTTTATCATTTCTTTATCGACGCTTCTTAAAATCCCCTTTTTTGGAAGCCTTAAGGGGGCATCTATTGCAATTATAGAGGGCTTATCGGTTACAACGCTCTCTATGATTTCCTTGTTTGTATAAACTAATTTTGTCTTTACTGTTTTATTTTTCCATAAAGCCCATCCTGTTGGATTTTTTGAGCTTCCGGCTAGGTCTATACCTATTATAATTAGCATTTTCAATTCTAACACTCACATTTACATTTGTACTTTAGGTTTTTATTTAGATGCGTTTATATTATGGCTTGCGAAGCAACTTTACCGTTGGTGGTTAGGATGAGTGAGTTACGCAAAGTTCAACGCACTCCAAGCGGCACATTTTTCGTTTGTTTACCCAAACGTTGGGCTGAACGCCACGGCTTTAAACCAGGCTCTGTGGTTGCTGTCAGTGAAACCAGCGAAGGCAAACTTCTGATAGATCCCGAATATGGGACTGAGTTTTCTCCGCGCACGGTTACTTTGGGGCCTAGCCCTTATTTGAATCGTGAAATCATAGCTAAGTACCTGTTGGGGTTCGATATTATTACTATTGAGACTAAAGAGCGTATTAGTTTTGAGGTTCGTGATATAGTTAAGAATGCTGTTAGTCGACTTATTGGATTAGAAATTGTGGAGGAAGATTATTCACGAATAGTTTTGCAATGCTTGCTGGAGCCCTCTGGTTTTCCGCCTGAAAAAATTCTTCGAAGAGGTTATACTATTGCTGCTGGCATGCACCGTGATGTTGTTAACGCCTTGGTTGATGGAGACTTGCATTTGGCAAAGGGTGTTATAGCCCGCGACGACGAGGTTAACAGGCTATATTTCCTTTTGGTTCGTATTCTTCGCACAATAATTCAAAACCCAAGCCTCAGCGAGAAACTTGGAGTTCGCCCAATTGAATGCTTAGACTATCGCCTTGTAGCAAGTTTGGTTGAAGCCATCGGTGATGAATGTGTTCGGATGGCGTTAAAAACAAACGAGTTAAAAGGAAAAACGTTAGCTGAAAACTTTAAGAAAACTTTCGTTGAGCTTCACCTTGCTTGTTTCCAAGCTCATGAGGATGCTTTGAAGGCTTTTCTGACAGGCGATGTGGGTTTAGCTGAAAACGTGCGTGGTGTTAGGGAGAAGGTTGAAAAAATATTTGCCAGCATAGAAAAGGTTGCAAAAGAACAACCCTTGGATATTATGCCTAATATCCTTGCTGCAGCGTCAATGTTAAGACAAATCTATGAACACAGTGTGGACATAGCGGATTTGGCGATGCCAAAAAAGGATTAATTTCCATCATGGTGAATATGATGCACTCAATGTTTCCTAGCAAGCAATATCATATTGCATGTGAAAGAGGCGACTTAGCCGAGTATTTGCTTGTGCCCGGCGACCCGGAACGAGTTCCAAAAATTGCCTCTTTTTGGGATTCTGCCAAGGAAGTTTCTTGTCACCGTGAGTTTCGAAGTTTCACAGGCAAATATAAAGGCGTTCCGCTTTCTGCTCTTTCAAGTGGTATTGGTCCCGCTTGTATGGCTATTGTTGTCAATGAGGCTTCGCGTATTGGTGTGCATACTTTTATTCGTGTGGGTAGTACTGGCGCTATACAGGAAGACATAAACTGTGGTGACGTGATTATTTCTTCGGCTGCTGTACGCTTGGATTACACGAGTAACTGTTACATCATGCCCGAGTATCCTGCTGTGGCGAACTATGAAGTTTTGTTGGCTTTGATTGAGGCTGCTGAAAGCCTTGGCATAAGCAATTATCATGTAGGCGTGACTGCGACAACAGCAGATTTTTACGCCGGACAAAGGCGCCCAACAATAAAGAATTATCCACAGCACATGGAAGATTTGCTTTCAACTTTGCAGAAGGCGAAAGTTTTAAACTTTGAAATGGAAACAGCCACACTGTTCACTCTAGCAAATCTTTACGGATTAAGAGCAGGCTCCATATGTGCTGTTTACGCTAACAGATGCACAAACAAATTTAAGCCCGGAGCAGGCGAAGAGAACGCCATAAAAATTGCAAACGAAGCAACAAAAATCCTTTATGAATGGGACAAGAAAAAACACGAAAAGAAGAAACAGTGGCTTTTCCCTTCACTATTAACCCGATGAAAACCCTTTTTAGAAGACAAACAACTAATTCCTTTCGCCGGGGTGGCGGAGCGGTTAACGCGCTGGCCTCGAGATCAAATTGAAAGAAGGGCTAGATGAGAACAGGTAAGCCAGTGGGCCTTCGGGCTCGCAAGGGTTCGAATCCCTTCCCCGGCGTCATTTTAACGTTTTGGGTTAATTTTGCGCTTTGTTTTGATAAATAGCCTTTTTTTAGAGCGTATAATGAGATTTATTGAAATAGTAAACTTGAATCTGGTTGTGGCTTGCTGTAAGTTCTTACAACAACTTCCCCAATAGCATTTAACCCTTACAGAAGACTTTCTCATGGTTTTAAATTCCCTTAACAGCGACTAACAGAAAGATTCCGCCACTCCAGACATCGCTATGTTTAAGAAACAAGAGCCTATGTGGACTTGAACTAGGCTTCCAAGAAAATATCACTATTATCGATAAATCCTTAAGGGTAGACAAAGTCAACCTCAATATGTAATAACAAACCTTTTTGCACAACTCACTCCACTTTTATTTAAGCATTTTCTGTTAGGAGACGCTAACAGAAATCAAAAATCTAGAAGTTAGCGTTTAGCGGTTGAGAATTAATTTAGATTTTGTTGGAAGGCTTTTATTTTGCTTTAGGCGGGGTTTTCTAAAATTAGTTTTAGTTTTTCGGCTATGTCTTTTGATATTGGGAGTATGGCGTTTTGGGAGGCTTTCCATATTTCTATGCCAACTAGGTTTCCGTCTTTGTCTAAGTCTATGTAGGCGTCTTCACCTAATATTTTAGTATCTGCTATTTCTGACTCTTTAAACTTTATGTATAATATGTCGGATTCTCTGTCATATTCCACTTTCACTTAATCCTCACCCATGTTCTGCTTTCCAGTTTTCTGCTAATTATTTCTTGGGCGTTTGATGTTATAAACGTTGTTACAATTTTGATTTCCTTATTCTCTTTAGAGTATGCTACTAAAAGATACTTCCCATTAAGCTTCTTGAAGACGATTGTTGTTCCAGTGCTTAAGTCATAATATGTCTGGGAGGGTTGCAATATCGCTTCCAAAATCATGTCCTCAGTTATACCCCTTTCAGCTGCTCTGGCTTTTGCGTGTTTTGTATATTTCATGCAACCCTCTTATTGAGTTCTACTGGTCAGCTTATTACGGTTGTGGTTGCATTCTTTCCCATTTTTAGCTGAAAAGACCTTTCTCTCTAGTTTTCTCGACTAAGATAAGGTTAATCACTCCACTAGCAAGCACGCTTATACCTGTCGCATAGACAAGCCCGCAGTGTATGGCGTGTAAAAGATGGTACCCCAACATTGTAATTATGACTCCGCAAATCAGGATCGCGGGAACATAGTATTTGGCATATGCCCTGTATTTTGTGAATGAAACGCTCATAAGCACGAACATTAAACCCAGCATATAGAAGCTCAAATCAACCCAATTGATTACGCCTAGAAACGCAAGGGTCGGACCAAGAACCAGTGTAATTCCTAGATTGATTGTGTTGTTCTTCAATTTCTTTTTTATTCCTAAAGAACCAAAGAATAGAAACACACACCCAGTTATAATAAAGCCCACATAAATCCGCATTATTTCACCAAGGTCGGCGGATATATAATGGCTGGTGTCTATTCCCACAAATCCAAACACGTAACTTAATCTTTCGAACAAGAAGTTAGCATGTAGCCAACCTAGAAATCCAAGCATCACGCACATCATTCCTATTCCAACCATGCTACCGAGACCGATTTTATCATCCACTTTTAACACCTACTCAAACCTAGATACTTTCCCTTTCGCGCTATATTCTCTTTCTGGGATTTCTTTATCCATAAATGGTGACGCGCCTCCAACACAGTCAGTTGCTTAACCATTAAACTTCGCCTTTTTAAGAGTTAAACATTTTGCTAACGGTTACTTCTCCATGATTGCAGCAAGGGAATCTTAGCTTCAGCAATTATCCCCTTTCCCTAGGGTTCAAAGACTGAATTTTTGCCAAATGAAAAACAAAAGAAATGTCATATAATATCTAGGAACGGCGCTTAAACAATTGATAAACCATTTCTCGCAAGCCAATTCAGCGAATAACGTTAAAAGCAATGTTTTTGTGGTAGCTCGGGAGGGTGTCGAACTCTTTACTGATAAATTGGTGTTGAAATCCCTTCTCCGGCGCTTGTGTTTACTGTTGATGTTAAATTTTCAGTTTCTCTTTCCGGTTTTTCAATTAAAAATGATATGCAAGATTTACCGCTAAATGATTTATAGAAACAATTTTAAGAACGCAGAGAGGTGTAGGTATACTGGTTCATCTATAAGGGATGGTTCAAGAGAAATGGGCGGTGAAAACGATGAAGCTACAAAACCAAGAGAAACTAGATGGGAACGAGATTGTAAGCCGGGTTCTGCCGAGTACAGAAGAGCTTCTAACTCTACCAGTTCAAGAGCTTTTTACTCGTTTAAACACTTCTTTGTTAGGGCTCTCTTCCGAAGAAGCTGAGGAACGCATAAGAGTATATGGTTACAATGAAATTGTTAAGAAAAAGAAAAGGATAGTTGTCGTTGATTTTCTTTCTCATTTTAAGAGTCCTTTAATAATTATCCTTTTAGTTGCTGGGCTGATTTCAGGCTTTTTTGGAGAGGTCATCAACACTATTATAATATTCGCAATAGTAATGTTAAGTGTTATTTTAGATTTTTATCAAGAGTTTAGGGCTGAAAGTGCTGCTGAAATGTTGAAACAGAGGGTGGCAACCACAGCAACTACGGTGAGGGACGGCGTTAAACGTGAGGTTAAGCTTTCCGAGATAGTTCCGGGCGACATAATATACCTTTCAGCAGGCGACATAGTGCCAGCGGATGCTAGGGTAATTAGTGCAAAGGATTTGTTCGTGAACCAGTCTGTGTTGACTGGCGAATCGTTTCCTGTTGAAAAGACAGCTGTTCCATTGAAATCATACGTGTCTGCAATCACGGAGTGGAATAACTATCTTTTCATGGGGACATCTGTTGTAAGCGGAACCGCAACTGCCGTTGTGGTGAAAACTGGAAGCCTTACAGAGTTTGGGAAAATTGCGAAGAGGCTTGTATCAAGGGAGCCAGAAACAGAATTTCAGAGGGGAATTAGAAGTTTTGGTTATATGATAATGCAAGTTACATTTTTGCTTGTTCTGTTTGTTTTTTTCATAAATGCCCTTTACATGCGCAGTGTGCTTGACTCGCTTCTTTTTGCAGTGGCTTTGGCTGTAGGCTTAACACCTGAACTTTTGCCGATGATAATATCGGTTAATCTTTCTAAAGGAGCCATTGCAATGTCTAAGAAAGGTGTCATTGTAAAGCGTTTAGTCTCTATACAGAATTTTGGCAGCATGGATGTCTTATGCACAGATAAAACTGGAACATTGACCGAGAACAGAATAAAGCTTGTCCTTCATGTGGATATCAATGGAGATGAAAGCGAGAAAGTGATACTCTACTCGTATCTAAACAGTCATTTTCAAACAGGATTGAGGAGTCCCCTTGACGAGGCAGTGCTAAAGTTTAGAGACATAGACGTGAAGGAATACATAAAAATTGATGAGGTGCCATTTGATTTCGTACGAAAACGCCTCTCCATAGTAATTGAATATCAAAATCAGCGATTTATGATTACTAAAGGCGCCCCAGAAGAAATCGCTAAAATCTGCTCTTATTACGAAGTTGAGAATGTTATTGCCGACATAACAGAGGAAGTGCGCAGAAAAATTGAGCAGAAATACATTGAGTTAAGCGCTGAAGGCTTTAGAGTTTTAAGTGTTGCTTACAAGCGTCTAAGAGAAGAAAAGGCTGTTTATTCTGTCAACGACGAATTTGACATGGTGTTTTTAGGCTTTATCGCCTTCTTGGACCCTCCAAAAGAAACAGCTAAGGATTCTCTGCAACTCTTGAAAAACGAAGGCGTCGAGCTGAAAATCCTCACGGGCGACAATGAACTGGTAACCCGAAAAGTTTGCGAATATTTAGGCTTTGAGATTAAAGGGATAGTCACTGGGAATGAAATCGCTCAAGCAGGCGATGATGCCCTTGCAAGGGTTGTTGAAGAGGCTAATGTCTTCTGCAGAGTCACTCCAGCCCAAAAAGACCGCATAATAAATGCTTTAAAGAATAACGGCCATGTAGTAGGGTTTTTAGGAGATGGAATAAACGATGCACCACCGATGAGAAGCGCAGATGTCGGCATATCGGTGGATAATGCGGTTGATGTTGCAAAGGAGTCAGCTGACATTATACTCTTGCGAACTGATTTGACAGTGCTTCATGACGGAGTTTTGGAGGGTAGAAAAACCTTCGGCAACACTATGAAGTATATTATGATGGGTGTGAGTTCAAACTTTGGAAATATGTTCAGCATGGCTGGAGCATCCCTATTCTTGCCGTTTCTGCCTATGCGTCCGACACAGGTATTGCTCAACAACCTCCTCTACGACTTGTCTCAGTCAACAATACCTATGGATGAAGTTGACCAAGAATATATTGAGAAGCCGAAGAGGTGGGACATGCATTTCATCAGACTGTTTATGGTATGCTTGGGACCTGTAAGCTCCCTTTTCGATTTCTTAACATTCTTTATAATGCTTTTCATTTTTAACGCCACTGAACCGTTGTTCCAAACTGCTTGGTTCCTTGAATCCTTAGCTTCCCAAACGTTGGTAATTTTTGTTATTAGAACCAAAAAGTCACCCTTCTGGAAAAGCAAACCAAGCAGACTCTTAGTTCTAAGCAGTATAGCGATAATAATCTTCGCATTAATATTGCCATATACGCCACTAGGAACAATTTTTGAATTCGTAAAGGCTCCGCAAACCTTCTTCATTGCATTAGCGGCTATACTCAGCGCCTACCTAGCTTTAGCTGAAATCGTTAAAAGTTGGTTTTACAAAAGGTACGGCTACCGCCTAGAACAAGTTCTAATGCCACCTAGAAAGATTAGCGCTAAGGGGCAATTAAATAAGAAAAACTAATGAAAGAGTACGTAACAAAGCAGGCTTGGCAAAAATTAGCTGAAAATTGGCAATTATTGCATAGCCTTTGCTGTTGCCAATGCTTTTATGGAGCCTCGCTTTTCTGAAGCGTTTACAATTTCAACTTTTATGTCGCTTAAGATTTGTTGTGCTGCCTTTTTTGCTTCGCTTCTTGTTTGGTATTCTCCTTTTAACTCAATCTTTGGCAAGGTTTCATCAATTTTTATCCATACTATATACACATTCTTCACCTTTAGTATGGCGAATGTTAGAATTTGAAAAATTAAAAACAGTTATGAATTTAAAATCTGAATTTTCTGTAAGCTTTGTTGGAAACCTATTAAACATTATAATGCCGTTGTTTAGGGTTTAAAGGTCAAACGTAAGAGGTGCTTCTCCATGAGTTTCAATTTAATTGTTGGCAGATATCCATGATATTAATTCTGGATTCATTAACACTATAAACTCGGAATCCGATTCTATTTTAAAGGAGGGTCAATGATCACAAAATGATCACAAAAAATAAAGATGCGACAATGAAGAATCAAAGCTATACTTGCCCAAATCCATCATGCGGAAAAGTGTTCACGGCGCCAATCAAGGTTGAAAATTTAAACGCAAGACATGCAAGAATTTATGATGCATGCCCCTACTGCTTAACCGAAATCGCAGTGGAGGAAAAAGCTGCCATAACTGAAACAAATCCTAAGCCAGAGGTTGAAGTAGACGTTAAAGTTCAAGAGGTAAATGTTCAAAAAGGAAAAGAAACATTACAAGTGCCGAAGAAACAAGGATGCCCCCACCATTTTGGATATCTCAGCCAACGTAAAACGAAGGAGAAAATCCCTGAAGAATGTATGATGTGCGAAAACATAGTCCAATGCATGCTCAAGAACGTAACTGGTTAGGTTGGTTAACCATGATACACACATTCCCTTTTAAACACCCAATAACTTCGTATAAACTGATATAGGAGACAACATGATTGTCGGCATCTCTTCAGAGAAAAGCGCTAGGCGCTCTTACATCAGCCACGCCTCAGACAAGAGAGTTAAACGCTGAAACTGTGACAACCATTGCTACTGGGTTTCTAAAAAGGATTGGAAATAAGGGAAGCCTAAAGCCCAAGAGGGTTTCATTGGAAGAGGGAATATACACTGTTGAGGTTGAATTGAAAAAGTTTATAGCTTTGGTTAAGGTTGACTCTGAAACGCATGGAATTAAGGAGTATGAGATACAGCCTAAAGGCGAAGAGACTCCTTTTATTTCCGTTTCTCCAAAAATAATCGCAATGATTTTTGGGTTTTCCGCAGTGGTTTATGTGGCTTTGTATTTTGCTTTTAGGCTTCTTGGGTTGTAAAGGAGCATGTTTTATACAGTAGAATAATTGTTAGTTAGTCGGCAACATAAAATATGGATGAAACAGTTTTCTTGACATGAAACTTTTTGGAAAATGTGACACTTTTAGCTTTTCTTTTTTCTTTCAGGCTTTTTCTCTTCTTCGGTTTCCGTTGCTTCTTCTACCGCTTTCTCTTCTTCCTTTTTCTCTTCAACCTCGCTTGTTATCTCTTCTATTGGTTTCGGTGGTGGCGTTGTAGCCATTGTCCAACCTATCCATGCACCTATGCCCATTATGGCAATGAATGCGAGAAACACTGGAATTGCAATGAGCCAAAATTCTATTGCCCAACCTCCAAGCGGGTTTCCAAAGTAGAACAACCCGACAGTGTATAATATGCCTACTATTAAACATACTACAAATATTATTCCGCCAATTGCTTGATCTTTACTAACCATTTATTACATCACCCTATGTAACCCATGTTTATCCGCTTAAGCTTTAAAAAGTTTACCATAGCTTTCGGTTTCAACTTTATATGGTTCCCATTTCCCATGTCGCTAAATACTTCTTCTGTTCACTAGTTAGTTTGTCTATTTTTATTTTCATTGCATTAAGCTTTAACCTAGCCACGGTTTCATCCACTTCTTTTGGAACTTCGTAAACTTTTGGCGCCATCTTTACATTTTTTGCTAAATATTCAACGCAGAGGGCTTGGTTTGCAAAGGACATGTCCATAACCTCTGAAGGATGCCCTTCCGCTGATGCAAGATTCACAAGTCTTCCTTCCGCCAAAAGATACAGTTTTCTTCCATCTTTTAATGTGTACTCTTCAAGGTTTGCCCTTATTGTTCGTTTTGAAGCTGCTAATTCTTCTAAGTCCTTTATGTTTATTTCAACGTTGAAGTGACCGCTGTTGGCTAGTATTGCGCCGTCCTTCATTTTTTGCATGTGTTCTTTTCTTATGACGCTTATATCGCCTGTTGCTGTTACGAATATGTCGCCTACCTTTGCTGCCTCGGCAATTGGCATTATGCGAAAACCGTTCATTGCAGCTTCAAGAGCCCTTAACGGATTCGCTTCTGTGATTATTACGTTGGCTCCCATTCCTTGCGCTCTCATGGCTATTCCTCTTCCGCACCATCCGTAACCGCAGACGACAAAGTTTTTGCCTGCTAAAAGAATGTTTGTGGCCCTTAGGATTCCGTCTATTGTGCTTTGTCCTGTTCCGTATCTGTTGTCAAACAAGTATTTTGTGTAAGCGTCATTTACGGCTATTATCGCATATTTGAGTGCGCCAGTTTTTTCCATGGCTCTTAGGCGTAAGACGCCTGTTGTGGTTTCTTCTGTGCCTCCTTTAATGTTGTTTAATGCTTCAGTTCTTTTGTTGTGTATTGTTCCTACAAGGTCTGCTCCATCATCAAGCGTTATTACCGGCTTGCGGTCCACCACGCTTTCAATGCACCAGTAATATTCATCTGTTGTTTGTGCTCTCCATGCGAAAACGTTTACGCCTTTTTCTGCGAGAGCAGCTGCCACATCGTCTTGTGTGGAAAGTGGGTTGGAACCGCATAATGCAACTTTTGCTCCTCCAGCGAGAAAAGTGTCGACGAGGACGGCTGTTTCTTTTGTTACATGGAGGCATGCGCCCAATGTCAAGTTTTTTAGGGGTTTTTCTTTTTGGAATCTTTCTTTTATCTGGTTTAGGACTGGCATGTGTTTTGAAGCCCATTCTATTTGTAGATAACCTTTTGAAGCGAGAGTTATGTCTTTGACTTTGAAGTCTTTCATTTTGACTCCTTCTCCTTATGCTCATCAAACTAACTATTTAATGTTGGCGCTTAATTTTCTAAGAAGGTTTTCTTTTGCTTTTTCTGCAAGCGCCATGACTTTTTCAACATTTAATGTGTTAAGCGTTCTATTTTCCATAATTAATTTGCCATTTATTATTACGGTTTCAACATCTGACGCCTTTGCGGCGTAAACCAAGTGGCTTGCTTCATTGTATAATGGGCAAAGATGCGGTTTATTCATGTTTATGATTGTTAAATCTGCCCTTTTGCCTGCAACTATTGAACCTATTTCGTTATCCCAACACAATGCCTTTGCACCTTCTATTGTTGCCATCTCCAAAATTTTTTCCGCAGGCAGTAATGTCGGGTTTTTGTTTATTCCTTTGTGTAAGATGGCTGTTGTTTTCATTGTTTCAAACATGTCTGCCGTGTTGTTTGAGCATGGGCTGTCAGTGCCTAGGGAAACTGTTACGTCTTCTTTCAACATTTTTGGGATGCGGCTTACGCCAGAAGCAAGTTTAAGGTTTGAGATGGGATTGTGTGAAACTTTAACATCTCTCTTTTTCATGATTTTAACATCTTCATCCCTTAAGGCTACGCAGTGAGCTGCAACCACTTTGTCATTTAAAACTCCTAATGAATCTAAGTATACCATAACTCCACTTTTAATTTGGACGTTGAAGGCTTTTCGGATTTTTTCTTTTTCATCACTTGTTTCAGCAATATGTGTATGCCAAATTATCGGCGCATTTTCTGAGCCAAACTTTTCTGTTAATTCCTCTCTTATGGTTTTTAGTTCTTTCATATATTCCGGGTCAACAGTGTATGGTGCATGAGGGTCTACACTGACGCGAATTAGCCCTTTTTCTTTTGTGTGCCATTTTTTGGCCAAACCTAATAATGCTTTTTTATCCTCTTTCTTCCTCCATGAAAAGCAAACATGACCGATTACTCCCCTTAAGCCTGCGTCTGCGAAGGCTTTTGCTTCGTTTTCTTCTGGCGTGTAATGGTACATTGTGTTGACTGTTGTTGTTCCGCCCATTATTGATTCTATTGCTGTTAATAAGGCTCCAACGTAAATGTCGTTGGGCGTCATGTGTTTTTCTATTGGCCATATCCATTTTTCCAACCACTCTTGAAGTGGTAAATCATCAGCGTATCCTCGCAGTAAGCTCATGGCGGCATGCTGGTGAGTGTTGATGAGGCTTGGCAGGACAATCTTGCCTTTTGCATCTATCTTTTCGTAGCCTCTTCCGTATTTTCTTTTTAATTCTTGGGTTTTTCCAACATCAACTATTGTTTCTTCTTCTATTGCGATGGCGCCTTTGCGAATAACTTTTCCATTATGCATTGTTAGGATTGTTCCGCTGTGGATGAGTATGTTCATTTTAATCGCCATGAAGCTTTTAATGAAAGTCAAGGGTGTAATTTATTTATATATTTAAGTACAGCCTTCACCTTAACCCTCTGTTTGTGGCGAGATGCTATTATGTGGTGAAAGGCGGATGGTGACGAAAAGAAGCGATCAGCAACTAAGAGTTTCTGAAAATGTTCTGCGAGAGTATTTATCTTCCTTGTATGATGCTGATGTTAAAATTTGTGGAGTTTGGAGGCTTGGAGCTGAAAAGTCTGAGGTTTCAAGGGATTTGAAGGGTTTTGGTTATGGTGTTCCCTATGTTATTGAGTTTATGGTTAATGGCGTAACTAAACGGGTTGTTTTGGAGACAATGCGTTCTGAAGGGTTTGGGCATGATTATGTTTCTGATAGGGCTCAAGTCTTGCTTTGGCAGCATTCAACATTTAACAAGCTGCCTCGTCATGTGCGTTCGTTAGATGTTGGTGCTTTTACTGTAAAGGGCGACGGTTTGAAGTCCTTGGGTGATTGCGGTGAATTTTTCATTTTAACAGAACTTGTGGACGGTAAACTATACCATTTTGATTTGGACATTCTCAAAGAAAGCGGACAGTTAAATGAATTGGATGAGAAGCGCTGTTTAGCCTTGTCGGATTATCTTGTTGAAATTCATAAAGTTAAGCGAGATGCTCCCTGGCTTTATGTTAGGCGTGCCCGTGAACTTGTTGGACATGGCGAATGCATCATGGGTTTGTTGGATAGTTATCCGCGCGAACTTGATTTTGTTAGCGAGTCAGATCTGATTGATATTGAAAGGGACTGTGTCATTTGGCGTTGGAGACTTAAACGTAAAGCCCATAGACTTAGTCAAGTGCATGGGGATTTTCATCCATGGAATGTCCTGTTTCGTGAGGGCACAGACTTTACGGTTTTGGACCGTAGCAGGGGCGAGTGGGGTGAACCTGCAGATGATGTTACTGCCATGACAATCAATTACATCTTTTATTCTCTGCAAAAATATGGCGAGTTGTCTGGAGTTTTTGAGCATTTGTTCCATCTATTCTGGAAAAATTATTTAGAGAAGACAGATGATTGGGAAATTCTTGAGGTTGTTCAACCCTTCTATGCATGGCGCGGGTTGGTCGTTGCCTCGCCAATATGGTATCCCAACTTAAACAGGGATGTTCGCATAAAACTTCTAAACTTTGTGAGAAACGTTTTACAGTTTGAAAAATTCGATTTAAAACGTGTAAATTCCTATATTAGTGAAGTTTAGTTTTCAGTTCTGTAACGTATATCTGCGTACACTACTCCACGTTTAGCCCTTTCCTCTTGTTCTTTAACCCATTCTTCTATGCCAATTTTTTGCAGGCGTTTTCCATCTTGGATTAGGGTTGGGTAATGCTCTGCCAATGATTGTATAAGCTTGCATGGGTATTCTTTGCATTGTGGACAAACTGCCAGAACTGCGGAAAGGTTTCTTTCATTTCTGGCACGTATTGGTAAAAGTCGTCAAATCCTTCTTCGTGGAGACTTTGTTTCAGTTGGGATGCTTGTTTTGGTATGCGGCTTTGTTGTGCGCATAGTTTGCAGTATAAACCGCAGTAGGTTACATTGTGTAGTGTTTTTTGGTTTGGCATGGCTTAAACGTTGACGGTAAAGGATAAATAGTTTTGGATTTAATTTTGCTTTTTGTGGCGGCTAATTTGGATGATGAGCTCATTGATGATTTGAAGAGGCAGCTTAAAGAGATGGGTTATTCTGAGGAGGTTATTGCTGAAATTTTGAAATGGTACAGTCCTAACAATTCTTAAATGGATGAGCATAGTGAACGACGTGTATGTTTTAGTCATCGAAGTTGGCAAAAACGTTAACGTTAATGTGGGCGCCTTGGGAAACTTAAATTTTGAAAAAGGAATCTACATCTATGTAGGTTCAGCCAAAAAAGGCTTAAGGAAAAGAATTGAACGCCATTTGAGGAAGAATAAGACAAAATTTTGGCACATAGACTATTTGCTTAGTGATGAGAGTGTGAATGTTTTGAAGGTTTTTGCGGTTCAAGGACCTTTTGAAGAGTGCGAAGTGGCAAACATCATAAGTGAGAAAGGCGTTCCCATGCGAGGTTTTGGTTCTTCGGATTGTAGGTGCATAAGCCACTTGTTTAAGGTAGAAGATTATCAATTTTTGAGAGGATTTATGCATGAGCTGCAATTATAATCTGTTCCGTGGAGAGAGATTAATGGTTAAAGAGGGCTGGTGTGTTTGGATTACTGGTTTGCCTGGCAGCGGCAAGTCTGTTGTCTCCGAAGCCTTGCTTAAACTTCTTACGCAAAAGAACATTCAAGCGCAGCTACTAGCTTCTGACGCTTTACGTAAGGTCTTAACTCCCAAACCAACCTACACGCTGGAAGAGCGTGACATAGTTTATTCAACTCTTGTCTACATTGCCAAACTTTTAACACAAAATGGCGTAAACGTTGTGATCGATGCCACTGGCAACTTGAGACGTTACCGGGAAAATGCCAGAAAACAAATCTCACGTTTTATCGAAGCCTATTTGAAATGTCCTTTAGAGGTTTGTATGGAACGTGAAGCCAAAAGAGGAAAAACTTACCATGCACCAAAACAAATCTACGCCAAAGCCCTCCAAGGAAAAGCGCCAACCGTTCCCGGTTTTGGACAACCATATGAGGAGCCACTAAATCCAGAAATAACAGTTGATACTACTAAATTTAAGCCAGAAGAATGCGCTCAAAAAATACTAAACGCGATAATTGCAAAGGTTTAATTTTGCCCACCTTTAATTTCAGTCGCTAAAGCATTTTTGTCCTTTTTAGCATAGTTCATGACAGCATCTCTTTGTTCTTTTGAGATTTGTTCTGTTTGGAAGAGGAAGTCAACAAGTTCGGAAACTTTTGCAAGGGCATGAACTTTATACCCTAATTTATCAAGGTTTTCTTTGCCGCCTTCCTCTCTGTCCACGACTACCATCACATTTTTGACATTAGCTCCATGCATTTCTAATGATTTTATTCCCTCAAGCTTGGACAATCCTTCAGTGATAACGTCATCAAAAAATAGTATGTTTTCGTCCTTGGCAACATTGGCTCCCGCAATTCTTCCAGTGACCCCATAGGTCTTATCTTCTTTTCTGACTATGGTGCATGGCAATTTTACTCTGCACGCTATGCTTGGCAGTATGAGCGCACCTTTTAGCTCGATGGAGGCTAACTGGTCTATTTTTTCGGTTTTCCTAATTTCATTGATTTTTTCTGCTGCTATATCGACAATGGTGGATAGATCTTTTGGCGAGGAGAGTAAGGAGGCAAGGTCGATGTAGTAGGGGCTTAAGGCTCCGGATTTAATCTTGAAAGTGCCGAATTTTAAACATCCAGAATTGTAAAGGGCATAAGCAACTTTAGACACAATATCTGACACGCTAAACCCCTAAAAAATTCTATCGTTCACTTTATAACATTTACTAAAACAAAAACCTAGAGAGGCCTATCCGTATTGGATAATTTTCGCTCCAAAAATTAGCCTTTAACGGTAACGTTTATAACTCCTTATTCTCATTCCTAAAAGACGCGAAGCGAGAAACAATGGGTCATAGAAAAACTCATGCGCCAAAACATGGTTCACTTGCTTATTTGCCTAGGAAACGTGCTAAAAGATTGTTGGCTAGAATTCGGTATTGGCCAAAAATAATGGCTGAAACGCCTAGGCTTTTGGGTTTTATGGGTTATAAGGCTGGTATGACCTATGTCTTCGCAATAGAGGATAGGAAGCGTTCACCAAATTATGGCAAAGAAGTAATGCGCCCAGCAACCATTATAGAAACGCCGCCCATACTTGTGTGCGCTGTTAGAGCCTACACAAAAAACGCCTATGGTTTGCAAACCGTTACAGAAGCATGGATGAAAGACCCTCCAGAAGAACTTGAAAGAGTTTTCACTCTTCCAGAGAACTTCAATACCGAAGAAAACCTCAAAAAAATTGAAGAAAACTTGGAAAAAGCGACAAAAATCCGAGTTATAGCCATAACTCAACCGAAACAAACTGGTGTGCCAAAGAAAAAACCAGACATTGCAGAAATCGAAATAGGCGGAGGAACCATTCAACAACAGTTTGAATATGCAAAAAACCTTTTAGGAAAAACTGTGAACCCCGCTGAAATTTTTAAAGAAGGGCAATACCTAGACGTTATCGCCGTTTCGACCGGAAAAGGTTTTCAAGGACCAGTAAAACGTTGGGGTGTAACAGTTCTGCAGCATAAGGGAAGAAAGACAAAAAGGGGCATAGCCACCCTAGGTCCATGGAACCCCCACCACGTAATGTACAGCGTTCCAAGAGCTGGGCAAATGGGTTTCCACCAAAGAACAGAATACAACAAGCGCATTCTCAAAATTGGAAAGGACGGAAAAGAAGTAACGCCGAAAGGCGGTTTCATAAGATATGGCATAGTTCATGGACCTTACATTTTGCTTGATGGAAGCGTGCCGGGACCAGAGAAACGTGCAATAAAATTGCGCTATCCGGCTCGTCCACCAAAACAAGCCGCTGAGGAGTTGCCACAAATCACCCATATATCTCTTGAGTCTCCGCAAGGAAAGTAAACGGTGAACGTAAATGGCTAAAAAGACAATGAACGTCTTCGATCTTCAAGGAAAGCCTGTTGGAAAAATAAACCTTCCATCAGTCTTTGAAACTCCATTAAGACCTGACGTTATAAGACGAGCTGTCTTGGCAATACAATCAAGCAGAATCCAACCTCAAGGCAGAGATCCGATGGCTGGAAAAAGAACATCAGCAGAATCCAGAGGCGTAGACCTTGGCATATCAAGGATACCTCGAACTAAGGGACCAGCGGGTAGAGGCGCCTTTGCCCCGGGAACAGTGGGCGGAAGGGCAGCGCATCCACCGACCTCAAATAAAAAAATTGTTAAACGAATTCCAAAGAAGGAGAAGAGGCTTGCGTTACTTTCAGCGATAGCTGCAACAGCCCATAAAGAAGTGGTAGCTTCTCGGAACCATGCAATCGAGGATGTTCCCCAAATCCCCCTAATCGTTACAGATAACCTTGAGAAGCTGAAGAGAACGAAAGATGTTGAAGAAGTTCTCGTGCAATTGGGCGTGTTTTCAGACATTTACAGAGTCAAAGAAAGCAGGAACATTCGGGCTGGAAAAGGTAAACGTAGAGGAAGAAAAATAAAACAGGCTGTAGGTCCGCTTATAGTTGTGAATGAAAATAAGGGAATAATGGAAGCTGCAAGAAACATTCCAGGCTTGGATGTTGTTACTGTTAATAATTTAAACGCTGAAATACTTGCTCCTGGAACGCATCCTGGAAGGCTCACAATCTGGACGCGTGGCACAATTGAAAGATTGAATGAACTTTATGGAGAGGAAGCCTAATGGACCCTAATGAGGTTATACTTTATCCTTTAATGACTGAAGCTGCAAGTTTAATGGTTGAAAAAGAAAACAAGCTTGTCTTCATAGTTGATCTTAAGGCAACAAAAACTGACGTGAAGAGGGCTGTTGAGGAGCTTTATGAAGTTGAAGTTGAGAAAGTGAATCTTCAAATTACACCGCAAGGGGAGAAGAAAGCCTTTGTTAAGCTTCATCCAGACTATAAGGCGACGGATGTCGCAATCAAACTTGGAATATTATAAACACATTTGGAAGGAATAAGTTATGGGAAAGAGAATTCGGGTTCAAAGGCGTGGACGTGGTGCTCCCACATTTAAAGCGGCAACCCACAAAAGAGTGGCTCCATCACAGTATCCCACAACCGTGACTGCAGAAGAATACTTTGAAAAGGCAATAAAAGGAGTTATTGAAGAATTTGTCCACGACCCAGGACGCGGGACACCCTTAGCCTTAATAAGATTCGAAAATGGCGAAACATGTTACACTGTAATTCCAGAAGGACTTTCTATAGGACAGCAAATCCAAATGGGAGGAAAAGCCGCTGTTGATGTGGGCAACATTCTTCCCATAGGAAGGATTCCGGAAGGCACAATGGTGTGCAACATAGAGCTTCGTCCAGGTGACGGTGGCAAAATTGCAAAATCCTCTGGAGCCTATGCGATGGTTGTGACGCATACGGCTCAGGGAACCATAATCAAGCTTCCATCTGGAAAGACGCGGTATATAGATGACCGTTGTAGGGCAACTGTTGGTGTTGTTTCGGGGGCTGGCAGGACAGAGAAACCTTTCTTGAAGGCTGGCATGAAATTTCATTTAATGAGGGCTAGGGGGCGTAAGTATCCGAGAACTCGTGGTAGGGCGATGGTTGCTGCTGTGCATCCTTATGGTAGCAGCAAAAGAAGTGCTAGAAAAGGAACCACAACCTCCCATGGTGCTCCACCTGGGCAAAAGGTTGGGTTGATTGCAGCCAGAGGTGCTGGGCAAAAGAAGAAAAGGAAGGTTTATAGCGTTTAATGTAACTGCAATGTGATGGGTTGAAGAATGCCTAAAGAATTTACCTATCGCGGATACACCCTTAACCAACTGCAAAATCTGTCCATGGACGAATTCATTAATCTGCTTCCTTCAAGACAAAGAAGAAGTTTCCAACGTGGCTTAACACAGGAGCAGAGGATACTGCTTGAAAAAATAAGAGAAGCAAAAGAAGCCCTTAGGAAAGGGAGCAGTGTAAAAGTTAAGACTCATGTGCGGGACATGATTATTTTGCCTGAAATGGTTGGCGTCACAATATTTGTTCACAATGGCAAAGAATTTGTTGCTGTGGAAATAAAACCAGAAATGATTGGACATTATTTAGGCGAGTTTGCAATTACAAATAAACCAGTAAAACATGGGACTCCAGGTATAGGTGCTTCCCGCTCTTCAATGTATGTTCCATTAAAGTAGCTATTTCAATATTTTAAGCGCTGTAGTCCCTTTCTGTAGGCTTTTTGCTTGGCTGCTTAGCTTCTGGTATTTGCGGTAACGGAATTGGTGGTGGAATATTTAATGTCCTAGATATTATTACGGATTCTATGAAGACAACGTTTGAAATTGACTGCACTATAACGGGTGGCGGCGGTTTTTTCTCTTCATAATCTTTATAGACCCTTTCAACCTCGTTTGCGTCTCCAGCGACATAGGCTTTACCTTTTAGGCTTATCTGTGCTATGGAAGGGTTGAAGCTGATTGTTAAGACGAAGGGAACTTCTAAGGCGTCTGGTTTCTTTTCCATCCCTAATAGATTCAGGTTTGTGTTTATTTGGATGGGTGGAATGGGTTTTCTAATATCCCAAAAGCGTTCGGCAGACACGTTGGTTATAGATACATTCACTCTAATCATTTAGGGTCATCTGAAATTATCAATGTTTCGTATGATTTAAAGTTGTTTACTTCTCAGCAGGTTTGTATCGTGTAAAGCCGCAATGTCCACAAGTGTATCTGTCACCGTGGTCAGCCATAAAATATCCTGGTCCGCAGCGTTCGCATGTTGGGCGTAACCTTACAATCTTGTCTTCTTCAATTTTATATAATGAGAAAACGCCCTTCTTCCTTTTCTTTCTCTTTTCAGCCTTGGCTATTTTCTCTGTTTCCTTTTTCTCTTCTGTTTTTTCTTCTGTTTTTTCAGTCATATTTTATTCCTTTTCCTCTTCCTTTGGTTTTTCGGATGGAACATTCCTCTTTATAATATATTCTGGTTCAATAAGTCTTGCTTGTTCAATGGAATCGTAAACGTTTGCTATTCCATTGGCGGTATGCGTTCCCGTTTTGGTTTCAAATTTTTTAATGGTAACTAACTCTATACTCGTTTTTAATGCGTTAGCCACAGCTTTTCTAACCTCAAGTCTTGGCGGGGTACTGCCTGTTTGGGTGTGTTCTACTTGGAAATATACTTCTCTTCTTTTTAGTAACGGGTTCTTTTTGTCGGAGATTATTTTAATGTCCATAAGTTTTCCCCAATTGTGGAGTTGACTGATATCGTCGCTTCTTATTTAGTTTTTCGAACGGTTTCCATTGCTTTCAAAATTTCAGAAACCTCTGATTTTTTCTCTGGTGTAACCTTAACTATTACTATGCCTTCGTAGGGTTGACCGTATATAACGAAAGAGTTTGGAGGCGCATACAAAACGGCGATAAGTGCTAGTAGGTCTTCTTCTCCGTCTATAATTATTTTGGCATGGCAACTGCTTTTTAATGCGTCTTGAATTGCTGTTACTGCCTCTTCAGTTATTGTTCCCGGCGGGTTTTTGATGTGGATGGTTTTCTCTGTCGTTGTTGGGATTGGTTGAATGTTTCTTCTCATTACTTTATTATCCACTATTGCCAATTGCGGAAGCACATGGTTTTCCGTAATGTTTTTTGAAACGGTGTCTCCAACAGAAATTATGGCTGACGGCTTTTCTTCCTTTATCATGTCCAAAAGCTTCTTCATCGTTTCAGCATATGAGCCTCGAATTAATGCACCTAATGGTTTCTTAAGTTTTATGCGCAATTCTGGTGTTAAAGTGTATAAAACGCTCATTTATCTAACCTTTAATGCGTAGCGTCCTTTTTCTTTAATGTTCATGGCTTTTGCGATGGCTGAGTTTTCTGGGTCAAACACTATTACTATGCCGCTGAAGTCGTCGCTTAGGGATGAGCTTTTGCATTTTGGGCAGACGTTTTCTTTTGTTATGAAGTGGCATGTTGAACAGGCTTTTTCGCTCATTTAATCACCTTTTTCTTCCTTCTCTTGGGGCTTCTCCGTTTTCTTCTTTATTTTCTGTACATCCTCCTCAATCCACTCCAGTTTGCCGAGAAATGGTTGTCTTGTTGTTACGCCTATTTTGCCTGAACTTCCCGCCCTCGTTAGCGAAACCGCCGTTATTCGAACCCGAACTTGGTCGCCGCTTGTCAGCTTCCTTTTTGTTTCCTTTCCAAATAAGACTCCTTGTTTCTCGTCGTATGAAATGAAGTCATCCATAAGTTGTGAGACATGCAGCAAAGCGTCAATGGGACCTATGCGCACGAAGGCGCCGAAATCAGCAACTTCCACAACTTCCCCTTCCACAACTTCCTGAATTTTAGGATAGAATGTCAGCAAGGAAAAGGTAACTTTGTGGTAGGCGGCTCCGTCTCCTGGAATTATTTTTCCAATAGGACTAACTTTCACGTTAGTAACGGCTATTACGTATCCTAATTCTTCGTCAACGACTCCTTCGTATTTTGCCTTAACCTGTTGGTGGCCCACGGCTTCTAGGGGGTTGCCGAAGGTTTCGGGTGGGATGCGAATTGTATCTTCTAATGTTATAAGTTTAAACAAGGGGTTATATCCTCCCGTCAATTTCTAAGCGTGACTTTTGCCTCACATAAATAACTGGCACATTTATATCTCTTAGCCTCTTTCGCAACAATCTATCATTCGTGAACACGGGGTATTTCCAATTTTTAGCCGCTTTGATAATGACGTCGTCCGGCGAAGCCATATTTTCTTCTTCGTTAATGTTGACAAGTTTACATTTTTCGGCAAGTTTCAAAGCAAAAGAAGCATTTTTCCGCATTTTCGGTGAACCCTTATCCGCCAGTCTTTCGAGTTCATGCTTAACGGGCAAAAGCAAGATGGGCTCAAAATTTCCATTTAAAAGGGTTCGTAATTCTTCAAAGATGTCGATTTTGAATTGAAGCGGAACAAATAATGCATTTGAATCCAAAATTACTTTTAACATTTTTTTGTCTGGTGGTGTCATTTAGGTTATCATTCCGTATCCGATGAGTCTCCATCTGCCTGCTATTTTTCTGCTTAGGGCAACTCTGGAACCTTTTTGTGCGCACACTGGTCTAGTAAGCTTGACTGTGATCATGTTCTTTTTTGTAGAGGCGATTTTTCCAGTGGTTATGGCGGCTCCAACGTGGAGGAGAAGTGTTTCGTTGATGCTTATTTCTTCAACTTTCAAGAGTTCTTTTGTTCCGACAACACGTTCAAGAATGTTTGTTTCTAACGTTAACTCCGATAATGTTGGTGGCAGCATATCCACTTTTCCAGCAATGTTTCCAGTTAAGCCGTCTGCCTTTGAAAATGATGGGTCTAACAGGGTTCCGATGCCGACTAATCCTCCACAATGAGCATCATTTACGCTTCTTCCGCCAGCATGTAAACTGACAATCTGGCTGAAGAGTGGATTATAGGTGCTTCTTCCCTCTTTTTCCAGAATTACTCCCGGGCGAATTTCAATTTCGTCTCCCACAACAAATTTGCCTTGAAGTATTGTTCCTCCAATCACGCCTCCTTCCAACTTCTCAATGGGAGTGCCAGGCTTGTTAATGTCGAAGGAGCGGACGACATACATGAGTGGCGGTTTTGTTTCATCCCTCTTTGGTGTTGGTATAAATTCTTCGATTGCTTGTATGAGAACATCTATGTTGACTCCACGCTGTGCTGAAACGGGAACTATTGGAGCGTTTCCAGCAACAGTTCCCTTCACAAAATTTTTAATTTCATTGTAGCTTTCGCGTGCTCTTTTTTCATCAACTATGTCAATTTTATTCTGAACAATAATTATGTTCTTTATGCCTATAATCTCTGCAGCGGCAAGATGTTCCCTTGTTTGCGGCTGAGGACATGGTTCATCGGCTGCTATAACAAGTATAGCTCCATCCATTATCGCTGCTCCTGAGAGCATAGTTGCCATCAGCGCTTCATGACCTGGGGCGTCAACGAAACTTATGGCTCTTAAAAAGGTTGTTTTTGAGTTGCAATAGGGACAAACTGGTTTTGTGGAATAATTTTTTGGTGGTTCGCATTTAGGACACTTATAGATTGGCATGTCTGCGTAGCCTAACTTTATTGTTATACCCCTCTTCAATTCTTCACTGTGTCTTGATGCCCAAATGCCAGTTAACGCTTGCACTAATGTTGTTTTGCCATGGTCAACGTGGCCTATGGTGCCTATGTTAACCTCGGGTTGTTTTGGTATGCTTACGTGCTTTTCGCTGCTCATTTCTCCATTTCCCATGAACTTTACAAATTATTAGATGGTTAGACTATGCAAGCTAATAAATGTTGACTTATGTTTAATTGTCACTTGTTGTCGGAGTTTCTGGCACATCCGTGGTTTCTTTTTCCTTCTCTTCCTTCGCCTTCTTTTTCTCTTTAGGCTTTTTGGGTTTCTCTATAATCTTCATGTTTATTTGAACAATTTCATCTGTTATCACGTTTCCACGAATTGTTTTACGCCTCCTAGCCCCTTCACTCTCTGGGTTAAACCCTACTCCTCCACTCAGTATCACTTTTCTACGAACTCCACCATGAACATTTGGTCTCATCGGAAAACCATCCTTGTCGGAACCACCCATTATTTGCATTTTGTGGCCGGGCAAATCCACTATTGACCCGTCAACCACTTCGCCTATTTTCTTCCCAATTAGCGGAAGTGCTCGGGCTTCTTCAAGCTCCACTGCCTTTGATGTTCCCGTTTCTGGATCTGAAACGATTACCTTAAACTTAGCCATTAACGACCAAACTCCAGTTAGTGTTATGAGTGTTAAAAATCTCTCTATTAAGGATTTATTAAAACCAGTGCTTTCTCACAGTAAAAGTTTATCTTGCCTTTTATTTTCCTTTATTGGCTATGTGGCAGCTTGGATTCTTCTTCCACGAGATGGCATTCGGATTACTTTCGGTTTTTCTACCCCTATACATTTTTTCTCTCTCTGGTTCGCTGATTTGGATTGGAGCCATGTATGCGGCTGCTATGTTCATGTCAATACCTGCTTCCTTCTTCTGGGGATACATATGTGATAGGACAAGACGCTACAAAATCTACATACTAATCTCATTCTTAACCCTAGCCTTTATTCTCTATCTATTCACCCTCACAAACCAAATTATTCTGCTGGTAACCCTTTACATAGTCATGGCGTTATTTCATGTAGCTCATGAACCACCAAAAAACGTGCTTATCGCCGAGCTTTACCCTCGTGAAGAATGGAAAAAAGCCTTTGCATTTTACGAGGGGCTTACGGAGTTTGGATGGTTAATTGGCTTAATTTTGGGAACTGTAACCTCAATGTTCAGCTTCGATGCGAAATCCACCCTATTATTGTGCAGCGGCTTAAACCTTGCAGCATTCTTCGCCGCGCTTCTTCTGGTTGAGGATCCAACTCTAATCTTTGAAAGAAGCTTGGTGACAATAGAGAAGTCAATAGGCTTCGCATATAGAGGAATTTCCATATTTTCTAGAATCGTCGAAGGCGTCGCTGTTGATGAAAGGTTGAAAAAGGAAAACTTGGGCATCTTCTGTTGTGGTCTCGTTCTCTTTTCTCTCGCTACCAGCATATTGTTCACGCCCATGCCAATTTTCATCAGCAACATCGTCAATGCTGCAGCTTTACCTTCAAGCTTTGTTTTTGCGGTATTTGTTCTGAACTCTGGTAGTGGTGTTTTAGGCTATTTTCTTGCTGGAAGACGGCTTGAACGTGAAACTGAAAACGTCAATGTTGGAAGGGTTGTGTTATATCGAAGTTTTCTCGCATTCCTTTTAATAACGACTACACAACTGTCCACGTATAGCATTATGATTGCAACCGTAATTTTGATTCTATCCGGATTCACCTACGCCTTTTATTTGGTTAATGTTCTATCTCTTTCTATGGAACTTATACCAAAAGGTAGAGCTGGACTTTTCGATGTGCTTGTCGGGATCGGCGGCGCAAGCGGTTCCTTCATAGGACCTTTTCTTGCCCAGACTTACAATTTCGGATTCGTATTTTTGATTTCCGGTATACTTTTTCTTCTCTCATATATAGCTTTCAAAGTGTTCGCGTAAAAAGGGAAAGAAAAGGCTACTCTACATGAACTCTGAACAAGTCTACATCTTCCCGCATGGAAGGTGTTAACTCAAGAAAGTCTCTAACAGCCCTTTCAATATCCTTTGATTGGGTTACGTATCTTCCGACAACTATTATGTCTGCGCCCTTTTCCAAGGCTTCCTTTGCGGTTTCCGGCACTATTCCTCCAGCCACAGCAATTAAGAATCGTTTATCACTAAATGTTTTCCGTAGTTCTTCTATACGGTTCAATCCGACGGTCATTCCGGTTTCTTGGTCTATTCCCCTATGTATGATGACTATGTCGGGAAATTCTTTAAGCGCCTTGAGTTTTTTGATGGGGTCTTCCACGTTTAACATGTCAACCGCAGCGTATATTCCGAATCTTTTTGCTTCGTGGATGAAAGAGTCAAGTGTCTCTTCGGGTGCCAATCCGGCAGCTATCACTGCGTCTGCGGTTTCGTCATAAGCCAAGTCGACTTCAACTTTTCCAACATCTAAGGTTTTCAAGTCTGCAATTACGAATGTGTCCTTAGCAATTTCTCGAAGGTCGCTTATCACTTTTGTTCCATACCTTTTAATAAGCGGCGTTCCAGCCTCCAATATTATTCTGTCGCTTCTTGGAATTTGAGCTATAATCTTCTTGGTTCTATCCAAATCAGGTATATCCAAGGATATTTGCAAATATGGTGGTCTCCAAAGCCTCGGCACTCTGAAACCCATTATTGGATGTTTCGCCCTGTCTTTGTCATAGAAAACTTTCTCTAGTGACGGATACTTTGCTAACGCTCTCTTTAAAGCCAGTTTGGTTGCCCCATAATTGTAATGGTATATTCTTCGGTAATCACTTGCTTGTGGATGCACAAAAACACTGCAAACTATAACCCAATCATCCACCTTCTCTTTTGGGATTATTCCCTCCTCAACAGCATCCGCAACAGCCTTCGCAACAGCAGCCTGTGCGGGTCCAAAAATCTTGTTTGCATCCTCAAGATGTTTAACCGTAACCTTTGGAACAAGCAAGGTGTGAGGTTTAGGCGGAAGATTCGGCCTTATAACAGCCAACAGTGGCGTATGTCCCACAGAAAGGTTAGACAAGCCTGACGCAAAAGCCTCTCCGACAGGCCCATCCTTATCTCCTATTAAAAGGTCGATATGCGCTACCTCGTTGCCTTCTCCGACAAGGGCTTCGCCAATTAAGTAGGTGTATTTTCCAGGCATTTCAGCGGTCTCCGACAGAGCTGTCATAGAATGTTGTTTACAAACATCGTCAAAATCGACATTAAACTCTTTAAGCCACGTGTAAAGCGTATCTCTGTGTATGTTCAAAATTTTAGCCGTCCCAGAAACTGTAGGTTTTGTCGGTTTTCCCTTTACGCGGATGCGCGCTTCTACTTCTCTTCTCGCAGCATCCGTCAACACTCTGATAAGTTCTTCCCTTGTTTCTGGCTTTTTGAAATTATATTCCGACACTTTAAATTCACCGTACAGGCATATCTTTTGAAAGTTGTATATAAAACTGTCGGTAATAAATCATGTAAACACGCTTCAACGGATTGTACGCTTATGTTGGATGTCGAATATTGTCGGAAGTTTCACGTCCCCTCTTCACCATCAATGCGCTGGTAATATTTTTGTTCTTTTGAGTTAGACATTCAATAATTTACGAACTTCCAATTTTCCCTCTTTTTATCGGTAAGTCTATATACTTTGACGTTTTAAAAGGCTTAAAATCAGCTTAGGAGTTGTTTAGGTGTCGTGGGAAGATTTCGCATGTCTATGCATAATTATAGTGGGCATCATTTTGTTTTTGTATGGAAGCAATTATTATAATGCTACGATTGGTTGGACTGGCGTGTTTTTTATTTTTGGCGGGATTCTTGCAGAGATAGTCCTAAAAGTTTATGAAAGCATAATAAAAAGAAAGAATTGATTAAAAACCGTAGAGTTTGGAATATTTTTCGTTCAAATAGTTTAGGTATGGTTTAACGTTAAGCTCTGTTCCAGTGATTTTTCTTATGAGGTCTTCTGGGTCATAGAGGTTTCCATATGCGTGAACATTTTCTACAAGCCACCTCTTAACTTCTTTCAAGTTTCCTTTCGCAATTTGTTTTCTCCAGTTTTTGAGGTCTTTTTCCATGGCGGCGAGAATTTGTCCACTATAAATATTGCCTAAAGCGTAGCTTGGGAAATAACCGTATAAGCCGCTTGCCCAATGGGTGTCTTGCATTACGCCTTCCGAGTCATTTTCAATTTTAACTCCTAAATATTCCTCATAGCTTTGATTCCATATCTCTGGAAGCTCTTTCACCATTGTTTTATCAGCGAAAAGGTCCCGTTCCATGGCGAATCTTATGATAATGTGGAGTCCATACGTTACCTCATCAGCTTCGACGCGAATATTAGAAGGCTTAACTTGGTTGACGGCGTGGACAAAAGTGTCTAAATCTACATCAGAGAGGATGGTGCCTGTGATTTGTTTTAATTTTGGTAGGAAATAAACCCAAAATTCACGAGACCGTCCAATTATGTTTTCTATAAAACGTGATTGGGATTCGTGGAATCCAGAAGAGCAGCTTGTTCCAACAGGTTGAAACATCCATTCTTTTTTCAAGTTTTGTTCATAGAGGGCGTGTCCAGCTTCATGTAATACTGAAAACATTGAAGAAGTGAAGTTATCTTCATAATAATGTGTTGTAATTCGCACGTCGTCATAATAACCTGTCGTGAAGGGATGTTCCGTCTCGTCTATTCTGCCTCCAGCCTCTCTTGACTCTATATCGTAACCGACAGTTTCGGCGAGGGCTTTGGAGATTTTTCTTTGCACATCTATTGGAACTTTGCGTTTGAGAATGCTTACGTCTGGCTGTTTTGGAGCGGTTTCACATTTCTTCAGTAATGAAACTAAGCCTTCTCTTAGCTCGTTGAAAACTTTCGTGATTGTTTTGGCTGTCATTTTTGGTTCAAAAATGTCTATTAATGCATCATATGGCGTAGCTGTTTCTTTCACTTTCATCAGAATTTCTGCGGCTTTCTTCTCTAATTCGACAAGTTTTTCAAGTTCAGGCTTGAACATGGAGAAGTTTTTTGCTGCTTTGGCTTTTTTCCATACGTCCACGGTTATGGCTTGTTGTTTTGCAATTTCTGCAACAAGTTCTTCTGGAAGTTTTGTCTGTTCATCATATTGTTTCTTTATCAAGTAAACATTTCTCTTTTGGACAGCGTCAAGTTTTTCATATTCTGACGGTCGCATGATTTCTTCCAATAATCTACCTATTTCTGGGTCTGTGCTCATTCTGTGTTCAATTCGGCTGAGGAGGGCTAATTGTTGGCTTCGTAGACCAATAGCCTTCGGCGGCATCATTGTCTCCATATCCCAGTGGATGATGGCAGTGGCTGATTGAAAAGTTAACAAATCCTTAACTTTTTCCATTAGTTTCTTATAGCTTGATGGCGTTTTTTCCATCATTTTTCATCACTTTAAAGATTTGAAGATTTATCGAATAAAACAACCTTCTATATGAGTCTTATGTAATATGCACAGCGTTCAAGCGTTTTTTCACAGTAAACTTAAAGGATTTCTCTTCTACAATTAACTGGGAGAATACATGTTCATACTTGGGGCTGAATGTAGCAGATGTGGAAAAGTTTTCCCATCAGACAACATTTTAACAATATGCCCAAAATGTGGCGGAGCACTTCTGTTCCAATATGATTTATCAAGAATTGCCAAGAAGATTTCTAAACGTGATTTAGAGAATAGAGCAGATACGTTTTGGAAGTTCAAAGAATTACTTCCGCTGTCATCGCCTGATAATATAGTTTCTTTGGGAGAACCCTATACGCCTATACTCCAATTTCGGAAAGATAACAGTGCAGTTTCAAACGTGTTTTTGAAGGATGATGGGCGGCTTCCAACTGGAACCTTTAAAGCCAGAGGTATGGCTGTGGCAGTTTCCAAACTTAAAGAGTTAAACATAAACCGTGTTGCCCTTCCGTCTGCTGGAAATGCTGCTGCAGCTTTGGCTGCTTATGGAGCGAAGGCTGGAATGGAAGTTTATGTTTTTATGCCGAAAGATGTGCCGGAAAGCAATATTAAAGAATGCATTTCCATGGGCGCCAAGGTATACCTTGTTGACGGTTTGATAAATGACGCCGCAGAAATGGTGAAAAAATTTGGAAAAGATTACGGATGGCTGGACGTTTCAACTAACAAGCAACCATATAGATACGAAGGTTACAAAGCCATGGCATTTGAAATCGCAGAACAATTCAATTGGAATCTGCCAGACAACATAATTTTCCCGACAGGCGGAGGCGAAGGAATCATAGGTTTATGGAAAGGTTTCAAAGATTTAATTGAGCTCGGCTGGACGGAAAAGATTCCACGCCTAATAATAGTTCAATCTTCTGGTTGTGCCCCATTAGTCAAGGCATATAATAGTGGAGAGGCGGAAGTGAAAGAAGCTTGGGAAAACGCTGAAACTATAGCTGCGGGTTTAAGGGTTCCCCGTCCCTACGCAAGCTATCTTGTATTGCGGGCGATAAGGGAAACGAAGGGCATGGCAGTAGCAGTAGATGACACAGAAATAATCAACGCGATGAAAATTTTTCTCAAGAACGGCATATATGCATGTCCAGAAGCCTCCGCACCCCTCCCAGCATTAAACAAACTTGGAAACGACGGTGCAATTGATAAGAATGAAAGTGTGCTTTTGTATTTAACCGGTAATGCTATGAAATACCTTGATCTTATAAATATAAAAAAGAACGAAATACCCGTGCTGGCAAAAAATGCAAGCACATTACTATAAAAGCAGAGTGCCCAGGACGGAAACGACGCACAAAATTACCAGTAAACACATTTGCTAATCCGATTTTAAGAGTAAGAGTTAAAATGTCTGCGGAGATTTTATATTCTGAAGGTTTGTGAGAGGTATGCCTCTTTTAACAGCGGAAGAGAAAGAACTGCTAACAAAAGCTGCCAGTTTAATGGATGAGCTATTAGAAACTCTTGAAGTCCTGCAAGACAAGAAACTTGTCAAAGATTTGAAGATTGCCTTAAGAGAGGTTGAAGAGGGCAAGGCTAAACCATTGGATGAGCTTGTAAGAGAGTTAAACCTTGAAGGCGAAATTTGAAGTTCGGTTTACGCCGCGTTTCTTAAAGAACATTGAAGCTTTAGACAGAAAAATTCAAGTACGGATACTTCAAGAGATCAAAATATTAAAGACTAACCCTTACGTAGGAAAGCCTTTACGCGGCGAATGGAAAGGCGTTTACTCTTTAAGAATAGGGGATTACCGAGTTCTTTATCAAGTTAAGAAAAATGAAGTATTTTTGTTAGTTGTGGGCCATCGCAAACGTGTCTACTAATATCCAATTCTAAATCAAATGAGGATTTCGCCACTAAACCTGCTTAAAATAAACCTAAATTTGGAGTGCTCCGGGCGGGAACGGCGCACGAAATTACCAGTAAAATATCTCTGAGCATTGCGGGGTTTGAAACTCTAATTGTTTAATATTATTATTCATGGGTTTTCTATTTTTCTGTTCCTAACCTATTGTTTTTATGTGCTTGCTTATTGCTTTTTCAAGTCTACGCATAGCGTCAATCATTTTGCTTTGAATATCTGACCACTCCTCCACATTCATCAATCCTTTTTGCGAAACTGTTTTTGCTACACGAGACGCTGTTTTGTCATCGAGACGTTGCCATTCCAACTCTTCACCAAAGTCTTTTTCAATCTCTTGTCTTCTTTTATACAGCTCGTCAAATATTTTCTTATTCTTTGCAGCATCCGGTGTACTTATGTAGAACTCGACCCTCGCAGAATTCATTAATATAACATAATTGTATGAGAGCCCGCTTTTACCAGCGCCTGCTGCTATCCAGTGATCCTTGCTGGGCGACACGTTTGAGAAGATGTCCAGACTGCTTTTTTCTAAAAGTTGTCTCCAAAACTCAAGTCTTTTGATATGTCTTTCTGCAAGCTCTTCTTTCATTTCGCCGGCTTCTCTTATTACTTTGCTTGGTTCAGAGATTATAGAAAAATGTGGTGCCACCGGAGAACCATTAATTTGGAAAGCTTCGAGTTTGATTAAGTAAAAGGATATATCGCCTGAAGTGTTCTTGTTTAACCAATCAATTGCTGCTACATGCTCTGGTTGAGGATTTTCGCATATCCATATAGCTATTTTAGCCTCCAAGTTTGTGGAGTATGTAATTAGTTTTCCTAAGTGATCATGGTCTGTCTTCCCAAATTGATTTTCAATTACCACTGGTATGCCATCCTTACCTTCCGCAAGAATATCTGCCTCAAAAGATTCACCTACATCAGTTTCCTTCTCCACGACGGAAAGTGGCATTCCAAGAGTTTCTCCTAGAATTTCAATATTCTTCGCAAGCCATGGCGTAAAGTCTTTTTCTTCATTTTTCCAAACCTGACGAACTGGGACTCGATTTAGCTTACTTACAGCCATTCAAATACCTCCATATTCAATCCAACAATAGAAATCTTAAAGCTTACTGTAGTCTTGTTATTTGGGCTTCTAGCATACAAACTGCCAAAATCGAGCTTTGTTGGCTAAAATAAGCTCTAATTTGGAATGTCCGAAGCAGAATTTGCGCTCAAGTTTACCACAAAATATGCTCAGTGCAGTTGGGTTTTCAAACATCCCTGTTACTGGGCATTCATTTCAATAATGAAAAATTTATTTTGAAGGAAAGCTCAATGTAAATTATGACAATTGCAGCCTTTGATGTCGGCGAATTTTCTCGTTGGAAGAAAGTTGAAGAACAAAAAGAAACAGTTTTCTTCACTCCTCTTGGTATTGGCGTGATTATTAAGAACGGAAAAGAAGAAGATTTTAAATCAAATTATCATAATTCGCGGAAAAATCTTATAAAGAAATTTAATGTCCCAACAAAACGGCTTGTTTATTCTCATAGCACCCTATGGAAGGAAATAGGTCATGCAAAAGCCATAAGATTTTGTGATGAAATAGTGACTGAACTTCAAGATGTTATTGAGAGTATTTTTTGTTCATATGTGGTCCTTCCACCTAATGATATAAAATCAGTCTCCGTTGGAGGGTATGGTTGTCCCATAGAAGAAATTCCTACAATGAAATTTCTTCGTTCTCTAACTCCTATGTTTTCTTACACAACCGCATGGTCGTATAGTGGCAGGCATCGATCAGAAACTAACATATACTTAATAGATGGCTTTTCAAGTAAACAAACTACAGCTTGGCGCGATTTAACAGAGCACACTACTCCAAAAATCTATCCAAAGGGTGATGAATGCAACGAGTTTATTTCTGTGGCGGATATGCTGACTTATTTAACGGAGAAAAAGCTTTGGGATAGAAAATTGTGGCTAACACCCGAAAACATAGAAGAGGTGTGGGGAAACTACGATTTTCCTGTTGAAACAAGATTTCTTGATCAAGGAGTTTTATCAAAAATTAGATGGTACAGCAAACAAGAAATTCCTCCAGATAACTTTCTTGCACATCCCATAATTTTTATAGACATTGAAGGAATACGTATTTCTGATCTTAGTGGAGAACCAATCGTAAGTGCTGCCGCATATGCTTGTTCCAAGGGCGGGGCGTTTCAAGGATTTGATAGAACTCTGGACTCAAGGAAGATAAGGGATGGCGATGTATACGTATACGCCGGAGAAGAGTCTAAGAAAAGAGCAACTTCCTTCAAAGATATGTTTGATATAGAAATATTGTCAGTTAAAGAATTAAGAGTAAAAACTCAGAACTTGTTAAAATAAACAACATATTTAATATGGTACCTTGACAGATAATCCCGACCAGGAACTATCTGCAAAAGTTTAAAAGAAGCTTTCTGATAATAAACATTATGGAACACTATTACAGAATATTGTTAATGAATTATCTTCTATAAGAAAAAGGAATCAACAATGTCGATGCGAAGATCACACTTAGAAATATGTGCTCAAATTTTAGAGGCTATTGAAACAGGAAAGACTATTACAAAAACGCATATAATGTATAGAGCCAATGTGAGTTTTAGCCAACTCCAAAAATACATGACCTTGTTAATGAAGTTGGATCTAATAAGGGAACTTGAGCAAGAAAACCGTGTGGTTTACGAAATAACAGAGAAAGGTAAATTGCTTTTATACCATTATCGCGAAGCAAAAGAGTTATTAAGAAATTCTACACATCGATGCTAGACTATGTTATGAAAGTTCATAGTAGATTATTAGTAGCATTATTTTTTGCCGGTAAATTCGTGTTCTAATTTTAGCCTCTTTTAGAAACTGCTCGAATTGAGCTTTTTTAACCAAAATACGCCTAAAATACGCTCAGATTTGGAGTGCTCCGGGCGGGATTCGGACCCGCGTCTCCGGCTCGAAAGGCCGGAATACTTGACCGGGCTATACTACCGGAGCTTTCTTTTGTGGCATCATGCAAGATGCTTTTTCACTCGAATAAACCTTATCCCATACAAGCTCTTTTTATGCACTCTTTTAGTGGTGCAAGTATTGTTTCTGCCTTGTTTAGTGTGGGTGCATAATGGGCTGTTTTTGCGGAGTTTGTCATTATTGTTTTTATTCCTAGCTTTTCTGTCCATGTTACAACGGCACATGTGTTCGTGAGAACGTGACCTCCGCTTTTTTCTATTTTTTCCACATATTTTTTGGATTTTTCTTTTATGTGGTGTGATGTGCAAACCCAAAATTCTGTTTTGTTTTTGATTTTTCTATTGCCTATCCACTCTGCTGTTTGTCTGATTTCATTTAGGGAACAGTGGGGGCATCCTATAAAAATTAGGTCTGGTTTTTGTGTGGATGTTGTGATTAGTTTTTCAATGGTTCTTTTCAAGTCTTCAGCTTGCACGTTTATCTTTTCAACTTCGCTGATTTTTGTGTTTGTGTCTTTATGGTAGAACATGTTTGTCATTCCAGCAGATGCGAGGGCTGCTCCCAACTGTTTTAGGTTGTCTTTTGAAGCTTTTTGTAAACCTTGTATTATTGGAATTTCGTCTTTCAAGATTTCGCCGAGAAAAATTCCCAGGGCGCCAAACTCTATTTCTTTTGTTAATGGTTTTTCCAGTTTCACTAAAACCTTTGGTTGTCTATTTTCAGGCTGGTGTATTCCATAATCTGGTGTTTTTCCTATTATTGCTGCTGCAAGAGCACTTGGTCCCCCTTCACGGTTTGTCCATGCTCCAATGACAGAATTTGCATAAATCACTGCGGATGATTCAGCCCATGCCAGATGAGCACCTCTTTTTTGCTTTTCCAAATAGTATGGCGTGCATGTCAATGATTGCGTAAAACCCATCTTCTCAAAATAATTCAGAACATCCAACTGTTTTTCGCATAAATTGGATGGAAGCCTTTTGCAGAGAAATTCGCAATCAAGGCTTTGAGGATTTAGTGTTGATTTAACTTTTACTTTTGCGCCAGCGTCCGCCAGAGCTTTCAGGAATTCTGTTGGTGCATCCCCTAAGGTTTTGTAAGAAACTCCTGAAACATGGGAGGAACTTATTGGAATAAGCTTTGAGGCTTTGAAAAGTTCGCCCAGACGGACAAGTATTTTCATGCATATTTCGTTTGCCCAGCCAAACTCGCCGTCGTATATGTGTTCTTCTTCCTTTGTCAAATACATGCTTGCTTTGCCCCTTTCCCTTTCCAAATTTTAACAAAGCCCTTATATGCGTCAACCTCAACCACATCGCCTGTTGTTATCTGTTTAATGTCTATTTGGTCCACCATGGGAATGTTCGCTATTATGGCTCCAACCACAACAACAGGGTCAGCGGTCTGATTGATTATGGCTTTTGGTGCACATTTTTTCTTAGCTAAGGAATATAACACGTAGCTACCGACTGTTGAGCCGTGTCCATTTGGAAAACACAAAACCTTATCCTTTATGCACTCTCCATATAAATCGTGGTCTCTTTCTATTATTTTTCCGTCAGCTGGGTCTACTCCTCCAAGAAAACTTATTGGTTTATTGGATACGAGGGCTTCTGCTTTGCAGTGTCCCTCAACGATTCTTCTTCCCTTTAGTGTTTTTGGCTGCATTTCACGCACTTTAATAGGATATTCTTGCTGTTGTTGGTGTTCCACCTAAAATCTTTGCCGCTGCGGTGCTAACTTTTTCACGGTTTTCTTCGTCCGTGTAAACGCGTAATATGTTTATGAATCCTTTTAGGACTTCGAAAATTTTTGAGGTGTCGCTTAGGCGTTGCATAACTTTTTCGCCTTCTCTTGTTTTGTAGAAGGCTGGAATTTCCATGGGTTCCATTAGGACTGAATGGTGGTATGGAACTGATGGGACGGTGGGTACATCTATTATTACTGCTTCTGTTTCGATTCCTGCCTTTTTTGCGATGTCGATTTGAAGTTGCTTTCTGTGTGCCTCTTTGCTGAAAATGTTTGAAATTTTCACGTCTTTCTCATAAAAAGTCCATTCGTAGGCACATTTGAGCATTTTTCGTCTTTCGAGGTTTTTTATGATTTCGCTTGATTTTTTGCAGTTTTTGAGCCGTGTCCAAACTGTGTAATCATCCATAGCCAAATACTCTTCTGGAGACTTAAATTGGGTTAATCCAAGCTCTGCATTTGCCTTTTCCATAGCCATGGCGAGCATTATCTGTGCGGCTCTTCCAACGCGGTGGAAGTATATGCTTTTGAAGGATTCTATTCTTGCTATTATGAAGGATTCAAGGGCTGAAAGTGCTCCTAAATCAACAGCCAAATTTTCTCCAAGCACATCTAAGGCGTGGATTAGTCTGAAAATGTCAACATAGCCATACTCAGCGCCAGTGTGATGCGTATCCCTTACAACAAAGTCCAGTTTGTCTACATCTACGGCGCTGCTTATTATTTGGTCTAGGAAGGCTTTTTGGGGTTTGTGAAGTCTTCCAACAGCCAATTTTCCGATTTCTTCTGGGTTATAACCAAACTTTTTAATTATGTCCTTCAATTCGCTGTTTGCAATTATCCAATACGTCATGTCCTCATGTGTTTTCTCTAACTCCTTTTCGAGTAAATGTTCAAAAACGTGAGAAAACGGACCGTGTCCAACGTCATGAAGTAAAGCTGCTATTCTAATACTTTCCCTTTCTTCTTGACTCGTATATTGGGAAATGTTAGGGTTTTCGGCAACTCTTCCAGCTAAATACATGACGCCTACAGAATGTTCAAATCGTGTGTGGTTTGCTCCTGGATAAACATATTCTGCTCCTGCCAGTTGGCGCAGTCTCCGCAACCTTTGTACGGGAAAGGAATCAATGATTTCTTTTTCCTCTTCAGTTATGTAGACGTATCCGTGCACTGGGTCTTTTATTTCTCCCCAATGGTTTTTTGGCATCGTCTTTTCTCCATTTTCTGAAATAATTATTAATGCATCTTCGCTCTTATAATGTCTAATGCTATAGGCGGTAAAGGATTGGTAGAATGAAAGGGAAAGGCTGTTTCATCTGTGTTGAAGGATTAGACGGATGCGGAAAAACAACACAAACGAAACTTCTCGTTAGAAAGTTGAGGAAGATTGGTTATGCAGCAGTTTATACGGCGGAGCCAAGTTCGGGAAAAATTGGGCGGTTCATTAGAAAGTATTGTTTACATGGTGAAAAACGAGTTTCAGCCATCGTTGAAGCTTTGCTCTTCGCCGCAGACCGCTTCGAACATGTTAAGAACGAAATCATTCCAGCCTTAAACGAAGAAAAAGTTGTAGTTTCTGACCGTTACGTTTATTCTTCCTTGGCTTATCAAGGCGCTGCAGGACTTGATTTAAAATGGATTAAAGAGATAAACCAACATGCGATACGCCCAGACTTAGCAATTTTTGTTGATGTTGAACCCGACATTGCGATTAAAAGGTTAAAGTCAAAAAAATCTGTTATGGAGGATTTGGAAACTCAGAAAAAAGTGCGCTCAGTATATTTGGATTTTGTTAAGAGTGGGGAGCTTGTTAAAATAGATGGAAACAAATCAAAGACAGAGGTTGCTGAGGACATTTTAACATTTGTTTTGAAATTTTTGGAGAAACGAGGCTAAAGAGGGCTTAGAGGGTTTTTAGTATTTTTCTTAAAAAGAAATCGTTAATTTTGCCAAAAATGAAATTGGTCACGTCATCTGGAGATATGTATCTTGGTCCTCTTTCGTGGAAAACTTGTGTTTCCACGTAGTTTTTGTTAAATGTGAAGCGTATCATGTAATAATCAAATTTTAATGGTTTTCTTTTTTCATTTTGTGTCTTGTAGTAGCGTATGGCACAGAAGAAATCCATTATTTGGAAAGGTTTTTTGTTTATAATTTTCAGCACTTTGTTTGTTTCTTCTTGGTTTAGAAAGTTGAAGGCGTTGGCTTCGGCTATGCCAAACTCAAAAATCACTGTGCATTGAGGAATGGACGGGTCTGCGATTTCTTCCAGTTTGAAGGTTTTAGTGTTTGTTTCTTGGAATAAGCGCATTAGTGTTTGTTGTAATTTTTTATTTGAAAGTGAAGTTGTGGCGCGTGTTGTTTTGTGGATGTTTTGTGGAAAATTTTCGTAAAATCCAAGCATTTTATGTTTTCGCCCTAAAACCTTTTCATTTTTCTTATCTTTTCAAGGTTTTCTAACAAGTCAGATAGTGTCTTGCCGAGTTTCTGAAGCTCTTCTATGTTTTGTTCACTTTGCATCTTACTTTGTATCTCTTGTATTTTTGTTAGGAGTGTAGCCTCCATGGTGTCCAGAACCATGGAACTTGTTATTTTTGGCTCTTCCCCCTCTTTCACGACTATAACCTTTTTTTCACATTTTGCACACCATAAGTCGCCATTTTTTAATCTAAAAAGTGGAGAAGCGCAGGCTGGGCAGGCTAGGTCTGTGAGTGTTAAGCCTTGGCGCAGTAGGTCAGCCATTCTTTTAACGTGTTTTTCTTCGTCTTTTTCTTGTGGCAAGGTTTAAACCTCTAATAGAATAGTATAAAAGCCTATAATAACTTATTATTGAAAACTGCAAGGGGTGGCAGCATTGGTTCGAAAAAAGAAGCTTGAAGAGTATGAGGAAAGAATAAAGCAAGCCTTAGCCGTGCTGGGAGCAGTTTCCGAGGATAATACAACGCCTAGAAACATTAGAAGAGCTGCCAAAGATTCCATGGATGCCTTGCAGACAACAGAGTACACGCCAGCAGTTAGAGCCTCAAACGCCATATCAATTCTAGACGAAATTTTGCAAGATCCTAACATGCCACCTTACACGCGGGTCAAATTGTGGAACGTGATGAGTCTCTTAGAAGCCATAAAGGATTGATATGTAACCTTAAGTGAGGTGGTTTAAATGAAAATTTTTCCTTACACTAGTGTGGAAGCGAAGGATGCGGAAAAGGGAACATTCAAGTTGAAGGTTAGATGGCTCATAACAAAAGAGATTGGCGCTGAGAACTTTGCTATGAGGCTTTTTGAAATGGAGCCTGGCGGTTACAGTCCTTTGCATTCTCATGCTTGGGAGCATGAAGTTTTCATTTTGGAAGGCGAGGGCATAGTGCAAAGCGGAGGGGAAGAACGTAAGTTTAAGCATGGCGATGTCATTTTTATTCCGCCGCACGAAGAGCATCAGTTTAGGAATACTGGCTCGAAAGTTGTGAAGTTTCTCTGTCTCATACCCTACACACAATAAATGATTTTGTGTTCGCTAAAAATATATGCAAGTTACCACATCTACTTCTGGGTTTCAGGAGACAAAATCATTGAAATACGATGTAATAATCGTCGGTGCCGGTCCAGCTGGAATATTCTCCGCTTTAGAGCTTACGGAAAAAACCAACTTGAGCGTTCTCATATTGGATAGGGGTCCAGACATTAACCAACGCAAATGCCCAGCAAGCCGAGGATTCGAATGTGTTCACTGCGAACCATGTCTGCTTTTATCTGGGTGGGGAGGCGCCGGAGCCTTCAGTGATGGCAAACTCACTTTATCCACAGAAGTTGGCGGTTGGCTCAACCAATATATTTCGTCAAAGGAACTTGAAGAACTTGTAAACTATGTGGATTCCATTTACCTAAAGTTTGGTGCGCCTGAGCATAGTTATGGAGTGAATGTTGAGAAAGTAGAAGAAATTGAGCGAAAAGCGTCGTTGGCTGGTTTGAAGCTTATTCGCCAAAAAATTCGACACATGGGCACAGAAAGATGCGCCCAGACTTTGAGGAAAATGAGGCAAGAATTAACCAGCAAGGTTGAGTTTAAACCGAAAACTGACGTTAAAGGACTCATATTGAAAGGCGACACCGTTGAAGGTGTTGAAACCGTAAATGGTGAAAAGTTTTTAGGAAAATATGTTATTGTTGCGCCGGGAAGAAGCGGGGCTGAATGGCTCCAATCAGAAGCCCAAGCTTTAGGCTTAAAAACCCTCAACAATCCCGTTGATGTTGGAATAAGAGTTGAAGTTTTAGCCTCAGTCATGGAAGAGTTAACAAGCGCTCTTTATGAGCCTAAACTCATATATTACTCAAAATATTTCGATGACCAAGTTCGCACTTTTTGTGTTGCGCCATACGGCGAGGTTATAACAGAATCCTATAACGGAGTTTTAACAGTTAACGGTCAAAGTTATGCAGAGAGAAAAACAGAAAACACGAACTTCGCCATCCTCGTAAGCACATCCTTCACAGAACCCTTCAAAGAACCAATAGCCTACGGAAAATACCTCGCCAGACTCTCAAACCTCCTAAGCGGAGGCGTAATAATACAGCGCCTCGGCGACTTAGAAGCTGGGAGAAGATCAACACCTGAAAGAATATCGAGAAGCGTCATCAACCCCACATTAAAAAACGCCACGCCCGGCGACCTAAGCTTTGTTTTGCCATATCGCTATCTTTCTGATATTCGTGAAATGCTTCAAGCTTTGGATAAAATAGCTCCAGGCATTTACTCCAGAGACACCCTTCTTTATGGCGTTGAAGTAAAATTCTACTCCTCAAAACTGCAGTTAAGCAGCTGTTTAGAAACGAAAATTCGCAACCTCTTCACTATAGGAGATGGGGCTGGTGTTACAAGAGGCTTAGTTCAAGCTTCAGCATCTGGTGTTCTTGTGGCTCGAGAAATTGTAAAGAGGGAAAAATCGAAAGCGTGAAACAGAGATGGCAATAGTTCAAGAAATTAGGTGTTCAAATTGTGGCGCTCCAATATCTTTTGAGCCTGGCGAAATAATAGCGACATGCAAATACTGTGGTTACACTGTTGTTATAGAAACTGGAAAAGCCTTCACTTTTGACCATTCAATGCTGCTGAACAAATATGACCCAGCGCAAGTTGAAGAAGTTGTAAAAAGCTGGATGACCTCGGGCTTTCTAAAGCCTCCAGACCTTGCTCGAAAATCGAAAATAATAGAAAAATCCTTAATTTACATACCATTTTGGATTATAACGGCAGAAGCGGAAACAAAATATAAAGGAATTTTTGAACGCATAGCGCCAGCCGTTATTAAAGAAGGTCAAATCAAAAAAGAGTATAATTGGTTGATTTTGGCAAGGAAAGCAACGGAATTTCCAACAAGGGAATATGATGTGCCTTTAGAGGGTAAAATTCCTTATGATTTTAGGAAGATTGAGGGTTATGCTAGAACATTGAACAGTGAAATTGATAAGGATGAGGCTTTGGAGCAAGCGAAACAAGAAATTGAGGAGCATCATAAGTACTTGGCTCAGCAAGATGTGGATAAGATAATTGAAATTGAAAGCGAAATAAGAGTTAGCCAAACAGTTTACCTTCATGCTCCTATATGGTTTATAAAATATGAGTATAAGGGCAAAACTTACCAGCTAATAATAGATGGGGCAACAGGGGCAGTCGTAAAAGGCGACATTCCCTCAGCTGGCTTTGGAATATTGTAACGAAACTTTAAAAGATGCAATTACAAAATAATAAGTCAAATATGCCTTGAGGAATAAGATGAAAGCTGAACGTAAAGTATTCGATTATAATGTTGGTGCTCTCGTTATTCTTGTCATATCAATCGGGTTAGCGGTGGTGGTTTACGGTATGAACATGATTCCTCTTGATATTTTCAATATTCCCGCTTGGCTGCTTGGTCCCCTTGGAGTTTATACAATTCTTTTTTCCTTTATAGCCGGCAAGGAAGCCACTTACTATCTGGTTTGGGGTGTCATAATGTTTGCAGTTGCAGCAACTTCAGCCTTCTATAATGTGGTGAACTCCTTCGTTGTTTTAGGCATACTTTTAATTGTCATTGCTGTTATAGGTATAGTTGCATATTGGAGGAGTAAAAAGTGAGTGGAAAAGATTATTTGGAGAAAGTTCGGAAAGAACGAAGTCTTCTTGAGAAAATTATGGGTTACATTCCAGGATACAGAGGCTACAAAGAGAAAGAGTTGAGAAGAGAAAGCGACCGTCTTGTGCGAATGGAAGTTGTGAATAGGCTTAAGGCTGCAAAAACCGCTTTCAGAAGAAAATTCGCAAATCCACTGCTTATCCAGAAGCTTTCAAATGAAGACACTTTTAGATTTGACACGCTTACATCACGCATTGATAGGGTTACCCAACGCATAGACCGGGCGGTTGCTGGATATGCTGGAATGTTTGACGCCATCAAAGTTAAAGAGGACAAACTTGACACAGTTATTGAACATGACTTAAGTTTGATAGAAAAAGCCGAAGCAATAAAAGCCGATGTTGAAAAAGTAAACGAGCTAGAGCCTGGAAAAGACGAGTGGAGAACGGCAATGGACGAGTTGATATCAAAGGTTGAGGAACTCGACGGACTTGTGGACAAGAGGTCAGAGGTTCTTAGAGGATTGGGAGGATGACCATAGCCCGCTATCGCCAAATCGAAGCAAAAATGGCAAACTTTCAACAAGTTTTGCCAGAATATCTCAAGCAAATCGGGTGGAGCACCAAGAAAATTATTCCAGGCGAAAGAAGCTTTATGCTTGAGCTAAAAAAGGGGTTTTTTGAAAAGGCAACGATTAAGGTTAGAGGCGTACCAGAGGATGTGTATGTTGAAGTTGACGGACCAGCGGGTCTAATGGATGTTGTGGAACAAGCTTTGGCAAACACATGTGAGAATCCAAGCGCTTTAATCGGGTGGAAGGAGCAAGAGAAACAAGAAGCCATGGAAATGGCTAAAAGTTTAGACGGAATTTCACCGACCCCGCCAACTGCTGCACCCACTCCAACTCAACCACAACCGCTGCCAACGCCGAAACCTAAACTTGAGGCTTGCATGCACTGTGGGGCTCCACTTACGTATAATCCAGAAGAAGTTCTCGTGGTTTGCAACTACTGCGGATACGTTAATAACACAACAGGCGAACAACCTCCAAGATGCAGCATGCTTCCAATGCTGCTTACTGGTTCTCAGACGCTGGAAATAGCAAAAAACCATGTGGCAAAAGGAATCCTTGTCACTCGTGGGATGGTTGAACGTGCCGAATGGGGCGCCATTCTCCTTCGCTATGTTCCAAATTGGACTGTAACCGTTCAACTTGAAGGGGACCTTGAAGGCAAAAAGGCATTGGTGAAAGCGAAGGATAGGAAGGGGCAGCTTGCTCAAGAGGTTGCGATGCAAGCTTTAGGAGGAGCCCTCGGGAGCATTTTTGGCGGGGCTGGAAAAGGAGCTGGGAAGGCTTTAACAGACAGAACTGAGAGAGTTTCCGTAAACGAAACAATGGATGTCCTTGTTGTGGCACGCAAAGCAGCCCAATATCAACCAGATGTTGGCGCCTACAAAATCCCCCTAGATAGGAAGGAGCCTTTCAAGAAAACAGGAGAAGAAACGCTTAATGTTGAAATAAGCGCTCAAGAGGCTAAGGAGAAAGCTAAAGGATTAGCCCTTCAAGAGTTAAGGTCAAGGTACACTTTTGTTTCACGTTTTAGTGTTGGTGCTTATCCTATGGAAGACCCTGAACTTGTATATGCACCTTGGTGGTTTATAGAATATCGTATGGGCGGCAAGTCATTTTCCGTGATAGTTGACGCATGTAATGGGGGCGTCATAGCTGGTCAAAGACCTTGGGTTCCTAAAGGAGTGATTTAAAAGGAGGTGAAGTTTGGGTGCCAAAAGTTATTGAATGGGTTGGGGCGAGAGAAGGAGACATAGTTTGGAAATATCCAGTGGAAGAAATTGCATGGGGAGACAACTTAATAGTTCACGAATACGAAGCTGCAGTTTTCTTTAGGGACGGAAAAGCCTACGATGTTTTCAGAGCCGGACGCCACGTCTTAACAACAGCAAACCTGCCATTACTAACAAAGATAATTTCAAAAATTGCCGGGTTTGACAAGGTTCCTTTCAGAGCCACAATTGTCTTTGTCTCTTTAAAACAGTTCCAAGGAAAGTTTGGAGCGCAAGGACAAACCAAAGAGCTTGCACCATTAAAGTTCTTTGGAGGTTTCTGGTTCAGAGTTGAAGAACCAAACCTTTTCGTCAACGAAGTTGTTGGCGGACAAGGAGCCTTCACTACGGATGGGTTGCAAAACTTTCTAAGAGGATACTTTAACGAAAGACTCATCGACACCCTAAGCCAATATTCGCTGGCGGACGTATACGGCAAACTTGACGAAACAAGCCTACTTGCAAAAAACGTTCTCTTCGACGCCTTTTCACGAATAGGTCTTGAACTGATTGATGTGAAGTTTGAAGGAATAGACACAACCCCAGAGTGGAGAGACAGATTGTTCTACATAAAGACCGGAGTGGGCGCAACAGAGGTCCTAAGAATGGAAACAGTTCAAAAATCAGCTGAAAGCCTGTCAAAGAGTCCCGGAGCGGCAGTAGGGGCTGGAGCAGTGATTCTTCCGCAAGTGCTTCAGCCAGCAGCGGCGCCAGCGCCGGCAGTGCCTATGGTTTTATGTCCAAAATGCAACTTCCAGAATCCACAGACAGCAAAGTTCTGCAGCAACTGTGGTGCGCCGCTACAAGCTGTAGGCATTACGTGTCCAAAATGTGGTACATTCAACCCTGCTGGAACGAAATTCTGCAGCAACTGCGGAACACCATTACAAGCCACAACTAAATGTCCAAAATGCGGCACAGAAGTCCAAGCTGGAGTTAAGTTCTGCCCCAACTGTGGAACAAAAATCGAGTAACAGCCACTCCAACAGTTTTATCTTTCATCCAAACCATTTGTCTATTGTTTAGTTAATTCTAACTTCAAAAGAGAAGCAACAGATGTGCTGTTTTCTGTAACATTTTTATTTACTTTTTAATTATGCTATAAAAGAGCATGAGGATGATGAGCAAGAAAATAATTGGCAGAGGCACATGGTACGATAAAATGGCTGCAAAAATAATTGAAAGGGAGCGGAAGCTGGGCAGAAGTTTAGACCTTATAAGAACCGAGATGGGTTTAGGAGCTTCTGGTTTCCCTCACATTGGAAGTTTGGGTGATGCTGCTCGCTCTTATGCTGTTACATTAGCCTTAAGGGAACAGAATTATCGTTCAGAATTAATTGCCTTCTGCGATGACAAGGATGGATTGCGTAAGGTTCCCGCTGGTTTGCCAAAATCCCTTGAAAAGTATTTAGGTTTTCCAGTATCTGATATTCCAGACCCTTTTAACTGTCATGAAAGTTACGGCAAACATATGAGTTCACTGTTGCTTGAGGCTTTGGACAAGTGCTCCATAGAATATCGTTATGTTTCTGCAAAGGAAACTTATGAAAAGGGAATGCTGAATAAAGAAGTTGAAGCTTTACTTTTGAACGCCAAAAAAGTTGGAGAAATAGTCAAGGAAGAGGTGGGACAGGAGCGTTACATAGAAGTCTTACCATATTTTCCAATATGCGAAAATTGCGGTCGCATATACACAACCAAAGCCTTAGAATTTCTGCCAAAGGAAAACAAGGTTCTCTACGTTTGTGATGGCATGGAAATTAAAGGCAGATGGATTGAAGGTTGCGGTTTCAAAGGCGAGGCAGACGTCAAAAAGGGTGAAGGTAAGCTTTCATGGAAAGGCGAGTTTGCTGCAAGATGGAAGGCTCTTGACATAAGATTTGAGGCTTACGGCAAAGACATAGCCGATTCTGTTCGGATAAACGATAGAATTTGCCGTGAAATACTCTGTTACGAGCCTCCTTCCCATGCAATGTATGAAATGTTTCTAGACAAAAGTGGACGAAAAATTTCAAAATCTACAGGAAACGTTTTCACACCCCAAGTTTGGTTCCGTTATGGGTCACCTCAATCATTGCTTTTGTTAATGCTGAAAAGGTTTGTTGGAACCCGCACTTTAGATGTTACCGACATACCGGCGTACATGAATGAGTTTGATTATTTGGAGGACTTGTACTTCGGAGTTAAAACGCTGAAAGATGAAAGAGAACTTGCAAAGCTTCGAGGCTTATACGAATATTGCTGGGCGATGAAGCCCCCATCAAAGCCAAGCATTAAAGTGCCATATAACCTGCTAACTTTCTTGGCTAAAATGGCGCCTAAAGAACGAGAAGAAGAATTCATAACTGAAAAACTCAGAAGCTATGGCTACTTGCAGAAAGACCAAACCTTGGATGAAAACTTGAGAAGGCGCATTGAATATGCCTTTAACTGGATAAGGGACTTCGAGGAAATAAAAGAAACAGCAGCAACCTTAACGCAAGACGAACAAGAAGCAATAAAAGAATTAATTGAAACATTAAAAGCCGAAAACGAAGCTGAAAAAATCCAAAACGCCATATTCAACGCAGCCAAAAAACACGGCATACAACCAGCAAACTTCTTCAAAACCCTCTACGCCATCCTCTTAGGCGTGCCACAAGGTCCAAGACTAGGCCCATACATCCTAGCCATGGGAAAACAAAACGTGATTGACGCTCTTGAAAGAACCCTTAAAAAATCAAACAAGCACTGAAGCGTTAAAAACCCTTTTATGACCATATTCAGATTTGTTCTATGGGCCCGTAGTCTAGGCAGGATTAGGACGCTGGCCTGCGGAGCCGGAGATCCTGGGTTCAAATCCCAGCGGGCCCGTCATATCCGATATGCTTTTTGACTTTTGTTAATGTTAAGCTTAAAGGAGAAAATGTAATAGGATCGTTCCATTTTATGCAAATAGAGGGAGTGTAATGAAGGTTGATCCATTTTTGGTTGAACGTTTCATAGGGGCTTATGAACATGATGTGGAGGTGAATCTCGCAGAGACTTGTGTTGATCCGTTCACGTTGAGCGAGTTTCTGTCTCTTATGGGCAAAGAAAATTTCTTTGAGGAGTTTAAGGGAACACAATTAACCTATGGCTTTGTTGACGGTTCTCTCGATCTCCGACAAGGAATTGCAAATCTGTACGCTCATATGGAACCTGAGAACATTCTCATTGCTGGTGGAGCCATCGGCGCAAATTTTCTTGTTTTTTACACTCTCGTTGAACCAGGCGACACAGTTATTTCCATATTCCCCGCCTATCAACAATTGTACAGTGTAGCTAAATCTTTTGGTGCCAAAGTTAAGTTGCTAAAGTTACGCGAGAAAAATCTGTGGTTACCAGACATTAATGAATTATCTGAACTTGTTGATGACAAAACCAAGCTTATCGTACTCATTAATCCGCACAACCCAACAGGAAGCCTTATCGATGCCAAACTTTTGAAAAAAATTTGTTCCATTGCAGAAGATGCCGGTGCGTATTTACTCTGCGACGAGACGTATAGGAGTCTTTACATAAAGCCGAACGATTTTGTTCCTTCAGCGGTAGACATCAGCGAGAGAGCCATAGCAACTGGATCCTTTTCCAAGGCTTTTTCGTTAACAGGCTTACGGTTAGGATGGATAGCTGCCAACAAACAAGTAATCGGTGAATGTAAACTTCACAGAGATTATACAACAATAAGCAACGGTTTAATAGATGACGCCCTTGCATCTCTCGCCATGAAACATGTAGACCGAATATACGAACGCAGCTTAAAAATTATCCGTGCCAACTACGAGATCCTTTCACAATGGATCGAAGATGAACCATTAATTGATTGGGTTCCTCCAAGAGCAGGAAGCATTGCTTTCCTTCGGTACAACCTTAAGATACCTTCAGAAGATCTTTGTCTCCGCCTCATTCGAGAAAGGGGAACGCTGCTTGTTCCAGGTTCATGCTTTGGGATGGAAGGGTATCTGCGAATTGGTTATGGATGCAAAACCGAGGTTCTAAAAGAAGGTTTGTCACGGTTCAAAGGCTTCTTAAATTCTTATCGCTAAAACAAAAGGGGGTTTAAAACTCTCTGGGCTTGCTGCATGGGCTTTAAATGTTGTCTTTGTTTATGGAGTTTGTACCGTAAGTGTACGCTGGACCATTTGAGACGCCAACGCATATGTTGTTGACTATTTGGTTGTTGTTGCTGTCGGTTCCCGTTTCTTTTATGGCGAAGTCGACATTTTCTGCTTTGCCAACGGAATGGTCTACTTGGCAATTGCATATGTGGCAGTAGTTTGAGTCTTTTAATTCTATGCAGTTTCTTGTTTGTTGGCTTAAGTTTTTGATTAGGCAATTGTTTATTTGTATTCGATAACCATTTTCAACGTATATTATCGTTTGGTTTGAGGTGCTGAGTTGGCTGGCGGCGATGTTGCAGTTTGATATTATTACGTCTTGAGCGTTTTGCATGTAGATTGCAGATTTGTGTGCTTTTATTTGTGTGTCGGTTATTGTCAGCCACAAGGAAGATGGATTTTCGAACGCCAGAAGTATGCCGTTTTCGTGGCATTCGTCTATTTGACAGTTTCTAATCATCAATGGATACGAACCGAAGCTTGCAATAACTATGCCGTTTCCGCCGGGTTCAACAAAATAAATTGATTCAAGTATAACCGCATCCACACGTGTCAAGTAAACTGCATCGCTTTTTGCATGGGTGATTATGACGTGGTTGGTTTGAAGTTGTACGGCGCCTGTTGTTTTGTCCATTCTTATTCCTTGGTTGCAATAGTTTATGTAAACATCACATAGATAGAGGTCCCAAATGTCATGCGCTCCTGTTCCGTAAATGGCATAATAAGTATCCACTATCATAACGTCTTCAACGTTTAGGTTTTGGTTCAAAATGTTGGAGGATGCGTCTAAGTGGATGCCATAACATGCAACAGCTGTATCCCCATAACCTCTCAGTTGAAGATGACTTATTCTGACGCCGCTTGAAGTTATTTTTATTCCAGTCGTGTTTCCAAAATTCAGCTGGGTTATGCCTTCTTCTGGGTAACTGCGCCCTGAACCTTCGCCTTCCAGAATGCATGGCTTGTTTAGAATTATCGTTGATAGGAGTGAGTAGTTTCCAGCTTTTATGTATATTTTGCCGCCATAATCTGGCAAAGTTCCTAAAGCTGCGTTTATTACAGCGCCTGTGTCGGTTGAAGAGTATTCAATTGTTTTTGTGTTTTCGTTTAGGGCATGTGTGATGTTTCCATCATTCAAAATTGTGTATGATGTAGGATTTCTTTCTTGAGAGTTTTCCTGCTGGGTTGCTGAGGGAAAAACGAAAAACAAGAGACTTAATAGTATAGAGAATAAAATTGCAAATGAAACATTGTTGAAGAGTTTGCGTAATTGTTTTCCATTCAAAATTATCAACTTGAAACTTGAATAGTTTGATAGCCTCTGCAAGATTTCTAAAATGACTTAGCGTGTCTTTTCCCTTGACACACACTTAAAATGGCAAAGTAACGTTTTTCGCTAACTCTGCTTACAAGAATGTTTTGAAAGATTGTATGAGGATTAACAGTGTAACTTAGCGAGAATTTCGCTTTCAATAGGGTCTTCGTCAATCTTGAAGGTTTCTGGTTCTTCTATTCTTAATATAGCCTTCAAGTCTTCTGTGTCAAGCCCATGCACAAGCCTAAGTATTTCCTTCTTAGCCGACTCCAAATGGTTTTTGAAAACTTCATTATTTTTGTGTAGAACTCCGGCTAGGGGGCATATTTTTTCCATTTTTAAATACCACTCAATTTTTTGGGTTTGCTTGTTTATGTCGAAAGTTATTGGTCCCGCTACGCAAGTTTCTGGTTTTACTGGATGAACTTTGCATTTTCTCGTTTGTTTATCATAGAATACGCAGTATCCTTCAGCGTCTTCTCTTGGAAAAGTGTACATTGTTTGGGTAAATGGATTTTGGATGGGAATTCTCTGCTCTTTTAAATATTCTTCTATAATTTTTCTGCGCTCATTTGTTATTGGAGGTCTTGCGTTCTGGCAACAACTAATTTTGCACTTGTTGCAAACGGCAAAAAAGTCATTTTGTCTTTTGCTGGTCATATCGTAGGTTCTCCAGTGTTTAGAAGTAAGGTTGATTATTCATAAGGCTTTTTACCAGATTTGAGTAAACGCTGACGATGGCTTCTTTTAAATCTGTTTTTTGAGCTTTCCTTTGAACTCTTTCCTTTATAATCTCTGAAAGGTTGCCGCCTTCTATTCTTTTCTGTATTAACGGAAGGTATTTCTTTTCTTCTTTTGAAGCATTTTCGCAAGCAGTTTTGAAAAAGTGTTCGCACACTTGTTTAGCAGTTTTTCCTTTTGGATGCAAAACTTTTGCATTTAATCCATTAGCTATGACTGAATTAAGGTCTTTCACGAGAACCTCATGCGGCAAAAGATCTGGTTCACCCTTCATCAATCCTCTTAATAGCGCCCTTATGAAGCAGCTTAAAGCCACATCTGATTGGACGCATTCTTGTTCATCCATGATTCTTATTTCAATGGCTTTTCTGTCGAATCGGAAAATTGCACCGCGGGAATTAACCCAGTCTTTGTGAAGAAGACATTTGTCTGCGCCTCTGTTGGCTAATTCCGTGGAGTATTTTTCGATAATCTCTTTTTTGTACTGTTTGAAAGAGTATACGTATTCTGGGATTACATCTCCGGTTACTGAATTTACTTCTTCCTGGTTTGTCATGTAAAAGTGTAATCTGTTATCGATGTAAGCGCCAAATTTTCCTTCGTATATGGGTGATGATGCTGATATTGCTGGTAAATATGCGCAGATTTCCGCTAGAACATTATGCATCAAAATTGCTTGTTTCTCCTTAAAGTATGGGATGTTTAGTTGGAAGCTTTGAATGTTTAACCATCCGTGCTGTTTAAGGTTGAAGATTTTGCTGTAAGCTTGGTAAATCTGTCTGTGACGGTGAGGCCAAACCATGGTTTCTTCAAGTGTAAGTAGAGGATGCATTCCTGTTCCGAGGAGATGTGCTCCATATTTGCTTTCCAGAAAATCGTCAATGGTTAAAACTGCTTGATGCATGGTTTCTTCGAATTTTTCTGGCGACTTAAATGGCATGTTGGGTTTAATTTCCATAACATGGAGCTGAAGTTCCTTTCCAAAGGTGAAGTCGGATTGTTCGACAAAGTTTACAATTCGCCCGTGAAAATCTTTTATGACTTTGTCTACTATTGGTAATGCTTTTAATTCTTCGTTAACCAGTGAAAATTCGTGTTCTGGACCCAGCACTTCTAGGGTTTTGTACGTATACTGTTCCTCTTTCATTCTATTTTGTTCTGAAATATGGATATAAGAATACAGTTAATTTTAAATATGACTGGAGCAATACCGAGCATTCAATAATCTGGTGTTACATGCGTGTTGGTCGTATCAAACATCGACCTAACGACAAACTTGCCTATTATGAAACCGTCGACCTTCCTTGAATCGTCAGTTAAAGACTTTACTCTCAACATAAACAATGACTATCGATATTTAAAAACTGGATATTACGTTTCCCTGCATGCGGAGGTTCTAGGCAATCCTGTTATTCCACCAAGCGAAAACATTATAGACGCTTATAGAACGCCCCTTCTTCTGCTTAGGGCTTCAAAGGCTGGAATTCCAACAATTCCCTACATAGTAACTGATTCGGTGAAGCAAATAATTTCTCAGTTCAATTTTCCAGTTGTTATTTTCGCTGTCAACCCATTTTCCTATGATGGGTACAAAATCGCAAAAAATAGAAGCGCCCTTTACAGAGCCATGAAAAGTTTAGGTATGAACTACAAATTTGATGTTTGTGCGCAACCGCTAAGGGGAAGCATGTTATCATTCAAATCCATCTTTGGAAAATGCGATTTAGACATAGCGAAAATTTCAGCTAAAGTTTACGAAGTGTTTAAGATACCTATTTGCAAATTGCATGTGCAATGCGTCGAAAAGGAAGTGTATTTGTGCGGGCTTCAACCATTAAAAAGAGAAGAAATAACTGTGCAAGATTTGAGGATGATCTCTGGCGAAATTTCTCGAATTTCTGAAAATGGTGACCACTTAATTGTCTAGAATAGCATGTTTTGTTGAAAGATACAATTTTTCAGACCCTAAAGAGGTTTTGGCGTTACAGAACTTTAAAGTTGCAGCGGAGAAAATGGGTCATGCATTCAACTTCTTGTTTAGAGAAAACCTGTTGGAAATTCCGAAATACGACGCTGTTTTCATTAGAGCTACAACAGACCCCCTTTACACCGCCTACATAGTTTCTAAGGCTGCTTGGGAGATGGGTTTAAACGTGGTTGATGACCCTAAATCCATACAAATTTGTGGAAACAAGATTCACTTGTACTCTCTTTTCAAAAAGTATAATGTTCCATATATTCCAACAATTTTCCTAAGCAAGGATGAACTGCATCATAAGCGGATAGTTGAGATTTTCAAAACTTTTGGAAGACCTGTTGTGGTGAAGGCGCCATACACAAGTTTTTCGAGATATGTGGAGAAAGTGGCGTGTGAAACAAGTTTTAGAGAAGTTGCGAAGAGATTTTTCAGGAGATCCGATGTTTTGGCGGTTCAGAAATTTATGCCAACAGCTTTCGATTGGAGAGTCGGCGTCTTAAATGGTGAAGTTTTGTATGTTTGCAAGTACATGGTGCCAAAGGGCAGATGGAAACACGGCGCAAAAAGGAGGGGCAAACCAAGCTTTGTTTGGGGAAGAACTGTGACCCTTAAAAGGGAAAATGCTCCAACCAAATTGAAAGAAACGGCTTTGAAGGCTTGTGAAGTTGTTGGGCGTGGGCTTTATGGAGTTGACATAAAAGAATTCAACGGCAATTATGTGGTGGTGGAAGTCAATGATAACCCAAGCATTTACGCTGGCAACGAAGACTTGAGAAACAGAGACGTATATGAAAAAATCATAGCATACTTGGTTAATTAGCCTCAAAAGTTCGACAGTTATTTATCTTTAACATGACAATTTAGTTTGATTATGGAGATGAGAATGCGTGTTGGAGAAGGTTGAAGATTATAATCTCTTTAAGGGAATATCTGTAAACGACCTTGTTTTGCAGATGGATAACGCTTGGGGTTTTACGGCTGGAAAATTGGCAGTCGGTGTGAACATTTTAGAAAGAATGATTAAGGATGGTGAATGTGTAAAGTTTCTTTCTTTCACTGGCAATCTTGTTGCCACTGGAACGAGAGGCGCTTTGAGGGAGCTTGTAAAAGAGAAGCTTGTTGATGTTATAATCACAACTTGCGGAACTCTTGACCATGATATTGCCAGAAGCTGGAAAAACTATTATAAAGGTTCATTTTTCATGGACGATGCCGAGCTTCGTAGGAAAAAGATAAACCGTTTAGGAAATGTTTTGGTTCCAAACGAAAGTTATGGAATAATAATTGAAAAGAAAATGCAAGAGCTTCTTCAAACTTTATGGGAGGAAGGCGTCAAAGAATTATCAACCCGCCAGTTATGCCATGAAATTGGAAGACGCATATGCAACGAAAACTCCATCCTTTATTGGGCGGCAAAAAACAACATACCAGTTTATGTGCCTGGCATAACAGACGGAGCGGTTGGTTATCAGCTCTGGCTTTTTTCGCAAGACCACAACTTTAAAGTTAACTTGTTGAAGGATTCTGGCGAACTCAGCGAAACTATTTTTACTGCAAAGAAAACTGGCGCATTAATTGTTGGCGGTGGAATTTCGAAGCATCATACGCTTTGGTGGAATCAGTTCAGAGAGGGATTGGACTATGCAGTTTATGTTTGTACTGCTGATGAGTGGGACGGCAGCCTATCTGGCGCAAGACCTCGAGAAGCGGTTTCATGGGGGAAGATAAGCCAGAAAGCAGACACTGTTATGGTTGAGGGTGATGCTTCGCTGATTCTTCCAATTATGGTATGTTCGTTAATAACAAGGTTGTAGTTAAGAAACGTTTTTAAAAATCCATGAAAGGTCTGGAGCCTTTCTTTTAATTTTTAGTTTTTCATTGAGGGCATGTGCTATTAGTGGTAAGGCAATGGTTGCGTCACAGTAAACAGTTACCCTTTTTCCTTGGCTGTGGATTTTACCCCAGCTTATGGCTTCTTCTAGGGTGCAACCCGACAAGCCGCCCCACTGTGGGGAATCTGTGGTGATTTGGATGGCATATTTGTGTGGGTAATAGTATTCTTTTACGCTTTTGCGTTTGAAGCCTTCTCTTCCGGGCACGCCTTTGTCCATTGTTTTTGGCGAGACTGATATTGCTATGAGTTGTGTGAAGTCTTTTGGTACGCCTCCTCCTATGTAGACGACTCCTATATCTTTTGTTTTTTCGCCTATGCCAACAAATTGGTCGAATTCTTTCACTTGATCTAACAGAATGTTGTGTCCTTTGTTTTTTGCCATTAAGAAGGCTTCTCCGTAGGCGCTGTCCGTTATTGCGGGACAAAATATTGGGACATTGTTTTCTGCTGCCACTGCTGTTATGCTTTTTATTCCTTTTTTGCTTAGCCACTTGCCAAACAGATAAAGCAGTTCCATTGATGAGTATGCAAAGTTGGTTTTCAGCGTTAACATGAATTCGGTCATAAGTTCTTCCATTTGTCTATAATCGGATTCTTTTCCATAAACATCGTAGTATCTGTTAATGTCAGCTTTCACAAGCGCAGCATCATTAGCGTAAGGTGTGCCCTGCCAATAACCAAGTCCCATAGCGTCCACTATGTCTTCTGAAACATTTGCTCCTGTTGAAACTAGAACGTCTATGAAGCGTTTTTCTATAAGCCAATTAACAATTTTCCATTGACCCGCAGTGCTCATGGAACCCGCAAATCCCATGATTATTGTTAAGTCTTTTTCTTTAAGCATGGCTTCCCAAACTTCCACAGCCTCTCCAAGTTTTCTACCTTGATAGGCAGTTTTGCTCATTTCCGTCAAAAGTTCAGATATCGTCTTTTCTCTAACTTCGATGGGTTCAACCTTTCTTTCAAAGTATGAGCCTGACATATTGTGCCTCCTTTTTAGGATTAAAAGGCTAGTATAAGAAATTTTTGCCAAAAACTCCTTCAGCGTTAAGAAACTGCTAAATGTTTGTGTTCCCAGTTTAAAGCGGGTAGATGATGCGGTTGAAGTTGTCAAGAGAAGAATTAGCCAAAATGATAGACTCAACAAATGTAAAAGCCACAGCGACAAAAGAGGAAATTGAAAGGCTTTGCAAAGAGGCTATACAGTATGGCTTCAGATGCGCAGTTGTTAACCCCTTTTATGTGCGGTTTGCAGCAAAATTGCTGAAGGGTTCAGATGTTAAGGTTTGCTCTACGGTTGGCTTTCCCTTCGGCGTTTCCCTACCAGAAATAAAGGCTTTAGAAGCGGTTAAGGCTGTGGAGGATGGTACTGAAGAATTGGACATGGTTATTAATTTAAGTGCCTTAAAGTCTGGTGATTATGATTTTGTTAAAAGAGATATTATGGCTGTTTTAGACGCTAAACGCCTATCTAACGAAATAATTGTGAAAGTAATCATCGAAACTGCTTACCTCACGAGGGATGAAAAGATAACTGCTTGCAAAATTGTCAAAGAGGCTGGAGCAGACTTTGTTAAAACGTCAACTGGCTTGTTTGGAAAAGGAGCAACAATTGAAGATGTAAGGCTGATGCGAGAGATTGTAGGCGAAGACATGGGTGTTAAAGCTGCTGGTGGCATAAGAACATACGCTGACGCAGTAGCCTTTATCAAGGCTGGAGCAAACCGCATAGGAACAAGCACAGCAACAACAATAATTGAAGGCGCACCATAAACTGCTACATTTTTTCTGGAGCCACTATACCAAGCAGATTAAGCGCATTTCTTAAAACAATTCTCACCGCATCTACAAGTGCAAGTCTTGCATCGCTGAGCTCTTTTGGTTCAGCCTTTATTACGGGTAAAGCATTGTAAAAAGTGTTAAATTTGTCGCTTAAGGCGTTTGCAAACTCTGCAATCATGTTGGGTTTAAGGAAATCGGTTGCTTCAACAAAAACTTCTGGAAAGTTTGCTAAATCCAAAATTATCTGGTTTTCTATTCTCTCCTTTAATAGTCCATAAGCTGGGCTTTCAGGTTTTCTCGCTGCCTTTCGCAGGATGCTGCAGGCTCTTGCGTGAGTATATTGAATGTAAGGCGCGCTGTTTTTTTCGAAATTTAACACTCTATCCCATGTGAACACAACTGGTTTTGATGGATCAACCTCCACAAGAGCATAACGCACAGCGCCTATACCCACAAACTCGGCTATTTTCCTCTTTTCATCTTCGGACAATTGTGGAGAACGCTTCGAAACTTCGTTGTAAGCCCGCTCAACTGCCTCATCCATAACTTCGTCAAAGGTTATGTAGCGTCCCCTTCTGCTTGACATTTTATAGCCTGGAAGAGTTACAAGATTGTAAGCAAAGTGAACCAAATTATCCGCTTTCTCTCCATAACCCAAAGCGTGCAAAGCTATTTTCAACTGCAACTGCGCAAGGGTTTGTTCCATACCTATGACATTAATGAATTTTTCCGCCTTTTCGAATTTCCATAAAGTGTATGCGATGTCGCGTGTAGTATAAAGTGTTGTGCCATCAGCACGCATAAGCGTCAAAGATGGAACTTCGTAATCTTCTCTTAATCCGAGTTTCTGTTTCAAGTTAAGCTCTTGAGCAGCCTTTTCGGCGTCAAACTCTAAAACTCCTCCTAAGGCAAAAACGTAAGGTGTCTTCTTTAGTTTTTCAAGGGTTTCAGCTACGCGGTTGCTCCATACAAAGTCGCTTTCCCAATCCCAAGAATCATAAAAAACTCCAGCACGCCCCAAAGTTTCCTTAAAACCTTGTAGGCATAATTCGCTAACCTCTCTTATGAGCGTTTTAGCTTCTTTCTCTCCTTCTTCATAGGCTCGGTTTAGCTTGTTAACCTCGTTTTCTGGGTCTTCATCCTTGCCAACTTCATTCAGAAGCTTCTCGAAAAGCTCTTGGAAACGTTCTTTAAGCTCTACTGCTACTGACATCCAATCGTCTAGTTCTCTGTTAATTTTTGCGATTTGTTCTGTTAGCGAAGCCTTTTTTGCATTTTCAAGTTCTTTTTTTAAGCGGTTAATTTCGATGAGGCAGCTTGTTATGGTGTAGATTTTTCCAATGAAATGGTCTGGTTTGCCTTCCGGTTTGGGTTTGCCCAGTTTTTTGTATCCGTAGGCGATGACTGCTGTTTGGCGACCAACATCGTCGATGTAATAGTGGCGGAAAACCTTGTGTCCCGTGGCTTTAAGCATATGTGCAATAGAATCGCCTAACATTGGGTTTCTTGCTTGTCCGATGTGTATGGGATGAAGCGGGTTTACGCTTGTGTGTTCCACAATAATTTTCAAGGGTTTATCAGTTTTAACAAAACCATATTCACTGTCAAATTGTTCAACCGATTCAATAACTAAACTTGAAAATTTCGCAAAGTCAACATAAAAGTTTATGTAACCGCCTCCTGCTGGAGCAACACGCTCAATTAAAGAAAACTTTGCCTTGTCTATGGCTTTCACTATGTGTTCAGCCAAAACTGCGGGCTTTTCGTTGATGCTTTTGGCAAGTTCAAAACATAAAGAAGAAGCTAACTGACCGAAATCTGGGTTTGGCGGTTTTTCCAATGTTAAGCGTGCAATTTCGATTTTCGGGAAAAGTTTCTTTAGGGCTTCCTCTAAAGCATTTTTACACTCAAGGCGGAATACGGCGAAGGGATTTTCTGAAACCATATTTCTCCATCTTTATTGTGGAATACTCTAAACCTTTTAGAGTTGAGGTTATATTTTAATTTGAAAACAACAACTATGCGCTTATAGGATGTGAAGGTTCAATGAAGACGAAAATAATCTTTTCAGAAAAATGCTTAAACTATGGATTCTCTCACATCGAAGGACCCGAAAGAGTCAGAAAAGCCTACGAAATCTTGAAACAGAAAGGCTACGAATTTTTAACGCCAGAACCAGCGCCAGAAGAAGCCTTGTTAAAGGTTCACGATGCCGAATACCTTTGGAATCTTAAAAAGGGCTTCGTAGAAGACGCTGATACGCCAGCCTACGAAAACATTTACGAATATGCGAGACTTTCTGCTGGTGGAGCCATTTTAGCAGCTGAAAACAACGGTTTTTCCCTTATGAGACCGCCAGGGCATCATGTCGGCAGAAACGGCGCTGCCATGGGTGCATACACAAGAGGCTTTTGCTATCTGAATAACATTGCCATAGCAATAAAGCATCTGGATAAGCCAACCTTAATCTTGGATATTGACGGTCATCATGGAAATGGGACGCAGGAAATTTTTTCCAGAGACCCAAAAGTAACTTATGTTTCGTTGCATAGGCATCCACATTATCCTGGAACGGGCTACAGTTGTGAGGCTAACTGTTTAAACTTTCCGTTGTGGGCTGATTGTGGAGAGGAAGTTTACCTAAAAACGTTGGATGAAGCCTTAAGCAAAGTTGACATTAACAGGTTTGAGGTTGTTGCGGTTTCCGCTGGATTTGATGCTCACGCTGGAGACTTGGCTTCGCTTGGTTTAACCGAAAAGACTTATATGGAAATAGGAAAGCGCATAGCTTCATTGAAAAAGCCTGCGTTCTTCGTTTTGGAAGGCGGCTACCACGGAGAAAACATTGGAAATGACATAGACCAATTGTTGAAGGGAATGGAAGCGATAAGTTTTTAAATTTCTCTAAAATATTTTCGCCGAGGGGTTTTAAATGGCTGAAATAAAGGAGGTTCCCTCCAAAATCAGCCGTTTTGAACGTGTGGGAGCCCACACCCACATTAAAGGTTTAGGCTTAGATAAAAATCTGAAAGCAATAAAAGTTAAAGACGGCATGGTAGGCCAAGAGAAAGCCAGAGAAGCAGCTGGCTTGGTTGTTGAAATGATAAAGGAAGGTAAACTAAGCGGAAAAACCGTAATTTTGGCTGGTCCACCAGGAACTGGCAAGACAGCCATTGCCGTTGCCATATCCAGAGAGTTAGGTCCGAATGTTCCATTCATACAAATGAGTGGCAGCGAAATTTACAGCAGTGAACGCAAGAAAACAGAGTTTCTAATTGAAGCCATAAGAAAATGTATCGGCGTTGAGATACATGAGATGCGCAAAGTATACGAGGGCGAAGTTGCGAGCATAGACATACGGACAACCGCTCACCCCTACAATCCATACCAAAAGGTTCCAGAAAGCGTTCGAATAACATTAAAAACAACAAAACAAGAAAAAACCATCGAAGCAGGAGCCTCAATTGCCCAACAGATAATTCAGCAAGGAATAACCGAAGGACACGTCATCCAGATAGATGCAGAAACAGGAAGAGTGGCAAACCTTGGTTTAAGCCTAGAAAGCGCAAAAGGCAAAACCTATGATGTGGACACCAGCCAAAAAATTCCAAGACCCACAGGCGACGTTTTAAAAGAGAAAGAGTTTGTTTACTCGCTTACCTTGGCCGATTTAGATGAGCTTAACGCAAAACAACGGTCAGGAGGATTTTTCTCCCTATTCTTTGGAGGTTCAGAATCAAAGGAAATAGACACAGAAGTGCGGATGGCTGTAGACCAACAGGTAAAGGAATGGGTGGACTCTGGAAAAGCCTTCATACACCCAGGCGTCCTATTCATCGATGACAGCCATCTATTAGACCTAGAAGCCTTCAGCTTTCTTGGAAGAGCCTTAGAAAGCGAACTTGTTCCAATAATTATTTTGGCAACCAACCGTGGCGTAACAACAATCCGCGGCACAGACGTGAAGAGTCCCATGGGTTTTCCACTTGACCTTTTAGACCGCTCCGTAATAATAGCCACTCATGAGTATGATGCAGAAAGCATAAGAGAAATCCTCAACCTCAGAGCAAAAGAAGAAAAGGTAACCATAGAAAACGATGCGTTGGAAAGGCTAACAAACATTGGAGCAAAATCTTCCCTAAGGTATGCTGTACAACTCCTAAGCCTAGCCGCCCAAAACGCCACAGCCATGAAACACAAATCTGTCACCCTTGAAGACGTGGAAAGAGTTGACGCCCTATTCATGGACATAAGCGAAGCCAGCGAACACCTCAGAAAATACGAAGAAAAACTCATGTATCACTAACCTCAAAGCACATCCTTAAATATTATGAATTATAAGCGGGCCCGAGGGGATTTGAACCCCTGTTCTCCGGCTTTCTTCCTTCTGAAGCGTCCGGAGGCTTGCGCACCTTTTAGCGTATTGTGGTTCGGCGCCTTGATCCATACTGGGCTACGGGCCCATTTGTGAAATAGGTTAACGTGTCTAAAATTAGTTGTTATGTTTCGATTAGTTCTTCGTTTATCCACCAAGCTTTTTTCTTGCCAGATTTTTCTCCTGCATAATATTCTATGATGGGTCTTCCAAGCTGTCTCTTTGATGCTTTTTCTATTTTTCTAAGTCTGTTTAGGATTAGCCATCTGTTTGTTTTTAGGTATTCAGCCAATTCTGGGGTGGTTGCGCCTTTGTAGTGGATTAGGTAGTCTATGATTTTTTGGTCTGTTTCATCTGCACAAAACGTGTGAGGGTTCGTTTTTCCCTTTTCATACGTTAATAATTCTAAGTCTGCGAGGTACTTTCTTATTTCTGAAAATTCTCTCTCTATTTTTGAAAGTCTTTGTTCTAATTCGAGAATTTTGTCTGGTTTTGGTGTTTTTTGAAGTTTCTCAGCAATAGCGTCGCGGACAAAGTTGCTTCTTTCCCCTTCAGGAACGCGTAAGAGCATTTCTTTGTAGACTTCTTCTGGTATTTTTACAGATATGACCCTCAGCTTCTCCATAATAACGCCTTCTTTGCTTGGTTATTGAAAGTTTATTATTGTATGGTTTATTTTTGGGTTTTCTTTCGTAAGTCTTTTAAAAGCTATAGGTTAACTCTAAACCGAAACTTGGTTAAGTGATTTATATGCCTAAGAAAACCACAGTTTCCCTAATCAAGTGTGATGTAGGTTCTTTAGCAGGTCATCATGTGGTTCCGAAACCGCTTCTTAATGTTGCTGAGAAAAATCTTAGGGCGATGAAGGAAGAGGGTTTGATAAATAGTTATTACGTTTTCAATGTTGGAGATGACCTTCAACTGCTTATGGTGCATGAAAAGGGTGAATCCAATCCTGACATTCATAAGCTTGCATGGGACACTTTCCGAGAAGCTGCAGATAAGGCTTTGGAATTGAAATTGTATGGTGCCGGACAAGACATTTTAAAAACTGCTTTCAGCGGAAACATTCGTGGAATGGGTCCAGGCGTTGCTGAAATGGAAATAGAAGAAAGAGGTTCCGATCCAATAGTTGTTTTTGCCGCTGACAAAACCTCTGGCGGAGCATTTAACTTTCCAATTTTCCGCATTTTCGCTGACCCCATGAATACGGCAGGATTAGTGATAGACCCAAACATGGCTGGCGGATTCAAATTTGAAGTTTTAGATACGATTGAAAACAAGAGTGTTGTGCTTAAATGTCCAGAGGAAATATACGAATTAATAGCCTTGATTGGAACGGTTCAGCGTTACATGATTTCCCGTGTTTGGCGAGCGCGAGACGACCTAATATGTGCAGTGGGCAGTGTAACACGGCTTTCGCAAATTGCTGGAAAATATGTTGGAAAAGATGATCCAGTCATGATTGTAAGAGCCCAGCATGGACTGCCAGCTGTTGGCGAAATTCTCGCCCCTTTCATGCACAGCTATCTCGTTGAGGGTTGGATGCGCGGAAGCCACTGGGGACCCATAATGCCAGTAGGCTTAAAGGATGCGAAATGTACACTCTTTGATGGTCCGCCGAGGATTGTTGCGTTAGGCTTTCAGGTTGCGAATGGAAAAATTGCAAGTACAGATGATGGAAAACCTATGATAGCTGATTTATTTGATGATCCAGCCTTTGCTTTGGCTAGAAAGGAAGCCTTGGAATATGCTTCTATGCTTAGACGTATGGGGGAGTTTGAGCCTTCCCGTCTAGGTCCCGAAGAAATGGAGTATACTACTTTACAGCAGATTCTGGAGAAACTTAAGGAACGCTTTAAGCCAGCCTAAGCTTTAAACCTTTTTGGTTATGAGCCTTGCTTCCTTATTTTTGCTAGCTCTTCGCATCGATTTTTCACGATTTCATAGAGCCTTTTGCGGATTTCCTCGCCAAAAATCTTCTGCTCTTTAAGGAGAAGCGTCTTTCTTGCCAGTTCCACATCACCCAGCCCCATAAACCATGCTTCAAAATCTCCGCGATTAAGGTGAAATTCTATTGAGTTTATATCAATCTTAGAAATTTTGTCACAAAAGTCTTGGAGACTTGCAGCGTGAATGTTTAAGGGTTTTCCAATATCAACATAAAAATGGAATGATTTTTCTATTGGCAAATATGCCAAAATCTCTTCAGCTTTCTCCTTGCTTATTTCTGGAAAACCGAGAGCCTTTTTGCCTTTTTCTGTTATGGAATAATACCCTTTCTCATTGGTTTCAGCATATCCCATGCGTGTAAGTCCAATTACGTGCATCATAACGGATGGAAAACCTAAACCAGCCTCTTTCGCTATTTCAGCAGCCTTAGCAGGCTTGTTAAGCATCCACATAGTTTCAAGAATTAACCTTTTAACAGGTGAAACACTCATCCATTTTGCGCTCCTTTAGCTATTATATACCTCATTGGGTTTTTCAAATTTTCCTTTTTAGAACCAAACCACAGTTAAACTTACTCTTGAAAAGCGTGAAATGAACACATGTGCCGTTTAAAGTGGAAAACATAAATAAGCGATGTTTGAGTAGCAATAAGCACCGTTAAAGGTAGAGGCAGGCTGTGGAAAATAAATGAAGATGGCTGTGTTGGTTTACGAGTATCCGCCAAAAATTGTTGGCGGATTAGGGACGTATGCGGCTGAAATTACACGAAAGTTTGTTTTGATGGACCATGATGTGACAATTTTTACAATGAACGATGATGCGGGCAGTCTTCCAACACGGGAAATCTGGCGCGGCATAGAAATTCACCGTCCATTACACATTGACATTTCTGATTCTCTGCCCGATGTTCTCGCAGAGGATGTTAAAAAATGGGGCAGAGGCATTCAACTTTTCTCTAAAATCCTCGTTTATAACTATCTTAGCGCTTCAAAACTTGTTAATGAACTGATTAAAAAAGAGAACTTCAAGTATGACATTGTTATTGCGCATGATTGGCTTTCAGCCATAAGTGGGATAACCGTCAAAAAAGAGGTTGGACTGCCCTTCGCATTCCATGTGCATTCTACAGAAAAAGGAAGAACTCTTGGAAATGGTTCAGAAGTTGTAAGCAACATTGAACTTCATGGCGCTAAAGCAGCCGACTTAATCATAACCGTCTCCTACGCCATGAAAGATGAACTTATAAAGCTTGGATTCCCAAAAGACAAAATCCAAGTATGTTACAATGGTGTCGACCCGCAAAAGTATAATCCAGAAAACGTGAACGCAGAGCAAGTCAAAAAAATAAGAAATTTTTATGGAATAAAAGATGATGAGCCTATGATTCTCTTTCTCGGGAGGCTTGTGGGCGTTAAGGGTATTGACAAACTGATAATGGCTATGCCTCATGTTTTGCAGAAAATACCCAAAGCAAAACTGGTTATTGTAGGCATTGGAGATCTTCAAGATTACTTGGTTAACTTGGTTAAAACCATAAGGTTGCATGACACTGTAAAATTTAATTTCGATTTCATCCCAGAAGAAGAGCGCATCCTCCACTACGCCGCCTGCGATGTTGCAGTTTTCCCAAGCCTCTACGAACCCTTCGGAATCGTAGCCCTTGAAGCAATGAGTATGAAGCGCCCAGTTGTTGTCGGCGCAGCGGGCGTAAGTGGAATGCGAGAGATAGTTGTTCCATGTGGTGAAGAACAGTGTGGTTTTCACATAAATCCAAATAATCCTGCAGACATAGCGTGGGGAATAACCAGCGCTTTAGAAACTCCTGAGAAAGCGAAATGGCTTGGAAGTAACGGCAGAAAAAGAGTTTTAAACGAGTTTACATGGGACAAGGTAGCACAAAGAACAATTGAATTATACGAGCAGATAATTAAGCACTAAACTAGATTTTATTGGTGAACCCTTGAACAGTCTTTCCAACGAATTAAGAACGAAGGTTGCAAGAGAAGCCGCTAATCTCCTTTACTTTGGGATTGAAAAAGAATACAAGCAAGCCAAACAGAAGGCGGCAAAAACGCTTGGAGTTAAGTTTCTTCCAACAAACCTTGAAGTTGCAAAGGAACTGGACAAATTGGCAGAGGAAATCGAGGGCAAGGCACGAGATGAACGTTTGATTCAGAGGCGAAAGGAAGCTTTAAAGTTGATGAAAATTTTAAGAGCATACACGCCAATTCTTGTTGGTAGCGTTTGGCGTGGAACTGCACACCACCAAAGCGACATAGATATAATAGTGTATAATGATGAACCAAAAGTTATTGTAAAATCTTTGGAGCAAAATAGTTTTAACTTAGTGAAAACTGAATGGGTTGGCATCACTGAACAAGGAAGGAAAGCGACATCTTTCCACATATACTGTGAATCTTCAAATGGGGAAAAATTCGAAGTCATTGTTCGAAGCCCCGAAGAGGCGCATCGTAAAGCAAAATGTGACATATATGGAGATGAAATTACTGGTCTTTCTTTGCAAGAATTAGAAAAACTGCTTAAAGAAAACCCAACACAACGATTTGTTCCATAATGAACTGGTGACCAAATCATCAGTTCTAAAGATGCTTAAATATTTGTTTTCCAAGATTAAAAAGTAGGATATGCTGGGCGCAGTTGAAGGTGCAATTGTGGAATTCGACAAAGAAACGTTCAAAAAACTTTTTCCGAATTTAGCCAAGGAATTGGATTCCAATGAACATAAGGTTGCAATAAACTCTATGCGAACAGACATTAAAACTGGAGAAAATGCTTCTACTGAAAAATTCGCCCATTACATGCCCGACGTAATAGATTTCATTAGGCGATGCGATACGGAAGAACAAGCAAAAGAGATAATAGATTATATGGAGAAGAGGGGCGAAATAGAAAAGCAATATGCCAAAAAACTGAGACGACAGCTAAGAGAGAAAGGCGTAAGAAGTTTTGGACCTAAAAAAGAGGAAAACTACTATTTCAAACATGGTGAACAACGATAACGCTTCAAATTTCTTCTGGTGGAACGTTGTCCGGCGTGTAAGCAGTATAATATTTTTAGTTTATGCAGACGCACTCTTCTGACTACGTGAGGGTATAGAATTAACTCTTCAATCTCTAATTCTTCAGTCAAATTTGGATTGATTTGTTTAAGTCTTTGTGTTAATCTTTGGATATTTTTCTTCGGCGAGAATGATGCCATAACTGAAGGGTGGCAACTAACTCTTGCATCCGTTAGCTTTTGCAAGGCTTTTAACTGTAATTTGAATCCTTCGGGTTTGGCGCCAGTCAACATGGCAAACTCTTCTTCATTGCATCCTTTTAACGAAACTCGCACGTGGACAAAATCATACTTCGAAAGGCTTGTGGAATAGTTTTCATCATACCCTATGAGCATTCCATTAGTTTCGAGTATAAAACGGAAGCCCTTGCCTTTAAGAGCATCAAGAAGCTGAAGTAAATGCTGTTTTCCTAATGTGGGTTCTCCGCCGCTAACTCTTAATAGATTTAATTTGTACTTTTGGGCTAATTTGACCAAATCGTCTGCGATTTTTGTCGGTGAGTAGAATTTCCCAACGTCGGCTGGATGAAACATTACTTTGTCTTGCACCCAACAAAACTTGCATAATAAACCACAACCAACACAGTCAGCTGTGACTATTCCGCCATACCACCTTGCTGGTCTGATACGATAGTACTTCTTCTCTTGACCATGCAAGCCCTCTTGAGTTACTATTTTTTCAATAGCTAAATGCCTTTTAACAGGGTCATAAGGCAATATTAAGCCTCCTCCTCAACTCAAACATGCTCTTTCTCTTTATACACAATGTAAATGCACGTAACAAAAGTGGTGTCATCCGTAAAAGTAAATAAATAGGCTTATTATTAAATAAAAGCCTAAAAACTTGGAACATTGCGGAGGAAATCGTTTGAAGAAGATATCTTCGGCACTTGCAATAACAGCTATTTTAATTTTTATCGCCTTCTTTTCGTTGAACATTAAATTGGCGGTTGCTCAAACTGGTAGCAGTATAGCCAATGTTAATCACACAGTTGAAATTTTGTATAATGGCTATATCTTGATAAATGACACCATCGAATTTGCTGGGCAAGCGCCTAACAATTTTCTCATGGGATTTCCATACAAATACGGTTCACATATCCTCAAATGCGTAGCCTATGACTCAAATAATGTTTTTCCAGTAAAACTTAATGTTCCCTTAGAGAATAGAATTGGTTTTTACGGTGTCGAAGTAAACCTTACGCAAGGACCGCCGCAAGTGTTCACTGTTGCTTTTTTGCTTTCAAATGATCTTTTCACAGTTTCGCAGTCGGACTTTACGTTAGATTTTCCAGCTTATCCTGTTTTTACAGAAAGCGTGGACAACTGTAGTATCGCAATTGTTTTGCCAGAAGGCGCAAGTAATGTAATGGTCGCAAAAGACGATGGAGTTGTCAACGCATCAACTTATTCTAGAGTGTTATCTGCCTTTGCCTATTCGCCCGCCAATGTAACTTTCTCCTATACGGGTGATAAGTTGCAATTGTTTGATGTTGAAGAGTTGAAACGTGAAATTACAATAGGCGGTTTAGGCGAAATAGAAGGCTTAGACAGTTATTATATATCAAGCAAATCACCTGGCAACATAACATATGTAAACGTGATTTTGCCTCCAAACGCTTCTAACCCAATCGCCGAAGACCAGTTTGGAAGGAAAATGTCAGATGTTGCATTGGTTGATGCTGGAAAGAATAGTTATAAAGTCACATTTTCGTTGGCGTTGGAAAGCTATAAGTCTACAAGGTTTTCTGTCAAATATTCTTTGCCTAGCCAAGTTTACATTAACACACAAGAAGGGGCTAACAATTTCAATGCGTCATCACTTTTACTCAAAGACGTGAATTATTATGTTGAGACAGCTTCAATAGGTTTCACTTTGCCAGAAGGTGCAAGAATCGTAACTTCTGAAAATATTTTAATTGGTAGTTGCTACATATCGAGAAGCGTTTTCCAAGAGGCTGTAACAATAGATAAACAAGGCGTTACTTATCTAGAAAGTGCTCTCCCTTCAGAGAATGTTCTGCAAATCAAGTATGAATTTAACCCTTTATGGTTATCTTTTCGTCCCACGTTGGTAATGTGGGCTTTGGCAGTTTTCGGGTTGGCTGTTGTCGCTGTTTGGAAAAAATCTAAAGTCGCTGTTCGAGTTGCTGCTCCTTTGCCAGCTGCAACTGTAAGGATTCGTCCAGAAGACATTAAATCCTTCGTAAACGCTTATGAGGAAAAGAGAAAAATAGTTTCGGATTTGGAGTCTCTTGAAAATAGAGTGCGCCGAGGAAAGATTCCTCGACGCCGGTATAAGGTGCAGAGAAAAACTTTAGAAACACGTCTAAACAGTTTGTCTAAGAGTTTGGCAGAATATAAAGAAAGGATGCGTGCAGCCGGCGGTTTGTATGCAGATTTAATGCGACAGCTTGAGGTTGCAGAAACCGAAATAAATGAGGTTGAAACCAGCAGCCGAAGCATAGAGGCTCGCCACAGCCGAGGCGAACTTTCGCTGGAAGCTTACCGAAAGCTTCTGGCTGATTACCAGCATAGAAAAGAGCGGGTTGAAACGACAATTAATGGAATTCTATTAAGACTACGTGAAGAAACCCGCTAATGAACCTAAACGCTTTTATTCTACTGCTTAACTTTCAATGAAAATCTAGTTAGAGAGGAGGACCACGCATGGTGAAAATAGTAGTTGACAATCATAAATGCACGGGTTGCGGCACCTGCGTTGACACATGTCCAGTAGGAGTTTACGAAATAAAAGATGGAAAATCTGTTCCAGTTAAACCTGAAGAATGCTTGGTATGTAGAGCATGCGAAGCTCAATGTCCAGAAAATGCAATACAAGTGATAGAATAAACCCCACACGCTTTCTAACATGCCCATTCAAATTTTCTAATTTATATGCCAAAAGTTTATCTGAACTTTTTTCACTTCTCCTATGATTTTCTCGCCTTTCCTTTCACGATGTTTGCTGGTTGCTGGAGCCTTTTCATTTACCGTATAAGCGGTTCCACTCATTTTTGCAACGATTGCTGCGGCTATTTTTCCAACAAACTTGAGGCTGTAGCCTCCTTCTAAAACTGACACGAGCTTACCGTCGCATAGTTTTGATGCCAAGTTAACTATTGTTTCGTAAACTTCTTGATAACACAACATTGACAAGGAAAGATTACCAACGGGGTCTGCGTAGTGACTGTCTAAACCAACAGACACAAGCATGAATTGGGGCTTGTATTCTCTTATTATTGGCGCAACAACCTCTCTTATAGCTCTCAAATATACGTAGTCGCCTGTTCGGAATGGAAGTGGAATATTTACATTGTAGCCTAAGCCTCTGCCTTCTCCAACTTCATCTATGAATCCTGTCCCTGGAAAAATGCGGGGGTCTTGGTGCAAGCTTATGTATAAGGCTTCGTCTGTTTCATAGAAAATTTCTTGCGTGCCATTTCCATGATGCGCATCTATATCTAAAATCAAAATTCTTTTTAAACTGAATTTTTTGAGCAAAAACTTTGCGGCTATGGCAACATTGTTGAATATGCAAAAGCCAAAAGCACGAAATCTTTCAGCGTGATGACCCGGAGGGCGAACCGCAGCAAAAGCATTTTCAAATTTGCCGTCCATGACAAGGTTAACTGCCTTCAATGTTCCGCCAACGGCGTAAAGCGCAACCTCAAAACTTTTCCGTGAAGCCACTGTGTCTTCCGAATCTAAAAGACCCCCTCCAGATTTGCAAACAGCATCAATAAATCTGATGTATTCTATCTCGTGAACCAATTTAACATTCTCTATGCTGGCTTTTTCTGGTTCCACAAACTGCCAATTTTTGCTTCTGGAGAGTTGTCCTTTCTTTAATTCGTTGACTATTGCTTTAAGGCGTCTTGCTGATTCCGGGTGGCTTCTGCCTGGATTATGTTGATAGTATTTTGATGAAAATATGACCGCAGTCTTATTCATGTCTCATCATCTTTTTAGAATAGTTTGGAACATGCGCTCTAAGTAGTCTCTTTGAGATATTCCTTCATTCTTGGCTAATTTTTTGAGGGTTTTGTTTACGCCAGTTGCGTATTGTATTGCTCTTTTTTGTCTTTTCACTATGAATGGTGGCAGCCCAATTTTTTCTCCTAAGTGTCTAAGCACAATTTTTCGCGCTTTTTCATCTGTAAACTTGATTTTTAGTTCTATTGGTAAGGTTATGGCAAATTTTGCTATTGAATATGCTGCAAAAGGCAAACGCAACTCCACATCATAGAAGTTGCAGATTTTAAAATCTCTTTCAAAATTGTTTTCATGCATCTTAGCAATGTCGTTAAAAATTTCTTGTTGCACCCTTTCGCTGCCGTATCGTAAATAATCATCCACATAACGTTTGTAGCCTCCGAAAAGTTCATCTGCGCCTTGCCCAGCCAATAGTACCGTCAACTTCATTTTTGCAGTGTTCTCTGCCACCCAATAAAATGGGATGCCTATACTCGCCTTTAAGGGGTCTGGTTCTTCAATGAGCCAAAGAACTTTTGGAAGGGTTTCCGCCACCTTTTCCTCCTCATATAGATAGGTGTAAATTGGAAGCCCAAGCGCTTCTGCTGCTTTTTCTGCATCTTCAGTTTCTGGTTGGTTTTTTAGGCTTACATGAATTAATTTAACGTTTACTCCTGAATTTTTGGCTAGAAGGGCGATTATGCTGCTGTCCAATCCTCCTGAGAAGGCTATTGCGGCTTCCTTTAATCCCGAAACTCTTTTTTCAACCGAATATTGTAAGAGAGTTTGGAGTTTTTTTGTCGCTACTTGCAATGATGTGTCTTTTGCTTTCGAATAAACAAGCGTTTTTGCTGGTTTAAATTTAAAACCATGTTTATTAATGGAAGCCATATGTCCTGGCGGGAAAGAGGCTACATTTTTTATTCTGATTTTCCATAAGGCTTTGCGTTCAGAAGCTAAAGCAGCATAATTTGCACTTTCACCATAATAGAGTGGACGAAGACCTAAAGCGTCTCTTCCCGCAATAAGCCTTTTAGGTTCAGCTACGACGAGGGCAAAATCTCCTTCCATTTTTTGAATTAGGGTTTTAATGTTTTCTTCACGCTTTTGCTGAAGTTTTTCAGCAACAATATCTACATCAGAAACATCTGCAACATTTTGGTAGAGCCTTCCATCAAAAACAAAAGTTGCATCTTTCAGCATTACTGGTTGGGGCTGGTCCGAGTCTAAAATTTTTGAGAAAGCATGCCCAATTATTATAGGTGATTTTATCTTTTTTTTCTGCAAAGCTTCAACGGATTTTTCTATCTGCACAGCATTTGGTGATGCTATTCCAAAAGCTTCGGTGCTATTATTTTTTAGGATTTCAAGCATAGCAACTGCCGCATCAGTCGCATTACCGTTCTTCTTATTTATTACAGCTATTATTGCTCCCATGCTAATAGTCCTTCAATTTGTGTTATGGCATGTTGCTTGGTAAGGCATTTATTCTCTAATCGCTTTATTTCTCTGCGAGGGATAAAGAATTTGCCAATTCTCCCCATTGACACTGGTCGTTACGGAACTGCTGAAATGCGAAAAATCTTCGAAGAGGAAACACGTGTTCAAAAGATGCTTGATGTTGAAGCAGCCTTAGCTTTAGCGCATGCTGAAGTTGGAAACATACCGAAAGTGGATGCTGAAAAAATTGCGGCTATGGCTTCTTTGGAACATGTTAAGTTGGGTAAGATAAAGGAGTTTGAGCGTGAAATAAAGCATGATGTTGCAGCTTTGGTTAGAGCCTTAGCAGAAGTGTGTGGACCAAGCGGCGCTTACGTTCACCTTGGGGCTACAAGTTATGATATTGTGGACACCGCCATAGCTCTTCAGCTGAAGGATGCTTTGGAATTAATTGAGAAAAGATTGGATGAGTTTGAAAAGGTTTTGATGGAAAAAGCTTTGCAGCATAAAAATACTTTGATGATGGGCAGAACTCATGGTCAACATGCCTTACCAATAACATTAGGCTTCAAGTTTGCGGTTTGGATGCGCGAAATTTCACGGCATATTCAAAGACTTAGGCAATGTAGGGAGCGGGTTTTGGCTGGGAAAATGAGTGGGGCTGTTGGAACCCAAGCTGGTTTAGGCGCTAACGCCATGAGAATTCAGGAACTTGTTATGCAACGTTTAGGCTTAAAAGCTGCTGACATTTCAACGCAGATTGTGCAAAGAGACCGCCACGCCGAACTAATATGCCTTTTAGCCTTGATTGCCTCATCCCTTGAAAATTTTGCCACAGAAATTCGAGAACTTCAAAGACCAGAAATCGGGGAACTTTTTGAGCCTTTCGAGGTCGAAAAACAAGTTGGCAGTTCAACCATGCCTCATAAACGGAACCCAGAAACATGCGAAAGAGTTTGCGGTTTATCAAGAATTGTTAGAAGCCTTGTTACCCCAGCCTTGGAGAATGTTGTAACTTGGCACGAAAGGGATTTAACGCAGTCTTCCGCCGAGCGTTTCATAATTCCAGAAGCATGCATTTTGGTTGATTACATGCTTTTCTTAATGACTAACATTGTGGCTAATTTGCGTGTCGACGAAAAAAGAATGCTGAAAAACATTGAATTAACGCAAGGGCGTGCCATGTCTGAAGCGGTTATGATAGCGTTAACACGGAAGGGCGTGGACCGCCAAGAAGCCCACGAGCTTCTAAGAAAGTTAACTATAAAAAGCGAAGCTGAGAAGCGGCATTTTAAGGAAATTCTCTTGGAGGATAAAATTGTGCGTAGCAAATTAAGCGAGAAAGAAATTGCTGAGGCTTTGAAGCCGAAGAATTATTTGGGAACCGCCAAAAAACAAGTGGGTTTGATGGTTAAGAAAACATTAAAGGAGCGTAAATCCAGAGGTTTGGCCTAATATTCTGTTAGGGCTTTCTGTTTCCACACGTCTTCTTTTTCAAGTTTTTCCCATGTTTCCTTCTTCACGAAACCGCCTACTTGTTCCTTAATTTTCTTTGCTAGTTTAGGTCCTATCAACGGCAAATTCATTAAATCTTTTATGGCTGCAAGTTTTATGTCTTCTATTGTTTTGTATCCCGCATTGTAGAGTATGCGTCCGCGGGCTCTGCCAACTCCTTCAAGTTTAACTATTGGCAGCAGTTCTTTTTTCACTCCTTTTTCAACTCTTTCTATGAGTTCGGCTGTTTTTGGTAGGATTTCTTTGTTGCCGAAAAGCGATGCCAACTCATGTGTTGCGTATAGGAGCCATTTGGCGTTTTCAATGGTTCTGTATAGGTCTCCGGGTTGTGTTCTGAATCTTTCGATTATTTCGTCTTCTGTCATTTCTTCGATCCATGCGTTTAGAACCAGGGCTGTTTTTACTTCGCCTAAGAATTGTTCGTAGGTTATGCGGTCTTCCCATTCGTCTGGCACTTCCACTAGAAACTCTGGCTTGTGTTCTTCCATGAATATGGCTATTGTATCCAATTCCCTGGCGTATGGTCTCATTATTGGACCCATGTCTGGCGTATGCGCAATCATGTGGAGGAGGCTTAAATCTGTTATGTATGCGGGTTTTCTTCTTATGGCGTTTCTTATTATGACGGCTGAAACTGGGTCAATGTATAATTCGCTTACTCGTTTTCCAAAGTTTGTTGCGTAAATGTTTTCTCCAGACACCTCAATCATTTCCTCATCGTAAAGGTACTTGAGGATTTTTGCTATTATGCCCTTAATAGCGCTGGTTTCATATTGATGCGCATAAAAGGTTCTTCCAAAAAAGTCGTATATTCCGCGTTCTGTGTGGGCGAAATCCGCTGCGATTGTGGCTAAAACATGCGACCTCAAGATTCTTTCAACAGCAAGTCTTGACCATATTCGCTCTGGCTTTGCTAAAATGTAGCTTTCCATTAAATAGTCTGCTTCATCTCCAGTTTTGGCTATGAGTATGGCTTCGCCGACCTTGTCGTATTTGGGTCTTCCAGCTCTGCCAGCCATCTGCTTGTATTCTAAAACGCTTATTGGATAGTAGCCATATCCTGGCTCGTAGCGTCTATAATCTTGTATTACTACGGTTCTTGCTGGAAGGTTCACGCCGAAAGCCAATGTTGGTGTTGCAGTTAAAACCTTAATTTTTCCTTCGCGGAATGAATCCTCTATCAATTTGCGGTGGGCTCCGCCCAAACCAGCATGGTGAAAGGCTGTGCCGCGTTTAATGAGTTCAGCAAGCAACTCGCTTATTCTGGTTTTTTCGCCTGCTGCCAAAATTCTTTCTGCTTCGTGTTCCAAGGCACGTCTTATTGGTTTAGACAAAGCCTGTTCAATTTCGCCCGCAATTTTCTTCGCCAACATAACTGCGTTTTTGCGGGTTGCAGCAAAAATTAAGGCTTGACCTCCAGATTTCACTGTGTTTAATGCCAAGTTTATGGCTGGATTCCTAGTTTCTTTTTCTATTTTGCGGGCGTCCCCATTCTTAAACTGAATTTCTTCGTGTAATAGAACGCCTTCTTTCAGAAGTATCGGTCTCCACTCTGTTGTAACATAGTCTGCCTTAAGCCACTCTGCAATTTCTTCAACGTTATTTATTGTGGCGCTTAAAGCCAAAACTTGAATGTCTGGATTAATCTGCATAAGCCTCGCCAAAACCACCTCAAGGGTTGGACCACGCTCAGCATCATTTAACAAGTGAACTTCATCAGCAACAACAAGGGAAATTTCATCCATCCACTTGGCTCTGTGCCTCAAAAGCGAATCAGCCTTCTCATTAGTAGTAATGATGATGTCATAGCGCTCTAACCATGGGTCGCTGCTGTCAAAATCACCAGTGCTTATGCCTATTCGCACTCGTCTGCCATCATCTTTCTTTATGGAAGTGTACTTCTTGAATTCGTCAAATTTTTCGTTAGCCAAAGCCCTCAAAGGCGTAAGATAAACAACTTTTCCATTTTTTTTCAGAATATGCTTTAAAGCGCAGAATTCAGCCACCAAAGTTTTTCCAGAGGCAGTGGGACTTGCCAAAACAAGGTTTCGCCCTTCAAGAGCTCCAGCTTTTATTGCTTCTTCTTGTGGTGGATAAAGCTCCACTATTCCAGACTTGATTAGAATTTCCTTAACAGGCTCTGGAATTGGCAAATCTACAATCTTCACTTGGATACGCCTATATATTTCTCTACGGCACAATAAACGCAACACCAATTTAAAGCGTTACTTGAAAACCTAAAAACTAGAGAGGGGCTATCGCTATTGGTTGAAAAACAAGCCATAAATTGTATGCTAGCTCATGAAAGCTTAACCAAATACCTTTTTCTATAAGATGAATCTATTAAAGCGTGAAGCAAGGACTTGAAGGGCATGATTGAAAACGTTAGAGAACTCCTCAAAGCGCACGAGGGACTAAAAAGGGAAGTTTACTTAGATGTTGAAAATTCAAGCCTAGTCCCAAAAGAAATAGTTGAGGCAATGTTGCCCTACTTTAACCAATACGCATATGGCAACCCAACATTAACGCATAAACCTGGATGGGAAGCCTTCGAAAAAATAATGGAGTCTGCACAAAAGATTGCAAATTTTTTTGGATGCAAAAGCCTTGAGGAAATTAATTTTACTCCAGGAGAAACAGAAGCCAACAATTTAGCGCTTTTGGGAACAGCTTTTTCCATGAAAAATAAGGGTAAAAAAATTGTTATTTCCGAAATTGAGCCATTAAGCGTTTTGCATACCACTACCGAATTGCTCCAAAAATATGGGTTTACCACAACAAAAATTCCCGTTGACAAGGAAGGCTTCATAAATCTTGAAAAGTTAAAGGAAACCGTAGACAAAGAAACAATTCTCGTAAGCTTGTCAGCTGTGAATCATGAAATTGGAACAATACAATCAATTAAAGAAGTCCTAAAAATTGTAAAGGACAAAAATCCAGAAACAATTTTTCACTCTGATATGTCTGACGCTTTTGGCAAAATCTCCATCGACATTAAATCTTTAGGTGTGGATTTAGCCACAATAAGCAGCTACAAAATTTTGGGACCAAGGGGGATAGGCGCTTTATACGTTAGGGAAGGCGTTAATTTAGAAAGGATTTTGGAGGGTCAAATTGGGACTCAGAAGCTTTGGCCTGGAATTGAAAACACTCCCTTAATTGTTGGTTTTGCAAAGGCGTCTGAACTTGCCTTCCAAAACTTTGAAGAAAACTTGAGGCATATGCGGGTTCTGCGAGACCAACTCATTGAAGGCATTTTCAAGCGGGTAACAGACGTTAGACTTAACGGGCCCAGAGGCGATAAAAGGGCGCCTGACAATGTGAATATTAGCTTTTTAAGATGTGAAGGAGAAGCGTTAACAATAGAGCTGAGTCTAAATGGCGTTTACGTTTCAAGTGGGAGTGCATGCACGAGAAGGATTCTTCAGCCAAGCCACGTTCTTATCGCAATAGGGCGAGTTTACAGCGAAGCGCATGGCAGCATTCTGATGAAGGTTACAAGGTATCACACCAGCGAAGACATAAATTATGTTTTAGAAGTAATTCCAAAGGCTGTGGAAAGAATTAGAGGAATAACTGGCGCTACCGGAGTGGAGTGAAATGTCGCGGATGCCTTTACCCTACAACCCGAAGGTTCTTGAATTATTTAGAAATCCGAAAAATCTTGGGAAGATGGAAGATGCAACAGTCATAGCTGTTGCTGGAAACCCAGCATGTGGAGACATGATAACATTCTACTTAAAAATTAACGAGCAAGAAGTTATTGAAAAGGCTTCATTTGAAAGTTACGGCTGCGCCGCAAACATAGCAACATCCAGCATAGTCACAGAAATGATTAAAGGCATCAAACTGGAAGATGCATGGAAAATCTCATGGAAAAGTGTGACAGAAGCCGTTGGCGGATTACCGAGCATAAAATTTCATTGCGGCGTTCTAGCCGTTGGTGCACTGCACAGGGCAATAAGAAAATACTATAAAAACAAGGGAGCTTTTCCCCACTGGCTTCCAGAAGAATTAAGTTTTGAAGAAAAACAAGCCTTAGAAGAGGAAGAACTTGCCAGAGTCCTCGAAAAAAGACTGAAAACATCAGAGGAAAAGTGAATGTTGGACCCGTACAAAATTCGGGAAGATTTTCCAATTCTAAAGCGGAAAATAAACAATAATCCCCTAATATACTTTGATAATGCAGCAACTTCGCAAAAGCCAAGACAAGTGATTGAAGCCATTAAAAACTTTTATGAAAACCACAACGCAAACGTTCACAGAGCAGTCCACACATTATCCCAAGAGGCTTCTGAACTTTACGAAGAGGCACACGAAGAAGTTGCCAAATTCATAAACGCGCGAGGCATGGAAGAAACAATTTTTGTTAGGGGCACGACCGAAGCAATAAACCTGGTAGCATACTCTTGGGGATGTCGCAACCTAACGAAAGAAGATGAAGTAATAGTCTCCTTGATGGAGCACCACAGCAATCTTGTTCCTTGGGAAATCCTTTCAAAACTGCGCGGCTTCAATGTTGTTTATGTGAACGTGAAGAAGGACGGAACCTTAGATTATGATGATTTTGAAAACAAAATTTCAGAGAAAACAAAAATTGTATGCATAAGCCATGTTTCAAATGTGAGCGGCGTCGTGAATGATGTAAAGAAAATTGCAAAAGTTGCCCATGAACACAATGCTCTAACCCTAGTGGATGGCGCTCAGTCGGTTCCCCATTTACCAGTCAATGTTAAAGATTTAGACATAGATTTTCTTGCCTTTTCTGGGCACAAAATGTTGGGACCAACAGGCATAGGCGTATTGTATGGTAAACGTGAAATCCTCGAAAGCATGGACCCCTTTCAGGGAGGAGGCGAAATGATACGAAATGTTTCCTTCAATTCTGCGAAAGGACATTGTTCCATAACTTGGAACGTTCTGCCATGGAAGTTTGAAGCTGGAACACCCAACGTTTGCGGAGGCATCGGGCTGATGGAAGCTATAAAATATTTGAGGGAAATAGGCATGGAAAATGTGAAGGCGCATGAGGAAATGTTAACGAAATATGCAATGCAAAAAATGGAAGAATGCAGAAAAGTCGAGATTTACGGGCCAAAACAAGCCTCTACAAAATGTGGGATAATTCCTTTCGGTGTTGATGGTCTAAGCTCGCATGATGTTGCCTTGTTTTTGGACAATTATGGCATCATGGTTAGAAGCGGTTTCCACTGCGCTCAGCCCTTACACGAACTGTTAAAGCTGAAATCTTCTGCAAGGGCAAGCTTTTACATTTATAACACCAGCGAAGAAATTGACAGATTTGTTGAAGTTTTGAAGGAGATAGAGCAGATTTAATGGTCGCATTAGAAGATTACGTTGCTAGAATTGAAGAAACATGCGGCGAAGAGAAAGATTTCATAGTCATATTAAAGTATGACAAAAAAGATGAAGCCATAAACAAAATTCTAAAAAAAGCAAAAATAGAAAAGTCAATTTCAACCATAATTTTCGAATTAAAATTTAAAGACGTCTCTTTTCGCCTTTACGGAACTGGAAAGGCTATTTTTCGAAATTTGAAGGATAAAAATGCGCTACAAAGTGTTTTGACTGATCTTTTATTGTAATTGTTAGGAGTAATCCAATGTATTGAATCTCAAGTAGTAAGATTTAAATCAAAATCTGCGGATAACACTCATAGAACACTCCTCCGGAGGAACCATTCTGGTAGACTCAAAACAAAAGTTAAAAGACAAGCCAATCGTGGCAGAAGCTGTCGGATTCGGATTCCAAGGCGGAAAAAAACAGAAAGGCGAAACTGCCTATGTTGTAGAAGAACAAATAAAAACCGAAGTAAAAGACACACGCTTATCAGTTTCAATAACAAAAACAGCCAACGTAAGCTCCCATACACACACGGAGCTTCGAAGAAAATATAGAATCGAAAAGTATGACTTGCACCCTGGATTCTTATTCCCAGAATCTGTGCGCACACTTATACCGCGAAACACTCCAGAATACATAGACAGAGGCTTCAACTACGTTGAAAGAATAGTTCGAGCCCTCTACTATTTCAAACAATGCGCCTTAATTGGACCCAGTGGAACTGGCAAAACTCACGTTGTGTATTTGATTGCGGAACTTTGTGGATTACCAATGTGGGAAATAAACTGTGGTTTGCAGACTTCAGCTTACGATTTGTTCGGAAGATATATTGGTCTTGGAAAGGAAAACTGGATTGACGGACAAATAGTAATGTGGTGCAGAAATGGCGGCTTACTATACTTGGACGAAGCAAACATGATGAAACAAGACATAGCCTCAAGATTAAACCCAGTTCTGGACACCCGTGGACATATTGTTTTAACAGAAAAAGACAACGAAATAGTGAATAGGCACCCTTACGGTTACCTAGTAATTTCAATGAACCCTTTCTCAGCAGAATTCGTTGGAACAAAACCATTAAACGCCGCCTTAAGGCGACGCATGTCTGTTTGGATAAACTTTGACTACCTAAGCGTAGGCGAAAAAATCTCCCCCGACGAAGTTGAACTAATAATGAAAAGAAGCGGCCTAGACGAAAAAACATCCAAAAAAATAGTTCAGGTAGGCGCAGAGCTTAGAAGACAATACAAAAACGGCGACTTACCCTATGGGCCATCGCCTGGAGATTTGATTAACTGGGCAACTTTAATTGCTGATGGATGCGGACCCATAGAGGCGGCTGTTGAAACAATAGTTGGAACAACAAGCGATGATGTAGAAGTGCAGGCTGCTGTTAAACGGATTGTCGAGTCTGTTTTTGGCGCATAACAAAAGCATGGGTTGTGCATTGAACTTTTTTGATTTCGCATGGTCCGCTGCTTCTCAAATAACAAAAAAGACACATGGTGAAATGAAAATTCTTTTACATGATGACCTCAGATATCCCTACTTAGGGAAGGACAGCAGAGGGTTTGTTCTTCACTTAGTTAAACCTAAAAAGTTAGGCGAGAAATGCGTTTATTTTCAAGGGTTAAAATTTAACCTTCAAGATTCGACACATAAGAAAATAATTTGGTATTTATTCAAATCGTCAGTTTATCATTTGGCTATGCATTCGCATTTGTCAGACTTTTCGGTATATTCAAAGTGGGCGAGAGGAAAGTCTCATAATTTATCAACTTTTGTTATTAGCCTAATTGAAGATGCCATAGTGAATGAGCATTTTAAGCGGTCATTTGAATGGATGGTTCCCGAAATAGCCTACGCTAATGCCATCTCCTTTCTTCTTATGAGGGACGTTGATAAACTTCCAAACAAAATTTCAAGGGTTATGGCTTCAATACTTCAAGAATGTATTGTTGGAAAAGTTAAGGGAAAATTGGCGGATGATATGCTTACAGACGTTAATGCAATAACGTCCATTCTCCGCTGGATAGGAGAAAATCCAACACTCGACAACAAGATAGATGCTGCCAACAAAATTTACGATGCCTTAGCGGTTTATGGAGAAACCTTTGAGGTTCCCTCGCTTTTATACGTAGAATGTCACGGAACAAACGACCTTTTCTATGAGCATCACATACCTAAGGAAGAGGAAATGCAACCAATTCTAACAGACGCATTAAACGCCCTTAACTCTAAAATTAAAAATGAAGCCGTTCTGCAAAGTTTGAAGGAAAGCGAAGCCAATCAAGTTTTGGTGGCATGGCAGGAGCAGGAAAATTTCATGTTGAAAATTTTGAAGGATTATGCTCAAATTGGAAAGGATTCTCCATTTGAGGATTTCGAGTTTCCAGTTGAAGATTATGCAGAGTTTCAGAGAAGAAGGGAAATTTTGGGCGGTCCTATAAGGCGCATAATGTATCAGTTAAGACTTTTAAAAAATGTTGGGGGCGAAGATTTTAGGCAAGAAAGCGGATTTGTGGATTTGCAGGAAGCAATACAAGTTATTGCAAGCAAAAGCCAGCGAACCGATATTTTTGTTCGAGAGGAACTTCAAACAAGAGAAGACGCATGGTCCATACTTATAGATGCAAGCCACAGCCTAAACATGTTTAAAGGCGAAGTTCGCGGCATAGCCTTATGCTTGGCTGAAGTTGCAAAAATGCTAATACTCAACCAGAACTCTTGGGGCATGTATGCTTTCAACAACAAATTTTACGTCATTAAAGACTTCTCTGAAAGGTTTAATGCGCAAGTTAAAGCGAGAATAGGCGGATTAACCCATGGAGGCTTGACATATCTTCCAGATGCTGTTTTGCTTGCTGCCCAAGCTTTAACTAAACGGTTAGAAGAGGCGAGAGTTCTGGTTGTTGTTTCAGATTTTTTCCCATCGGGATATGAAGGCGCTGAAGAAAAGTTGAAGGAGAATATTAAAAAAATTGAACGTATGGGCGTCGGCGTAATAGGTATTGGTGTGCAAAGCCGTGCTGTTAAAGAATATATTCGCACAAATTGTGTTGTGGAAAGTCCTTATGATTTGATGAAGAAATTCACTAAGGCGTTCATAGAATACAGTGTCGGTTAGAATGCGGTGCGTGCGTGTGAACCTTTTCTAGGAAGTTTGTTCTGCAACTGAGAAGTCTGCTTCGAACTCGAATTTTTCGGGAACACCAAAGCCTTTCTTTGGTTTGAAAACTATTTTCTCCGGCACTCCATCACGTATGAAGGCTATGTAAAGCAACTCTTTTCCCAAACCATAACGTTCTAAATCGATTATCGAGTTTTTTGCTTTCTCCAACCTGTCGATCTTGTTTTTTAACCCTTCAATAGCTTCGAAGAGAACTTCAGCCTCTCCTAATGCATCTGCAGAGAGCATAATGTCTTTAAACTGGACCCATTCTGTGGAAATGCCAGTTTTTTTCTCTTCTTTTCTATTTCCTTTTCTGCCTCCAGTCCTCAGAACCTTTTGAAGTTCAGCAATTTTTTTCGTTTGCTCTTGATTCTTTGATGATTCTGGATTTCTTAGAAGGCTTCCTAACCATTGACTGTAGTCCTCAAGCAATAACTTATGTTGGCTTATTCCAGCTTCTACTATTTCTCTTATTTCTTTAAGCGAATAGAAAGTTCGGATTTCAGTTAAAAATCCATTCAAAAACAGCACCAGCAAAGAGTTTAGCTTTGATTTTCTGTCGTTACGGATTCTTTCACAACATCCATGGTGTGTTCTTCGCTTGAAGTGGCGGTTTCCTCTTTGCCTCCAACTATAGCCTTTGCAACGCCTTTTAGTTCTTTCTTTAGTTTTCCAAAGAAGTTGACTCTTGTGCTTATTTTCTTCCTATACAGCATTATAACTTTCGCCAGCTCTGGCAATATAACCCATAGCACAGCCATAACAATTTCAGGCGGATACTCTGCCAGAAAAGCCGAGTTAACTTCGCCCTTTTCATGAACAAGTATTAAGTGTCCCTCTTCGTTCAAAATTACTTTTTTAATCTTCTTTCTGAAGGGTATGTTTTGTGGAGGAATGTTAAAGGAAACATTAAGTTTTTTGAGAATATGCTTAATAGACACGCAAAGCTCATTGATTAGGGTTTTCTCTTCAATCAGAAACTCGCTTAGCTGTAACGTTTCTTCACTTATGCTCTTCAGAAATTCCTGAAGTTTCTGTTCAATTTCAACTTTAGACTTTTCTATTTCTTTCTCGTCTAAAATTTCTTCGCTTTCTTCTGATAACTGGACAGGATGGAAAAAGTATGTTTCTTCAACAACCTCACTTTGGCTTTCTTGTTTTGGCGGTGGCGCTTGCGCTTGTTCTGTGCTTGTTTTAGGTTTTACGTTTTTGGCTTCCATATAGAATCTCCCATGTTCTTCGATAATGAACTCTGCAGAGTAATCAAATGTTAAAAGATAATAGAGTTAGTATGTTGTGAACTGTTACACACTAACCAGGTTATTAGATGGCGTAGGCTGGTTTGTGAGGTTTAACAATTAGGAAAGCCATGAGTAAATACAAAAGAGCGCCGAAAGTCTGTCGTGTCCAATCTGGAGCGAACCAAACCCAACTTGAACCGCCACTGAAATGCAGTCCAGCAACAAACCATGCAAACACAACGTCAACCAAAGTTTCAATGGTGACAGCCATTTTAAATGGAAACTTTATAACATGAGAATCTAGGCTTAAAATCATGTAAATTGGCAAGTTAGCCGCCAAAACAAAAAGTGTCAATCCAAAGGGGATGCCGAAATTTTCCATAAAAGCTCTTGCATATGGATTGGCTTCTTCTTGAGGGATGCGGCAATAGGCAAGTGTTACTAAATAATCGAACATTATGAAGGCAAAAAGTAATGCTGTTCTTTTTAGCCAATGGTTTTTTCTTGGTAATAGAAAATGTTTGAAGCATAATGCAGAGCCTTGTTTACTTTGCATTCTCCCTTCCCCTCATGGAATATGGCGTGTCTGCTGTTTTATTGGTTTATACTTTGTTGCTTAAAAACTTTGGAATGTTGATTTTAGATTCAGATTTCGAATTCAGAAGTATAAAATATAGCGCTTGAGTAGAACGATTCTAACTCGGAGTCTGAATAAGGAGCAAGGCTGTTAGAGGGTCAAAATGGAACTATCTGTTGACAAACCCCAAAACATCGTAAAACTATACGATGAAAATTCAGGGATGTGGCGATTCGTAAAAGCAGATACTGGACCGCCAAAATCCTTAGAAACCATTGAGAAGGCACTTTATAGGCTTGGATTATCAAAGAACGAGATAAAAGTTTACATTTACCTTGCAAGAACAAACGAACACAAAGCAAGTGAAATTTCTGAGGCTTTATCCCTTCACAGAACTGAAACTTACAGAATTTTGCGTGATTTAGAGAAAAAGGGGTTAATCTCCTCCGTTTTTGAGAAACCTTTAAAATTTATTGCCACACCGTTTGAAAAGGCATTGGACATACTTATTGAAACTAAAAAAATGAAAATAAGTCTCTTAGAAAAGAAAAAGGGAAACTTGGTTGACCTTTGGCTTTCCCTTCCAAAACCAGAAACAGAATCTGAAAGAAAAGAAGTATTCCAAGTGTTAGAAGGCGAAGAACAAATCAATTTGAAAGCGGATGAAATACTAAATAATGCTGAAAAGGAAGTTTTCGTCTTCGCCTCTGAGCATGACATCGCAAACTTTTACCATTCAGGGCTTCTAGACAAACTTGAAACCATGTCAAAGGAAAACATAAACGTGCACTTATTGACCAACTATTCTCCAAAAAGCTGCTTTTTCATCGAAAAAGTGAAGGTGAAAAAGTCTAAGTATTCCCTTTCTAACTCTGAAGAACTTCCAACTTTTATACTCGTAGACGACCAACTGCTTTTGCTTATCAGAAAAGACAATGGGAAAAAGAAGGTAGCCGCCTTATGGACAAACTACGAAGCTTTTGTAAAAGCCTTAAAAACTCTTTTCATCGAACTTTGGAACAACAACGCTTAACCTTTAATTTTAATCATCTGTAATATTCTTGAAACCAGAATTCTTGCTTCTCTATCAATAGCCATTAGCACTACCAAGTAAAGTATTCCACCAATCGCTGTCACAACAAAAGTTAACATTATAGTTGTTGGATGTGGAAGCAAAAATAGGGCTATCGCCATTAAAACTGAAGCAAAAATATATTTTGCGATATTCCGCCATGGAACTTCTATTCTAACAATTCTGCGGACAATAACATACTGAATGAGAAACATGACGAAACGAGCAGCAGAATTAATGGCGCTCACATAAAGTGCAGCTTTCAACGGGTCATTTTGAACGTATGTTGTCAGCATATAGAATGTTGTTGGAATAGTTATTGCTGAATGAAGATAGGGCAAAGAGAACGCAATGAACAACCGGCTTTTTAACAATTCTTTGAATGAAATTTTCGCTTTTTCATCAACTTTTTCAAATCCAATAAGCACAGTATTGTATATTCCCGATATAGTCGCCACTAGCGCATCTATTGCAAGCACAATCAAAACTGGCGTGGCTACACTATAATCAGAACCTAGAATCGTCAAATAGGAATCCGAAAGCACCATTGCACCAGCAGCCATGGGCAAAGCAAACATGAAAACAATTTTCATTGACGATGTTACATCTTCATGTTTTCCTTCAGCAAGCAACTTCGGATACAAAGCAAAAGCCAGATATGAAGAGTAATTAATTATTGTTGCTATTAGTGAGGCGGCGCCGTAATCACCGCGCGCTATATCTCCGCCATAAACAAATAACATTATGAATATGAAGGATGCTATTTGGTTGCCGACAGCGTTATATATGTTTACGACGGAACCTTTCAGCCACTCTTTCAAGTAATTTCGCTGAAATTTCTGCTTTAAGTCATTTGACAACAGCTTAAAATAATACATTGATTGGATAGTATATGCCAGTATGAGGCTGAGCATGGCTCCAAAAAGGGGGTCGTGAAGGTAAAGCCTATTTATAAAAAGATAACCCAAAGAAATCTTGGACAATTCTCTTAAAAGCACTCCATACCCTATTACATGCGGTTTCTTCGCTTGAAGACATTGTTCAAAAGCGGTTATAGCATAAATTTCCACTATTTGTGTAGTGGCTACAAAATATAGGAAAAAGTGTTCCTCAACATTGAGCATAGAAACAATAAACGGAACCAATAGAGCGTACACGGAGGCAGCAATTAATGAAATGGTTAAGTTTGCAATAATTCCCGTTTTCACTGCGCCCTCTTTTCCTCTCGCTGTAAATCTTAACGCCCAAAAGGGGAGCACTCCAGCCATCAATGTAAAATATGGTAATACGTCCTTACTGACATTTGACCATACGCCATATTCAGCTGGATTGGTTACACGGGTTATCATGAGCTGGAAAAGGAAACCTGTCCCTACGCTGAGCAATTGAGCAGCAAATATGATGAAACCCGTGTATTCCAGTCTTATTTCGTTTTTTGTCAATTGTTCACCTTTATTTGCTGGTTCATGGATACTATTTTTTGGTATTTAATATTATATGGGAAGCAGATGTTTCAAAACACTTAGCATTCAATAAAAAACTGGCAAATAAAAAATGATGGCAATACAGTGTAGTTTTTATTCCATGTTTTCAATTGCGACTTGGTATGTTTGATAAATTGCCTTCGCCGCTTCCTCTATCCCCTTCTTTTCTTCGCTTGAAAGGATATCATATAAAGAAGGACCAATGGAGTGCCCAAGCTTTACAGGTGTTCCAACAAATACTGGTTCGGGTATTCCCTCAAACTTCATGGGAGTTGCCACAGAAACGATTTCCCTCGTATTTTTTACCATAGCTCTAACAATATCTCTGAAGGATGCTGCGGGACCATACTCTGTGCCTCCAATGTTGTCGATCACAAACTTTGATATAGTCTTCATGTAAGACTCTACTTCGTCTTTGCGCAAAACTTTGTTTTTTGACTTAGCATACCTTTCCACTGGAAGACCATCCACTTTTGTTGTGGTCCAAAGGATAACTGCGGCATCTCCGTGTTCTCCTCCAACCCACCCTTGAACCTTGGACACTGGTGCTTCTAATGTTGCTGCCAATTTAGATCGAAATCTTAGGGATTCAAGGTTTGTTCCAGTGCTTATTACGAATTGAGCCTTTGAATATTTCTTGCAAACCATTGCCATTGCATCAACGGGATTTGTTATCACAATGTATTTTGCGCTTGGATTATTTGGAGATGTGACTTCGGCGATATGCTTCACTATTTTTGCGTTTTGCACTGCTAAGTCTCGCCTAGTCATTTTAACTCCTGGGATTCTGGGTTCTCCAGCTGATATTAGAATAATGTCGGCTCCTGTAACTTCCTCGTCTTTTTCGCAAGCGTTTATTTCTACATCCAACCCTAAACTTGCTGTGACATGTTTCAGCTCTTCGGCGAAGGCTGCGGCAAGCCCAGGTTTCGTATCACATACTGTTATGGTGTCTGCAAGTTCTGCGCACATGATAGTATAGGCTGTGGGGCGTCCTACGCGTCCTGTTCCGATTTGGGCAATGTGCAACTTGTTTTCACCTTACATGAAATAGTTATTCACTTTGGGCTTATATGACCTTTCTCAACTAAGTAGTCATAGAGGGCTTCTTTCCAATCTCTCATTTTTATGCCGTATTTTGGAAGTTTTATGCTTTTTAATGGTGAAAATTGTGGTCTATTTGCTTTCATTTGAAGCTGGTTAGTTTTGATAGGTGTTAGAGTTGGGTTTAGGTTTGTGATTTTGAATATTTCTTTTGCGAATTGGAACCATGTGCAGTAGCCATGGTTTGTTGCGTGGTATGTTCCGAAAGGAAGTTTTGCTTCTATTATCTTTTTTACGGTTGAGGCTGCGTCTTTTGTGTATGTTGGGCTCATCCACATGTCATCTACAACACTTATTGATTCATTTTTCTTGGCTTTAGCTATCATTGTTTCGATAAAGTTTCCGCCTTTGCCGCTGGCTCCAGCCACACCGAATAAGCTTGCAACTCTGATGATGTAATGTTTAGGGTTTTGTTTTGTGTAGAGTTCGCCGGCAAGTTTTGAAATTCCATAAGTGTTAATTGGATTTGGAAGGTCGTCTTCTGTGTATGGCTCACTTTTGGAGCCGTCGAAGACGTAGTCTGTGCTTATGAATATGGTTGTTGCTTCAATTTCTTTTGATATTGTAGCTATGTTTTTTGCTCCTATGGCGTTTACTGTAAAGGTTTTTATGGGTTCTTCTTCGCATTGGTCGGTTTTGTGGAATGCAGCCGTATTTACAATAACATCTGGGCGATGTTTCTTCAAGATTTGGCATGAATTATAATCGGTCACTTCTATGTCTTGGTGTGTTAAGCCTATTGTTTCATGTTCCTGTTTTAACGCTTTCATAAGGTCTGTGCCAAGTTGTCCTGTTGAGCCTATGACAACTATTTTCATAAGATTGCTCCTTTAATCTCGATGTCCTTTATGAATGCGTGAGTTTCAAGCAGATGCTTGTACCATTTGACCGTTATCGTTCTTGGGTCGTCAGCGTTTAATTTTCCTTCTTTTAGAGCGTCGAAAACTTCTTTTGCTCCATGTTTTGGCGTGTATTGAGGCTTGAAGTTTAATGTTTCCTTTATTTTGTTGAAGCTTACTCTGTAGCTTCTGGTGTCTGGTGAACCGTACCACTCATAATTAAATGGCAAGTTAATGGATTCCGCCACAAGCTTTGCTAAATCGAAGATTTGAACATTTTGTTCATCACTGCCAACATTAAAAATTTGGTTGTTGACAAGGTCTTGGTCTGCTTCCAAAACGGTGATGAAGGCATTTGATGTATCTTTCACGTGGATGAAGGGGCGCCATTGTTTGCCATCTCTCATTATTGGTATTTTACCATTTTTGAAGAAGCCCAGAACCATGCCGTTTATCGCCAAATCAAACCTCATTCTTGGAGAAAAACCATAAACTGTGGCTTGTCTTAAGGCGGTTACTGTAAAGGACTTGCTTGCTAATGGTAGGATTTCTTTTTCTGCGAGTGCGTTAGCCTTTGCATACGTTGTTAGTGGATTAAGCTTAGATTCTTCTGTTAAAATGCCTTCCTGAAATCCGTAAACGCTGCATGTGCTAGCTAAAACATATCTGGCTACTCCATGTTTTTTCGAAAGCTTGGCTACTCTCACTCTTCCCTTATAGTTTATCTCCAAAGTTTTTTGAGGGTCAAGTTCTCCGCTTGGGTCATTTGAAAGAGAAGCCAAATCAAACACTGCATCTATGCCCTTCAAGATTTCAGGCTTAAACCATCTAACGTCATCTTTGACTAGTTTTATTTTGTCCATTATATCTTTAATAGGGTCTGTTCCGAAAAATAGTCTGTCTAAACACGTTACATCGTAGCCTTTCTCAAGTAGAAGTCGAGAAAGAATAGAACCGATATAGCCTGCTCCACCCGTTACTAATACTTTCAAGGTTTGTTTCTCCTATTTGTGTGGTGGTTGGAACCAGTCCCATGGTTTGCCGACTCTTGGGTCATCTTTTTTGCCGTTTATTTCTGTTGGGATTATTTTTGGGTCGTTCCATGGCCTGCGTTTTTCATCTGGGTTCTTGTAATCATAAAGTTTTGTGACAAAATACACCGTTAGGGAAGGCGTGTTGCTGACTGTTTTGGTTCCATGCAAGTATTTTCCAGGTATTCGCACTATGGAGGGTTTTTCTCCGCTGGCTATGATCTCAACCATCTTCCCAGTTTCCTCCTCATAAGCACAGATTTTCATAGCGCCTTTTAAAACGAGGAAGTAATCCACTTGTCCTTTTTCATGTTTGTGCCATGCTCTGACGATGTTTGGATAGCTGTAGCTTATATTTGTCTGCACTATCCATTCTTCTTCGATTAGGTCTTTCCAGTCTTGCCTTAGGGCTTCTGCGAAAAAGCCTCTTTCGTCTGGTATTATGTTTATTTCTTGAACTTTTACTCCTTTAAGCGAATATTCTTTCATATTTGTACCTCTATGGTTATGGATAGGTTTTCTTGGGCTATGTTATAAAAGATTTGTCTCTTATCCATTTTTGTTTAAGGTTGGCTGTTTCATGCGGTTATTTCTAATTGTTTTTCTCCGGCTTTTGCTTTGATGATGGTTGATAAAAATTCGCCTAAGAATTTGCTGGCATTTAGTATTTCAATTTCAACGGGTTTCCCCTTTTCGTTGTAGTTTACAATGACGGGTCCATGTTCTTCTCCATAGGCTATTTGTTCTTTTTTTATGAGGATGCTCAGTGTGTCGCCGACTCCATCATAAGTTATTTTCATATGTACCTTTCCCTCTTAGCTGGATAAATTGTTATTATCCAGAGCTTATTATCTATTTCTTCATAGACGACTCTTAATACTAGTTCGGGTGTAAGTTTTGATTGAGCAATTTTCCGTCCGAAATAGCCTGCTGTGAGGATTTCGGGGTTTTCAATGGCTTCAATGACTTTTTGTTTAGTGACCTGTAATTTTATTAGTCTTCTAAGTTTTTCTTTAGCGTGTGGAGTAAACTTCACCATTTTTTTCATTTTATTACCTTTTTCTTGGTTTAGACTTCGACTTCTGAGTAGTCTCCTATGTGAAGTTTTATGGTTCCTTTTCTGCTGTTTTTTGTTACTTTTGCGTTTCTGCCTATGAGGCTTTCTTCTAGGTGGTCTATGTTTTTGATTTGGGTGTTTTCTAGGATTACGCTGTATTCGATTGAGCTTTCTGTTATGGTTGTGTTGTTTCCTATGCTTGTGTATGGCCCTATGAATGAGTTTTGGATTGTGCAGTTTTCGCCTATTATGGCGGGTCCCCTTATTGTGCTGTTTATTATTTTTGCGCCTTTTTGTATTGTGGCTCTTCCTTCAATTTTGCTTTCTATAGTTTCGCCTTTTATTTCCTGTTTTATGTATTCGTCTAGGATTTTGGCGTTAGCGTATAATATGTCGTCTTTTTTGCCTGTGTCAAGCCACCAAGTGTCAAGTTTTTCAGCTTTCACTTTCCAGCCTTGGTTTACCATTTCTTGTATGGCGTCTGTTATTTCTAGTTCTCCTCGCCATGAAGGTTTTATTCGTTCTATGGCTTTGTGGATTTTGTTTGAGAAAATGTAAACGCCTACTAGGGCTAGGTTGCTTGGCGGAGTTTTTGGTTTTTCGATTAGTTTGACGACGTTGTCTTTTTCATCTAGTACTGCTATGCCGAATCTCGTTGGGTCTTCAAC